>JANWUS010000035.1 GCA_024958715.1 Cyanobium sp. FGCU52 | reverse complement strand
CGCATCTCAGGTGAGCAGTTGTCCCATTTTCGCAGAGGTGGCCGGGTTTTTCAGCGAACTCTTAGCGCCTGCCAGGGCACGGCGGTGATGGCCTCGAGGGCCTGCCAGCGGGAGCGGTCGGCCACCACCCGCGGCAGCAGGCCCACCCGCTCCAGGGCCGCCCCCACCCGCTCCGGAGCAAGGGCGCCGGCGGCCGGACCCAGGGGCAGCACCAGCACCTGCCGTTCGGCCGGATCGGCCATCACCTGCAGGTCGAGATCCGCCAGCTCCCGCTCGAAGAACGTGCGCCGCAGCCGGCCGGTGAGCACCGGCCCCAGGGCCGCGGCGAAGGCCTCGAGCGCGGCGGGATCACCGGAGCAGCCGCAGTTCAGCGCCAGCCAGATCAGCAGCTTGGCCCAGCTCTCCACCGTCCAGAGGGGCGAGAAGCTCTCGCGGTGCTGGCGCACCAGTTCGGCGATCGCGAAGTCGAACAGGGTGGCCTGCAGGGCCTCAGCCGACGGTGCCGGCGGCACTGGGGTGGGCGGGGTGTTCATCCCTCCATCCTCACCGGCGGCGGGCAGGGGGAGCGGCAACGGGCAAACTGCAGAGGACACGTGGGGGAGAGACCCGATGGCCCTGGATCTGAACGACCCGGAGCTCGAGTTCGCCGATCTGGTCTACGCCTACCAGAGCTGGGTGATGGCCGTGATCAACGACGAGAAGCTGGGCGGCGACAAGCTGCTCACCGAGGAGATCGCCGACGACGCCCTCAACGCCATGCGCTTCCTGCCCGATGTGGTGACCAGCGCGATCGAGACCACCCTGGCCCGCGTCTACGACGTGGACAGCGAGGAGCTGGCCGAGCTGCTCTACCCGGAGGGCTGAGCCCCGATGGCCCCCGGCTGCGCCGATCACCCGATGCGCCCTGCTCCTGGCTCCGCCCGGTGGCGGTGAGCACCGCTCGGGCGGGGGTGGGGCAGCGGGCAGGGCTCCTGGCCCTGCTGATGGCCCTGCCGCTCGCCGGCTGCCGCCCGGCCCCCGGCCCCGACGGCGCCGGGGCGGACGCCAACCTGCGCGGCTCGATCGTCATGGCCGTGGGCGTCAACAACGACGTCACCATCGACGCAGCCCTGCTGGAGGAACTGAACCGGCGGGTGGGGGATCTGATCCACAGCTATCGGAACCTCCATCCGCGCGTGCGCGTGGAAGTGCAACCCTTCCAGGAGGACAGGCTGGCCCGGGAGATGGAGCGGCGCAGCCGGGACGGCCTGGCACCTGATCTGCTGATGGTGAACACCAGCACCGCCCTCACCCTTGCGCAGATGGGGGTGGTCCGGCCGATCCGCCTGTCGGCCGAGATGACGGATCAGCTCGACCGTGGCTCCCTCGAGCGGGTGCGGCTGCCGGACGGCCAGCTGATCGGCCTGCCGCTGCTGATCCAGCCCCAGGTGGCCTGCTACGACCGCCGCCGCGTGCCGGTGCCGCCTGCCACCCTGGAGGCCCTGCTGGCCCGCGACGGCGGCCGCATGCAGGTGGGACTGCCGATCGATGCCATCAACCTCGCCTGGACCCTGGGTCCCCTCGGCGCCCTCGACACGGTGAAGCGGCTCAGCGCCGGTGAACCCGAAACCTCCGCCGACAGGGCCCGGCTGAGGGCCTGGCTGGAGTGGCTGGGCAACGCCCATCTGCAGCAGGGCATCCATTTCCTGAGCAACCAGGAGGATCTGCTCAAGGGGCTGGTCAGTGGCCGGCTCGACTGGATCAGCTGCCGCAGCACCCACCTCGGCCGCCTGCGGCTGCGGCTTGGTCGCCACCTGGGCGTGGCGCTGCTGCCCTCCGGCCCGGGCGGTCCGGCCAGCCCGATCAATCGCGAGCGACTGCTGGCCTTCGGGATCAACTCCACCACAAGCCAGGCTCAGGTGGCCGAATCCCTCGCACGCTTCAGCATCAATCCGCTCGTGCAGCGCACCATCACCCTGCGGTCTCTCGACAGCCTGCCGGTGAACCGCAATCTGCGGCCCCCGGTGGGCAGCTCCCACGTCCTCGACACCCTGGTGGCGGCGCGGGCGCAGGGCGATGCCACCCAGGACAGCCTGCCGTTGCGCCACACCGACGCCTACGCCAGCGATCGCTTCCGCGGCCTGCTCACCCGCTATCTCTACGGAGAAATGGATGCGCGGGAGGCCGCGGAAACGCTGGCGCGGTCGCTCGGCCGCCGGGGGGGCCGATGAACGGACTGGAGATCCTGCTGCCCGAGATAGCCGGCTGGGGGGGCTACCTGCTGCGCCCCTCCGTACTGCTCCAGCTGGGTCTGGTGGCGCTGGTGGTCACCGCCGAGATCCAGCTCCGCCGCCACGCGCCGCCCAACCGGCGCCAGGCCCTGCTGCGGCCCCTCAGCCTGATGATCCTGGCCGCCCTGTCCTGCCTGCTGGCTCTCGGCGGGCGCCCCTGGGGCCTGGTGGCCTTCCTCGGCTGGGCCCTGGCGGGCTGGAGCGGCCTTGAACTGCTGCACCGGGCCCTGGCCCGGGTGATCGAGCCACGGTCTCTCCAGCTGCTCGACAGCCGGCTGCTGCGGCCGGTCTACCTGGTGGTGGTGGGCCTGGCCCTGATCGATCGCTTCGACAGCCTGCAGGACCTGGCCGTGGTGCCGCTGGGCAGCTGGCTTGGCACCCGGATCTCCCTGGGCCAGCTGCTCGTGGCGGTGATGACCGTTTACCTGATGGCCATGGGCACGGGCCCGCCGGCCCAGGGGATCGCCTGGCTGGCCCAGCGGTTTCTGCACTTCAGCGACGGCAGCCGCCGGGCCCTGGCGCTGATGCTCCGCTACCTGGCGGTGGGACTGGGGCTGATGTGGGCCCTCAACCACATCGGCGTCAACGGCACGGCCCTGCTGGCCGTCGCCGGTGGGCTGTCGGTGGGCCTGGGCTTCGGCATCAAGGAGGTGTTCTCCAACTTCGTCAGTGGCCTCTGGCTGCTGTTCGAGGGATCGGTGCGCCCCGGCGAGGTGCTGTTCGTGGATGGCGATCCCTGCGAGGTGCGCAGCCTCGGCCTGCGGGCGGCCGTGCTCTGGCGCGATCGCGACAATGCCGAACTGGTGGTGCCCAACCAAACCTTCTTCACCGCCGCCACCACCACCTACACCGGCACCGACCGGCTGCGCCGCAGCCAGGTGGTGGTGGGGGCCGCCTACCGGCACGATCCGGCCGCGGTGATCGCCCTGCTCGAGGCCACCGCCGCAACCTGCCCCCGGGTGCTGCCCGCCCCGGCACCGCAGGGCGTCCTGCTCAGTTACGGCGATTCCGCCATTCAGTACGCCCTGCGCTTCTGGATCGCCGATCCGATGGCCAACCTCTCGGTCTGCAGCGAGGTGCAGGTGGCGGTGTGGCAGGCCTTCCGCGACCACGCCATCGAGATCCCCTTCCCCCAGCAGGTGCTGTACCAGGTGGACCTGCCCCCTGCGCCGGACGCCCCCGCACCGCCGCCCTAGGACTCAGAGATCGAGGCGGAACCAGCTCTCGGCATCGCGGGCGGCCCGATCCTGGCCGAGCTTGTGGCCGAGGGCGAAGGAGCCGGTGGCAGCCAGCACCGCCAGCAGGGCGATGCCGCTGCGCGGCGACCAGCTGCGGGAGGAGGGATCCTGGGGCGCCCCCACCACCGTGAGCAGGGCGAAGCCCACCGAGGCCAGGGCGCCGAGGCCGTAGAGCAGGGGCACGCCCGTGCGCCGGGTGACCGCGTGCACCAGCAGCACCGGCAGGCCCACCACCGGCAGGCCGGAGCCCACGGCCCAGGCCCAGCGCTGGCGGGGGCCATCGGCCAGGCGACGCCGGAAGGCCAGCCGCCGCCGCTCGCCGTCAGCGACCACGGGAGGCGGGCGTGGGGGAGCTTTCACGCACGGCCTGCAGGGCAGTCATGCCCATGGCCATCGTCATGATCACGCCCGTGAGGATCAGCAGCAGCCGGAAGGTGCGGAACACGAGCCCCCCCAGCGTGACGCCGCCGCTGCGGGCCGCGGGACGGGAGGGGGAAGCGGGCGGCCGCGGGGGGAGCTGCATCCTCGGGAGCGATCCGAACCATCCTCCATTGTGAACCGCGCTCACCCCCCTCTCCCCCGCCAGGGCAGGGGCGGCACCAGCACGTCGGCCACCGCCTGAAGCACGGAGGCCACCGCTCCCAGCCGGCCCAGCAGCACGGTGGGCGCCAGTGGTTCGATCTCGGGATCGCCCCCCGGGATCTGGTTGGTGCGCAGGAACCACAGCCCGGCCCCGTGGCGCAGGAGCACCGCGGCGACATCGTCGTGGGCCCGGCGGGGCAGCATCGAGCGCCAGCTGAGCAGGACGTCGCCGAGGCTCCGACCCGCCTGGAACGGCTGGGGCGGCGGCGCCCCCCGCACGGCCGCATCCAGCAGGGCGGCATTGGCCCGCCAGTCCGGCCGCACCAGGCCGAAGGGTGTGAGCAGGTCGTCGAGGGAGCGGCCCACGGCGGCCAGCGGCGCCGCGCGCTCCGCCGTGGCAGGGTCGGCCGCCAGCCGGTTGCGCAGCTGCTGGATCGCCAGGAACAGGGCCTGGCTGGAATCCTGCACGCAGGAGGTGGCGGGCGTCACGCTGGCCAGGCCCGTGCCGTCGCCGCTGCGGTAGCGGGCCATCAGCACCTCGGCCTGCAGCGCCAGAACCTCCGGCAGCGACAGGCTGCCGTCGCTGCCGGGCGGACCCTCCAGGGCCGGCAGCTGCACGAGCACGTTCGACAGGGGGCGGCTGGCCAGCCAGCCCCGCTGCAGGTCGCCGGCGAAGGCGCTCCAGTCCTGGCTGCCGGCCACGATCGCGTTGGGATTGTGGGCGTAGATCTGGTGGAAGCGCAGCTCGAAGCGGGGCTCGCCGCTGAAGGGATCGGCCACCACCCGCGCCTCGCCGAAGGCGAAGTGGCCGGTCACGGTGAAGCCCGGGGAGGGCTCGGCGCGTTCGCCGCCGATGCCGCCGAAGGCGTGCAACAGCAGCGCCCGGTCGCCGATGCGCCAGGGACGCGGCGCCACCGCCACCGTGCTCATCCGGCCCTTCTGCCGCTCGGTGTCCGCCCAGTTGCCGTGCCGGATCCACGGCATGCCTTCGTCGTCGCGCAGCACCCGCTGCGCCTGCGGCCGCATCAGCGCCCGGGGCTCGAGCGACTGCACGGTGAAGATCCCCTGGGCATCGGGAGCGCCCTGCACGTACCAGCCCTCGGCGTTGGCCGGGCTTTCGGCCAGGCCATCGGGCGTGGACATGCGGCGGCCATGGGCGTCGCGGGGCTGGCGGGGGATGCGCACGCTCGCGATCGGTCCGTCGAAGCGGCGGCTGGAGCGGTTCCAGTGGCGCACCCGGAAGCGATCCGCCCCGGCGGCCGGATCCGGCCCCAGCACCTGCACCAGGGCCTCGTAGCGCCCAGTGGTCTGGATCGGCGGATGGTCCACCCGCAGCTCCGGGGTCGCCTCGCCGCTTCGCCCCACCTCCACCGCTCCCTCGAGGCGCACGATCACGTCGTCGTGGGGGCGGGCGCCGGCGAGGGACTGGAGCGGGCCGACCCGTCGGCGGCCATCGAGCCGCTCCGGCAGCACGTTGCCGGCGGCGATCGCCCGCCGGGCCGCCGGCGTGAAGTGGATGTCGGTGGTCACCAGCGCCACCAGCCGCTGGAGCTCGGGACGCTCCTGCCAGGTGAGCCGCAGCCGCCGACCCACCAAGGCGCCATGGGCGGGCGGGGCCAGCTCCACTTCGATCCACACCCAGTCGCCCGCGACGGCCAGGCTTTCCGCCGCCGTGGGCAGGATCAGCCGCCCCTGCCAGGCCGCACGGGGGCGATAGAGGGCCGGATCGGGCCGGCGGTCGAGGGGGAAGGACCCCGGGCGGTTGAAGGGCAGCCGCTGGGCGAGGGCGTAGCTGGAGGGTCGTGCCGCCGCGGCAGGGGACGCGTCCGGCGACGCCCCCGCGGAAACCGCCAGCACATGGGCAGCCCCGGCCCCGGCCAGCAGCAGCCCTCCGAAAGCGCCCCCCCGGCGCCGCGGCCTCCGCCCTGTTCCGATCACACCCGGCTCCCCGCCTGCGCCGCACTCTGGCGGATCAGCGAGCGGAACCCCGCAGACAATCCGCGCATCCGCCCCCGGCCGGTACGCGGGCACCAGGATGGACGCAATCCGTGGCTGTCCCCGGAAGGCTGCCTCCCATGCCCCCACCGCCTCCCGCCCGGCGGGACGACCCCCTCCACGAGACCGGGGAGACCGGGAGCCCGGGAAGCACGGAGGATCTGCTGGCCCTGGCGATGCAGAACAGTGCCATCGGCATGGACCTGGCCGACCCCGCCGACGGCCGATTCCTGGTGGTGAATCCGGCCCTGGAGGAGTTCCTGGGGCGCAGCGCCGACGAGCTGCATACAAGCGGCGGGCCGGTCCTCACCCATCCCCACGACCGGGAGACGGAACAGAAGCTGCTGGCGGAGCTGCTGGCCGGCCACAGCCCCAGCTACCGGCTGCGCAAGCGCTTCCTCCGGCCCGACGGAACGGTGGTCTGGGGCGACCTTTCGGTGAGCACCATTCACCACGAGCAGCACGGAGGGGTGCGCACCCTGATCGGCCAGGTGGTGGACGTGACCGAAACGGTGCGCGGCTACCGCAGGCTGGCGGAGGCGGAGGAGCTGCACCGGCAGGCCGATGGCCTCCCCCACTTCGACTTCCTCAGCCGCCCTCTGCTGGCGATGCTGGGCCTGGAACGGGCCGCGGTGGCCGCCGATCCGCTGCTGCCCAGCCGCTGCGTCCATCCCGACGACGCGCCGGCCTTCCGGGAGGTGGTGCGTGGGATCTTCCCGGGCGGCGGGGCGTTCAGCTGGCAGGGTCGCCTCGTGGTGCGGGGCAAGACCCGCTGGGTGCGGATCGAGGCGGAGCCGCGCCTGCGTCCGGACGGCCTGCCCGCCTGGGATGGGGTGGTCACCGATGCCCTGACGGGCACCTGGAATCGTCTCCATTTCGAGCAGCGTCTGGAGGAGGAGATCAAGCGCGCCCACCGCCACGGCCAGCCCCTGTCGCTGCTGCTGCTCGACATCGACCACTTCAAGGCGATCAATACCGCCATGGCCATCAGGTGGGCGACCGCGTGCTTGTGGAGATCAGCCAGAGGCTGGTGGGGCAGATGCGCGAGAGCGATCTGCTGGCCCGCTGGGGGGGCGAGGAGTTCGTGGCCGTGCTCCCCCACACGTCCGCCAGGGCCGCCGGGGCCCTTGCCGAACGGATCCGGGGCCTGATCCCCACCATGGCGTTGCCGGGGGTGGGTGCGGTGACCATCAGCGTGGGCGTCGCCCAGCTTGAGCCCGACGACGACCTCGACACGCTGTTCCGACGGGTCGATCACGCCCTCTACCGGGCCAAGGATCAGGGCCGCAATCAGGTGGTGGTGGACGGGGCACCACCGCCTCAGGCGGGAAGCACCAGCTCCTCCAGCGCCACCAGGGCGGCGTCGTAGTCGAAGCGGGAGGCCGCCTGCCGCGCCCGTTCGATCGCCGGCCCCCAGGAGCTGCCTGACACCCGCACGGCCAGATCCGCCAGCGCCTCGTTGGCCCGGCCGTCGCTGTCGCGCAGCAGGGCCCGCAGCGGATCGAGCTGGGCCATCAGCTCGGGGGAGGGAGGCTCGGCCCCCGGCGCCGCCGGGCCATCGCCGGGAGGCTCGGGCGGCAGACCCCGCTCCAGCCCCGCCAGCACGGGAGCGAGGCTGCTCTCCACCGCTGCCACCAGGCTCTTGAGCTCCGCCTCGCCGGGGGGCTCGGGCTGCCGCAAGGCCTGCTCCAGCCGCTCGGCGGCCTGGCGCACGGCGGCGGCACCGATCGTGCCGGCGCTGCCCTTGAGGGTGTGGGCCAGCCGCTGGGCGGCGCCTTGATCCTCGGACTGGCGGGCGGCCCGGAACGCCGCGGCGAAGTCGGCGTAGCCGCTGCGGAACTTCGCCAGCAACCGGCGGTAGAGCGCCGGATCCTGGTTGGTGACCGCCAGCCCAAGCCGCACATCGATGCCGGGCAGGGCGGGGAAGGGAGTGGACGCGGGGCTGGCTGCCGCCCGCCGACCCGGGGCGGGGTGCACCCAGCGGGCGATGGTGGCGAACATCGCGGCCACGTCGAGGGGCTTGGCGATGTGGTCGACCATGCCGGCCGCCAGCACCTTCTCGCGATCACCCGCCATGGCGTTGGCGGTGAGGGCGATCACCGGCAGATGGGCCAGCGCGGGCTTGGCGCGGATCTCCCGGGTGGCGGTGTAGCCGTCCATCACCGGCATCTGGCAGTCCATCAGCACACCGTCGAAGTCCGTGTCGCGGCCCAGGATGTCGAGGGCCTCCCGGCCGTGCTGGGCCAGCACCACCTCGATGCCGGCGTTGCGCAGCAGCTCCATGGCCAGCTCCTGGTTCATCGCGTTGTCCTCCACCAGCAGCAGGCGGCCCCCCCTCAGGGACTCGGTCGCCGCGGCGGCATCCGCACCCGGGGACACCGCAGCGGGCTCTTCAAGGCGGCCGACGTCGAGGGCTTCGCCGATCGCCTCCAGCAGCGAGGAAGGGGTGGTGGGCTTGGTGAGCACGGCGCTGAACAGCGCCCCACGCTGATCGGCGAGTTCGATGGCATCGTCACGGCCGAAGGCGGTGATCAGGATGATGCGGGGCAGGCGCGAGAGGGGCGCCTGCTCGATCGCCAGGGAACTGTCGACGCCATCGAGCACGGGCATCTTCCAGTCGATCAGCAGCAGGTCGTAGGGCTGGCCCCGCCCATCGGCCTCACTCACCATCCGCACCGCCTGCTGGCCGTCCCAGGCCAGCTCCACCGTGAGCCCGAAGCTGGTGCACATCGACCCGAGAATCTCGCGGGCCGCGGCGTTGTCATCGGCCACCAGCACCCTCAGCCCCTGAAGCTCCTCGGCCCGCACCATGCGCCGCGGCAGCGGGTTCTCCTGCAGCCCCAGCCGCACCGTGAAATGGAAGGTGGAGCCCTGGCCGGGGCTGCTCTCCACCCAGATCCGTCCCCCCATCAGCTCCACCAGGCTGCGGGAGATCGCCAGGCCGAGCCCCGTGCCGCCGTAGCGGCGGGTGACAGAGGAATCGGCCTGGCTGAACGACTGGAACAGGCGGGCGCACTGCTCCTCGGTCATGCCGATACCGGAATCCTTCACCTGGAAGTGGAGCTCCACCTCGGCGGCGCTCTGGCTCACCACCGCAATGGCCACGATGATCTCGCCGTGGTCGGTGAACTTCACGGCGTTGTTGCCCAGGTTGATCAGCACCTGGCCGAGCCGCAGCGGATCGCCCCGCAGGGCCACGGGCACATCCGGCGGCTCACTGAACAGCAGTTCGATGCCCTTGTCGGCCGCCTTCATCCCCACCAGGCTGGCCAAATGGTCGAGCACGTCCTCAAGCCGGAAGTCGATGGTTTCCAGCGTCAGCTTGCCCGCCTCGATCTTCGAGAAGTCGAGGATGTCGTTGATGATCCCGAGCAGGCTCTCGGCCGCCCGCTGCACCTTCGCCACATAGTTGTGCTGCTTGGCGTTGAGGTCGGTCTGCATGGCGAGGTGGGTCATGCCGATGATCGCGTTCATCGGCGTGCGGATCTCGTGGCTCATGTTGGCCAGGAAGTCGCTCTTGGCCTGGGTGGCCTCCTCCGCCATCGCCATCGCCCGGCGCAGTTCCCGCTCGGCCTGCTTGCGCTCCGAGATGTCGCGGATGGTGGTCATCAGCACCGGCCGGCCCGCCAGCGTGATCGGCACCAGGGTGATCTCGCAGGGGAAGGGGGTGCCGTCGCAGCGGCAATGGATCCACTCGAAGCGGTTGGTCTCCTGCCGCTGCAGGGTGGTGCGGATGATCTCCTGCGCCAGCTCGCGGGACGGGCGGCCGTTCTCCTGGAGCTCCGGCGACAGATCCCCGGGCCCGGCAGCGAGCAGCTCCTCCATCGAGGTGCAGCCGAACAGCTCCAGAGCCCGGCCGTTGGCATGTTCCCAGCCCCGCTCGGGATCGAGCACCAGCAGGCCGTCGTTGGAGCTGTTGAAGTAGGCGTTCACCTTCTCCTCGGCGGCCTTGCGCTCGGCGATGTCCTCGAAGATCCACACGGCCGTGAGCTCCTCCCCCTCGCCCTTGAGGGCCCGGGCCGACACCGAGGCCTGGAACGGGCTGCCGTCCTTGCGCCGGAACACCCATTCCGTGGCGGCGATCTCGCCGCGCTGCAGCGGGGGGAGCATGGCCGCCTGGAACGCCGCCAGGTCGTCGGCGGATGCATGCAGCAGAGCCAGCGGCCGGCCGATCAGTTCCATGGGGGCATAGCCCAGGGACTCGGCGACGCGCTGGTTGGCGCGGACGATGGTTCCGGCCGCGGAGTGCAGGATGCCGTTGGGAGCGCTCTGGAAGATCGCCTCCTGCTGATCCACCAGCTCCTGGATCGCCTGCTCCTGCAGGCGGCGCTGGCTGATGTCCCGCAGAGCGGCGCAGAGGCTGGCACCGCGCCCCCCCAGGTCGGGCAGGCGCGACAGGCCGATCTCGAACGGGAACGTGGCGCCCTCGGGACGCCGGCCGATCAGCTCGGTGCTCACCACCTGGTCGGGCTCCGCCACCGGCGCCTGGCCCACCTTCTCCAGCAGACGATTCAGGATCGGGCGCTGGTCCGGAGCCACGAGCTGATCCAGCGGCTGCTGCTCCAGGCCCGCCGGGCCGGTGCCGAACATGGCCTCGGCCTGGGAATTGGCCAGACTCACCTGTCCCCGGCCGTCCAGCACGAGGATGCCGTCGGGGGCCGACTCGATGATCACCCGGTACCAGGCCTCGGTGGCCCGGAGGGCGCTCTGCTGGCGCTCCAGCTCGCTGGCCTGCTCCTTGGAGCGCTCCAGCAGCCGGGCCGTGCGGGAACTGCGCTCGAGAATCTCCAGGTTCGTCGCCAGCGTGGGCAGCACCTCGTCGAGCAGGTCCTGCTCCCGGTCCACGATCGGCCGGCAGGCGGCCAGCTCCACCACCGCCAGCAAGCGCTCGTTGCGCAGCACCGGGTACAGGGCCAGCACGGCCGGCAGCGTCTCGCCCAGGCTGGAGCCGATGCGCACGTAGTCGGCAGGCGGCTGGGTGAGCAGGATCGGCTGCCGCTCCAGGGCGCACTGACCCACGAGCCCCTCCCCGAGCCGCAGGGTGGGATGGATCTGCTTGCGCTCGCGCAGGGCATAGCCGTGCAGGAGGCGCAGCTGCTGCTTCTCCTCGTCGTAGATGTAGAAGACGCCATGGGCGACGCCGAGGATCGGCGCCACGGCGGCCAAGAAGCCCCGGGCCAGATCGGTGAAGCTGTCGCAGCCCTGGAGCTGGGCGGCGATTGCCACCTGGTGGGTCTTGAGCCAGCGCTGGGTCTCCATCTGCCGGGCGCCGCGGCGCAGCACCTCCACGGCCCGGGTGAGGGCCCCGATCTCGTTGGGGAAGTCGCGGCCGGGGAGCTGGAGATCGAGATCGCCGGCGGCCAGCCCCTCCACCGCCCGCTGCAGCCGATCCTCCGGGCCGCTGATCGATCGGGCGATCAGGAAGGTGGCCAGTGCCCCCAGGCCCAGACCGCCCGCCACCAGGCCGAAGATCAGGCGCTGGGTCTGGTCGTAGAGCCGGGTGGCGTTGGCCGACGCCGTCCCGGCGGTCGCTTCGCTGAGCTCCAGGATCCTGTGGAAACCACCGTCGAGGGCATCGGTGATGGTGTCGAAGTCGTCATCGGCGAGGGAATCCACGGCGGCCGGATTGCGGGCCTCGGGCTGCCGATCGGCCAGGGTGAGCGTGCGACGCACCAGCAGCCGATAGCGGCCGGCCAGACGCTCCACTTCCCTGAGCTCCGCTGCCAGTTCCGGGCGGGTCAGATGGCGCCGCGCATTCACCAGTTGCTCGCCCAGCCGCAGCATCTCCCGCTCCAGGGCGGCCCTTCGCTCGGCGCGGTTCGACGACGGAGCCAGCACGATCTGACGCAGCAGCCGGCCGATGGCGGTGCGGCTCTGGTTGGCCTGGCTGATATGGCCGTAGCCCTGCACGTACTCCGCATAGATGCTCTGGGTGTCGCGATTGAGCAGGAAGGTGCTGCGCAGGCTCACCAGGCCCAGGGCCATCGGCACGGTGAGCACCAGCCCGAACCCGGCCACCAGCTTCGTCTTGAGCGAACGGCGCTCGAGGGAACGCAACAGGGCCGTGAAGGGTGTCATGGCAGCGGGGCGGCGACAGGGAGGGCCTCGAGGGCCAGGGCCAGCAGGGGCAGCAGGTCGTTGAGCAGGCTGCGCTGGTGGGGCTCGGGCGGATGGAAGCTGGCCAGCTCAATCACCGCCAGCACCTCCTCGCCGCTGCGCACCGGCACCACCAGCAGCGCACCGGCGGGGGCGCGGCCGGTGCCGCTGGCGATCACCAGGGCATCGGGCGGGGGTGCTTCGAGTTCCAGGGGCCGGCCCTGGCGGGCGCACTCGCCCACCAGCCCATCGCCGAAGGCGACCGTGGTGGGGGCGTCCGCGGGATCGACCAGGGCGTAGGCGCCCACCCGCCGCAGCCGTTCGCGGCCGCTCTCGCGCAGATAGAAGGTGGCCGAGGCGACGCCGATCAGGGGAGCGAGTTCCCTGAGGAAGCAGTCCGCCAGGGCCTGGGGCTCATGCAGCCGCTGCAGGGCGGCGGTGATGCGCACCTGCTGGGCCTTGGCCCACTGGTCGCGCACCAGCTGGGCGGCCTTCTGCTGGTAGGCCTCCATCGAGGCCGCCAATTCCCGGATCTCGGTGACGGCCGGGCCCAGGTCCAGGGGCGGCGGCGCCTCCCCCGCCAGCAGGGCCCGCACCTGCTGGTTGAGGCGCCGTAGGGGCTCACCGACGACGCGGGGATGGAGCAGCAGCAGCACCCCCACCACCAGCAGCAGATCGAGCAGCACCAGGAGCCGGCTGAGGTCCCACCAGGCCGCGGCACGGCGACGCTGCTCGCTGATCGCCTCATTGAGGCGGCGTTCGAGAAGCCGCTGCAACTGCAGCCCGGGGCCATGGATCTCCCGCAGCGCCCGCTGGTAGGCGGGGCCGAACACCAGCTGGATGGCCCGCTCCCGCTCACCGGCCTCCACGGCCTCGATCACCCGGGTCTCCACGGAGATCAGGGCATCGGAACTGGCCCTGGCCCGAGCGATCAGGGCCCGCTCCTCCTCGGTGAGGTCCATGCCGTCGAGGGCCCCGGCCGCCCGGTCGCGGCTGCGGGTCACGTCCACCTCCCGCCAGTAGGCCTCGGCGTAGCGGGGATCGCCGGTGGCCGCGAACCCCTGCACGCTGGCGGTGAGCTGGCGGGAACCGGCCAGGAAACGGGCCAGCTGGCTGGTGGCCTCGATCTGGCTGCGGTAGGCGGCCGCCTCGCGGCTGCGCTCCCGCTCGAACCCCCGGAACGCCAGGGCACCACCACAGGCCAGAGCCAGGTAGAGCGCGGTGAGCAGCGTATGGGCAGCCCGGATCCGCATGGGCAGGAGGTGCTAGGGCCGCGCGTCTCCCGTCATGATGCGCAGGGAGTCAGCCTTGCGCTGCAGATCGGCGTCACTGTCACCGAAGCGCTCGGCGATGGCATGGAACTCCCCGGCCACGGCCCGGAAGGCCTCGACGACATCGGGATCGAAGTGGCGGCCCCGCCCTGCCTCGATGATCGCCACCGCCTCCTCGTGGCCCATCGCTTCCTTGTAGATGCGGGGGCTGATCAGGGAGTCGTAGACATCGGCCAGGGCCATCAACCGGGCCGAGAAGGGAATGGCCTCACCGGCCAGGCCCTGGGGATAGCCGCTGCCATCCCACTTCTCCTGGTGGCTGTAGGCGATCTCCTTGGCGACGCGCAGGAAGTCCACCTCCACCCCCAGCTGCCGCTCGGCCGTGGCGATGGCGTCGCGGCCCAGGGTGGTGTGGGTCTGCATGATCGCGAACTCCTCCGGTGTGAAACGGCCGGGCTTGAGCAGGATGCGATCGGGGATGCCCACCTTGCCGATGTCGTGCAGGGGGGCGCAGCGGAACAGCAGATCGATCGTGCGGTCGTCGAGCTGGCTGCCGAATCGCGGGTGGGAGCGCAGCTGCTGGGCCAGGGCCTTCACGTAGTGCTGGGTGCGGCGGATGTGGTTGCCGGTTTCGCTGTCGCGGGTTTCCGCCAGGCCCGCCATCATCTGGATCGTCACGTCCTGAATGGCGATCAGATCACGGGTGCGCCGCTGCACCTCGGCCTCCAGCCAGCTGTTCTGATCCCGCAGCACATCGGCCGCGGCCTTGAGCTGAAGCTGGGCGGCCACCCGCGCCAGCACGATCGGCGGATTCACGGGCTTGGTGATGAAGTCGACCGCACCGAGCTCCAGTCCCCTGGTTTCATCCTCCGTGGCCGCCATGGCCGTGAGGAAGATGATCGGGATCCCCTGGGTGACACGCTCCTGCTTCAGCTGCTCACACACCTGATAACCGGAAAGACCGGGCATCATGATGTCGAGCAGGATCAGATCGGGGGGGTTGTCGGAGCAGGCGATCTGCAGAGCCTTCTCGCCACTGATCGCCACCTTCACCCGATAACGGTCCTGCAGCAGGCCCGCCATCAGATCGAGGTTGTCCGGATTGTCGTCCACCACCAGGATCGTGGCGGGATCAGCCGAGGGGGTGACGACCATCGGAGGCACGGGGCTTCCAGGCTCAGCCATCATGGTCGTCCGCAGCGCACCACAGCCCTCAGGCATGGACCGTTCACCGACGTCTGTGGAGCTTTGTCACCCCCCGGAGGGGAAAGGAGGGGGTTGGGGTTGAATCGAAACCAAGGTCCGTGGTCCTCAGTGCCTCTCTCCTGAGCGCTTCACCCTGAGCAGATGAGCACCCCACGCCCCGAAGCCTTCCTGCTGCTCCCGGGCGATGGCCTGATGCTGGTGCTGGCCTCCGGCCTGGTGGTCCATCTGGATCCCGACGCGCATCGGCACCTGGGCGAGGGAGCCGAGGTCTTCCCGGGCCGCCCCGTGGCGGCGGTGTGGCCGGAGCTGGCAGCGGCGATCGATCGGCATGGGGCCCGCCTCGATCGGGAGGGACCGTTGGATCTGGTGCTGCCCTGGCGGGAGGGGAAGCGGTCGTTGCGGCTGTTCCGCACCGACGATGGCGTGGGGGTCGGCCTGCTGGCCGGGGCCGGGGAGTTGAGCGAGGTGGGAAAGCGGCTGGAGCTGTTCGAGAACCTGCTGCATGCCGTTCGCGACGTGGTGGTGGTGACCACCGCCGAGCCCATCGACAGCCCCGGGCCGGTGATCCTCTATGCCAACGCCGCCACCCTGCAGCACACGGGCTACC
This sequence comes from Cyanobium sp. FGCU52, assembly GCA_024958715.1. Lineage (GTDB taxonomy): Bacteria > Cyanobacteriota > Cyanobacteriia > PCC-6307 > Cyanobiaceae > Cyanobium. Next base: position 4,405 of record JANWUS010000035.1, on the reverse strand, counting down.
AGTTGCACGAGGTGCTGGGGCGCAGCCCGCGGCTGCTGCAGGGGCCCGACACGGATCCCCAGATGCGGAGCCAGTTCCGCCGGCACCTGCAGCAGTGGGACAGCTTCTGCCTGGAGCTGCTGAATTACCGCAGGGACGGCAGCACCTTCTGGAGTGAGATCGCCGTGACGCCGCTGCAGGATGACAACGGCTGGACCACCCACTGGGTGGCCGTGCAGCGGGATGTCACGGCACGTCACCTCAATGAGCGGGAGCTCAAGGAGCAGGCCCTGCTCGACGCGGTCACCGGTCTGCCCAACCGCCGCGCCCTCGGTGATCGCATCGCCCTGGCCCTGGGGCGCCTGAAGCGGCAGGAGGGACAGCTGGCGGTGATGTTCTGCGATCTCAACCATTTCAAGCAGGTGAATGACACCCATGGCCATGACATCGGCGATGCCCTGCTGCTGACCATCGGCCAGCGGCTGAGGGCGGCCCTGCGGCCCGAGGACACCGTGGTGCGTCTGGGCGGCGATGAGTTCGTGATCGTCTGCGAGGGCATCCACAGCGAGGCCTCGGCGCTGCAGATGGTGCGGCGGCTCCAGAGCCTGCTGGGCGAGGCGATCGACCACAACGGTGTCGTCCTGCACCCCTCGATGAGCGTGGGCATCGCCCTGTGCGATGACCCGCGCCTGTCGCCGCATGAACTGGTGCGCCGTGCCGATGTGGCGATGTACCGCGTCAAACGCCAGCGCGACCTTGGCGCGCTGGCCTACGACCCCGCGATGGATTCAGCCAACTGATCGCACCACCAGCTGCAGCGAAGGGGCCAGCGGCCGGAACTCCCCAAGCCGGGGGCTCCAGACCCGGCCACTCAACAGCTCCCCCGGAGTGGCCAGCACCATGTCCTGGCCCTCCTGCAGCCGCAGTTGATCGAGGGGAACCGTCAGCGGTCCGTGGAAGACATGCAGGATGCGGTGGGCGTCGCGGTCGTCGAGCCGGTAGCTGAGCTCACCCGCCCGCCAGCCGATCTCCTCCTGCAGTTCCCGCCGCAGGGCCCGCTCCGGCGTCTCGCCGGGATCCAGGTGACCTCCGAACAGACCCCACGTGCCGGGGTGGGCGATGCCCTCGATGTCGTCCCGGAGCTGGAGCAGCCAGCATCCCTCCCGCACCAACACGGCCAGGGCGACCTCGACGGGCATCGGCGACTGGGGTTCAGGGCCCCCAGCCTGACTGAGCCCCGCCTGCCCGCGTGAGCTCAGGCCGGATCCAGCAGGCTGGCGTGGAGCACGTCCATCACCTGGCCCACCCGCAGGGTTTCCTCCTCCGGCAGTTCCAGGGCACAGGCCAGGCTGGCGAGGATGTTGCGCTCGTCGTCTTCGAGCGGACCATCGGAGCGCATGATCTCCGCGGCCACCGCGTAGGCGGTGTGGCGCTGCGGGGCGCTGAGGGCGGCGGCGGCGTCGAGCATCATGTGCTGGGCCCCGTGGCTGCGCAGTTCGGCCAGCAGGGCGTCGAGCAGCCTCACCATCTCAGCGTCACCGAAGCCGCGGTAGGGATCGCGGTAGTCGAGGGCATGGCGCAGGGCCCGCGAGCCGGCCGGCGTGAGGATGCCGTCCCAGGAGACGGCGGCCAGGGCCACGGCGGCGAAGGCCCGGACCGGGTCCATCGGGCTGCGTTCGATGGACGGATCCCGGGTGGGCAGGGCGGTGGAGGTCATGACAAAGAGAAGTCTGGACGATCGGAGAGCCATACGGCACGGATCTCTCCCATCGATAGGGAGCCAGGGCGCCCTCAGGCCGTAGCGAGCGAGACCATCTTCAGGAGCTGAGAACAATCACCCAGCACCGTGGGGGATGCGCGATGCCGGGTTCGAACCAGCGACATCCTGCTTGCAAGGCAGGGAGAACCAGCAGAGCCCATTGCGGACGGCGACGGAGAGAATCCAGTTACCACAAGGGTTTTTAGGCCCTAGCCCTCCGGTCTGGTGGGACATGGCACCCCTTGTCCTGCCAATTCTGCGCCCATTTCTGCGCCCACTGAGGGATGATGGTTCCGGCCCTGCAGGCCCCGGCGCAGGGCAGGAGACGGCGATGCCGGCACCCCGGAAGAAGACGTGGGATGCAACCCTGCGGGAAGTCATCAAGACGTCCCACGGGTTCGGCTGGTCGATCCGTGGCCACCGGGGCAAGGTGCAGCTCACCCGGCGTCTAGAGGATGGGAGCCGCTCTTCGGTGAGCCTCAACCTCCCGTGGGATGCGTCCTGCCAGTCCGATGTGATCCAGACGCTGAGCGAGATCCGCCAGCGGATGGAGGCCCAGGGCCTGGGACTGAAGGAGGCCTATGCCCTGATCTACTCCGCGCCCACGGCTGACTCAGGCCGGCTCGACTGGGCGGCGGTGGTGGAGATGTTCATGGCCTCGCGCGAGGGTCGCAGGAAGACGACGCTGCGGGACCTGCGCACACGCATGAACCGCACTCTTCAGGTGCTCCACGCCACACCACGGCCGCGGGACGGCCGATCGCTGATGCGGGCCTATGCGGCGCAACACTTCGACGCCTGCCCGGCTGGTGGCGTAGGGAGAAGACGCCAGCTTCTCGACGTAGCCTCCCTGCTTCGGTTCGCCGTCACCCGGGCCGGGGCGCCAGATCGCTGGATGCCCCCACCGGCCGAACTGATCGAAGAACTGATCGGCCAATCGGACTGCCAGCGTGAAGACTCCACACCCATCAAGCCGGAGCAGTTGGCAGCGCTGATCGATGCCCTAGAGAACGCGGGAAGGGATGACTTGCGCCTCGCTGTGTCGCTGGTGGGCCTGTTCGGCCTGCGGCCAGCAGAGCTTGGCGTTCTCAGGGTCGAAGAGGGTCGCCTGTATGTGGGCAGCGTGAAGCGCAACATCCGCACCCTCAAGCTTGCGAAGCCAGACCGGCGGGTGCTGCCCCTCGACCTGCCCGGCCGTGAAGGTGAAGGAGCCAGGGCTGTGGCCTTGCTGGATTCGGGCTTGGTGAAGTTGCCCGCGGCGATCCGCACGCAGATGACGGCGGGCTCTCACAAGGGTGTCGGTGATGCCTTCCGCCAGCTTCTGAACCGCTTCCCCTTCTGGCAGTCCATGGCCGCGGCGACACCTGGTCTCACCCCTTACAGCCTGCGGCATGGCTACGCCTGGCGCGGGCACAAGGCCTACGAACGGTCCATCCCGGTGCGGGATCTGGCGGCTCTGATGGGCCATAACCCTGTCACACATCACCGTTACTACGGCAAGTGGACGGATGAGGCTGGGCTGGAGGAGGCGGTGGCGAGGGTAGTGGGGGCAGAATCGCCGCAGGTGGTACTGGCTTAATTAATACTTGTAAATTCGATCACGGAAGCGAAGAAGGCGGTGGTGGTGGTGGTGGTGGTGGCTTTGGTGCTCTTAATGGCTTCTTAAGTGCAATTTCCTCTTTTGAGGAAAGTGAGGATGCAAGCATTTTGGCGCATGTTTTCGCTGGAGCGGTCAAGAGCGCCTGTCGGCCATCGGTAAGCACGATTCGAGCCAGAGACCTACTGTTATTGCCGCCTGCGAGAAGGCCAGCGCCAGCACCTATGAGCCCAAGCCCTCCCGTTAATAAGCCTAGGGCGGCTCCCGCCATGGCTGAAGTGGCGATCGCCTCTGCCATGTCCTTTTCATTTTGAGTGTCAATAATAGAAACTTCCGCAATATCTTTCATGTCTACCTCCTCAAAGGGCGGAGACATAATGATTATGGTATTCCATTCGGACGCAAGTGCATCACCCGCACCAAAGCCGCTATGAAAAGTGAGCTTGCCTCCAAGTGTTCGCCTGAGTATTTGGATGGTTTTTTCGTGCCTGCCTGCTGCAATCACGTCACGGATCTTGATTTGCTCTTTTCTGATTCGCTGGGCGCCTGCCAGCGACCAACTATCAACTTGAGCGATGAAATTTCCCTTGTCGTCTCTGATAACATAATCGCCAGAAAGGCCGGGTTCCGTGCGGCTTTGTGATTGCGATGGGATATTTGCAGGTCCCATGAGCCCATTGATTTGCGCATGAAAAACTGCCGCTTCATATTGTTCCCGTTCATGCTTGGCAAAGAATCCCTCGCGCTGCTTGGCTTGGACATTGCTTAGAGGTAGAGCCTTGTGTGTTTGATTTTCTTCGGCGCGCCTCAGTACGTCTCCTATTGGTATGCGCCGAATAGGCAAACCATCGCTATCCGATAGCACAAATGAAACGTGCGTTGCGCGAGACCTTTCCCTTGAAGCACTCGCAATCGAAATCTTCTGCTGCTCTGCTATCTCGCACGCCGCGTTATAGAGATCTTCGTTGCTGAAGGCCAGATCCGCCATTTGCTAGCCATAATAGTGAAACTCTAAATAGGGCTTGCTGAGAATCCCAGACCCACTGCACCACAGTTGATTCCAGCAGGAA
>JANWUS010000034.1 GCA_024958715.1 Cyanobium sp. FGCU52 | reverse complement strand
CAGCAGGGGGGAAGTTCGCGGTGTGCCGTCCCGTCCCCTGAATGGGTACGAAAAATTGCAGATAGGGTGATTCCGTGATCAGCTCCACCGTCTCTCGATCCGTCACTCCCAATCGTCGTTGGATGTACAGCGCCCCGAACGCCATCTGGAAGGGCTTGGCTGGGGCTCCTGTCTTGGCGCTGAACTGGGGCGCGTAGTGGCTTTCCAGTTGAATCCACGGAATCAACTTGTGGAGCAGAACCCAGCGGTTGTTGGGATCGAGCTTCCCGCCAAAAGGCGAGTGAAACTCCTCAATCGACAGCTGACCCGTGTGCTGAAAAACGTACATTTGCGTGTCAGCAGGTTCTTCTAACCCAGCAACGGCTGATTGCAAGTGATCCTAACATGAGATTCCTGCTGGAATCAACTGTGGTGCAGTGGGTCTGGGATTCTCAGCAAGCCCTAGTTATGACAAGAAAGGGCACTGTTGGGAATTGCTGCGTGTATCCCAGTGGCTTGCCGCCTGGAGTTATGCATTCAGACCTCCTCCGAATCCGCTTAGATTCGAGCAAATGTCTCCCGGGATTTGCGGCCTACCAGCTTCACCACAGCCATGATGTTAAAAGGCAGATCGATTTGATCAGTGGCGGCGCCATTATGGCTGGAATCAATGTTGGAAAGCTAAAGAGCATCGACATACTGGTCCCATGCGTCGACACACAGAAGAAATTCGAATCGCTGGTAGTAGCCTCAAGAGGTATATGGCAAGCCAATGCAAGCATGCGTAGCCACTCACTTGCCCTGATGAGCTCTTTATGCTCCAGGCTCCTTGGAGGCAAAGAGGGCTCCCCTGTTCCGCAATGAAAGCCACCGAAGCCAAACTCCTCCAGAGCCTGAGCCCCATCTCTCCCTTCATCCTCCCGATGGATCAGCGCACCTCGTCACTGATACACCTCGCGCCGATGACCGATCTGCCGCGTTCGCGAGGATCAGAGGTCTCCTGCAGCAAGCGGTTCAGATAGCGCAGGATCAGCTGGCCGTTGCTGGGATCCAGTTTCCTGAGCTGCCGCTTCGCTGGTTCAGAGAGTCGCAGGCTCCAGGCCAAGCTCGCTCACCACCTCTTCCAGGCTGGTGGTGCGCCCGGCCAGCTCAGCGGCGAAGACAGCGGCGAAGAGCTGCGGGAGGCGCTGCGCCTGCTGGAGGAAAGGGCATGAAACAACGCGGTTCCCTTAGTCTTAGGGCTGGCTGTTGCTCCAATCCGAAGGCTTCCGTCCCATGACCCAAGCCAGCCCACCGATCAATACCGGGGCCGCTGGCCACCTCTGGGCTGTCACGGCCGACAAGGTGGACGCCGTGGTGGAACGGCTGGTAGCGGCGGCGTCACCGCTGCGGTTGATCGCTTTTGGGTCGGCAGTTCGGGGCGACCTATCCGCCGCGAACGATCTCGACCTGCTCGTGGTAGAGCCTGAGCTGGGCAGCCGTTACAACGAGACCGTGCGGCTGCAGAAGACCCTGCGCGGCATCCTGATGTCCGTCGATCTGGTGGTCACCAGCCAGGCCCGCTACAACGAGCGCTGCCAGATTCCAGGAACTGTGGAGTTCACCGCACACCGGGAAGGGCGCGTGCTGCATGACTCCCTCTGATCAGGCAAGGTTGTTGCTGCGCAAGGCTGCCCAGGATCTGGCTGTGCTCGACAAGCTCATCGATGACACTGCCATCGATGATGAAACCCTCGGCTTTCACGCCCAGCAGGCCGCCGAGAAGGCGATCAAGGCCCTGCTGGCCCTGGCCGGTTGCGACTATCCAAGAAGCCACAACATCGGCCTACTTCTCGATCTCCTCAACAGCAAAAGGATCGCCTTGCCCGGCAATTACGACGGTCTCGTGGCGCTCACCCCTTTTGGCACCGTGTTTCGTTACGACGACCTGGCCTTCGAAGATGTACCCGATCGCCACAGCTGGCCGCCATTGCTGCATCGCCTCTTGGCTGAGGTGCAGGGCTTGATTGATGCCAGCGGCAACGCAGGGCCGGAGATCAGCTTGTGAGTTCCCAATACGCCCTGATCGCCAGCCAGTGGCCTGAGCTCCATGCCGAGGCGGTCCGCGTTGAGGAATGCGCCCTCTCTGACCCGCGCACCGCTTGCTTCTACGCCCGCCGCACCATCGAGCTGCTGGTGGAGTGGGTCTATGCCAACGACAGTCAGCTGCAGCGGCCCTGGGCCAACTCCACCCTGGCCGATCTGATCTTCGCGGCCGATTTCCGCCAGATCGCCAGCGGCCAGATCCACCGCTTTCGCGTGATCAAGGATCTCGGCAACATGGCCGTGCATCGTGCCGATCCGATCCGGCCCGGCGATGCCGTTCTCGCCGCCAGCGAGCTGTTCCAGGTGCTGCGCTGGCTGGCCCTCACCTACGGCCGCGATCCCGATGCCCTGCGCGGCCTCCGGTTCGACAAGACCCAGCTCCCCGCTGCTGACCCGGCCATCCAGCAGCAGAGCCAGACCCGCGAGCAACTCGAGGTTCTCGCCAACCAGCTGGCCGAACGCGATCAGCAACTGCGGGAGGCCCGCGAGGAATCAGCCGCCTCCGTGGAGGAGCTGGAGCGCCTTCGCCAGGAGATCACCGTCCTGCGTAAGGCCAACCAGGCCGCTGCCCAGCCGGAAGCGGATCTCACCGAGTTCGATACACGCCGCCTCTACATCGACCACTACCTCGAGGAAGTGGGCTGGCGGCTTGGAGAAGGGCGCTCCGATGAGGTGCCCGTTGCAGGCATGCCTAACGAAACCGGTGAGGGATTCGTGGACTACGTGCTCTGGGGCGACGACGGCAAACCCCTCGCCCTGGTTGAGGCCAAACGCACCAGCCGCGATCCCATGCAGGGCCAGCAGCAGGGCAAGCTCTATGCCGATTGCCTGGAAGCGCAGTACGGCCAGCGGCCCCTGATCTTCCTCTCCAACGGCTATCGCCATCGCCTCTGGGACGATCTCCGCTACCCGCCCCGGGAGGTGCAGGGCTTCTACCGCAAGGCCGAGCTGGAAACCCTGATCCGCCGCCGAGCCCAGCGCCAGAGCCTGGCGAGCGCCACGGTGGACCCCCAGATCGTGGAGCGCTACTACCAGCAGCGGGCGATCCGGGCGATCGGTGAATCCCTCGAAGGCCGCCGCCGCAAGGTGTTGCTGGTGATGGCCACCGGCACCGGCAAGACACGCACCGTGATCGCCCTCGCTGATCTGCTGATCCGCTGCCACTGGGTGAAGCGGGTGCTGTTTCTCGCCGATCGCAACGCCCTGGTGCTCCAGGCCGAGCGGGCCTTCCGCCGCTTCCTGCCCGACTGCTCACCGGTGAATCTGGTGTCCAACCGTGGTGGTGAGGGCCGCGTGTTTCTCTCCACCTACCCCACGATGATGAACCTCATCGATGCGGAAGACAGCCGCGGCGAGAAGCGTTTCGGCGTGGGCCACTTCGATCTGGTGGTGATCGATGAGGCGCACCGCAGTGTGTACCAGAAATACGGCGCCATCTTCGCCTACTTCGATGCCCTCCTCTGCGGGCTCACTGCCACGCCCCGCGATGAGATCGACCGCAACACCTACAACCTTTTTGATCTGGAGGTAGGTCTGCCCACCGATGAATATGGTCTTGATCAGGCGGTGGACGACGGCTATCTCGTGCCCTTCCGTCCGATCTCTGTGCCCCTGCGATTTCCCCGCGAGGGCATCAGCTACGCCGATCTCAGCGCCGAGGAGAAGGCCGAGTGGGATCTGCTCGACTGGGAGGAGGGTGTGCTGGGCAACGGCCACATCGAATCCGGCGCCGTGAATGCCTGGCTGTTCAACGCCGATACCGTGGATAAGGGTCTTCAGGCGCTGATGACCCAGGGCTGCCTCAACGCCAGCGGCGATGGCATCGGCAAAACGATCATCTTTGCCCGCAATCACGACCACGCTGTCTTCATTCAGGACCGCTTCGATCATCACTATCCCCATCTCGCCGGCAGGGCCGCTCGGGTGATCGACAACCGCTCCTCCTACGCCCAGAGCCTGATCGACGAGTTCGCCGATCCCACCAGCGACCTCGCCATCGCTATCTCGGTGGACATGCTTGACACCGGCATCGACATCCCCGAGATCGTGAACCTGGTGTTCTTCAAGCCGGTGCGGTCCCGCACCAAGTTCTGGCAGATGGTGGGCCGGGGCACCCGCCTCTGCCCGGATCTGTTCGGCCCCGGGCGAGACAAGGAATGTTTCTGGATCTTCGACTGCTGCCAGAACCTCGAGTTCTTCCTCGGCCAGGGCGGCAGTGATCGCGCCACCCCTCCGGAATCGCTCAGTGCCCGCCTGTTCCGTGCCCGGCTGGAGCTGGTCACCGGGATGGATGAGCGGATCACAGGGACAGCGGATGGTCCTTCCGCCGAGCTGCGGCCCTACCGCGAGGTCCTGGCGGAGACCTTGCGCCGCCATGTGGCCGCCTGCCCCAGTGACAACTTCCTGGTGCGGCCCCACCTGGAGAGCGTGCAGCGGTTCAGCCAGCCTGGGGCCTGGCGCCAGCTCGATGCCGACGCGCAGCACCTGCTGGCCGCCACCCTCGCGCCACTGCCCTCCGCCCTGCCGGAGCAGGAGGGCGACACCGATGCCGATGCCCGCCGCTTCGACCTGCTGCTCTACAGGCTCCAGCTCTCGCTGCTGAAGGGTTCGACCGAGATGCCCAGGTTGCAGAAGCAGGTTCAGGAGATTGCCGCTCTGCTGGAGGAACGCCACACCATCCCGATGGTGGCCGCCGAGATGGGGCTGATTCAGGACCTGTCGCTCGATGAATGGTGGCAGGACGTCACCGTGCTGATGCTGGAAGAGGTGCGGCGCCGGTTGCGCGGCCTCGTGGGATTGATCGAACGGCAGGCGCGCAGCCCCCTCTACACCAACTTCACCGATGTTCTCGGCGAACTGCGGGAGCTGGATCCCACTGGCCTGATAGCCGTGATGAGTTCCGCCAGTTCCGCCTCCGCGCCCGCGACTTTCTGCGCAGGCACGAGGATCACCTCACGATGCAGCGCTTACGCCGAAATCAGCCCCTCACCCCAACCGATCTGCAGGAACTGGAGCGTTTTCTGCTCAGCCACGGAATCGGCGATGAACGGATGATCGACCGGGCGGCGGAAGAGTGCAACGGCTTCGGTCTCTTCATCCGCTCCCTGGTGGGTCTGGATCGCATGCCGCCAAAGGAGTGTTCGGCGAGTTCCTCACGGAGAGCACCCACACCGCCACGCAGATCCAGTTCATCAACGAGATCATCAATGAACTCACCAGCCGGGGCGTGATGGATCCGGCGCGTCTCTACGACACTCCCTTCAAGGACCTTGCTCCAACAGGCCCGGAGGGTCTGTTCTCGGAAGTCGAGGTGGATCGCATCTGTGATCTGTTGGCTGTCATCCGCCAGCGTGCCGAGGTTCCCCAGGCCGCCTGAGCTCACCGTCTGATACGGCTCGATGGTTTGGTGGCATTTACGGGCAGATCCGATCGTTGGCCCACGTGCCCGAAGATGCCCTGCTCACGCTGCTGGCGGTTGAATCGGCGGATCAGCAGCATTTCCTACTGCCGGTATGGGGCCGGCCCCCCACGTTCTGCTCGTGGCTGATCCGATGGTCGCGGGAGATCGATCCCGGATCCGCGGCAAGGGCTCTGCGGCAGACGATCGAACTGATTCACCGCACGGGAGGACACCCCCTGCCTGAGCATCACGCCTGCCGCTGCTCGTACAGGTATCTCATCAGCTTCCGTGCTGAGCGATTCCGCATTCTTGTCTCGGCCTGGAGCCGCCAGGATCCCGGCAGCCCCTGGCAAAGGCTCTGGACTGCAAGACAACTGAAGCCTCATGGGGGCGGTCTGCGGCCCCATGCCGGCTGACTTGGCCTGCATGCCCTCCGCGGCCCCGCTGGGCCAGGGCCGGGCTCAGTGCCAGGGCGGTCGCCGCTGGCTGCATCTGCCCGCCGAAACCAGCCAGACGAGACCAATCCATGGTCCTTTGCAACAACCTAGATTGAGGTCTCAATCCGGCCTTGGCTGCTGATGGCGCACCGCGTGCTGACCGAGACCGCCGTGAGCATCTCGGAACACAAGAAGAACCCCATGGCCACCGTGGCGGCCGGGGAAGGGATGGCCGTGGCGGTGCTCAACCGCAACGAGCCGGCCTTCTACTGCGTGCCGGCCAAGGCCTATGAGGAGTTGATAGATCTGCTGGACGACCTGGAGCTCGGCGGCATCGCCGATGCCCGGCTCGCGGATGGGCAGGAGCCCGTGCCGGTCAGCCTCGATGCCCTTTGATCTGGCCTTTCACCCCGAGGCTCTGCGGGAATGGCGGAAGCTCCCGGATGGGATCCGGGGGCAGTTCAAGAAGAAGCTCGCTGAACGGCTCATCGAACCCCGCATCCCCGCCAGCAAGCTGCGGGGCTCAACGGACCGCTACAAGATCAAGCTCCGCGCCGCAGGATTTCGCCTGGTCTACGAGGTGCGGGATCAACAGCTGCTCGTCCTCGTCGTGGCGGTGGGCAAGCGCGAGCGCCAGGCGGTTTACCGCAAGGCAGACCAGCGCTGAATCCTCCCGCCGCCCCTCCCCCCAACCGTCGGAACCGTTACCCGGCCCCGCCGGCAGGCCCCATAGCTTGGGCCCGGCGGCCGCTAGCCCATGGAACGGTTCTTTCTGGAGCTCGATCCTCCCGAGGAGGTGATGCGCGGCTGGCCCCACGTGGTGGTGGTGGGCGGGGGCTTCGCGGGGCTGAAGGTGTGCCATGCGCTGGCCCGCCAGCCGGTGCGGGTGACGCTGATCGACAAGCGCAACTTCAACCTGTTCCAGCCGCTGCTGTATCAGGTGGCCTCAGGGCTGGTGTCGGAGGCCGACGTGGCCTCGCCGCTGCGGCAGATGGTGGGCAGCGCTCCCAACATCCAGATCCTGCTCGGCGAGGTGACGGACATCCAGCCCGCGGAACGGAGGGTGGTGTTCAACGACCAGGCCTACGGCTACGACCAGCTGGTGCTGGCCACCGGATCGGGCAGCACCTACTTCGGCCGGGAGGAATGGCGGCCCCTGGCCCCGCCGATGAAGATCCTCGAGCACGCCGATGAGATCCGCCGGCGGCTGCTGATGGCCCTCGAGGAGGCCGAGCAGACGGTGGATCCCCGGCAGCGCGCCTTCCTGCAGACCGTGGTGGTGGTGGGGGCCGGTCCGGCCGGTTGCGAGCTGGCCGGCTCGCTGGTCGAACTGATGCAGCGGGCGGTGCGGCGGGATTTCAAGCAGCTCAGCCTCGAGGATTGCCGCGTGGTGCTGGTGGATCCGGTGGAGCGGGTGCTGCCCACCATGGCGGCTCCGCTCTCCGCCGCCGCCGCGGCCCACCTGCAGGCGGCGGGCGTGGAGCTGCGGCTGGGCCAGAAGGTGGAGACGATCGCGCCGGGGCGTGTGGTGTTGAGCGGTGCGGCCGGTGCCTCCGAGCTGGAGGCGGCCACGATCTGCTGGACCGCCGGGGTGCGGGCCTCCCGGCTGGGCCGGCTGCTGAGCGAAGCTGCCGGCTGTGCCGTGGATCGCGGAGGGCGGCTGGTGGTGGAGCCGGATTTCTCGATCCCCGGCCATCCCGAGATCCGGGCGGTGGGGGATCTGTGCTGCTACACCCACACCCCTGGCGGCACGCCGCTGCCGGGCATGGCCGGCCCCGCGGTGCAGGCGGGCGGCTGGGTCGCCCGCGACATCCTGGCCCGCCTGAACGGGGAGACGATCGCCCCCTTCCGCTGGCTTGATCTCGGCAGCATGGCGGTGATCGGCCCCTGGTATGCCGTTGCGGATCTGCGGGGCTGGCACCTCACCGGCCTGGCGGGCTGGGTGGTGTGGGCCCTGGCCCATCTGGCCTTCATCCCCGACACCGAGAACCGCATCGCCCTGTTCAGCAAATGGATGTGGCAGATCGCCACCCGCCAGCGCACGGCGTTGCTGATCACCGGCCGGCCGGATCAGCACCTCGGGGTCGACGTGGGGCTGTTCCGGGCGGTGCGGCCTCCCTCCTGAGGAGCGCCGCGGGCGCCGCCGCTACCGGCGTGCCACCGGCACCCGGCAGCTGCTGGTGTCCACAAGGGCCACGACCCGTTCGCTGTCCTGACGGCGGATCCGGTAATTGCGCCCATCGGAGCAACAGCGCATCAGGGCTTCCTGATAGGCCCAGTACTCAACATTCGCCCGTCCCTGTTCTCGCCAGCCATCGGGATGGAGGGCTTCGATCACAAACATTGCCGTTGCTCGCACACACGATTCCTCCAGGCAAGCCGCCCAGCAGTGGCGCGTTGACAAAGCAGCAGAGTGATTTCGGGATCACGCTGATTCCCGGCGATTCCCGTGCGGGTTCTGACACGCAATCGCCAGTTGCTGGGCGAGTGAAGGTGCAGAGCGTTCACTACGAACAGCCATCGTTCCCGTGACGCGGTCAGATCGCCTGGTTGCACCGCGCCCGGCGTGTGCTGTCCACGCCATGGCCGAAGCTCCCGATCCCATCGCCCAGCTCTCGGCCACGGATCCGGGGGTGTCACGGACCTGTCCCAGGGCGGTGCTGCAGTGGCTCCAGCAGGGCCATCAGCGCTTTCTGGAGGGCCATTCCCTGCACCCCCACAGCACCCGCGAGCGCATGGAAGCGGTGGTGGAGGGGCAGCATCCGCTGGCAGCGGTGCTGGGGTGCGCCGACTCCCGGGTGCCTGTGGAACTGCTGTTCGACAGCGGCTTCGGTGATCTGTTCGTGGTGCGCAATGCCGGCACCATGAGCACCACGGCGGCGATCGCCTCGCTGGAGTACGCCGTGGGCCATCTCGACGTGCCGCTGATCGTGGTGCTCGGCCACGAGGCCTGTGGTGCCGTCTCGGCCGCTCTGCATCCGGAACTGCTGCTCACCCCGAGCCTCGCCCAGGTGGTGGGTCAGCTGCGGATGGAGCTGCTGCAGTACGGCGACGACCTGTCGCTGGAGGAATCCTGCCGGCGCCACACCCTCAGCGCCGCCAGCAATCTGGTGCACTCCAGCGTGCTGCTCACCGATCGCCTGCGGGCCGACCAGCTCGCGGTGGTGGCCGGCTACTACGACCTGCACAGCTCCTCGATCGACTGGATGGGCGAGGTGGAGCCGATCCGCTATCCGGGCCCGGGCGAAGCCTGAACGGGCCAGCCCCCCCCAGAACCCCCTGGTTCAGCACCTCGTATCAGCGCCTCGGATCAGCCCTGGTGTCAGGTGAACTGGAGCCGTTCCACCAATGGGGCGCCCACCATCAGCACCAGGCTGCGGCTCTCCAGCGGCACCCCGGCCGGCGTCCAGGTGATCGGATGGCTCGGCAGATCCTCGTCGGGGGGAAGGGAGGTGTCGATCACCCGCCGCCAGCCCAGCTTCGACGGGGGCAGATCGAAGTGCATCGCCCGGTGGTAGGCGTTCATCGCGCACCAGATCAGGGGCCCGATCTGGGGGTCCACCAGGCTCCAGGCCAGGCAGTGGGACCAGGCGGCCCAGTCGGGACGGTGGAGCTCCACCCCATGCCATTCCCGCCACACCATCCCCGCTTCGGCCGGCCGGCGGGTGAGCAGTTCGTCAGCCACGGGGATTTCCGGGTTGAGCAGGTCGGCCAGTCCCTTGCGCAGCGCGATCAGGCGGCGCAGGAAGCGGCGCAGGGCCAGGTCCTGGGCGTCGGGCTGCCAGTGCATCCAGCCCAGCGGGTTGTTCTGGCACCAGGTGTTGTTGTTGCCCCCCTGGCTGCGGCGCACCTCATCGCCCATCAGCAGCATCGGCACCCCCGGCGCGAGCAGCAGCGAGGCCAGCAGGTTGCGCATCTGGCGGTTGCGCAGGGCCTCCACCGCCGGATCGCTCGACGGCCCCTCGACCCCGTGGTTCCAGCTGTTGTTGTGGTTGTCGCCGTCGCGGTCGTTCTCGCCGTTGGCCAGGTTGTGCTTGCGGTCGTAGCTCACCAGATCGGCGAGGGTGAAGCCGTCGTGGGCGGTGAGGAAGGTGATCGTGCGGCCCACCGGCGCCGGCAGGCCGCCGAACAGGTCGGGGTTGCCGACAAGCCGCTGCCCCAGATTCCAGACGCACTTCTCGTCCCCCTTCCAGAAGCGGCGCAGGTCGTCGCGGAAGCGGCCGTTCCAGCCCGCCACCCGCTTGGCGGGGAAGTCGGCGAGGCGGTAGAGGCCGCCGCAGTCCCAGGGTTCGCTGATCAGCTTCAGATCGGCCAGTTCCGGATCGGCCTCCATCTCCTCGAACAGGGGCGGGCCATCGAGGGGCTCCAGCTGGTCGCCGCGGCTGAGGGCGATGCCGAGATCGAAGCGGAAGCCGTCGATGCCCAGCTCCATCGCCCAGCAGCGCAGGGATTCGAGGATCAGGCGCCGGCTGAGCGGGCGGTTGGCGGCGATGGTGTTGCCGCAGCCGCTCACATCCAGGTAGTCGCCGCGCGCGTTCTGCTGGTAGTAGGTGGTGTCGGCCAGGCCGCGCCAGCTGAGGGTGGGGCCGGCCTGATTGCCTTCGCTGGTGTGGTTGTAGACCACGTCGAGGATCACCTCGAGCCCGGCCTGGTGGCAGGCGGCCACCAGGGCCCTCACCTCGCCGCGGGCCTGAAGGGGATCGTCGCTGACCAGATAGCCGGGGTGGGGGGCCATCCAGCTCACGGGGCTGTAGCCCCAGTGGTTGAAGCGGCCGGCCGGCGCATCCTGGGGATCGAAGGCCATCACCGGCAGCAGTTCCACTGCCGTCACCCCGAGCTCCACCAGGGAGGGCAGGGCATCGATCAGGCCCAGCAGGGTCCCCTGCCGTTCCACAGGCACCGGACAGCCGGGGCCGCGGGTGAAGCCGCCCACGTGCAGCTCGTAGATCACGCTGTGCTGCCAGCGATGGCGTGGCCGCGGGGCGGCCTCGAAGTCGAAGCGATCCCGCTCGGTCACCACGCCTTTCAGGCAGCTGGCGGTGTTGGGCACGGCCCCCACCGCAGCCCCGCGTTCGTACACCTCCCAGCCGGTGATCGCCCGGGCGCAGGGATCGAGCAGCACCTTGGAGGGGTTGAAACCGTGGCTGCCGGGCTGCAGCGGACCGAAGACCCGGTAGCCGTAGCAGCAGCCGATGCCTTCGCCCTCCACCTCCACATGCCAGTGGTCACCGGAGCGGTGGCGGCCGTCGAGTTCGATCACACGCCGGGGTTCGGGCGCGCGGCCATCGGCGAACAGCAGCAGCTCCACCCGCGTGGCCAGCGGCGCCACCACCGAGAAGTTCACACCGCGGGCGGTGCAGGAGGCGCCCAGGGGCCAGGGTTGTCCGATGCGGATCGCCGCCAAGAAACCGGCCGGGAGTAGCCACAAGTTAGGGGGGCGTCGCGGACGGTGTCCGTAGCGGGGAGGCTTCAATGGGAACCCGCCGCGGTGGAGCGCCCTGGATCCGCCATCCACCCCACCTCCCACTCCACAGCCACCGCTCGAGGAGGGGCGCCCGCCCCAGCCGATCGTGCCCGGCCTGTGGCTGTTTGCCCCCAACCGCGACACCGCCGGCGGCAGCTCCTGGCTGCTGGAGGGCGACCAGGGCCCCGTGCTGGTGGACGTGCCGGCCCTCACCCAGGCCCATCTCACCTTTCTGGCCCAGCGCCCGCCGGGCCTGATCGTGCTCACCGGCCGTGACGGGCACGGTCGCTGCCGGCGCCTGCAGGAGGCCCTGGGCTGGCCGGTGCTGGTGCAGGAACAGGAGGCCTACCTGCTGCCAGGGATGGCGTCGCTTGAGACCTTCGCCGAGGAGCAGCGCCCGGCCCCCGGCCTGGCGCTGCTGTGGACCCCGGGGCCGGGACCGGGCTCGTGTGTGCTGCATGCCCGCACGGCCAGCACCGACGTGCTGTTCTGCGGCAGGCTGCTGCTGCCGGTGGGGCCTGGGCGCCTGGCACCGCTGCATCAGCGGCGCACCTTCCACTGGCCGCGGCTGCTGCGCTCGATCGAGCGGCTGCGCGGCTGGCTCCCCGCCGGATCCCCCCACTGGATCGCCAGTGGCGGCGGCCTCGGGGCCCTGCGCGGCGAGAAGCTGGTGGGCCGCGGCGAGGCCCTGCTGGCCGCCCTCGACCTGGCGGCGCTGGCGTCCGAGGAGGCTCCGCCGTCGCTCGGCTGAGGGGCGGCCGAGGCGATCGGTGGGGGTCCGAAGGCGCTCCCGATTCATCAGGATCTGCGAAAACGTTGTCGGGATCAGACTTTTCTGGTTGCCGCCCCGAGCCCATCCCCATACCATTGGCCCGCTCACGCCCACGGCGGCCGGAATTCACCGGTCCGCTTCCCTCCGCCAGCCGGAGTTCCCCACCGCCGCCCACCCGAGATTCCCGTCCGATGAACAAAGCTGATCTCGTCAACCTCGTTGCCGCCCGCACCGAACAGACCAAAACCGATGTCGCCGCCGTGGTCGACGCCCTGATCGACACGATCATCGATTCGGTGGTCGACGGCAAGAAGGTGTCGATCCTCGGCTTCGGTTCGTTCGAGCCCCGCGAGCGCTCCGCCCGTCAGGGCCTCAACCCCAAGACCGGGGAGAAGATCAAGATCGAGGCCAAGCGCGTGCCGGCCTTCACCGCCGGCAAGCTGTTCAAGGACAAGGTTCAGGGCGGCTGATCCTCTCCACCACCTCCCCCGGTCTCTGCCGATTCCTGCCTGAGCATGTGAGGGGCCTGCTGGCCGCCGGGCTTGAGCGACGGGAGCGGGGCTACCGGGGGCGTTTCGCCCCCTCCCCCACCGGTCCCCTGCACCGGGGCAACCTGCGCACCGCCCTGCTCGGCTGGCTCGTCGCTCGCCGGCGTCGGGGGGAGTGGCTCCTGCGGATCGACGACCTCGATGCCCCCCGCAACCGCCCCGGAGCCGAGGAGGCGATCCTGGCCGACCTGCGCTGGCTTGGGCTGACCTGGGATGGACCGCCCATCCGGCAGAGCACCCGCCGGGGGATCTACGCCAGCGTGCTCTCGGCGCTGCGCCGCGCCGGCGCGCTCTATCCCTGCCGATGCAGCCGCCGGCTGCTGGCGGACATCTCCGCCCCGCACGGGGCCCTGGCGGTGTATCCAGGTTTGTGCCGCACGGCTCCACCCCAGTGGGGGCCGGTGGAGGGTCGTCTGCCCAGCTGGCGGCTGAGGCTCGGGCCCGGATCCCTTGCCTGGCCCGAGCATGGTCGGCTGGCCGTGTCCGTCGATGGCCCCCGCCAGGTGGGGGATGTGGTGCTGCGCCGCGCCGATGGCCTGGTGGCCTATCACCTGGCCACGGCGGTGGATGAGCTGGCCCTCGGCATCGAGGAGGTGCTCCGGGGTGAGGATCTGCGCGCCTCCACCGGGGCCCAGGTGGCGGTGATGGCGGCCCTGGGGGCATCCCCACCCCGTTACGCCCATGTGCCGCTGTGGCGTGACGCCAGCGGCCAACGGCTCAGCAAGCGGGAGGGCGCCGAGGGACTGGCCGGTTACCGGGCCCGGGGGCTGGATGCGGCCGGAGTGATCGGGGAGCTGGCCGCCAGCCTCGATCTGGTGCCCTCAGGCACGCGCCTCAGCGCCGCCGACCTGCTGGCCGGCCTCGAGGCTGATCGGCTGGAGGGGGCCCTGAGGGGCACCGATGCCCGCACGCTTGGCACTGGCGGCAGGGAAGGCCGCCAGGCTTAAGGAAGGTTTCGGGATCAAAGCGTCGGATTGCGACCACAGTGATCGCACGATCAGAGCCCCGCAGCCGATGAGCCAGACCTCAAGCCACGCCCCGCCGGAAACCACGTCGAGCTGCCGGCGCTGCGGGGGGAGCGGCATGCTGCGCCACGGCGATCAGCGGTTCCGTACCTGCCTGGACTGCCTCGGGCAGGGCCGTCGGATCGGGGAGACGGCCGAGGAGCTCTTCTTCCGGCCGATCAGCGTTGCCGTTTCCGTTGCTGCCGGGCGATGAAGAAGGCTGTGGTGGCCACCACCACGGCCAGCGGGGCCGCAGTGAGCAGCAGCAGGATGACGGCGGTCCAGTCGGTGTACATCCGGTCGGTCGTGATACCGGCTCCATCATCCCAGCCGAGCGCTCCCTTCCCATGCATCCTCCGCTCCCTCTCCCCGTGCGGGTCGCTGCCCGTGTCGCCCTGCTGCTGGCGACCACGCTCCCCCTGGCCGTTCGCGCCGGCGTGCAGTTCGAGAACTGCGTGCGCGGCGGCGACGGCTCGATCACCTGCGACACGGTGCCCACGGGTAACACGCTGTTCGATGACGAAGCTGCCCGCTATGGCCTGCTGCGGGATGCCAGTCCGGGTTGGAGTGAGTTCGATCCCTATGAGGGACTCGACGACGAATTCGGCGGCAACCAGACCTGAAGACCGGCCCTCAGCCCAGGATTGACCGGCTTGCGGCTGTTCCCGTCTTCACGCGGCGATGGCACCCTGGATGTGGCTTCGCCAACGGCATCACGCCAACCTCTATGCATTTCTGGTCCCCTGAGATCGATCCCGACCATCCGCTGGCGTGCACCCATCCGGAGCGCTACGTCCTGCGTCGGCTCTCCAACGGCTGCTATCTGGCCATCAATCCCGTGGACCAGAGCCTGATCGACGTGGAGACGCCGGATCGGGCCCACGGCTTCCATACCCATGAGGCCGCCCTTCGGGCCGCCACCGAGCTGCGCAAGCTCGGGCTGGCCGCGGTGGACGTGCTGAAACTGGAGTGAGGTGGCCGAGGCTGTCTCCTGGATCGTTACGGCCGGCCCGCGCTTCACGCCCAGCAGGGCCGCCATCGATAGGGTCGAGGCAGCGACCGGAGCGGTCCCCATGCGACGACACCATCAGCGCACCCTCGAGGCGCTCTATGCCCATCCCCTCCAGCACGGCATCCGCGTGAGCCGGGTGGAGGCCCTGTTCCGCGCCCTGGGGGCCGAGGTGAGCGAGATCGACGATCGCCGCCTGCGCATCCGGCTGGCTGATGGCGAGGAGACCTGGATCGCCAAGGGCGGCGGTGTCCACAACCCCGACCTCGACGGCGAGGCGGTGATGCGGCTGCGCCATCTGCTCAAGGAGGCCGGCATCACGCCCGACCATCCGGAGGCAAGCCCGGTCTCTGCCCGGGGGGATGTGAGCCATCGCCTCGTGCTTCATCTGAACCACCACGCCACCGATGTGTTCAGGCTGGTGGGGGATGAGGTGGAGCATGCGGTTCTCAGGCCCCATGGGCTGTGGGGCTCGGGCGAGAACCTCACCCATCGGCACGACCGCGACGTGGCGGGTCAGCGGGCTCCCCGCGACAACGACTACCTGGCCAGGATCACCGCGGCGATGGCGGATGCCGATGCGGTGCTGCTGCTGGGCCATGGCAGCGGCGAAAGCGACATGCGCAGCGTTCTTCTGCACTACCTGGAAACCCACCGACGCGATCTGCTCGAGAAGATCGTGGGGATCGAAACCCTCGACGATGCGGGGATGGGCGAGGGAGCCCTGTTGGCCGTGGCCCGGGAACACTTCGGGAACCTGCCCCACCGCCGTCCGCTGGTGGTTCCCGGCCAGGAGCCGCAGCGGATCTGAGGGGCGAGGCGCAGGAACCGCGCTGGCTGGCCGGCGAAGGGGGGGCTCAGCCCAGGGCTGAGTGCTGCCTGTGCCCAGATCGATCTACTCGCGTCCGCCTAGGGGAATGCCCTCGGCCTGCAGGCGAAGCAACAGGCGGCGCAGCAGCTCCCTCTGGGCCTCGCCCTGGCGCCCCACCTCGGTGATGAGCAGCACGCTCACCTCCAGGCCCTCGGGCCGGGCGGCCTTGATGCCCCGCAGCACGGGCGGCTCCAGCAGAAGGGGCTGCCAGGCGGGATCGGTGGCGAAGGCCTGACGTTCCTGCTCGATCGCCGCCATCGCCCGGGCCAGATCGGCCCGCTCGCGGTCGAGCAGCAGGGTCACCTCGGCGCCGGAGCGCAGCTTGGTGTGGTTCACGATCCGGTCGCAGCCGCTGTTCGGCACCACCACCACCTTCTGATCCACCGTGCGCACCTCGGTGCTGAGCACGCCCACGTCGAGCACCTCCCCCAGCAGGCCACCGATCTCCACCAGGTCACCGATGGCATAGCGATCGTCGACCAGGGCCACCAGGCCGGCGATGAAGTCGCGCAGCATGCCCTGGAACACGAGGGCCAGGGCCCCGAGCACGGCGCCGCCGGCCAGCAGGGCATTGGCGGAGAGTTCGCTGAGCAGGGGGATCCCGGCCACGATCCAGGCTGCACCGACGGCGGCGCCGAGCAGGTTGGCCAGCCGCTGCAGGGCCACCAGCAGGCTGCGGTAACGCTGGGCCCTGCGCGGGCGCGCCTCCACCGGCACATCCACGTTCAGGGCCCACTGGCTGAGCAGCAGCCATACGATTCCGCGCAGCAGGGCCACCAGCAGCAGCATCACCAGCACCTTGATCGCCACGACCGCGGGCTCGGTGAGCAGGTCGACGGCGCGGGTGAACTGGCCCGGCCAGGCCATCAGCAGCACCGCCACCAGCGCCGCGGCCAGCACCGCCATCAGGGCGGTCAACACCCGGCTGCGCCCCTGCAGGCCGTGCAGCACCCGGTCGTCGAAGCGGCCCGGCTGCTGCTCATGGCGCCGCTGGAGCTCCGGGATCCGCTTGCGGGTGCGGTTCCACAACCACCGGCAGAGGGCCAGCAGGGCCCCCAGGACGACGGCGCTGATGGTCGCCAGCCGCAGCCGGCGGACCATCCGGTCGTCCTCGAACTGGAGCCGGGCATAGCGCAGTCTCTGCTCCAGCAGGCTGCGCCAGCGCTCCGCCAGCCGTTCCGGCGTGGTGCCGTGCAGCCGCGCGTCCTCCTCGGTGACGCTCAGCAGGGGCAGGGGACGCTCCCGTCCCGGCACCACCGCCGCCAGCTGGGGAGGAATGCCGTTTCCCTTGAGCACCACCACCTGCAGGTCATCCGGGCGGCCCCCCAGGCCCAGATGGTCGAAGTCGCAGGGCAGCACGCGCTTCCCCTCCCCGTCGCGGGCGGCCACCAGCTCCCCCAGCCGCTCCCCCGGGGTGCAGCGGTTGGGGGCCTGATAGAGGAGTTCGAGGTTGCCCTCGATCACCTTCGCCCGCTCGAGGGCCGTCGGCCCCTTGCCCTTGTCGCCCAGGGTGGGGGTGGCCACCACGAGCGTGGGCACCCCCAGCACCCGCACGTTGGCCAGCTGCAGGCTGCCGGCGTCACCGCCGGCCTGGGGTTTGCCGGGTGGAACGCCAGCGTTGCCGCCTGCTGCGGCGGGGCCCCGGGCGGCGATCACACCCCCGCCGGGCACCAGGGTGAGCAGGAGCACCAGGCCGAACAGCAGCACCCAGCGACGGGCGCGGCTGGGTATCGCAGCGGCGGGGACGGCGCGCATCATCGGCAGCCCCTCACGCTTCCCCGAGGGCCGCGGCCACGGCCGACTGGAACACCGCCTCCTCGGGGGTGATGCCGGTCCAGCGCTCGAAGATCTGCATCGCCAGCTGCACCAGCATCTCCACCCCATCCACGATCGGGCAGCCGCGCTCCCGCGCCGTCTGCAGGAAGGGGGTGAGGCGGGGATTGGTGATCACATCCACCACCGTGCAGGCCGGCTCCACCGATTCCCACTGCAGCGGCACCGGCTCCAGCTCGGGGGCGCAGCCCAGGTGGGTGGCGTTCATCAGCAGGGTGGTGCCGGGCGGCACCGCCACCGGGCTCTGCCACGGCTGCAACTCGGCCGGAACCCCGGAGGCGCTGCGCACCCGCTCGGCCACCTCCCGGCCCTGCTCCTCCCGCCGGGTGACCAGGGTGAGATGGGCGGCTCCGGCCCAGGCGAGTTCCACGGCCATCGCCCGGCCGGCGCCGCCGGCCCCCAGCATCACCACCCGCGCTCCCTGCAGGGGCGTCACCTTCGTGATCGCCTTCACCACCCCCTTGCCGTCGTTGTTGTGGCCGATCAGGCGTCCCTCCTCGATCGTGAGGTAGTTGGCGGCACCGATGGCCTGCACGTCGGCATCGACGCCATCCAGCAGGGGGATCACCGCCACCTTCCAGGGCACCGTGATCGCCATGCCCCGGTAGCCGAGGGGCCGCAGGGCCGCCACCGCCAGGGCCAGGTCGTGCTCATCGGCGATGTCGTTCTTCCAGAACTGCCAGTTCAGGCCGTAGTGGGCGTAGACGGCATCGAACATCCGGTCGATCGGGTTCTCGGCCACCGGATGGCCCAGCATCCCGGTCATCTGTTTCTGGGGAGGGATCATCGGAGGCGTTGCCGGGTTCCCAGCATGGCCAGACCGCGCCGCTGGGTCAGAACCCCGATCCCGGTGTCTGCAGAAAGGCCAGCTCCTCCACGCTCGACACCCGCCCCAGCAGGGCGTTGCGATGGGGGAAGCGGCCGAAGCGGGCGATCACGTCGTGATGGCGGCGGGCGAACTCCGCCGTGCGCCCATCGGTGAACCGCTCGAACAGGGGCAGGGACGCCGCCTGCACCGCCAGATCCTCCGCGTGCATCTGGGGCATCAGCCAGAACTGCCGCCGCGCCGGCTCCTGTTCCGCGGCCACCCAGCCCCGCTCCACCGCCTGCAGGCTCAGGGCCAGGGCCTGGGAATCGCCGGCGAAGGCCATGGCGGTATCCCGCCAGATCTGCCGGGGAAACTGATCGAGCAGCAGCACCAGGGCCAGGGCCGAGGCCGGCTCCTCGCCCCAGGCCGTGAGCTCACCGGCGATCGCCGAGCGGGTGAGGCCGGTGAAGCGCTCCTGCACCGTCTGGTCGAAGACCGGATTCTTGGCGAACCACTGGCGGGGGCTGCTCTCCTGGAACCAGAAGGCCAGCACGGCGGAGGCGTTGATCAGCATCCGGCACCTGGAACACGCGGGCATCATCGCCGTAGGCGCCCATGAAAAGCCCCCGGCCGGAGCCGGGGGCCGAGGGTTCTCATGGGTGAAGGTTTCCGGCCTCAGCCCTCCACCTTCACGGTGACCGTGCTGACCCTGTGGGCCTTGGGCAGGGTCACCGTGAGCAGGCCGTCGCGGTAGCGGGCCTGCAGCTGCTCCCGCTCGATCGGGGTGGGGAAGCGGAAGCTGCGGCTCCAGGTGCCGTAGCGGAACTCGCTCAGCAGCGGCGCCTTCTCAGGTGCGGTGGCGGCTTCGGGGCTGGCCTCGGCCGTCGGGGCGGCCTGATCGGCCGGCTGGTGCAGTTGGCGGTGGCTGCGGCGCTCGGCGCTGATCGCCAGGGTGCGCTCGGTGGCCTTCACGTCGATGGCATCGCGGTCGACGCCGGGAAGCTCGAGCACCACCTCATAGGCTTCGGTCGTTTCTTGAACCTCGGCGGCGGGCACCCGCTCGCTGTTCTGAAGCTGGTGGCTCAGCTGATGCTCCAGCCGATCGATCAGGGACAGGGGAGAGGTGGAACGGAGGGTGAGCATCGTTCTGGTGGCGAAGGATGGGGTCGGGGTCGTCATTCGCCCCCGCTGCGCTCACTCTCCCCGGGTCGGAAGGTGGCGGGGATCAGGAGAGCCGAACCACCCGATTCGGCCCTCCCCACCCCTGCCGGAGGACCGAACCGCAAGGGCGTGTCAACCGAATCCGGGTCATCGCCGGCCCGCACCACCAGGTCCGTTGCGTAGGGTTGGGCCCGGCCCATGGTGCCCCTCGATGCCCAAGGATCCTCGTTGCCTTTGCCGTGGGGTGCGGGCTCACGGCAGCGGCTGCCTGGTTTCCCAGGCGCTTCCTGAACTACTGGCTGATCACCCTCTCCAGCGGAGAGCATCAGCATGGCTATGCGGTTGATGTGGCTGGCAGGCCCCTCGCGGGGGTGAACAAGAACATCTCGGGGCTGACCTACAGCGAGGCCACGCAAACCCTGTTTGCGGTGACGAACAATCCGGAGCGTGTGATCGAACTGGATCTGTGTGGGAAGGTTCTGAGGGATCTGCCCACGGCGTTTGGTGATGATCTGGAAGCGATCAGTCATGTGACTGGCGATCTCTTCGTGATTGCCAGTGAGAACGGCAACGTGATCTGGGGAACGCGAATTGATCGGCAGACTCGCGAGGTTGGGCCGCTCACCTCCAATACTCTGTCCTTCACCTTCAACCAAGACGAGAACAAGGGGATCGAGGGGTTGTCCTGGGATCATCGCGGTCGACGACTCTTCCTGGCCAATGAGAAGAACCCTTTGCAGATTGTGCAGGTCAAAGGATTTGATCGTCTGACTTGATTAGGTAGCAAGCTCCGCACAGGCCTCCTCAGGCTAGACTGATACATA
>JANWUS010000033.1 GCA_024958715.1 Cyanobium sp. FGCU52 | reverse complement strand
AGCGTCTTGTTGGCGGGGTGCCAGGGGCTTGCGGAGCTTTGTTGCTGATCAAGAGATGGCTTGTAATGGATTGGGCAGACTGAAAGAAATCGCTTAACCACAATTTATCGATAAATGGCCTTCGAACAAGCCCTTCGAGTGGACAGGCCGCCTTCAGCTCTCAGCTCCGCCGCCTTATGCTTCTAGCCTGCCACTCAAGAGCAGCGTTCTGATGGCATTGCCATGAATGCCCTGAATCACCACGGGGACGTTCCGTTGCCAAAGTTTATTTCACAGGCTGTCTGGCCCTTCGCATCGTTTGGATTTTTCTCGTCGCCTTGGCAAGAATTCTGCTGAGGGTGCTGTTCGGATTGCTCCCCATCGCCTAGAGGTCAAGCCTGTCCCTGTAAGCGACGGCTCACCGATTGTGCACCTGTACGTTCGGCACCGTGGGGCCTAGACTCCCACCTGCGCTCACCCTCTACGTGTTCCTGAGCAGGTTGCTGTGCTCGCACCTTTGGCATAATGGAAGTACTCGCTGAGTCGTTGATGCAGCAAGAACTCGACAGACACTTTCGCCAAGCTTGGACGATTTACGAAGATAGCTTCCCTGTCGATGAGCGACGCCCTTTGTTGGAGCATTTACAACTTCGGGCTGACTCACGCTTCACGTTTAAGCCGCTTCTTGATGAGGGAAGAAGTGTGGTTGGAGTGCTTGGCTATTGGCGATTCAAGGCGTTTACATTTATTGAGCATATTGCGATCTCTTCGGCTTGCAGGGGGTCTGGCATTGGTACTTCCACCATTCAAGGGCTGCAGGCATCGGCCCACTTGCCTCTGATCCTCGAGACGGAGCTCCCGGAAATGAACAGTCAGGCTCCCAAGCGAATCCGTTGGTATGAAAGCCTGGGATTCCACTCCAATCCTCAAGGATATGTGCAGCCGGCTTATGCCAAGGACCTTAATCCGGTTCTTTCGAGAATCATGTCCTACCCCCATTTGCTTTCCCCCGGCGACTTTCAGGTTGTCAAGAAGACCCTGTACTCGCAGGTTTACCGCTATTTGCCCAGCACATGAATGCGTCCCGTAGAACGCTTTTCGGCTTTGGGAAGGCTCAGCCCCAGCACTTGTTGAACTCACGCTCGCTGTTCCTGACGCCCACCACCACCGTCGACGTGCTGATAGGCCTCAACCTCGGGGATAGGCCGATGGTGGTGCCGATACCGCCGCCAGCGCCGGTTTGCCTGGCCCGATCCCGCCGGCGCGGCCAGGATGGGCGTCCCAGCGGACCGTGCCGTTGATCGTCGCCGATACCGCGCCCACGGTGGCCTCGCTGGCGGCCGAGCTCGCCGCCCTCACCACCCGTCCCTGGACCCTGATGGAGGTGTGCGGCGGCCAGACCCACGCGATCGTGCGCTGGGGGCTCGATCAGCTGCTGCCGCCGGGGATGACCCTGATCCACGGGCCGGGCTGCCCGGTGTGTGTCACGCCTGCGGCCACCATCGATGCCGCTCTTTCGCTGGCGGCCCGGCCGGAGGTGATCCTCTGCTCCTACGGCGACATGCTGCGGGTGCCCGGCAGCGGCGCAAGCGCCCTCGACGGGAGCGACGATCTGCTGGGGGTGCGGGCCGCCGGCGGCGACGTGCGCCTGCTCACCTCGCCCCTGCAGGCCCTGGCCCTGGCCCGCGAACACCCGCAGCGTGAGGTGGTGTTCCTGGCGGTGGGCTTCGAAACCACCGCCCCCGCCACCGCCCTGCTGGCCCGCCAAGCCCTGGCCCTGGGGGTGCCGAACCTCACCCTGCTCGGCGCCCACGTGCGCGTGGTGCCGGCGATGGAGGCGATCCTTGCCGACCCTGCGGTGGGGGTGCAGGGGTTCCTGGCGGCGGGTCACGTCTGCGCCGTCACCGGGCTTGCGGAACTGGAGGCGCTCGTGGCCCGGCGGCGGGTGCCGGTGGTGGTGAGCGGCTTTGCGCCCCAGGAGATCATGGCGGCTCTGGTGGCCTGTGTGCGCCGGCTCGAAGCCGGTGAGGCGGTGGTGGCCAACGCCTACGGCCACGTGGTGCGCCACGACGGCAACCCCGAGGCCCGGGCCCTGCTGGAAGAGGTGTTCATGCTGGTGGATCGCCCCTGGCGCGGCTTCGGCAGGGTGGCCGGCGGCGGCCTGGCGCTGCGGACGCCCTACGACCAGCTGGATGCCTACCGCCGTTTCGCTCTCCCCGATCCGGCCGCCACGCCTGAGCCCGCCACAGCCTGCATTGCCGCTGCCGTGCTTCAGGGCCGCGCCACCCCGGCCGACTGCCCCGCCTTCGGCACCACTTGCACGCCCGAGCGGCCTCTGGGGGCGCCGATGGTGTCGAGCGAGGGGGCCTGTGCCGCCTGGTACCGCTACCGCCGCCGGTGACGGAGCGCATCCGGCTGGCCCACGGCGGCGGCGGCACCCTCATGCAGCGGCTGATCGAGGAAGAGTTCCTCTCCCTCCACGACGACCCCGCCGGGGTCCTCCACGACGCCGCCGTGCTCTCCCTGCCACCGGGCCGGGTGGCCTTCACCACAGACGGTTATGTGGTGCAGCCGCTGGAGTTTCCCGGAGGCGACATCGGCCGGCTGGCGGTGGTGGGCACCGCCAACGACCTGGCCATGGCCGGCGCCCGGCCCCTGCGGCTCAGCCTGGCGATGATCCTGGAGGAGGGGCTGGAGCTGGCGCTGCTGCGGCGGATCGTGGCTTCGCTGGCGGCGGCGGCGTGCGAGTGCGGCGTGGCGATCGTGACCGGCGACACCAAGGTGGTGGAACAGGGCAAGGGCGATGGTGTCTTCCTCACCACCAGCGGCATCGGCGTTGTCGAGAGCCCGGAGCCGATCCATCCCCTGCGCATCCGGGCGGGGGATCGGCTCCTGGTGAGCGGCGATCTGGGGCGGCATGGCGTGGCGATCCTGGCGGCGCGCCATGGTCTTGATCTCCAGCCGCCCCTCGCCAGCGACTGCGCCCCCCTCTGGCCCGCCGTTGAATCCCTCCTGGCCGCAGGGGTTCAGCTTCACTGCCTGCGGGACCTGACCCGCGGCGGCCTCGCCAGCGCCCTGCACGAGCTGGCCACCGCCGCCGGCCTTTCGTTCCTGCTCGAGGAGGACGCCATTCCGGTGGCGGAGCCCGTGGCCCGCACCTGCGACCTGCTCGGCTTCGATCCGGTGCACCTGGCCAACGAGGGCCGCTTTGTGGCGGTGGTGCCCCCCGAGCACCTGGAGGCGGCCCGAGCGCTGCTCGAACCCCAGGGCGGTGCCGTGATCGGCCGGGTGGAGGCAGGCCCTGCCCAGGTGCGCCTGCGCACCCCCTTCGGCAGCGAGCGGCTGCTGCTGCCCCCCTCGGGCGAGCTGTTGCCGCGCATCTGCTGAGCCCAGGGGATCTGGCTACGGTCCACAGCAGCGCCTGCTGGCATGGTTCGTTCGTTTCCCGTGGACACCGACCGGGGGTACATCGGCCTTTCGTTCTCCGGCGGCGGATATCGCGCCACGGCCTTCTCCCTCGGAACCATGGCCCTGCTCCAGGACCTGGAGCTGCTGAGCAAGGCGCGGGTGATGTCGAGCGTGTCCGGTGGTTCGCTGGCGCTGGCCGCTTACCTCTGCGCCAAGGCCGGCGACCTCTGCCCCAGGGCGGGGGATCCCCCGCGCCAGGAGTCGGAGTTCCGCTTCTACGAACGCTTCTGGAAGCCGTTGATGCTGGCCTTCGGCGACGAAGGCTTCGCCGAGGCCTTCGTGCGCCTGCCGCTGCTGCTGCAGGGCGAGAAGCTGGTCCTGCATGCCGCGGATGCCACCCAGACCTTCCTCAACGGCCTCCTGGGCCAGGAGGCCTGCCTGCCTCGGCAACGAGGCGATCACGGCGATGCTGCGCGAGCGCTCCATCTCGCCCGACTATCTGTTCATCAACGCCGCCAACATCTCCTCGCTGGATCTGTTCCGCTTCGGCCTCCAGAGGGGCTCGTCCACCGCAGACCAGGGAGCCGGAGCCAGCGAGCCCGTCGTTGTGCTCAATCGCTACTTCCTCCGCCCCGAAGGCGGAACGGTGAAGGCCGGCGACCTCTACCGGCATGCCCGGCATCTGCGCCTGGGGGACTGCGTCGCCGCCTCGTTCGCCTTCCCTGGCGGATTCGAGCCGCTGATCTTCCCGGATGACTACTTCCGGCCCGATCGTTCACCGGCCGGGCCGGCGGGTGCGGAACGGGCCCGCGAGCAGTTCAGCGGTTCGCTGATCTGCGATCGCAAGCCCTACGTGGCCTTCCTCGATGGCGGCCTCTACGACAACCTCGGCCTCGCCAGTGTCGAGGACATCCGCTCGTTTCTGGCCAGGCGCTGGCGTGATCTCGAGGACCGGCGCCACTGCCCCCGGGATGAGGACAGGGGCAAGGAGATCGAGCGGGAGCAGCAGATCCACTACGTGATTGCCACCGACGTCGACAACATCCAGCCGGGCGTTGGCTTCTACACCGAACCCAGCCTGCGGCCCCCCCCGGCTGAGGCCCACAGGCCAGCGCGCTGCAAGGGCCCGCTGGCGTGGCTGCGCCAGGGCAGACGCCTGCTGCGGGGCCTGGTGGGGCTGGGGGTGCTGCCTTTGTTCCTGGCCCTGTGGCTCGGATTCGTGGCAGGGGTGACCCTCACGGCGCCGGCAGCCTCGGCCGCGTTGCCCCGACTGCTGGCGGCCGTCGTTGCCCTTGTGCTGATCCTGGCGGTGCTGGCGCCGCTCCGCTGGGCCCGGTGGCTCAGGCGGTTGGCGGCGATGCTGGGGCGACGGCTGAAGGGCCCCGGTGGCGTGGCCGGCGCGGTGGATCCACCGCCCTCCTGGCTGGTGCGCCTGGGGCTGAGCCCTGACTTCGATCGTCGCGGCATCGACAACGACCCGGTCACCGTGCTGTTGCGGGCCCTGCTGGGCCTGCTGCGCAGCCCCAGGCGTGCCGACGAGCTGGCCGGACTGCGGGCGGCCACTGTGGAGCGGCGGCTGGGCCAGCTGCTGCCCGCCTTCAACGGCTACCTCAAGCGAACCCGTTCCCTCACCTACGGCTACCTGCAACAGGCCTACGAAGCGGCCGAACCTGTCGCATGCCCCGCCGCCGCCGAAATGAAGGAGCACCCGCCGGAGCGCTGCCATCTGATCCGCAACATGATCTTCGAGCTGATCCCCGGCCCGGATGTCGACCCCGCGTATGCGGCCGATCTCATCACCCTGCCGGTGAAGGACTATCAGCAACAGGCGGCGATCGAGCCGATGGCTCCGGTGATGCGCAAGCTGCGCCATGCCGAGTACGTGCGCGATCTGCTGGCCCGCTTCCATCACCGCGTTCCCCATGCCGCTGCCGGCCCGCTCGAGCATGAGCGTCGGATGGCGCTGCCGTTGAAGCTGCTTGAGCTTGACGCCGATCTCAAGGACGCGATCGAGCAGCTCAATCTGCTGGAGGCCGCGTCGGTGTGGACCTGGCTCACCGCCAGTCTGGAACTCGATGGGCAAGTGTCGGACCAGGGGGGTCCCCATCCCACCATCGGCCGGCTGGTGGCCGATGTACACCGGTTGCTGCGCGGGGCGCTGCAGGAGGCCAGCCGACTCCAGCCGGGCGTCGCCGAGCCGCAGATCCGCCAGCGCTGTGCCGTGAAGCTCAGTGAAGACGCCACCAGCTACTCCTGGATTCCGCTGATCTGCGAGATGGCCACCAACCTCAACACCACGCTGTGGGTGAAGGGCTACCGCTGGTGCCTGCCCAATGCCTTGGACGACAACCGCATCGTTGCCTGCGGCGGCTGGTATGTGCAGCAGCCAACGGTCGATGACGACAGGCCGTTGCTCGATCTGGGGGGCCTGCCGGCCCCTGCTGCCGCCATCACCACCCTGGCGGGCTACCTCAGCACCTGCTTCAACCTCCTCGACTTCTTCTACGCCCTGATCGGCTCCTCCTCGCCGGTTCTTGAAGGCCTTGTGAAGCTGCTGAGCCGGGCACCGATGCCCCACGACGACGAGGCTTTTCTCCAGGATCTGGTAGACCTCCCCTATGTCCTCCGGCGCAAGGCCTTCGATCGGCTGGAGCGTCGCAGCCGCTGCCCGAACCCCCCGATCACGCCGGTTCAGGTGGCGCTGCTTGAGCCCTGGCTCACCAGTCGCGACGGCTTTCCGGATTCCTGGCGGGAGACCTTCGGCACGGCTCCCTCCTGAGCGGCGCCGCTTCCCTCCTCGCGCCGCAGCAGGAAGAAAAAGGGCTGGGCAATGCCCCGGGCGTCCATCAGCCCCAGCAGGGTCTGGTCGTCGAGGCGGCGGAAGACATCCACGATCGGCAGGTTGTCGTAGATCATCGCCGCCGTGCTGATGCCGCGATGCTGCAGGAGCCGCAGGCGGGCCTGGGGAGCCCGGGTGTTCAGCAGCGGCAGCAGCCAGCGCTGGAACCCATCGCCCGCCGCCTGCCTCCGCAGCCACGGCCAGCGCTCCAGCCAGGAGGGATCGGGCATCACCGCCCGCAGTGGCAGCACCTCGCCGCCGCGGGTGCGGAACAGCAGC
Source organism: Cyanobium sp. FGCU52 (assembly GCA_024958715.1). Classification (GTDB taxonomy): domain Bacteria; phylum Cyanobacteriota; class Cyanobacteriia; order PCC-6307; family Cyanobiaceae; genus Cyanobium. Next base: position 14,902 of record JANWUS010000033.1, on the reverse strand, counting down.
GGATCCACGCTGTCTTCGCTGTGGAAGGCCTTGCCGTGCCAGTGGTACGTCTCGAGGATGCCATCGAGCGGATGGCCGCTGGCGAAGCTCTCGCCCCGCCAGCTCCCGAGCATCTCGGCGGGCTGCACCGCCGGCAGCCGATCGAACAGTTCCAGCGCCGCCCGGGTGTCCCGCGCCGGTGGGGCGGCGGTTGGTGAGGCTGGGTCGGTCATGGTTGTGCGGGGCTCCGGCGCCGGGAAGTGAGCTTGTGCAGGCTGTCGGCCGCCAGCACCGCCAGCGGCGCCAGCAGCATCGGCCCCAGCCAGGCGGCGGGGAAGGGGGCCGTGCCGAAGGCCTCCGCCAGCGGCGGCACCAGCACCAGCATGGCGGCCACCACCGGTTCGCTGGCGAAGCCCAGCCACAGCAGCCGGTTGGGCCGCCGCAGCACCTGCCAGAACGGCCGGAAGTCGCTGCGGCAGGCCAGCAGCGCCCCCATCTGCCCCGCCACGATCAGGGCGAAGGTGACGGTGGAGGCCCGGGTCTGAATCGCCTGCAGCGCGGCCGGGGCCCGGTGGTGCAGCAGGGCAGGGGCCAGGGCGCGCAGCTCCATCAGCCCCACCCCCTGGGTGCGCCACACCAGCAGATAGCCGGCCATCGCCACCGCCGCTTCGGTGAGGCCCAGCACCAGGTAGCCACGCACCATCACCGCCCGGTTGAGCAGCGCCTGGGAGCGGGGCCGCGGCGGCCGCCGCATCTCGCCCGGATCCGGCGGTTCGGCTCCCAGCCCCAGGGCCGGCAGCAGGTCGGTGCCGAGATCCACCGCCAGGATCTGCAGCACGGTGAGGGCCGCCGGGATCTGCAGCGCCACCATCCCCAGGAACGGCACCATCTCCGGCACGTTCGAGGCGATCACGTAGGTGATGAAGCGGCCGATGTTCGCCACCACCGAGCGGCCGTAACGCACCGCCTGCACGATCGTGGCGAAGTTGTCGTCGAGCAGCACGATGTCGGCGGCCTCGCGAGCCACGTCGGTGCCGCTCTGCCCCATCGCCAGCCCCACGTCGGCCGCCCGCAGGGCCGGGGCGTCGTTGACCCCATCGCCGGTCACCGCCACCACCTCGCCCAGGGCGCGGTAGGCCTGCACCAGCCGCAGCTTCTGCTCCGGCGCCATGCGTGCGAACACCAGCCGGTGGCGGTACTTGAGCAGCTGGCGCAGCTGCACGTCGCCGATCTGGCTCAAGGTGGCGCCGTCGATCACCCGCACCGGATCGGCCATGCCGCCGTCGTCGCCGGGAGGCGGCGGCTCGAGCAGGCCGATCTGGCGGGCGATCGCCTGGGCGGTGATGCCGTAGTCGCCCGTCACCATCGTGACCTTGATCCCCGCCTCGCGGCACTGGCGGATGGCGTCGGGCACCTCCGGCCGGGGCGGGTCGTACAGCCCCACCAGCCCCACCAGCAGCAGGTCGCGCTCCAGCCGCTCCGACTCCGCATCGAAGGGGCCCGGGCCGGTGGGGCTCAGCGCCACCGCCAGCACCCGGAACCCTCTGGCCGCCAGGGCGTCGTTGGCGGCCACCACCCGGGCGCGCCGGGCGTCGTCCAGGGGTTCGGGGCCTTCGGCCCCCAGCCAGCCGCTGCAGTGCTGCAGCACCTCCAGCGGCGCCCCCTTGCACAGCACCAGGGTGCCCTCGGCCGCCGCCGCCGGCTCCAGGGCCGGCAGGTCGTCCTCGCCGGCGATCCAGTCCACCAGCACCGCCATCCGGCGCCGGCGGGAATCGAAGGGGATCTCGTGGCGGCGGGGATGGCGACGCTGCAGCTCCTCGGGCACCAGGCCCTCCTCCATCGCCGCCCGCAGCAGGGCGGTTTCGGTGGGATCGCCCACCGCCCGCCAGGGTTCGGTGGGGGTGCCGGTGTGCTCCAGCCGGGCGTTGGAGCAGAGGCTGGCGGCCCGCAGCAGCAGGCGCCGCTGGGCCTCCCCCGCCGCCGGCAGCCACACCTCCTCCAGGGCCATGCGGTTGCCGGTGAGGGTGCCGGTCTTGTCGCTGCAGATCAGGCTCACCGAGCCGAGGGTTTCCACCGCCGAGAGGCGCCGCACCAGGGCATTGCGGCGGGCCATCCGCTGCACGTTCAGCGCCAGGGCGAGGGTGACGGTGGGCAACAGCCCCTCGGGCACGTTCGCCACGATGATCCCCACCGCGAACACCAGGCTCTCCAGCGGCCGCAGGCCCACCAGCAGGAAGGCCAGCACGAAGGCGATCAGCCCCAGGCTCACGGCGATCGTGCTGATCGTGTGCACGATGCGCGCCACCTGCTGCTCCAGGGTGCTGGCGCTGCGCTGGGTTCCGGCCGCCAGTCGCGCCACCTGGCCGAATTCCGTTTCGGCGCCGGTGGCATACACGAACGCCTCGCCCCGGCCGGAGGCCACCGTGCTGCCCGCCAGGGCGAGATTGGGGCGCTCGGCCGTGGCGATGCGGCCATCGCCGGCGGTGGTGGGCACGGCCTCCGCCCGGCGGACCACCGGCAGCGACTCGCCGGTGAGCACCGAGAGGTCGAGGTAGAGGGAATAGGCACTGCTGAGGCGGCAGTCGGCCGGCACCCGCTCCCCCTCCTCGAGCAGAATCCGGTCGCCCGCCACCAGCTCCTCCGCCCCCAGCCGCCGCAGCTCGCCGTCGCGCCACACCTGCACCTGGCTGGGCAGGGCGCGGATCAGGGCCGCCAGCGTGCGCTCCGCCTGGTACTCCTGCCAGAAGGAGAACAGCCCGTTGATCAGCACCACCGACCAGATCGCCCAGCCCAGCTGGGGGGTGCCGGCGGCGAAGGCGAGGGCCCCGGCGATCCACAGCAGCAGGGCCATGAAATGCACCATCTGATCCAGCAGCCGCAGGATCAGCGGCCGGCGGCGCTGGGGCGGCAGCCGGTTGGGGCCCCAGCGCTTCAGCCGCTCGTCAGCCTCGGTCTGGGTGAGCCCCTCCGGACCGCTCAGGAGCACCTCCATCACCTGCTCGGTGGGGAGCGACCAGATCGGTTGGGCGGCCGGCAGCAGCACCGGAGGACGTCGGCAGGGATCCCTTCAGGATGGGGGCGAAGTCCCGGCCTTGCCCGCCCATGCGTTTCCCCTGGCGCCTGCTCGTGATCGGTGCGCTGTTCGGTGGCGAGGCCGCCGTCGCCTCCACTCCCGCCGCCTGGGAGGCCCTGCGGCTGCGGGCTCTGCAGGCCTGCACCGCCGAGACCCTCGCCAGCGGCTTCGAGCTGCTGGCGGTGGAGCCGATCGACAGCTCCGGAGCGGCCTACGAACCCACCGAGGAGGGGCTGCGCCTGCGCCTGCGGGTGCAGAAGCCCGGCCAGCCGGCCCGCCGGGTCGACTGCCGCTATCGCCGTCCCCTGTTCACGCCGCCCCTGCTGCGCTGAACCGGCGCGGTCAGGGGCCGGAGGGATGGCAATAATTCAAGGGTCTTCATCCGCGTGCCCCATGCTCCGTTTCCGTGAGCCCCTCGCGGCCGGTCTGATCCTCGGACTGTCCGCCGCCCTGGCACCCGCCAGCGTCAGTGCGGCCCAGCAGTGCGTGTTCCTCACCCCGATCGGCGGCAACGGCACCACCCCGATCGTCTCCAAGCAGGTGGGCCGCGGCCATCTGCTGGGCAAGACGAACTGGAACACCGACTTCATCGTCGATCGCCCCTACAGCAGCTACAAGTTCTTCTTCACCGCCAACTCCTCCGATCCCTCGGCCCAGTACCCGGTGAGCGGCTTCATGAAGTTCACCGACGGCACCAGCCTGCAGGTGTTCAACGAAACCATGAGCCCGCCGATCGGCACCGGCAAGGAGTTCGGCCCCTTCCCCGCCGTGCCTGGGAAGCAGGCCAGCCAGATGAACTTCAAGATCGGTGCCAGCAGTGATCCCGGCGCGCTCGGCTTCAGCTACCGCATCTCCGTGCAGGGGTGCAACTGAGCCCCGGCGCGCGGGTGTTCGCCTCCGTGCCGCCGGGGGCCTGAGGCCGGCGCTGCGCCGCACGGCCCTGGCCCTGGCCCTCGCCCTGTTCGGGCTTGCCGGCAGCCCTGCTCCGGCGGCTGCCGCCGATGGCCTGCTCTGGCGGGTGCGCGGACCTGTCGGCACCCTGCTGCTGGCCGGCACCCTGCACCGCCTGCCGCCGGGGGTGGAGCTGCCGCCCCTCTACCGCCGCTGGTGCGCCCAGGCCGACCGTCTGCTGATGGAGGTGGATCCGGCGGCTCTGGAGCTCTCCACCCTGCTGCCGCTGACCATGGAGCGGGCGCTGCAGCCCCCGGGCGGAAGTCTGGAGACCGACCTGGGTCCCGGGCTCTGGCGGCGCCTGACCGACCGGCTCGCGCCTCTGGGTCTGGCGCCCGAACTGCTGCGCCAGCTGCGCCCCTGGGCGGTGCTGCTGCTGCTCTCGGGGCGCGAACTGGAGCGCCAGGGTTTCGAGGCCACCGGCGTGGATCAGCGCCTGGCCGCCTGCGCCGCCGCCGCAGGCCGGCCGATGGCGGGTCTGGAGACGGCAGCGGCGCAGCTGAATCTGCTGGCCGATCTGCCGCTGAACCAGCAGCGCCGGGCGATCGAGGAGGCCCTGGCGCAACCGCGTGCCTCAGGGCCGCGCCTGGCCGACCTGGCCGCCGCCTGGCAACGCGGACAACTGGCCCGGCTGGAAGCCCTGCTGCCGGAAACCGGCGAGGCCGCTGGCGATCCCCTGGAACGGCGGCTGCGCGGCCGCCATCGCGCCTGGCTGCCGCGGCTGGAGCAGGAACTGCAGCGCCCCGGCGTCACCCTGGTGGCGGTGGGGCTGCTGCACCTTCTGGGGGAGGAGGGGCTGGTGTCCCTGCTGCGCCGGGCCGGTTACCGGGTCGAGCGCGTCGGAGCTCCCAGCCCTTGACCACCCGGTAGACCGCCGGCACCACGAACAGGGTGAGCACGGTGGCCACCAGCAGCCCGCTGAACACCACCGTGCCGATGCTGATGCTGCTGGCGGCGCCGGCGCCGCTGGCCAGCACCAGCGGCAGGAAGCCGGCCAGGGAGGAGAAGGCGGTGAGCAGGATCGGTCGCAGACGGGCCACCGCCGCCCCGTGGATCGCCTGATCGAGATCCATGCCCCGCTCGAGCCGCTGGTTGGCGAACTCCACGATCAGGATGCCGTTCTTGGCCGCCAGGCTGGCGAGCACGAGCAGGCCCATCTGGCCGTAAACGTCGAGCGGGATGCCGCGCAGGGCCAGGCCGGCCACGGCCCCCAGCAGGGCCAGCGGCACCGTGACCATGATGATCAGGGGATCCAGGACATTCTCGTAAAGCCCCGCGAGCACCAGGGTCATCACCAGCAGCCCCAGGGCGAACAGCCGCAGGGTGGCGCCGCCGCCGCGGGCCTCCTCCCGGGCCAGGCCGGCCCATTCCAGATCGAGGGCATCGGAGCCCCGCTCCCGCAGCACCCGCTCCAGGATGGCCATCGCCTGGCCGCTGCTCACCCCCGAGCGCGGCAGCGCCCGCACGTTGATCGAGCGCAGCAGGCGGGTGTGGTTGATGCTGGTGGGCCCGGAGCGCTGCTCCACCCGCACCAGCTCGCCCAACGGGATCAGCCGGCCCTCGCGGCTGCGCACCGGCAGCGCGAGCACGTCGCCGATGTCGGCCCGTTCGCGGCCCTCCAGCTGCACGATCACGCGCCGGACCTGATCGCCTTCGAAGCTGTCGTTCACGTAGTCGCTGCCGAAGCTGGCGCCGAGGGTGTCGACCACCGTGGCCATGTCCACCCCGAGGGAGGCCATGCGCTGGCGGTCGGGCAGCAGCTGCAGCAGGGGTGCCCCGGTGCTGAAGCGGGTGGACACCCGCTCGAAGGCGCCGGTGGCCTGGGCCTCGGCGATGAAGTCGCGCACCTCCCGCTCGAAGCTCGCCAGATCCTGCTGGCCCGATCGCGTGTCGAGCAGGTCGAGTTCGAGGCCGCCTTCGCTGCTGAAGCCCCGCACGCTGGGCGCCTCGCTCAACTGCACCACGGCCCCGGGCACCTGCCGGCGCAGCAGCGGATTCAGGCGTTCGCCCACCGCCGTGCTGGATTGATCCGCGCCCCGGCGGTCGCGCACAGGCTTGAGGCGCAGAAAGAACTGGCCCTTGTTCGGGCTGCTGTCGCCGAAGGAGCGGCCGGCGTAGAAGTTGGCGCTGGTGATCAGGGGTTCGGAGCGGGCCACCTGCCGCACCTGCTCCATCACGGCGCGGGTGCGCTGGAGCGAGGAGCCCTCCGGCAGGATCACCACCCCGCGCAGCTGGCCCGTGTCCTCCTGGGGGATGAAGGCGGTGGGGCGTTGCACCAGGGCCACGCCGGTGAGCACGAGGCCCAGCAGCAGCAACGCCAGCACCAGCCGGCGGCGGGCCAGGCCACGATCGAGCCAGCGGCCGTAGGGCGCCTCCAGGGCCTCCAGGGCGCTACGCGGCGGATCCACCCAGCGCTGCAGCCAGGCCGGTTCGCGCCGTTCCGCATGCAGGAAGCGGCTGGCCGCCACCGGCGTGAACGAGAGGGCGTTGAGGGTGGAGAAGGCGATGGCGGCGGCGATCGTGATCGCGATCGGGGCGTAGAGCCGGCCCACGCTCCCCTCCAGCCCCAGCACCGGCAGGAACACCACCACCAGCACCAGGGAGGTGGCCACCACGGCGCCCCCCAGTTCCGCCATCGCCTCCCGCGCCGCCTGCAGGGCCGGCGTGCCCTCCTCCAGCCGCCGGCCGATGTCCTCGCTCACCACGATCGCGTCGTCGACCACCAGGCCCGAGGCCAGCACCATCCCGAACAGGGAGAGGGTGTTGAGGGAGGAGCCGGTGAGCTTCAGCACGGTGAAGGCGCCGATCAGGGCCACCGGCACCGCCAGGGCGGTGATCAACGCCAGCCGGCTGTTGCCCAGCCCCAGCAGCAGCACCACGAACACCAGCAGCACCGAGTCCCGCAGGGCCTCCACGGCGCCATCGATGCTGGTGCGCACGCTCTCCGCCTCATCCACGATCACCTCCATGGCCACCCCCGGGGGGAAGCGCGGGCCCAGCTCCTCGAGGGCCTGCTCGAGCCCGGCCCGCACCGCCAGGGCATTGCTGCCATCGCGCTGGAACACCCCCAGGGCCACCGCCGGGGCGCCGCGCAGATCGGTGGCGATCGTGTCGTAGCTCTCGCTGCCGAGGCTCACCCGGCCCACGTCGCGCAGCAGGGTGAGGCCGCCCTCGCCGCTGCGGGCCACCACCAGCTGCTCGAACTCCGCCGGGCTGCGCAGCCGCCCCTCCATCCGCAGGGGCAGGGTGAGGGCCTGATCGGGCGGCATCGGCGCCTCGCCCACCTGGCCCAGGGCCGCCAGCACGTTCTGCTGCTGCAGCGCCTGGCGCACATCAAGCAGGGTGAGACCCCGCTGCTCGAGCCGCACCGGATCCAGCCAGAGCCGGAAGGCCAGGCCGCTGCCGCCGAACAGGTTCACATCCCCCACCCCCGGCACCCGCCGCAGCCGCTCCTTCACCACGCTGTCGACCCAGCCGGTGAGGAAGGTGTCGTTGTAGAGGCGGCGGTCGGCGCTGAAGCTCAGCACCATCAGCAGATCGTCGGAGCTGCGGCGCACCTGCACGCCGAAGCGGGCCACCTGGGCCGGCAGCTGGCGGGCCACCACCGTGGCCTCGTTCTGGGTGTTGATCTGGTTGAGCTCGGGGTTGCCCCCCTCGAAGGCCAGGCTGATCGTGCTGCCGTTGGCGGAGCTGGTGGAGCGGATCGTGTCGAGTCGCTCCAGCCCGTTGAACTGCTTCTCCAGCAGGGCGGTGACCCCCTGCTCCACCACCTCGGGACCGCCCCCGGGCCAGCTGGCCCGCACCGTGACCCGCCCGGGGGCGATCGGCGGCAGGTTCTCCACCTGCAGCAGCGGCAGGCTCACCAGCCCGGCCAGCAGCACCAGCAGGCTGATCACCAGAGTGAGCACCGGCCGGCGCAGGAAGGGATCGGAGATCGACTTCACGACAGGCCGTGCTCAGCTCAGGGTCAGGCCTGGTCCCGGCGCAGGACGGCGCAGAGGTAATCGGGAGATTTGTAACGGCTGGGCAGGCACAGATGGAGCTGCTCGAGCCGGCTCCAGGCCACCGTGCGGCGGATGGCCTCGATGCTCCGTCCCTCCTTGATCAGCAGGCGCATGGCCTTGCAGTACAGGGAGTACTTGGCCTCGAGCTCGCCGATGGTGGGGGCCGCCGGTGCGCCGGGACGGGATCCCGCTGGTGGATCCGACATGGGGAGAGGGGGCGCCCGGGGGGTTCAGGGACGCCGGACCAATCTACGAGCCGGCCAGCACCGGCCGTTGGCTTGGCTCGTCGCTGCCGTCGCCCTCGCCCAGCAGGGCCGCCTGGGCGTCGGTGAGGCGGCCGCTGCGGTGCAGCACCCGCGTGATGCGGCCGATGTCGAGCACCGCATGCAGCCGGTAGCCGCCCCGCTCCAGCCGCCGGCGGGCGCTGGTGTCGGCCTCGCCACCGTGGTCGATGAACACCACCACGTCCTGAACCTCCAGCCCGGAGCCCTCCAGCTTGGCGATGCCCTCCAGCACGCTGCCGCCGCTGATCAGGATGTCGTCGACCACCACCACCAGGTCGCCTTCCTCGAAGTCGCCCTCGATCAGGCGCCGGGCGCCGTGGGCCTTCACCTCCTTGCGCGGGTAGATCAGGGGCTTGTGCAGCTGCAGCGACAGCCCGGTGGCGGTGGGCAGGGCGCCGTAGGGGATGCCGGCGATGCGGTCGAAGGCCAGGTTCTCCAGCAGGCCGGCATAGGCGTGCAGCACCCGGTGGAAGAGGTTGGGATCGGAGATGATCTGGCGTAGATCCACGTAGTAGCTGAACACCGCCCCGGAGGCCTGCACGTATTCGCCGAACAGCAGGCAGCCGATGTCGAACAGATCGAGGATCAGCGGCGCCATCGGATCCTCTGTCCGTCCGTCGCCCTCTCCGGGCTCGCTCGGCTTGCGTTCCGGCAGCCACAGCCGGCAGCTGTCGCCCCCGGCGTCGCTTGTCGCCGCCCGCTGGTTGAGCCAGTGGTCGCGACGCTCGCTGATGCGGCGGTTGAGGCGCCCGGCCCGCTCCGCCATGTCGTCCTCCACCAGCAGGTTCTGGGGCAGGGGCAGCAGCAGTCCGTCGGCCGCGGCGCTCAGCCCGGCCTCCAGCAGGGCATCGAGGCGATCCTCCTCGCCCCAGAGGCTGCGCAGGATCAGGAACCGCTCCGGCGCCTCCTGCCGAACCCGCGCCAGGATCGCCGGGTCGCTGGTGCCCACCTCCAGCAGCAGCTGATCAGGGGTGGCCCAGCGCTGGGCCTCGCGCACGATCCGCAGGTACAGGGGATCCTCCTCGCTGGGGTGGTGCTGCAGCACCCGGGCCGCCGGGTTGGAGCTGTGGCAGGTCACCACCACCGCCTTCTCCGGGTAGAGGAGGAACGGCGCGGCGATGTCCTGCCCGGCCAGGGGCGAGAGGGTGACGGCGTCGGCCCCCAGTTCGCGGAACAGGTAGTGGGCCAGGGCGGAGGAACTGTTGAGATCGCCGTGCTTGGCATCGACGATCAGCGGGGTGTCGAGCGGCACAAGCTCGCGCACCTCCCGCAGCAGCTCCAGGCCCACGGGCCCCAGCGACTGGTAGAAGCCGAGGCTCGGCTTGTAGGCGCAGACGTGATCGGCCGTGGCCTCGATCACCGCCTTGATCCAGTGGCGCGCCTGGGAGAGGAAGGAGCGGCCGCCCATGCCGCGACGGTGGGCCCAGCTCTGCAGCATCTCCGGATTGGGGTCCAGTCCCGTCACCAGCAGGGACTGGCGGCTGGCGATGGCGTCGGTGAGCTGGACGAAGAAGCCCATCGCGCGGGGACGGAACAGCCAAGGTGCTAGAGCGCCGGCAGGCCCCGCCGCGAACCGGTGACACAGGTCTTATTGATCGGGCGCCAGGGCGGCATAGACGGGCTGCCAGCGGCAGGCCTCGAGCCGCGCCAGGGCTTCGGCGTGGCTGGTGGCATGGCGGGCCAGGTCTTCATCGACGGCGGCGCACGCCACCGCCTCCGCCACCGCCTGCGACACGGCCTGCACCGCCGAGAGCGGCGGCATCAGCGGCGCCTCCGGATCGCGGGCGGCAGGGATCTGGGCGGCCAGGGCTTCGACGCTGGCGTCGATCATCGCTTCGCTCACCTGCTCTGCCCCCACGGCCATCGCGGCGAAGCCGAGACCGGGGAAGACGAAGCAGTTGTTGCACTGACCGATCACGCGCCGCCGATCGCCTATGGCCACGGGCTCGAAGGGGCTGCCGGTGGCCACCAGGGCACGGCCGTCGCTCCAGGCCAGCAGGTTTTCCGGGGTGATCTCCGCCAGGGGGGTGGGGTTGGAGAGGGGCAGCACGATCGGCCGTTCGCAGCCGCGCAGCAGGGCCTCGATCACCGGCCGGCTGAAGGCGCCGGCCACGGTGGAGGTGCCGATCAGCACGCCCGAGCGCACGGCCTCCACCACCGCCTGCAGACCGATCGGCGCCTCAGGCATTCCGCCGGCCGCCAGCCCCGCCGCCGCCAGCTCGACCTGGCTCTTGCGGCAGGCGCGCGCCACTGGGTTGGCGGGCTCCATGCCCTCGTGGAGCAGGCCGTCGCGGTCGATCAGCCAGAGGCGGCCGGCCGCCTCTTCGGCGCTGAGCCCCTGGCGCTGGAGCAGCCGCAGCAGCCGTTCGGCGATGCCGCAGCCGGCGCTGCCCGCCCCGAAGATCACGATCCGCTCGCCCGCCAGCGAGCGGCCCAGCCCCCGCAGGCCGGCCAGGATCGCGGCGGCGGCGACGCCGCTGGTGCCCTGGATGTCGTCGTTGAAGCTCGGGACACGCGTTCGGAAGCGGTCGAGCAGGGGGCGAGCGTGGGCAGTGCCGAAGTCTTCCCAGTGCACGAGGGCGCCGGGGCAGACGGCGGCGGCCGCCGCCACGAAGTGCTCGAGAACGGCGTCGTAGTCGGCCCCCTGCAGGCGCGGCTGGCGCAGGCCGGGGTAGTGGGGATCGGCCAGGAGCTCAGGCCGGTCGGTGCCCACATCGAGCATCACCGGCAGGGCCACGGCCGGATCGAGCCCGGCGCAGAGGGTGTAGACGGCGAGCTTGCCCTGGCAGATGTGGATGCCGCCCACGCCCTGATCGCCGATGCCGAGGATGCCCTGGGCGTCGGTGACCAGCAGCAGCTCCGGCGCTGGGCCACCGGCCGTGGCCTCGGCCAGCAGCCGCTTGAACTGCTCCTGCAGCGGTGCCGTGAGGTAGAGGCCCTGGCTGGGGGTGCGGTAGGTGAGGCTGAAGTGCTGGATCGCCTCCCCCACGGTGGGGGTGTAGACGATCGGTAACACCGCCTCGATGTGGTCGGCGAGGAAGCGGTGGAAGAGGGTGAGGTTGCGCTCGCGCAGGCTCTGCACCCAGGCGTAGTGCTCGAGCGGGCTGCCGAGGCTCTGGAAGGCGCCCCAGCAGCGCTCCACCTGCTGCTCGATCGTTTCCACCTGCCAGGGCAGCAGGGCCTCGAGGCCGAAGGCGCGGCGCTCCTCGCGACTGAAGGCGGTGCCTTTGTTGAGGTGGGGATCGGCGAGCAGCGCGGCGCCGCGCAGGGCGGTGCGGATCGGAGGGGACATCGGCGCGGGGTGGCGGTGGCCAGCGCGTCGCCACCGCGCTCAACCATGGCAGAGGGTGGCGCGGCTGCGGGAGGTGGAACGGTGGTAGCGCCGCAGGCGTCGGCTCCAGGCACCGTCTGGATGCGGAAGACACCCGAGCGACTGTTGAACGCGCTGATCACCAGGGGGCCGGCTGTGGTGGCAGGACGGGAAGATGACCAAGGCGCACAAAGTAGGGCGCCTGGGGCGTGCTGGCATCGCCGCCCAGCGGCTGGATCCAAGGGCTGATCGCCATTCACGAGCGCATCGCACAATGGGCATTCCTCCAGGCGCGGATGTGCTCAAGCTGCTGCCTGGACCGATCGGGCTGGTTGCGCAGCACAGCAGTGATCAATTCTTCAGGAATCCGCTCATTCCAGCGAACCCGGGCCAGGCCAGGTTTGGCGGTGTAAGGTTCGCCTTCGAGCAGGTTGATCAGGAAACACACTCCGGTGGTTTGACAGGGCTGGACGTGCCTTCTTTCCTTCCCCTGGGCTCTAGCTGTACCTCATAGAAGCCTGTAACTTTTCTTGCGAACCGTCCCTTTCTTTATTCTTTTGGAATTGCTCCGGATGCGTACCAGATCGGACCTGGTGGCATCACCAGGCTCCTTCTCATTGGCGAGTCGGTGCTCACTTTCTTGATGCCGCCACCATTCCTGATATGTTGTTGGTCTCGTCTCATCACGCAGTCGGCAAAAGCACAGATGCAATCAGCCACTCTGCCGTAATGAGCTACCAGTGGAACAGCATGCGACGAGTGGTGGCCGGCTGCAGAGCGGCAGCGATGTCAGCCTCTGGGGAGTTTCTCCCGGGAATGGCAAGCGACGACCGTAGGGCTCCGGTCGGCTCAAATTCCACTGGCATGGTTGAGAGCCGCTTGCTGCCACTGGACGTCGAGGGCGCAGGGCAGGTCAGGGCGCCGAATCAGGCGGCATGAGTCTCAGGCTTCTCCACCTGGCTCTCTCGCTCCTGTTGTCCTGCCAGGCACTGGCTCCGGGGGCAGCGGCGGCGGAATCCTCCCCATGTCTGGGGACGCGGGGTGGGCGGCCCTGGCGGGTGGGAATCGTCCCCCAGTTGCCGCCCCGGGAGATCGTCTCCACCTGGAGCCCGGAGCTCCGGCAGGTGGGACAACGCGCCGGCCAGTGCCTGGTGCTGGTGGTCCCCCCTTCAATCCCCGCCTTCGAGCAGCAGCTGCGCAGCGGCCAGCTGGACTTCGCCTTCCTGAACCCTTATCATCATGTGATGGCCCAGCGCTGGCGGGGGTTCGTCCCGCTCGTGCGCGATGGCCAGAGCCAGCTCGAGGGGATTCTGGTGGTGCGCAGGGACAGCCCGGTGCGGCGACTTGCCGACCTGAAGGGCGCCACGGTGGCCTTTCCGGCACCCAATTCCTTCGCCGCCACACTGATGCCCCGGGCCCTGCTCAGCCGTGCCGGCATCCCCATCACCCCCCGTTACGTGCGCACCCACTCCAACGTGTACCGCGCCGTGATCCTGGGCAGCAGCCTGGCGGGAGGCGGTGTGAATAACACGCTCCAGCGGGAGCGGCCGGAGGTGCGCCAGCGCCTGCGGGTGCTCTGGCGCACCCCGCCCTTCGCGGCCCATCCCTTTTCGGCGGCCGCCACGGTGCCGGTGAAGGTGCGCCTCAGGGTTCAGGAGGCCTTCCTGGACCTCAGCCGCACGGCTCCCGGGCGGAAGCTGCTGGCCAGCGTGCAGTTGCCGAAGGTGGTGAAGGCCGACCACGCCCGCGACTACGCCCCACTCGCCGGCCTGGGCCTTGAGCGTTACGTCGTGGAGGGTGGTGACTGATTCCCGGCGGCGGCCGCCGCACCACAGGCGACTGCCATCGGGCACCCTGCTGGCCAGCCTCAGCGTGCTGATCGGCCTGCTGATCGGCGGCGCCTCGTATCTGCAGGCCCGACAGCTCATCGAGCAGTCGCAGGAGCGGGCGCGCGCTGTCCTGGCCCGCGGGCTGGTGGTGGGCCTTGCCGACCAGCTGGCGGTGAACGACTACGCCGGCCTGGAATCGCGCCTGCAGCAGGCGATGGCCGACCCGTCGCTGGCCTCCGCGCTGGTCACCGACCCCAGCGGCAGGGTGCTGGTCCATCTGCAGCGCGAGCGCCCTGAAGCGGAACCGACCCCGCAGTTCGAACCGGCCCGGATCCCACCGCCGCAGGAGAGGACGTCCGCCAGCATCCGCAGCGGGTCGCTTTCAACCCGCTGGACCCGCATCGATGCAGGGATGGAGCCGCTGGGACTGCTGCGGCTGCGCACCTGGTCGAGCAGCACCGATGCGGTGCTGACGCTGCTGGGCCGCCAGTACCTGGTACTCGGCAGCCTGGCCACAGTGCTGGTGGGCTCCCTGCTGGTGAGCGCACAACAGAGGGTTCGCCGGCAGAGCCGACTGCGGGAACTGCTGCTCCTGCAGGAAAAGGCTGAACTGGAGCAGAAGGCGCTCAGCGATCCCCTCACCGGCGTATGGAACCGGCGCGGGGTGGAGCGAGAACTGCTGAACATTCTCGGGGAGCCTTCGGGCGGCAGCAACAGGCAGGTGGCGGTCTGCATGATCGACCTGGATGACTTCAAGCCTGTGAATGACGCCTATGGCCACGCCGTCGGCGATCAGGTGCTGGTGGCAGTGACCCGACGGCTGCGCGGTTTTCTGCGCGAAGAAGACATTCTGGGGCGGCTCGGCGGTGATGAGTTCATCGCGATCTTTCGCAGCTGTGCGGACCCGCAGACCAGCAGAAAGCTCGCCGCGAGGATTGTGGTGGGACTTAAAGCGCCGTTCTACTTTGATGGCCTGCAGGTGCGTATCGGCGCCAGCATCGGTATCGCCCTTAATGCCGCTGATCCGAACGAATCGATGACCTCGCTGCTGGAGCGGGCGGATCAGGCCACTTGATTAGGTAGCAAGCTCCGCACAGGCCTCCTCAGGCTAGACTGATACATACGTACCAGCTCCCATGCCATGGCCATGAACCGCATCCAGTTCCAGGCTGCAATGTCATTGTCGCAGTTCCAAGAGCTCTACGGCACTGAGGAGCAATGTGAGGCTGCTCTGGCGCAGGCACGATGGCCCGAAGGATTCCGCTGTCCCCGATGCGGGGGGCAGGAGCATGGTCTCGTCCATGGCCGGCGCCATAGGCGTTATCAATGCCGGAACTGTCGTCATCAGGCGACTGTGACCGCTGGAACCATCATGGAAGCCACCAAGCTACCGCTGACAAAGTGGTTTCAGGCTTTCTACTTCCTGATCAGCAATAAAGCTCCGCAGACCTGAGCAGCCGCTCTGGCTGAGG
>JANWUS010000032.1 GCA_024958715.1 Cyanobium sp. FGCU52 | reverse complement strand
CCTGCGGTCATCGCAGTTGCCCCCACTGCCAGCACCACGACAGCCAGCGCTGGATAGCGCGGCAGCAGGCCAGACTGCTGCCGGTGGAGTACTTCCTGATCACCTTCACGGTGCCGGCTGAGCTGCGGGGACTGTTCTGGAAGCAGCAACGAACCACCTACAACCTGCTGCTCAGAACCGCCTGGCAGACGGTGGCCTCCTTTGCCCGCAGGGATCCCAGGCTCAAGGGGATCACCGGTGCCCATGCGGTGCTGCATACCCACAGCCGCCGGCTGGACTTCCATCCCCATGTGCATTTGATTGTGCCTGCGGGTGCCATCCACCAACAGCAACCAGGGCAGGCACCCAGGACCGGAAGTCAACGAACGTGGCAGTGGAAGGAGCGGGGTTATCTGTTCCCCGCAGCCAACCTGGCCAGGGTCTTCCGGGCGAAATGGCTGGAAGGGATGCGCCGAGCAGGTTTGCGGGTGAATGCAGCGATCCCGAGGGAATGGGTTGTGGACTGCAAATCGGTGGGGAGTGGCCAGAAAGCGCTGGTGTATCTGGGCCGCTATCTCTACCGTGGTGTTCTGCCCGAGAAGGACATCCTGAGCGATCGTGATGGTGTGATCACCTTTCGCATTCGCGACAACAGCGGTGGAGAGCAGATCCAGAACCTGCCTGGAGCGGAATTCCTGTGGATGCTGCTGCGGCACGTGCTGCCCAAGCGCTTCCGCCGCGCCCGTGATTACGGTCTGCTGCACGGCAACAGCCGGAAGCTGCTGCAGGTGGTGCAACTGCTGCTGCGCGTGGTGCCGCCGGAACCCTGGCGGCCGCCGCTGAGGGCATCCATCCGCTGTCCGCAGTGCGGAGGCGCGATGGTGATCATCGCCGTGAGGGTGCGGGAGATCGGGCCAGCACCGGCCTGAATCCATGAGCCGTGGCAGGGAGATAGACCGTAGCGGTTAGCACCTGGAACCAATTCGCGGGCGGTTTGCCACCAGAACGAACCGCCTGGCCCCAATCTGCCCGTAGCCTGGAGCAGGCGACAGGCCGAAGAGCGCCTCGCATCGGGATTAGGGATTTTCACCTAAGCCAGAAGCCGAAGCAACCCTGAACAATGGCCTGATCTTTCTGCAAGAGGGCCAGGGGCTCCAGAGTTGCAGGCTTGTTCAACTGCGGATAAGATCGTGGCTGCGCACGATCTATCCATATTCGTTGGGGGAGGTTGTGAGTTCGAAGACATAGCGCTTGTCTGTGAGGTTCATCGCGGTGCGGTATTCGGTGTTGTAGATACCGAAGTCCCTGTAGGGAGCACCGAACGGCACCGAGATGTTGCGGGCGATGGCGAGCACCGAGGCCACTGCCTGACGCTCATTCTTAGGCTTCGGCAGCATGGCGGTGTAGTAAGCCGCGCGCTGAAAACGGTCGGTGGCCTTCACATTGCTAGGCAGCGGCGTGTCGCTGCTCGGTTTCGAGAAATCCTGCTTCCTGAGCAGAGCGAGCTGCTCTTCATAGGTCGGGTCGTTGGTCATGATCCGATACTCAGGGCCGTGATGCACGACCGGCTTGCCGTTCAAGTATTCGATGATCGCCGAATCACCGGTGGCATCCTCGATCGCGAGGTGAACAGTGGCCTTGTGACCATTGGCTTCCACCATCGTCACCTGGAAGGTGTCGAGCAGCGCCAGCGCCTCCTTCACGGTGGCAGCGTTATCGAGCAGGTACTGCGACCACAGTCCCGCCTGCACGCCGGGCTTGGCGGGATTGCGGGGTCCGAAGTCCGTCGCTCTGAGGTAGAGCATGTGAACGCCCAGCCCAGGCTCGTTGAATCCGTCCGCGGTGCCGATCCCATACACCGTGGTCACCATGCTGCCGTACTTCGATGTCCAGCGGGCCGGGTTGTCCTTCACCACCACCTGGCCACCGGCGAGGCCGCCATCGCGCTTCATGCCGCGCGGCAGCACCGTGAGCACGGGCTGCGTGGACTCCGGCCAGTCCATCGTGCGGCCGACGATCACCGCGAGCCCGTTGTTGTTCCACAGGATGCGGGAGCAGGCCTGGGCGGCGGGCTGCTCCGCAAGCAGGCCGGCGGTTGCGGCCAGCGCCGCCACCATCGAACGTCCGCTCCTCAAGATCGTCTTTGCGCTCATCGTGACAGGTCCTGCTGATCGGGTGGCTGGCAAGGAACCGGCTGGCCGATCAGATGGATCCGTCCGGGTCCACCCTTTGACCTGCGCTGCGTAGGGTTGCGGCCGCCGATGTGGGCAGCCTATCCAGGTTTTGACGGTTTGCAGACAACTCTCGACGATCGGCAATGAGGTGCGCTGCTTGTCATGGGCAGGTCCACGCGGCAAGAAGAAGTTCCGTCCCCGCAAGCCCGGATCTTCCATGCATGGCTGTGGAGATCCAGTCCAGACGCTCAGGGCCTTGGCAATGAAGGCTGCATCTGCCTCCGCGTCCTCGATGCAGGCCGCCAGGTCGGCCGCCACCTCTTCCGTTGTACCGAGATGCTCGGCAACGTCGTGGGAGGTGGTGATGGTTTTCATCAGATCTCCTCAGGCAGGTTGTCTGCCAACAGCAGGGCCTCATTGATGTCCCTGGCTTTGAGCTCTTGTCTCCGCCAGCCCAAAGGATGATCAACTCGGTTTCTCTCAGCAGGTAGCCGACTCTGTATCCAGGGCTGTAGTGGAACTGCAACCCGATGCCACAGCCGCAGGCTCCGCCCTCACCGGCCGCCCCAGGCAACCGCACAACAGAAGCGGAAGGCTGGCGGCCCGTCTGCTGCTCGCCGCCTTCTCCGGCCTCACCACACCGGCCTGGGCCGATGACACGGCTCCGCAACCTCCGGAGCCGGCAAGCCCCCCGCCTGAAACCGTGGGCCCCGCGCCACCGCCGCCCGACGAAACCTTCTGGAACCGCGCCACCTTCTCCGGCGATGCCTGGGGCGCGCGCTCCTTTCTTGCCGAGAACGGCGTCAACTTCAGGCTCTGGGCCACCGGCTCCTACCAGGGCCAGTGGGCGGGCGACTCAGGAACGACCACCCCCACGGACGGCCCCGGAACCCCCTTCCTCAGCGGCGGCCGCCTCGATGCCCTGATCGATCTCGACACCACCAGGCTCGGGCTCTGGCGCGGAGGCGGTTTCCACGCCCACCTCGAACTCGAAGGATGCCAGGTGCCCGGCTTCCGCGGCGGCGCCCTTTGGCCCGTGAACACCGGCGCGATTCTCCCCCTGGCCGCTCCCGAGCAGCTCGAGGCCGCCTCGCTCTACTACAGCCAGCGCTGGGGCGGCACCAGCCTCCTGCTGGGCAAGATCAACGTGATCGACCTGCTGGCGGCCGACCCCTTCTTCGGCGGCTGGGGAACGCCAAGGACCAACGTAGGAATACCGGATCCTCAATGGCTGGGTCCGGTCAAAATGAAGGCTCGACTGATGAAGCGAATCCATACTCCCATCATGAGCAGCTCCATCGCCGCCAACCCAGCCCCCTTGGTCACCCGTGAGGCCTTGCGGTCCTTCACTGAACACCTGGTGGAGCTGTTCGCCCCCGAGAAGGTGATCCTGTTCGGCTCCATGGCCCGTGGTGAGGCCCGCTGGGATTCCGATGCCGACATCCTGGTGGTCATGCCCCATGAAGGCCGGCCTCTGGCCAAGATCCGGGAAATACGCAAGGCCTGCAGACCGGGCTTCCCACTTGATCTGCTGATCTGGCGTCCAGAGGATATTGAGCCTCGCTACCGCTGAGGCGACCCAATCATCCGTGAGGCGCTGGACCACGGCAAACTCCTGCATGGTTGAGCACAAACCGGTTGTCAGGGAGTGGATCGCGAAAGCTGAGGCTGACTGGGAGGCAGTTCTGATTCTCTGAAGCATCAATAGCCCCAGTCAGCGCGACACCATCGTCTATCACATCCAGCAATGTCTTGAGAAGTTGCTCAAGGCAAACCTGATCCACCTGGGGCAAATGGTCAGGAAGACGCATGATCTTTCCGAGCTGCCAGCGGCGCTTGCACGCATTTCTCAATCCTGGCAATGGGACTCAGACGAGCTTGCGCAGCTCACCGATCCCGGCGTTCTGAATCGCTATCCAGGCTTTAATACGTCAGAGGAAGAAATGCTTGAGCTCATGACCCTGGCGGATCTGCTGCGCCCTGCCCTGCTGCAACACCTGGGCATTGACCCACAGGCCATCCTCCCCTGACTTCAGCCTCGATCAGGTCAAGGGGCATCACCGGTGTGCACACCTCGCCGTTTGGTGGCAAAGAGCTTGATGGCCTCGGCGCGGCTGAGCTCCCACCGACGCCACCGCTGCGCGGAAGGCTGCACCTAGAGCAGTGCCAACGGTTGATCCGCCAGCAGCTCACCGCAGGAACTCCCGGTCGCCGGCTCGGGCGGTCACTGGCATGGGCAGCCGCAGACCCCGGCAACGGCCTGGTCACGGGAGCCAGGGGGCCGGGGCTGGCCCCCTGGCAACGCCAACGGAAGGGCAGCTCTCTCCTTCTCACGCGCTGGCGTATCGGCCTTGCTGGATCGGATCTAGCCTGTGAATGGCTTCCATCTGGGGGGCACCCTCGCTGCCGAGCCCCCCTGCCACCATGACACCTGCCGAACAAGCCGCCCAGAAGCTCGAGACGCCCTTCTCCGTGCGCCGCCGGCAGCGTGGCGGCAGAAAGGTGGTGCAGGTCAGCAGCTCCGTGAGCGAGATGGACGCGCTGCGTGAGCGGATCCGCTCTCAGAGCAGGACGGTGGCTGAGCACATCGCCGCCGATGCAGAGGCGCAGGCCTTCCTTGATGACTGGGCTACGCCAGAGCCCCTCAGCCACT
This sequence comes from Cyanobium sp. FGCU52, assembly GCA_024958715.1. Lineage (GTDB taxonomy): Bacteria > Cyanobacteriota > Cyanobacteriia > PCC-6307 > Cyanobiaceae > Cyanobium. The sequence continues at coordinate 16,704 of JANWUS010000032.1, read as the reverse complement.
GACCAGCGGTTTGCACGTTGATCCGTCAGGACGTGGAGCTGACGGCTGGACAGATCGTCACGGTCGACTGGCGCCGTGATCCGCTCGATCCGGGCCAGGATCCCCATCCACCGGAGCCGAACAAACTCAGGCCCGCGGTGGTCGTGCAGGACACACACCTGTTCGATCCCTCTTTCCCCACCGTTCTGGTGGTGCCGATGACGGGCGACCCTGGGTTGGCGATTCCGGATCTGACAGTGGTGCTCCAGCCAAGCGCCAGCAACGGTTGTAAGAAGCTGAGCTACCTCCTGCCCCAGCATCTGACCTGCGTGGCCAGGACACGGATCCGAGCAACGACGGACTCGCGGATCAGCGCGGCTGAACTACAGCAGCTGCGCCAGTTGGTCGTCCTCACCATTGGGGGCCTCAGCTGATCTGCGCGAACGTTCCAGCGCCGCGAGCGACTGATCTCTCTATGAACCTGCTTCCCGTCACCGCAGATCAACCCTGATCCCCAGGCGCCTTTTCTGACGGTTCCCTTGGCGATCAGCAGCTGATCCGTCCGCACAGGCCCGATCTCATCGTGGGCGAGCGCCTGTACCGCTCCCGGACTGGCTCCATCAGCTCGAGCGCCCACTTGGCCAAGGCCGTGGCAGTGGCGCTGGCCCAGGCGTTCCTCCAGACCGAAAAGCCCACGCTTTCGCTCGGCCTTCCCCAGCACCCGCCGGAGGGAATCGAGGGTGCCACCCGGCGCAAGGGCTACGCAAGTGCGGCATTCGCCGCACCCTTGCGCTCGCGTGATTGTTCTTCCCTTGCCTCCGCCGGGATAGGTCTGTCCAATTACTGTGCGCCAGGCATCATTCCCGCGGCTGCCGTGGCCCGTGCACGTGGAAGTTGGGAGGGTTGCCGCGCAGTACCCCAGGCCTCGTTGTGCGGCCCAAAGCGGCTGCAGGCCGGCGGTTCTGGCGCTTTGGAAGGTAAAGAAACCTTCGCGTTTTCGCGGCCCCTACCAGTACGCACGTACTATAATACTTGGAGGTTTCCCGGACGTTCCTTTCCCCGGTTCCTGCTTCTCCGGTGTCTTCTCTTCCCCTCGCAATCGTGCGGGCTGGCCCTCAGGCTTCGCCCCCACGTTCCGGCTGCAATCTGCACTCTCTGGTGGTCGTCGCTGGTGGCGGCCGTGATCTCGATTGGTCGCCCATAAGCGTGGCGATTGCCCTCAAGGCCCACACCCGCGGGCTCTATGTGCACCGTCTCTTCCATGGCGGTGCCCGTGGCGCTGATCAGAGCATCGATGCGGCGGCCCATCGCCTCGGCTGGGCCGTGGAAGTGTCCGGCCCGATTGGGGCCGCTATGGCCTCGGGGCCGGTCCCGTGCGCAATGGCCGGTTGCTGCGCTCCGCCTGCGAGCTGACAGAACCGGCCAACGGGATTGACGCCTGGATCCGATCGGCAAAAGCCAGCTCAGATCAGCCGTGCTCCCCTGCGGGTGGCTCAGTTTTCGATGTCGCCTCCCCCTGCCATGGCAGGGGGAGAAGGGCGGGCAACCCGCCTACGTAATTCAGCAAGCCCTAAGTAACCATCCCCAAAGCGTCGTGCTCCGGCGAAGACGTAACTCCTCCTGCTTCTCCACGAGGCTCGCGCGTCGGTTGGCAAGAGCGATCTGCAGATTCTCCCCCAAACATGGGTAGTCGTCTTCCCCGCAGGCGCGGTCGATGGCATCAATCTCCATCCGGCTGATCTGCTTCAGGGCCCTGGCCTCCGGGATCTGGAGCAGCACCTTGCAGATCCCCCTCGATGCCGGTTCGGAGACCACACGCAGCCGTGGGACCTTCGCGAGATCGACCTTCCGCATGGAGTCTTCCAAGTGCGGCTCTGATTTCGACTCAAGGCTATGAGCCGCTGTTCCAAGTCTCTGAAGAGCGGGCGCGGGGTTCTCAGACTGCCCTCTGGCTGACCAGCGCCAGTTCCGCTCATCCAGTCCGTACTTCTTCCTGCCCTCGTCATAGAGGAAGGCGTTAACTCTCCTCTTCTCCAGATTCAGTTCGGACGCAATCTCACGACCCGTCAGGCCCGGCCGCCGTTGTACGAGTTCCACGACTGCCCTCCCCTGCTCGCCTGTCAGCTGACTGCTGGACTGCGGGGATCGGTCGTCGGGCTTCATCGACCACGATGTCGCAAAGCACCAGTCTTGCCGATTGGGATTCCCTCGATCTCAGCCGCCAAGGCCCAGGCCGACCCCATGGAGAAGGGCGCCCCGTAGGGAGCGCCCTTGGGCCTGTTGCCGGACGGAGGACTCGCACATCCGGGCCGTGGCCTCTGATTCATTGATAGCCCTACTGGTCTGAGCCGGGCCGTAGGGAAAACCGTCGCTGGCCGGATGCCCCTGGACGACTGAATGGCTTGGGTACTACACCGCCAACTCCAGCCACCACCCCGTCCCCTGACCCTCCACCATCCAGCGCCGTCCCCAGTTCTTGGCGGAATCCCGCAGGCCCTTGCCACTACCGATGGCGGTGGTGACATAGCCCCCACCCACCAGGTCTGCCTCGCCGGTGGGGTCGTGCATCAGCACCGCCTTCCTGGCCGGATCCCAACCGATCACCAGGCTCCAGTGGCCGCCTCCCACCGGAGCACTGACGGGCCCGTGATGCAGCCAGCCCACCGGGATGGGGATCCCCAGCTGGAGCTGGGCGATCAGCTGCTCGATCCGCCCGTCGGTGCGAAGCTCGGCCTGGATGCCCAGGCCCCGCAGGGTCTGGATCTGGGCGCTGGCGTTGGTGGTGTCGCCGTGGCGCTGCAGCCGCGCCAGATAGCGATCATCCTGCTGCCCCCCTCCGGCCAGGCAGCCGGGCTTGAGAAAGGCTGCAGCCATGGCGCAGGTGGAGGAGAAGCACATGCGGCTCCCCTGGGCAGTGGCGCTGTCCCGCTGGCAGAAGTAGGGAACCTGCAGCTGGATCCTGCCGCCATCGCCACCCACCGGTGCATGGGCAGCCAGGGCATGGGCGAGCTCAGCGCGCCGCCGGTTCACCAGCCCCTCGATCGGCCCATCGGGCCCACGCACCCATCGGGGAAGCTCCTCGCGGAGCACCTGTGCCACGGGTGCCCCGCCGTTGAGGCGCCGGCGCAGGGTGCTCCCCGTCACCGCATGGGCGCCGAGGTTGAAGCAGAAGCTCACCAGCGCCTCCCGCTGGCGCACCGTCAGCCCTCCGGGGGGCTGAATCAGGGCATCGATCGCGGCTTCCGCCTCCGCCACGTCCTCGAGCAGCCAGCGCTCGGCCTGCTCCTGGCTGATGGTCAGGCCTGGTTTCACCTCGGGCCCGGTGTGGCCATAGCCGATGGTCCAGGGATCGCCGCCACTGGCGGGATCGGGGTAGGCGGTGAGGCGGCAGCCTTCCCAGTGCTTGATCAGGTTCAGGCCTTCTTGGCTCAGGGCCATAGGGCGGATGGAGCAGGACCCCTGAGGGTTCCTGGGCCGATCTCTGGGGGCGATGTGACGGTTCCACGCAGGGCCGGAACCCTCAGAAGCCCTGCCTCTGCCCCGGATGGAATCCCGCCGGCTGGTGGTCTGGATCTCCGCCGGCATCCTGGGCTTCCAGGGCGGCACCCTGGCCCTCGACCTAATCAACTGCACCGTCCTCTCCTGGCTGTGGGTGGAGCGCCACGGGCTGGAGCAGGTGGCGCGGCCGCAGGGGGGCAGGGGCACTGGATTGCGGCCCCTGGCTGGTGAACCCTCAGAGGAAGCCGCGCTCGTGCCCTTTGAGGAGAAAGGTCAGAAGGAGGAGGGTGAGCAGCGCCCGAGCCCCGGCCCTCCGCCGTCAGCAGCGAAGCAGGACGCTGGAGCCTCCCCGGTGGATCCGATGGGGGTGTTCTGCCAGCGGCCTCACGATCGGATCGATGCTGCCGTCAGCCAGGGGCTGACGATCCTCGCGGGCCTGGCCCTGGGGGGATCGGTGGGGGCTGGCGGCAGGACGGGATCTGACCCCTGATTCCGGCCGCGGCGTGGGTTGGAGAGCCATCTCGATCGGGCGACTGCTGGACTGGGAGGACGCAGAGGGTGCGACTTCCAGGGTTGCGGCTGGCCGGGCACAGGCTTCGTTCATGGCTTCCTCGCAGCGCTCCAGGTGATAGAGGAGCGGGCTGTTCGGATTGGGGAACTTCCTGCGGAAGTGCAGCCCCGGCTGGAGCAAACCTGTCGCTCGCCAGCGATGCAATGTGCGCTCGCTGATGCCGAGGCAATCGGCGGCATGGCGCTGCCTGGCCCAGGGGGAGGAGGAGGTCATGGCGGGTCGATGCGGTGACGACGGAAAGCCGCTGCGGCTTTCTGCGACAAGCGAGCCCGATCAAGGGACTGATCCGCTTCACCGTCGCGTCAGAGGCTACCCATGTCCTTTCTGGACAGGTCCAGACACGCTTGCTCAGGCACTTTTGAGCGGATTTTGAGCGGGACCTTTTCCGGCGATCCCTGAGAAGTCAATCGGGGCGACAGGATTCGAACCTGCGATCTAGTGCTCCCAAAGCTCGCGTTTTGCTGATTTGCAAACGCCAGGCCGGTGCTGGGATCTCGCCCCAAAAAGCAGTCTGTCACTGGGTTTTACGGTGCCACTGCTTGGCTCCCGATGCTGCAGCGTGCCACTCTGTGGGGCGGAATCTCTCCCCAAATCTCTCCCATGCCTCGTCCGGGTGACTGGGTAACGCTTCTGAGGGCAGGTCTCTACCACAGCCTCTCCCAGGAGGGATGCCGCTCTGGGATCACGGTCAACGAGAAGCGGGGCAAGGCGCGCGTCAACATCTCTGAGTCGCTGGGGAACGGACGCCGCCGTCAGGTGCCGCTGCCGATCGACTGGTCGTCGGAGAACGTTGATGCGATCCGGGATGCCGCCCTCGCCGTTTATCGCAACCTCGTTGCCGGAAAGCCGATCGAGACTGTCATTGCGGGTCTCTGCGCACCCCAAAGTGATGACGACTCTCAGGATCCATCCCGCGTGGATGCCGGGCTGATCAATTGGCCGGCGTTGGTGGAAGCCTTCCGTGAGCGAAAGATCGGCAGTGGCGAGATCAAGCCAACGACCTGGACCAACACGTATGTCCGCCGCATGCGATTGATCCTGGCTGCGGTCGATCGTTCCCAGACACCGGTGCAGCTCCTCGAGGCCATCACCGCTCCCTGGGCGAATCAGCCTGGATGCCGGGGACGGCAGCTTCAGGTGCAGCAGACCGCTGCACTCCTGCGCTGGGGTGTTGATACGGGCCGCCTCCCTGCAACCTGGGCACCCCCTCTTGATCTGACGCCCTATGTGGGCAGACGGCGTGAGACGGCCTCTGTGACAACGCCGCTGACGGTGGACGAAATTCAGGCGCTGGTGGAGGCGATCCCGGATCCCAAGTGGCGCTATGCGTTTCAGCTGCTCTCCGCCTATGGATTGCGCCCGGAGGAACTGCAGCACCTTGAAATCCGCAACGGGCGTCTCTGGTGCAACTACTCCAAGGTCTCCAGTCGGGGGAAGACCGAGCCACGGCCGCTGCGGCTGTTGCCCTGCGATCCATGGGCTGCAGGCTGGAATCTGGAGGCCACCTTCCGCCCTGATCGACTTCCCCCGATGAAGCCGGGCCTGGGTGCCGATTCGATGGGCCTCTACATGCGCCGCCGTGCACTCTGGCGCGAGCTGCGGCGTCGCTACGAGGAACAGGGCGAGAAGTTGGTGCTCTACTCCTGCCGCCATGCCTATGCACATCGGGCCCATACCCTCTGCCCGATGCTGCCCACCAAATTCGTCGCGGCGGCCATGGGGCACAGCCTGGAGACGCACCTTGCCGCCTACAGCCGCTGGATCGGAGACGACGAGGTGGATGCCGCCTTCGAGCGGGCGTCGCAGCGGATCGAGCAGGACCTCCGCGCAGGCTGAGGCTCCCTGCGGCGTTCACGATCGAGCTGCTCAGGGTTAACTGAGCTGCTTCTCCAGACGCTCGGCAGAGCCCCGCAGTCCATCAAGGATCGCGCCGGCCAATGGCTCCGGAAAGCCGCTGGGCAGCTCCTGCTGCACCGTGGCGACCACCTCGGGGGTTCGGGCCACCAGGTCGGCCACCAAAGCCTCGGCCTCGGCGCCCAGCCCCATCCGGCTGGCGGTGCTGATCAGATGACGATGTTGCACCTGCAAGGGCTTGCTGGTGCGGCTCTTGCTGCCGTGCCAGGCCATCGCCAGGCGCAGCTCCTGCTCGGGCCATTGGCCGGCTGCCTTGCCGATCACCGGCCAGGCCGAGAGCACGTCGTACAGCGGGGTGAGTCGGTAGCTGCCGCCCGGCAGCAGGAAGAGGCTGAAGTTCTTGGCGTGGCCGTCGATCGCTCGCAGCATCCAGAACAGCACCTGGGCCTGGAAGAAGCAGCGCAGATCCTCTGCTGCCTGGGCGGACTGGGCGAGCAGCTCGGCGATGGACACCATGCCCGGACCGCCCTGGTTTTCGTATTTCTGCTCCGGCGGCGTGCCGGTGGCCTGGCAGAAGTCCTCGACCGGCAGACGCAGCCAGTGGTTGCCGCCTGGATGCAGCCGCCGATCAAAGCGCTCCACGATCAGACAGCGCTGGCCGTCAAAGCTGGCCAGCGTGCTGGCAGCCATCGGCAGGCCGTAGGCCGCCAGGATCCGGCCACAGAGCCACTCGTTCTCCACCGAGCTGGAGAAGTCGATCTGGCCGCTGCCCACCCGGCCCATCGGCAACTTGAACAGATGGGTGGTGGGGGTGCTGCCCTGGGGACGGCACCACCGGTTTTGATGCCAGAGCAGGGCTGTTTTCTCCTGGGCTCCGGCGATCGAGAGGCGCAGTTCCCCTTCGGCACCGGCCGTGTCTCCCGGCAGCGGTTCTGCCACCACTCCACGCAGAAGGCGGCCGATGGCTTCCTCCGAGAGCGGGGTGGCCTCGATGCGATCCAGGTCGGCGGGTTCTTCCTCAGGGGGCAGGAGCTGCACCGCTCCGGCGCAGTCGCGCCCCACCGCCTCCAGCAGCTCAAAGGCGCTGGTGCCCCGCAGCGAGAAGCGCCGCTGCAGCCTCCTCAGGATGGCCTCGTTGTCAGGGAGCAGGTTGGCGAACCATTGCTCCACCACCTCTCCTCGCAGCGCAGGCGCACCCAGACCAACCGGCAGCGAGAGCGAGAGGGGCCGGAACTGAGGTGAACCCAGCCACACGGGGTCGTAGTGGAACTCCTGCGGGCCCCGTCCCGGCACGCGCCATTCCCCCACCCGCTCGCCGTTCATCCAGACGGCCAGCTGCCGCGTGTGGCTGGGGCGGCCCATCACCACTCCGCCGGTTCCGTGCGGCGCCGGCGGGGTCTCACCACCAGCTCCAGATCCAGGGCGGCGAGGATCAGCAGCAGCCGTTCCAGGGTGAACCGCCCTGGATTGAGCTCCAGGGCCGAAAGGCGTGCCTGGCTGATACCGCCTGCCTTCTGTGCAAGGGCTGACTGACTGAGACCGCACTGACGGCGCAGGGCGATCAGCAGCTGCGCCAGCTGGGATGGGGCACGGATGACGACCTCCTCCTCAGCGGCCTGGATAGAGGACACAGCACTTGGATTCTGAGTATTCCCAGACTACTCGGAATCCGCGTAACCGCAATCAAGTTGGAAAACAAGTGATCAGGGTGCTTCTGCGTGGGCTCAGCGTTCCAGCAGCTGCCAGAAGCTCCACTTCTGCGCGAAGGCCTCCCGCAGCCGCCCCATGAAGCTGGCGTGGCTCTCAAAGCCCTGCCAGTCGTCGATGCGTGCCTCCAGCCTCTCGCACTGGCGCAGGTGCTCGGCGGCGTAGCGGTAGCGCTTGGAGCGGCCCATCGACAGGGCGAACACCACCATGGAGCGCAGCAGCAGGCTGGCGGCGACTGGATGGTCGGCGCTGAGGCGCTCGGCTGCAGGTTCGTAGATCTCATAGGCATCGCCATCCCAGTCGTGGCAGTGCTCGATCACGTAGCGCGCCGCGCGGGGCAGGCTGGGCCAGAAGACCAGGAACTGCAGCGCTGCAAGTGGTAAGGGGTGCTGCTCTGCCGCCGCCAAGGCCTGCTCCTCGGCCTCCACATCGGCGAAGTCATCCAGCTGCTGGAGGTAATCGCGCAGCAACGGGATCGAGAGGGTTTTGGAGAAGACCTGCCAGCGGTGCTGCTGCGCCTCCTCGCAGCGGCCCAGGGCGTCGAGCACAGCAATGCGGGTGGCGTGCCACGCCTCGGCCTCCATGATCTGGCTCGCCTTGGCGGCCCGCTCCAGCACGGCCAGGGCCTGCTCGGCCCGCCCGCCTCTGAGCAGATGGCCGGCCACCTCGGCGGCGGTATCAGGCCAGGTGAGCTGGGAGGGCTCGAACAGCTCCAGGTAGCCGTCCAGATCGCCACGGCCCCGGACGAGCTGCTCCATCGTGTAGCGATCGACGCCACCCCGCTCCAGCAGCGCCTCCTCCAGCTGAAGCAGTCCTGCCTCGCCAAGGACAGGTGCCAGGGCCGGGATCAGTCCTTCGAACTGGCCATAACCGTTCTCCTGAAGCAGCTCAGCCGCATACTCCACCAGAGCCTCAGGCTTGGTGCCAGCCGCAGCAGCGAGGGTCGCGAGTGCATCCACGCCCCGCTGGAACAGGCCGATCACCGCCCCGGTGGAATCCGAACACCGGTCCAGCACCCCCTCGCTCAGCTCCAGCAGGCGCACCTGCAGCTCCACCGCCAGGGCGGGATCGGCCGTGGCGATCGGTCCTGTGATCGCCTGTTGCTGGGCCTCCAGATCGGCCAGCAGTGCCTTGCGTTTGGCGGAATCAATGAAGGTGGTGGAACGGGCGATGCTGCTGAGCCGCTTGCGCACCTCCTGTGCCGCACCGTCGGCCCCGCCGGCAGCCGCCAGCGCCAGCCGCAAGCGCCGCTGAATCACGGCGTTGCCGGCGCTCACCTCGATCAACAACTCCGCCAGGGCCGCCGCGCCCAGCGTTTGGAGGTTCTTGGCGTTGAGGGTTCGCTTGCCGGCCATGGGCTCGGGTGCTGGACCATGAGCATGGCGCGTGTCACGGCTCTTCCGGATCAGGAGGGAGCGACGAGCGTCAGACCCGCAGATTCCTCTTGCTCCAGCCCGTAATGGCTGCCTCGACATTCTCGATATGCCATTGCAGGGGCCCTCGGCTCTGCGTGCAACCCCAGCGGCGGAAGTGCTTCCCGGGTTGGAACACTCCCCGCAGGCGGAGCCGGCGGAGGGTTTCACGGCTGATGCCCAGCACGTCGCAGGTCTCGGCTGTGCTCAGCCAGACCCTGGTTCGCCCTGATCCAGGAATGGGTGAAAGAGAAAGCATTCAGACCTCCTGGTGCAGCAAGGCCACCACTGCCGGATCCCAGAGGATCTGCTGGCGGGGCTCTCCCCGACTGCAGAGGGGCCGGGCGACGCCCCAGTCGCGACCGGCTTCTGTGAGCTGCCAGTCGTCGTCCTCGTTGCGCTGCTGCAATCCGGCGGCAGCGAGCCGCTGGTTGGTGTGGCGGAGCGAGCGATCCAGTCGATCCGCCAGCTGATCGGCCGTCAGCCAGGCCACCCTTGGGCGGGTCGAGAGGCGTTGCTGCACCTCAACGCCGGCGGGAGTGTTGTTGTCCTGGATCTGCTCCAGGACGCCGAGCAGGGCCTCGGCATCGGACACGCCCGTGAGGTGGATGATCTCCTCGGCCCCGCGCAGCACCTCGGCTGCGATCTGCCTGCGGATCGTGTCGATGCTGCGTCGCGGCAGCTCCCCGTTGCCCTCTTGGCGGCGCTGCAGGGCAGGCAGCAGCTCATGGGTTAGCCAGCGCCGCATGCGCGGTGCCCTGGGGTTGTCGCTGTTCAGCAGCCGGCGCAGCAGCGCGGCCTCGTTGATCAACGCGAGGGTGAAACCACCGGCGCCGGGACCCTCTTCTGAATGGAGGCAATGCTCCTCCTCGCGCCGGTTCGCCATCGCCCAGACCATTGGGTTCTCCGCCAGCGCCGCACAGGCATCGGCGCCGACGATCCAGGCCTCGCCCTGCTGATCGGTGCTCACCCGGATGCGGTGCCCCTCGAACAGGTAGGGCACCAGAGCGGACGTGTTGCTCATGGCTTGAACGGTGAGGGGACAGGGGCGCTAACGCGAGACGCGTAAGGGGCAGGGGTGAAGCCCCCCGCTGCCGAGGTCAGTGGTGCCGGCACTGGCCCGGCCAGGACCAGCAGCACCGTGCTCAACTGAAAGGCCAGCACCAGCCACAGCAGCCATTGCAGCTGCCGCAGGCTGCTCAGCCGCACGGTGGTGGTGATCGGCCGGCGCGTGCGGCAGAAAGCCGGCAACTGCGGCTGGGCCAAGGGCCGCGGCGTGCGGCCGGGGTGTTGGGGGTGTGCCATCAGAACGGCACCTCCTCATCCGCGAACTCATCGCCGAAGTCGTCGCCATCGGCCAGCGGGATCGCCTGCTGCTGGCGGGCCGCCGCCTCATCGGAGCGGTAGGCCTGCTCCGCTGCTTCGATCCAGGCGGGGTCGGTGCCCTCGCGGATGCTCAGCGGGCCGTAGAAGCCGATGGTCACGTTGCGCGGCACCGCGTCGGCGGCCGCCTGGTCTTCGATCTTGGGGCCCTTGGGGTTGCCGTCCTGGTCGTACTGCTGTGCCCAGCGGGTCTCGAGCACCAGCACATCGCCCACGTTCAGCCGGCCGCGGCGGTGCTGACGCCGCGCCTCGATCCACTCGCCAAAGCCCTTGGCCTTGAGGATCAGCCGCACCCGATCCCCTGGGGCCGGCACTCCGCCCTCATCGCCGATGCGGGCCTCCATCGTCGTGCCGGGCATGGCGATCGCATGCACGACCATCTCCTGCTTGACCTTGGGCCGGCCCTGACGGTCGGTGCCATTCGGGATCGGCTCCATCGCGCCGCTGGTGAGGTTCTTGCGCAGCCGGTCGCGCTGCTCGGGCCGCACGATCGCCAGATAGGCCACCTCGCCGAGGCGTTGCTGACGGATCACCGGCGCCGCGATGCGGCTGCCGTCGTTGAGTTCAATCGCCATGGGAATCGCTCGAAACAGTGGACGTGGATAGGGGAAGCAGGGGTTCGAGGCCGGCGCCCAGACGCAACAGGTGATGGGCGGCGCCGGAGAGGCTCAGCTGGTGCTCGGTCGACAGCTGACGCACCTGCCGGTAGACGTCGCTGTGCACGCAGACGCAGAGGTAGTGACGGCCGTGCTGCGATCGCGGCTGGGGCCTGGCGTAGGCGCGGCGGCACACGCTCACGGCTTCACCCCCGCCAGTTCGCGCTCAAACAGGTCGATGAAGTCCTTGTGGCGCCGCTGGGTGATGCGGTCCCTGATCATCCGCACCTCCCTGGGCACCTTGAAGTGGTGGCGGAACTCGACCGTGAACCGCTTGCGCGCTTCCTGAGGCATGGCCCCGAGGAACTTGTGCAGGGTGGCGATCTCGTCTGCAGTCAGCGGCTCCAGGCCCGGGTCGCTGGCTGCGGGGCCATCCGGAGCGCCGGTGTCCCACTCGTCGTCTTCGGCCTCAGGGTCGTCAGCAGGGGATGCAGCGCTCGCTGCCGTGACATCTGGCACCGACGGCCGCGGCTGCGGCCGCAACTGATCCGGCTCGATAGTCCGAGGAGGATCGCCCACGGGAATTCCCAGTAGGCCCGCCAACAGGGAAGCAGTCAGCGCGTACCAGGCCGGGCTGCCCTCCTGGGGCGCCTGGGCCTCGCTGAACTCCTCGGCACCGCCGCGGTGCCGCAGCGTCACCCGCAGCACTTCGTGCTCGTCGTTGATCAGCTTCTGGGCGCTGAACGAGAAGCCCAGGGCAAAGGCTGGCGCCGCTGCCTGAACCACCTCCTGCATGGAGGTTTCGGCGATGGCGGCCATCTGGGACTGGAACTGGGCCAGGCCTTCCGCCCACTGGGCGCGGGCCTGCTCACGGCTCTGCAGCAGAGCCTGGTTGAGATCAAAGGCGGAGTTGGGACCTGGCGTCGGCTCCATCCGCCCGCAAGGGGTGGTGGTCATCGAAGGCACTGCGGGACCGGCGCCCGCTTGCCTCGGATATTAGCGGCTCGCTAATCCGAATCTGTATCTCACATCACGCAAGCCATGGCGTACTCCGAGCCCGTCTCGTGTCTGATCGTGCGTGCTTCAGCTGGCACCCGTTTTGCTCGACCACTCCTCCAGCCAGCGCTGCGGCAGCCACGCCTCTCCGTCCCATAGGCCCTGCAACTGCTCAGGGGAATAGGGCTCAAAGCCGGCCAGCATCGCCTGAAAGGCCTGCCGCTGCTTGGCCGGAGCCGCCTTGGCGGCCGAGGTCAGGGCCTCCATCACCCCAAGGCCTTGCTGCTTGGCCGTCTGCACCAGCTGGCCGCGCCATTGCTCGCTCAGGCGGGCAGCCTCTGCTTCATCCACCACCGGCTGGGCCGGCAGCACGGGCGCCTGGTAGGCGCTCGGCACTTGCAGCAGGCCCAGGTGGCAGCTCCAGAACTCCGCAGGGCCCCACGCCCGGCCGTTGTCGTCGACCAGGGGCTGAGCCTGGCTGATCAGATCCTTGAGGGCCCGGGTGCGCACGCCACTGAAATCCCTGGCGGCCAGGCGGCGATTGACTTCGGCGAGGGCAAAGAAGCTCTCAGGCCTGGGCTTGGGCGCCTTGCCGTTCTCGAACACGCTCAGCGTGCTGGGTGCCATCACCTCAAAGCCAGCCTCCTTGGCCCACTTGTAGGCGGTGTACTGCGTCCAGTTGTTGAGCTCCCGCCAACGCCTGAGCATCCGGCCGAACTGCTGGCCGGCCTCGAGCTGCTTGGCCTCGATGTACCGGTACTCAGAGCTCATCAGGGCTGGGATCTGGCCATTAGCGAAAGGCTAAGGCATCCCATTCATGAACATGAACGGGTGGCGTATCCGTTTCAGAGCGGTGTGGGCACTGGCGACCCTGTCTTGGACGGTCGGCCTGACTTGCCTCGACCAGCGCTGGTGACGGGGCGATGGACTTGGCGCCGCCCTCCCCGCCGGGCGTAGGGCGACGGTTTCACATGGCCCATCGGCACCACCCAACCGCAGGTGACCAGCGGCGCCGGCCAGCAGATGGCAGCACGCATCAAGCCCTCCAGCGCCTGCTGCTGCCCCTCCTCCAGCAACGCCACGGGCTCGACGATGCGGCTGTCGGGCCCCAGGGTCCAGTCGTCGCGCTGGCAGCCGTACTCCCAGTCGCGCCCATCGGGGGATCGAGCCCACATCAGGGCCCCAAGCCGATCACGGTCGATGTCGATCTGCAGCTGCCAGCCGCTGCCCAGATCGAGCCGCATCCGGCCCCACCAGATCTCACCCCAGGGTCTGTCCGCCAGGAAGGCCTCCCCTGCCAGAACGGCCAGCAAGGCCTGCTGGATCTCGGCGGCGCAGCAACGGCTCAGGGGGAACAGAGCGGGTGACGCAAGCCATTGCCACGGCACCAGAGCGCCCACTCCCCTGGGGCTATCGGGTTGCCGCAACAGCGGCAATGGCCGGGATGACGCACGCGAATCCTCCGAAATCCGGAGGTTTCGCCTGCCGTCTGCCCGCCTGCTGTCCTTGGGGACGCTGCTGTTGTGGGCTGTGCAGCGGGACGGTGCGTGGCGATCTGGAGCCCGTGCTCGCGGATCAGGCGACAGGCCAGGAAGGCGCTGGTGCGCGCCTCCTCCAGATGCGGTGAGGCGCTCATCGCCACCAGCTTGCGGACCTTCTCCGCCGCCCGATCCGCAGCTGCGCTGTCGACCATGCCCCGTTCGCCAATCGAATCAGCTTAGCGAGCCTGTGCCAGCATGAATAAACTGATTCGACATGCCGAGGTTTCCATGCCCTCGATGATGACCCCGCTCTCTGTGCAGTTCACGCTTGAGCAGCGCGACTGGTTGGATGCGCGCACCCGCGGCGGGGTGCTTTCGCGTTCCTCGGTGATCCGCCTGATCGTGGCCGAGGCCATGGAACGCGACCAGCTCGCCAGCAAGCCCGGTAAGCGCCAGAGGCTCGATGGCCAGCGCTGAGCCGGCCGCTGCCCCTACGCAGGCACGCATCGACCGCGCCGCCGCCAATCAATTCCTCTCCCTGCTGGGCAAGGACCCCGCCAGCGCTCGGCTGCGCGCCTTCCCTCACCGCGCCAACCCGGCCAAGGGACGGATCGGGGCTCGCAAAGGCCCCTTTGATCTGGAGGCGGCTGAGCAGTGGCAGCGGGAGGGCCGCGGCATCTACCTGGTGATCAACGACGGCGGCGACAGCAAGCGTGAGATCAACGCTTGCCGGGCGTTCTTCGTGGAGTGGGACGACCGGCCGATCGACTGGCAGTTGAACGCCTGGCGGGAGCTGGGGCTGCCGGAGCCCTCGCTGATCGTGCTCAGCGGCGGCAAATCGGCCCACTGCTACTGGCTTCTGGAGCAGCCCATCCCACCGCAGGAGTGGGCACCGCTTCAGGCGGAGCTGATCGCCTATGCCGGCGGCGATCCCCATTGCAAGGACGCCTCGCGGGTGATGCGCCTGCCCGGCTGCTGGTATGTCGACGCCAGCGGTGAGCCCACCGCACTGGTGGAGCTGGTGCATGTGAGCGGACAGCGCTACGCGCCGGATGACATTGCCCTGGCGCTGCTGCCCGATGAGTTCGCCGAACCCGTTGCAGACCCGCCGCAGCAGCACGCCATCCCCCTGGAGGAGCCCAGCGAGGGACAAAGCACTTGGATTCCGCTGCCCGAACTGGGCGACGAGGCCTTCGGGCCGCCGCGGCCGCTCGATCAGATCCGCACTGCCCTGACCGCCATCCCCCGCCGGGTGGCCGGCAGCAACACCTACGCCGATTACCGCAACATCCTCTGGGGCCTGATCCAGGCCTGCGAGCAGGCCGGCCATGACCGCGAGCTGGCGATCGCCCTGATGGAGGCCCACAGCCCCTCAGCCAGCTGCGGCTGGGACATCCGCCAGGTGGCCAGCTCTGGTGGTGAGCAGATCAGCGCGGCGACCTTTTGGTTCCACGCCCGTCAGTACGGCTGGCTGCCGCCGCAGCCGGCTCACACCCCAAGGCCCCCTGGCACGAAGGCCACAGGCAGCCACCGCAGCCAAGGCGACGCCAGCGGGCGCCATCCCGGTGGCAAGAGCAGTGACCGCACCAGCGGCAGCAACGCCAGGGGCACCAGGGGAGCTGGCGCTGGCCCGCAGCGTTTCTCGCCCAGGCCCGACACCCGGGTGCGCTGGGGAAAGGTGCACCTACCGATCAACCGTCGCCTCAATGCCTTGGAGCACTGCATCCGTTCCCTGGTGGGCCGTGAGCGCAACAGCCTGCGCCGTTCAGCCCGCGTGCGCGAGGCCCATGCCGCCCTGCAACTCAAGACGGCCCTGCGGCTGCAGGAGATCGGCCAGCTGATCCTTGAGGCCCACGACCAGCGCAACGGCAACCGCTTCCGCGGTCTCGATCAGGCCGAGCGCCTGGCGATGCCGCAACCCGTTGTGGCCTGGGAGATCCCTGGCTGCATCCCCCGCCGCGACCTCTCGATCGTGGGCGGCCGGGCCAAGGTGGGCAAGACGCGGCTGGTGCATGCCCTGGCCCGCTGCCTGCTCTGCGCCGAGGATTTTCTTGGGTTTGGAGCCCCGGACGCGCCACGGCCGGTGATCCTGGTGACCGATGACCAGGGCGATGGCGACACCGCCCAGATGCTGCAGCAGCTGGGGATCTGGGATCACCCGTTGCTGCTGTGGTCCCGGCGGTTCCGCGCCACTGAGGCCAACCTCGACGCCCTGCTCGCCTGCCTGGCGCAGCATCCCGGCGCGGTGGTGATCCTCGATTCGCTGCGCTCGATCACCCGCAGCTGCTGCTTTGGCGAGAACGACCCGGAAATGGGTTCGCTGATCTACGACCTCAAGCACCAGATCACCGATGCCGGCGGCACCTTGCTGCTGATTCACCACTGCAACAAGGCCAACGACACCACCGGCACCGAGGCCCTCTCGGGCCACAACGCCATCGCCGGGGCGGCCAACACGATCCTCACCCTGCACTACCTGGCCAAGGGCAACCGGCTGATCAAGGACTCGCCTCAGCGGCGCCTGGTGCGCGAGGCCCGCTCCGGTCCACCGGCCGATCTGGTGGTGGCGATCGACGGCACCACCGGCACCTTCTCGCGTCTGGGCACCTACGACGACCTGCAGGAGCAACAGGAGCAGGAGAGCGATCTGGATCGCGCCGGCCAGCGGGTGCGCAAGGCCAGCGAGAAGCAGAAGGAGGCTCTGCGCTATCTCCAGGCCCTGCACACCAATGGCCTGGCCGGGGTAGGCCTACTGGAGCTGCTGCAGGCGATTGACCTGGCGCCGGCGGAGGCTCGGCTGATGAGAGACCTCGAGGGTGAGGCCCTGAGCTCTTACAAGACCCTTGGTCGCTTTCTCGGGAAGCTCGACGGCCTGGTGACCAGCACCCGCGTTTCCACCGGCAGTCAGAGCTACTACCTGCGCTATGGCCTCAGCGCAGCCGGTGCGGAATGGCTGGCCCGAGAGTTCGAACTCTAGGGATGGAAACTTCGGATTCTTGTGGAGCCCTTCCAGGGCAAGCATTCCCGCGCTTCATGGCAGCCGGAAACAACCTGGAAACTTGTGATTCTTGGGGGGCCTCCCTGCCCCTCACCGGGGCTGGTGCCCTCTTCCTCCAGCGCACAAGAGGGCTGGAAACTTCGGAAACTTTCCAACCCCCTCCAGCACAGGCGTTCTGTATGCGTTCAGGGGGCAGGACGCTCCGTCGCAGGACTCCATGCCTGAAAGC
>JANWUS010000031.1 GCA_024958715.1 Cyanobium sp. FGCU52 | reverse complement strand
TCAGGGCCGGGGCTGAGAACAGCGATCAGAACTCCCAACAAGGAGCGGGGGGAGGGAAGGCTGTGCCTGCCGAAATGTGCGACACACTCCTGGCTTGCAGCAATCCGGCTCGGCACCAACACCAGTTCGATCGGGTGCCCATGTCATGTCCCGAAGTCCATGGTCGAGCTGAGGGCTGTTGAACTTCGATTAACCGGTTCAGGGCCTGTTTTCAATCTATACTGACTGGGTGCATGCCTAAGGGCGATTGAATGACCAGCCGAAAGCCCAGGGTGCGTAGCAATTCTTACTCCGCTGTGCTGATTAGCAATGACCACACCCGATCGAAAGGAATCGAAGCCTGCCTCAGGCAATAGTTCTACCCGTGCCTGGCTCAGTCCAACCGGCGCAATCACAGCGGTAGCACTTTTATTGGTGGCCGGCGCAACTTGGCAGTGGGGATTACCGCGAAGTTTCAAACTGCCCGGTGGCTTTGAGCTTGGTTTTGAAGGGACAACGCCTGCTGGCGGTGGAGATATCACCCGCGTGATCTCCAGGAAAGCATTCGCAGGCCGTTGGCAGGTCGAGCAGAATTTTGGCCCAGTGAGCGGGTCAACCATTGTCAACTGGAATGAGGATGGTACCTTCGAAGGGATGTTCGAGCAGTTCCAGAATTCGACAGGCGCGGGACAGCGAGTGCACCGCGCGGGAACCTGGGATATCACCAAAGTTGATAGCGACCGCTTCAGGCTCGTGGCCAAATTCGACGACGGTGAGACGTGGGCGAGCACCTTTCAAGTGCTTGGACCGGACAAGATTGAAAATAAGGACTACAACTATGTTGCTATCCGTCTTCCCCGCTGACATCTGGATTCAGGACAGGTCACATCAAGCAGCAGCTTCTATCCAGGTCTGCTGACATGATCATGTGTCTTGCTCGCCAGAGTTTTCTGCAGGAACCAGGTTTGATCCTCCTGCGACTATCGTGCCGATCCTGGTCGAGAGCGCTTCGTTGCTGGATCCGCCTGGCGAGGCCGATAGGTCAGCATTCATTCACCAATCAGAGTCAGGCCTCTTCACACCGTGCACAACAAAGCCCAGGGCGACTGCCTCGGGCGTTTCCTTCACAGCCGTCGTATCGGCCCGGGGGCAAGCCGATCAGCGATCATCCTTCAAGTCGCCGCAGTCCTGCCAGCTGTCCAGCAGGTGTGCAAGCTCATCCCTCTTTCAGAACAGAGCAGTTGCAGACACCGGTTCGTCGCATCTCAAGGATCTTCGCCAGCTGCGGAATCGACACATCCACCCAGGGCACGAAGGTCTGGAAGGATAAAAAATAAGCCCTGCCGAAAGGCAGGGCGAACGGAGCTGCGCCGAAGCGATTCAGGCCTGCACACGGGTTTTGATCCGGCTTATCAGCCTACGGCTGAAGGAAGCTGTCGCGCCTTTCACAACCGTCGCTAACAGCGACGTGATCACCAGCGTGCGATCGGTAAACCAGACGCACCGCGCCTGGATGGGACCTTAGCTAGCCAGGCTTTTCCTGCCGCTTCAGCCTTCCTTCCGCCAGCAGGCCCTGGAGATAGGCCCCAAGGAACATCCCCGCCAGGCCGATCAGGATGGGGGCGTTGCCGATGCCCAGGCTGGCCACCGCCGCCCCAGGACACATGCCCGACAGGCCCCAGCCCACGCCGAAGATCACGGCACCGGGCACCGTGCCGGCCAGCATCGGCTTCACCTCGTGGGAGAAGGGCAGCCCCAGCAGGGTCTTCTGCCGCAGCCGCGGAGCCAGCCGGAAGCCGATGGTGGTGATCACCAGTGCCGCCGCCATCACCAGCAGCAGGCCGAGGTCGCGCAGTTGCAGGAAGCTCAGCACCACCTCCGGCTGGGCCATGCCGCTCCAGGCCAGCCCGTAGCCGAACAGGCCGCCCCCCAGCAGGATCGCGATCAGGCGCTTCATGGCGTCACCCCCAGCAGCAGCACGAGCCGGGCGGTGAGGATCGCCACCGCCATGAACACGGCGACCGCCAGAAGCGAGGCCCGCGAGAACGAGGCCACCCCACAGATCCCGTGGCCGGAGGTGCACCCGGAGGAGAGCCGGGTGCCGAAGCCCACCAGCAGGCCTCCCAGCGCCAGGCGCCACCAGCCCACGGCCGTGACGAAGAAGTCCTGGTGGGTGGCGGCGTACAACCAGGCGCCGAGCACCATGGCGATGGCGAACTGCAACCGCCACTGGCGCGAGCCGCGCTCCGCCGTGAGCGGCGTGAAGTAAGTGAGCGTGGAACTGAGAAAAGAACTCGCTCCGGCTTTGACGCCGAGCGTCAGATACATGACCATCAACCCCAGTCCGAGCAGCACCCCCCCGGACAGATAGGAGGTGACGCCATGGGGGAAGGGGAATCCCATCCATGCATTGCCCAAGGACGGTCCGAAGCTAGGCCGATCGCTGGTGGCTCGCCATCCGGTGCAGCACGGCGCGGGTGGCCTCATCGGCCGGGAACATGTGCTCCACCCGCAGCGAGGCCAGCGGCGAGATCCGGGAAGGGCGTCTGCACTTCCGTTCAGAGCGGTTGCGCGGCTGGGCGATGGATGTGCCGGATGCCCCGGGCACCTCGGTTCTGCTCCTTGGAAGTCTCGATGGCTCCGGCTTGCAGGTACAGGAGATCAGCCACCTGCTGGAAGGCGGCCTTCGCAGTCTGCGCACCACCCAGATCCTGCGGCAGGGTCACCTGGCGGGCCGCAGCCACATCGATGAATAGAAGAGCAGCCACGATCCGCGCAGCCTGACGCCGCCGCTCCAGGCTGAGGGGGCAAACGGGGACATCCGATGACCACCGCCGCGCTGCCCCCGATCGCCGGTCGCGAGCGAGAGATCCTCGCCCCTTTCCAGCACGAGCAGCCGTCGGCGCAGCACCACGCCCGGCTGGATCCGGAGCGCATCCGCTCGGGCTTCGCCTGTGCCCTCCACATGCACCAGCCCACGATCCCGGCCGGTGCCGGGGGGGAACTGATGTCGCATCTGCAGTGGATGCTCGAGCACCCGGGTGAGGGAAATAACCACAACGCCGAACCCTTCGCCCATTGCTACCGCCTCGATTCCCCCGCTCATGTCGCAGATCGCCGACGGCGAGAACGACGGCGTGATGATGAACGAGTTCCCCGAGTCCTTCCGCCAGGCCCATCGCCGCCTCGCCAGCGAGGGCGCCGCCGAGGGCGATGGCGGTACCGCGGCCTTGAACGCAACCGAATCCCTCAACCTGCTGGCGGCCGCTGGCGTGACGCCGGACGACTTCCCACGGATTCAGGCCGTGGGCCAGCACCGCCTGTGGCAGCAGGTCGGCGCCACCCCCACCACCGAAGCGGTGGACGCGGCGATCGCTGAGCTCCAGGCCAGCGATCCAGGTTTCTCGGTGGCCGGCGCCTCCTGGACGAACGACCTCCGTTGGGTGGAGGGTTACGCCGATGTGCTCAAGCCGATGAACGCGCTCAGCGCTTCCTTCCACCGGCGTGGGGCGGCGGAGCTGGAGGCGCTGCAGGCAAGTTCGGGAGCCCGGTGAGGTCCCGGCGCATCGGCTTCAGGCCACGACGACATGGTTGCGACCCCTTGCCTTAGCTGCATCCAGCTGCTTGTTGACCCGCAGGAGCCATGAGTCTTCCGTTTCGCCGGACCGGCGCTCGGCAACGCCGAAACTGCAGGTGACACTGCCAACAGGATCGAAGGGAGTGGCGCTGATCGCCTTCTGCAGCTTGTGTGCCAGCGTGGCGGCAGCAGCGGCATCACTGCAGGGCAGCAGGAGCAGGAATTCCTCGCCTCCCCAGCGTCCGAAGCCATCGCTGCGGCGCAGCTGCTTGCGGATGCGGTGGCAGAACTCACGCAGCACCTCATCGCCTCTGACGTGTCCGAAGCGGTCGTTGATGGTTTTGAAGTGATCCAGGTCGCAGAGAATCAGGCTCAGTGGTTCTCGGTAGCGTTCCGAGCGGGCGATGGCCTGCTGGATCTGGGATTCCAGGTGGCCCCGGTTCCACAGACCCGTCAGCCAATCGGTGATCGCCAGCTGCTCGACCTGCTGGTTGGCCTTCAGCAGCTGTTGCTCGAAGTCCTTGCGCTCGCTGATGTCGCGGCTGACGCCCAGCAGCTTCTCGAGACGCCCCTGGGAATCGATCACCGGGAGGACGATCACCTCCGCCCAGATCGTCGAGCCATCCCGGCGGAAATAGTCCAGCTCACCGCGAAAGGAGGGCGCTGGTCGGCCCGCGGCAGTGTCCTCGAGCAGCTCGTGGAAGAAGCGATGGAACCGCTCCAGCGATTCGGGAGGATGAATCTGCTCGAGCGGCTGCGCCATCGCTTCCTCCGGCGTGAAGCCGCGCAGGCCTTGAACCGAAGGGCTCAAGTAGGTGAATCGACCCTCAAGATCGATGGTCCAAACGACATCGAGGACGTTGTCGGCCAGCAGCCGGTAGTGATGGTCCTGATCCGCCAGGGCTTGCCGCTGGCTTACGCCCTCACTGATATCAACGATCTGCACGAGGACCAGGCACTCGGCGCCGCGGCGCAGACAGGACATCGAAACCTGGCCCCAGATCAGCTCGCCGTCGGCGTGCAGGCAGCGCACCTCACGCTGGAAGGCCTCCCGGCGGCCGTTGACGATCTCCGCAACCAGCTGCTCGGTCTCGGCGAGGTCATCGGGGTGGGTGACGTCCTGCAGCGACAGCCCCTGGAGCTCCGCATCATCGCGCCCCAGCAGGCGGCACAGGGCTGGATTGGCCTCCAGGAACCGGCCTTCAGCGGTAACCAGCGCCATGCCGATGGCAGCGTGGCGCATCGCTTGCTGGAGCAATCCCTGATCGCTCAGGGTTTCCGGTTCAGGAGACTGGGAAGAGGCCAAGCGACGGTGGCGAGAAGCCTTCGGCACACTAGGTAAGGGAGCCGCGATGCCGCCGATGTGCCCGTCCTGCGGTCCTTCAGGGCCCATCAGCTCACCGCCTTTCAGGTGATCACCGAGCAGATCGACGCTTCCACCGTTGTGGACGCCACAGGCGATGGGGATGGCCGCCTGGCTTCCCTGGCCGGGCCCCTGGTGGCCTGATCAAACGTCGTTCGCCTCCAGCGGCCTGACCCCCGGGTTGTCTGGGCCGGTCCGCCATGGCCCTGGACTCTTTCGGTGCGCAGTTCGATCTGCTCGCCTGCTGGAATGTTGCGCCTGCGCTGGAGGAGGGTGGATGCATCGACAGACCCTGCCCTACCAGGGCAGCACCTCGCCGTTGGCGTGCCAGAAGCTGCCGGAGTTCTCCAGGGTGAGGGCGTCGATCCTCGCCAGCAGCCCCCGCACCGATTCCTCGGGGCTGATGCCCTGGGGGTTGAAGTCGATCATGCGGGTGCTCACCAGCCCGGGGTGCAGCAACGCCACGGCGATGCCGCGGGGCTTCAGGTCGATCGCCAGCGACTTGCCCGCCATGCACAGCGCCACCTTCGACATCCGGTAGCCATAGGAGCCGCCGGAGGTGTTGTCGTCGATCGAGCCCATGCGGCTGGTCATCAAGATCAGCTTCGATCCCGGATGCAGGTTGCCCAGCAGGGCACGGGTGAGCTGCAGCGGGCCGATGGCATTCACCTCGAACTGGCGGCGCAGGCTCTCCACATCCAGATCCTCCAGGCTGGTGCGCTCGAGGATGCCGGCGTTGTGGATCAGCACGTCGATCGGCAGGCCGTCGAGCCGCTCCACCAGCTCCGCGATCGCGGCCGCGTCGGTGACATCCACCCCCGCCTCGATGCGCACGCCCAGGGCCTCAAGTTCCGGCGAGGGCGTGCGGCAGACGGCGATCACCGTGTCGCCGCGCTCCTGCAGCTGGCGGCAGTAGGCGAGACCGATGCCCCGGTTGGCGCCGGTGATCAGAACGGTGGCCATGGCGGTGGAGAAGCGGGCCCCATCCTGGCGGGGTGGAGGGCGCACAATGGCCAAGCGCAGCACCCCCGTCGATGCCGAATCCGCCGCCCCGCCTGCGCCGCAACTTGATCCTGGTGGCGGTGCTGGCGGTGGCCGCCGCCGTGGTGGCTGTTTCTGTGCGGATGCAGCAGCAGGCCCGCGACCAGCGCATCGCCGCCTGCCGCCAGCAGCGCAGCGCGATCAACACCCTGCGCCGCGACGGTTTCGACACCCAGCTGGCGACGATGCGCAAGATGCGGCTCAACCCCGAGCAGGCGGCCACCCTGCGCCGGGTCGAACCCGAGGCCTACGCGCGCTATGCCCAGGCCTTCGGCGATCAGGTGGACCGGGTGGCCCAGGCCGCCGATCAGCTCGCCCAGAAGGTGGATGCCTACCGCACCGCCTCCTGCCTTGGGGTGGAGTCGCCGCCGAACGAGGGGGCGACTCCTCCCTGACGTTCACTCCTGCCGGTAGCGCCGGGAAAAAGCGCTGCTGAGGGCGTTCGTGGCCGGTTCGGGCAGCGAGTCCGCCAGCCCTGCGATCAGCCGGTTCACAGCGCCCGGCACGACCACCGTGCGGGAGCCCTCCAGGGCGGCGACGGTGCGGTCGGCCAGCTCCTCGGCGTTCATCCACAGCAGGCCGGGCAGGCGCTGGCGCATGCGCTCCTCCACCCCCAGCACCGCGTGGAATTCGCTGCGGACGTAGCCCGGGCAGAGGGCGATCACCCGCACGCCCCGGTCCCGGTTCTCGAGCGCCAGCGACTGGGAGAAGTGGATCAGGAAGGCCTTGCAGGCCCCGTAGAGCGTGCTGCCCGGCAGGCCCGGCACCAGGCCCGCCAGTGAGGCCACGTTCACGATCCGGCCGCTGCCGGCGCGTTGCATCGCCGGCAGCAGGGCATGGCAGAGCTCGGCGCAGCTGCCCACCATCAGCTGCAGCATCGCCGCGGCCTGGGGCCAGGCCACAGCCTCGTAGGTGCCGCGCAGGCCGAAGCCGGCGTTGTTGATCAGGGTGTGCACCGCCAGCTGCCGCTGCAGCAGCACCTGCAGCAGCACCTTCGCTCCCCCTGCCTGTGCCAGGTCGGCGGCGATCGTCTCGACGCGGATGCCATGCCGGTGCGCGAGCTCCGCCGCCAGCGCCTCCAGGCGCTCCAGCCGCCTGGCCGTGAGCACCAGGGGCGCCTCGCCGCCGGCCAGGGTGGGCGCCAGCCGCCGTGCCAGGGCCGCGCCGATGCCGCTGGAGGCGCCGGTGATCAGCACGGCTCCCTTCCCTTGCACCAGCGCCGGCAGCTCCGCGGGCTGCGAGGCCACGTCGGCATCCACCTCCCCGTTGATCCGCTCCGCGAGTGCCAGGCAGCGGTCCATCTCCTGCCAGAGCAGTTTCCGCCGCTCCGAAGTCACCCCGAAGGAGCGGTGGTGCAGATCGCGGCCCAGGTAACGCAGGGCATCGGCGATGCGGCGGCGGTCGTCGCCGTCCAGGGCGAGGTCGGGGGCTTCAGGCATGGGGAGCGGCAGACGGGACCCGCCAGTGGGGACAACCACAATGCCGGGATGATCCAGCCCACCGCACCCGTTCACCCGTGGCGCGCAGTGCCAGGAGTGCGATAAAATCCGATTTCATCCGCCCTGGACGGCGGTTGCGAGGTTGTTGTCATGCAATCGGCTGAGAAGCTGTCGATCACCCTCCCGCCGGAAATGGCCGCCTTCATCCGCCGCAAGGTGGAGTCCGGCCTCTACGGCTCGAACAGCGA
The DNA here is from genome assembly GCA_024958715.1 of Cyanobium sp. FGCU52. GTDB lineage: Bacteria > Cyanobacteriota > Cyanobacteriia > PCC-6307 > Cyanobiaceae > Cyanobium. The sequence goes on along the minus strand of JANWUS010000031.1, from coordinate 14,183 downwards.
GATCATCCGCGAGGCTCTGCGCGGCCTGATGGAGCGAGAGCGCCGCCTGGAGCAGCTCGACGGGGCCATCGCCCAGGGATTGGCCGATGCCGAAGCCGGGCTGGTGGAGGAGATCGAGGCCGTCCGCCAGGAACTCCGCAGGGGTGCCGCTGGAGGCAGTCCCGTCGGATGAGGGTGGTGATCACGGCGGCGGCGAAGGCCGATCTGCTCGCCATCCGTCGCTACATCGCGGCCGACAACCCCGCGAGGGCCCTCAGTTTCAGTGAAGAGCTTCTGGATCGCTGTCTGGCCCTGGCCGACACTCCCAGGGCCTTTCCCCTGGTGCCGCGCTACGAGCGCTTCGGGATTCGCCGCTGCGTCCACGGCGACTACCTGATTTTCTATCGGCTCCAGCAGGAGGTGGTGGAGGTGATCCATGTTCTCCAGGGCGCACGCGACATCGAAGCGCTGTTTTTTCGTTCCCCCTGAGCCTCGGCCCCGCCACCCACAATGCCGGCATGAGCGAGCCCACCTTCCCGGCACGTCTGGAACCCGGCGCCGCTCCGCGGCGCATCCTGCTCACCGGAGCCAGCTCCGGCATCGGCTGGGAGGCGGCCCTGCAGCTCCGGCGCGCCGGCCATCGGCTCGTGCTGCCCTGCCGCGATGGGGCCACCGCCGAGGCCACCGTGCGCCGGCTGGCGGAGGCCGGTGAGGGCCTCGAGCCGCAGGCGCCGGTGTGCGATCTCGGCGATCTGGAGAGCGTGGAGTGCCTCGCCGCCGAGCTCACGCGGCGCGGCGAGCCGATCGACAGCCTGGTGCTCAACGCCGGCCTCCAGTACACCGGCGCCCCCGAGCCGCAGGTGTCCGCCCAGGGCCGCGAGCTCACCATCGCTGTGAACCACCTGGCCCATCAGCTGCTGGGCCAGCGGCTGATGCCGCTGCTGGTCGCCGGCCGCGAACCGCGCCTGGTGGTAACGGCCTCGGAGGTCCACGATCCGGCCGCGGCGGGTGGCCGGGTGGGCAGCCCCGCGGGCCTGGGCGATCTCAGCGGCCTGCGGGCGGGACTGAAGCCCGCCGAGGGCTTCGCGATGGTGGATGGCGTCTCGCCCTTCGATGCCGACAAGGCCTACAAGGACAGCAAGCTCTGCAATGTGCTGTTCGCCCGCGAGGCCGAGCGGCGGCTGCGCCAGCAGGGCCCGCCCCTGCCGGTGATCGCCTGGAGCCCGGGACTGGTGATTCCCCGCAGCTCCGGCGGCTTCTTCCGCCGCAGCCGTGTTCACAACGAATGGGGGCAACGCCTGTTCGCCCTGGTGGCCCGCGACCTGCTGCGGCTCACGGAATCCGTGGAGAACGCCGGCGCGCGGCTGGCGGCGTTCGCCGCCGCCGACTCCCCGCTGCCGGCAGGCTTCAGCTACTTCAGCAACCGCGTGCTGGGGCCCGGCCGCCTGCGCTTCGAGGCCGTCTCCCCCAGCGCCGAGGCCCTCGATGACGCGAAGGCGCGAGAGCTTTGGGCGGTCAGCGCCAGGTTGCTGGGCGCCGACAGGCTGGGCACGGAAGCGCTGGGCTGAGGCCTGCGCAGTGCGCGGGCGACCCAACGCTTCGACCCGTTCGTGCAATGTATGGTGCATACACCAGGGGGCGGTCATGCAGCGCACGCAGATCTACCTGTCGGAGGCCGAGCTCGAGGGGCTGCGGGGCCTGGCCCAGCGCAGCGGCCGCAGCCAGAGTTCCCTGATCCGTGAAGCCATTGACAGCTTCCTGGAGCAGCGTCAGCCCCAGGACCGGCTGGCCCGGCTCAGGCAGGGCCGGGCTCTCTGGGCCGGCGGCAGTGCTCGGTTCGATGGCGGGTCGGTGCGCCATGAACTCGATCGCATCGCTCCGGAAGGGGCCTGATGGCCGCGGCGGCCGGGTTGCTGGTGATCGACACCGACGTGCTGATCGATTACCTGCGCGATCAGCCCCAGGCGGTGGCCTTCCTGGAGGGCAGCGACCAGCTTCTGGCGGCCTCGGTGGTCACGCTGGCCGAGCTCTACGTGGGCGTGCGCGAGGGGGAGGAGCGGCAGCGGCTGGATACGTTCGTGACGGCCTTCGAGGTGCTGCCGCTCCATCGGGACGCGGCGGTGCAGGCCGGGCTCTGGCGTCGGCAGTACGGCCGCAGCCACGGCACCGGCCTGGCGGATGCCCTGATCGCCGCAACCGTGCAGGCGGCCGGTGCCACCCTGGCCACGCTCAACCGGCGCCACTTCCCGATGCTCGCCAACGTGCTGGTTCCCTATGCCAAGTTGGGCGATGACTCCCCCCACCCCCTACCTCGACCTGGAAGCGATCGAAGCCTGGCTCGGGCCCCGCAGGGTGTTCGAGAACCTCTCGCTGCGCCTTCAGGCCGGCGAGCACACCGTGGTTCTCGGCCCCAACGGCTCCGGCAAGAGTTCGCTCGTGAAGCTGCTCAGCCGCGAGCTCTATCCGGTGGTGAAGCCGGGCTCGCGGCTGAGGATCTTCGGCAGCGAAACCGTGAACCTCTGGCAGCTGCGCGGCCGCATCGGCCTGGTATCGCAGGATCTGCAGGCCGGCTACGTGGGCCGGGTGCCCGCCTCTGATGTTGTGCTCTCCGGCTTCTTCGGCTCGGTGGGCATCGGCCGCAGCCAGCAGCCCAGCGCCGAGCAGCACGCGCGGGTGGCCGCGCTGATGGCCCGGCTGGGCCTGGCCGATCTGGCGGAGCGTCCCTACGCCCAGCTCTCCGATGGCCAGCGCCGCCGCCTGCTGCTGGCCCGGGCGCTGGTGCACGATCCCGCCGTGCTGGTGCTCGATGAGCCCACCAACGGGCTCGACCTCAAGGCCAGGCACCAGCTTCTCGAGATTCTGAGGGATCTGGCCCGCAGTGGCACCACCCTGCTGCTGGTGACGCACCAGATCGAGGCGATCCTGCCGGAGATTCAGCGGGCCGTGTTGCTCCGCGACGGCCGGGTGGTGGGCGACGGCCCGGTGAACGAGCTGCTGCAGGACGCCCCCCTCAGCGCCCTGTTCGACACCCCCCTGCGGGTGTGCCACGCCAACGGCTACCGCCAGGTGGTCCCCGCCGGCTGAGGGGGCGTGCGGGGATCGCCCACCCGCCGGCGCTCCGGCCGCGCCAGAGTGGATCGAACGGCCGCCGGCCGGGAGTGGCCCATGTGTTTCTCGGCCGGGGCCAGCTTCGCCGCTGCCGCTCTGCTGCTCCCCCTCGGTGCCGTGGCGGTGCGGCGCGTGCTGCGGGAGCGTGACGCCTCCTTCCGCTTGCCCCTGGCCCTCACGCCCCTGTTGTTCGGCCTGCAGCAGGCCACCGAAGGGTTGGTGTGGCTGGGGCTGGCTCCCGATCCTTCACCGCCGACTGCCGCACTGCTGCCGGCGGCCAGCGTGGCCTACCTGTTCTTCGCCTACGGCCTCTGGCCCGGCTGGATCGGCTTCATCGCCCTGCGCTGGCGGGGAGCGGAGCCGGGGCGAGGTACGCGTGACTGGCTCGTCTGGTTCCTGGCGGCTGGCGTGCTCTACGGCCTGCTGCTCTGGCTGCCCCTGCTGCTCGATCCCCCGGGCTCCATCCCCACGGTGTTGCAGGGCTCTCTCCACTACCCGGTGCCGCGGCTGCTGCCGGGTGCCGCCGGCCAGCTCGTCGGCCAGTTGCTCTATGCCGGGCTGATCGGCGTTCCCCTGCTTCTGCCCCGGGGCGAGCTGCGGCGATTCGGCGTGAGCGTTCTGCTGGCCTTCGTGCTCACCCAGCTCGCCTGGGCCCCCACCTTCGCCTCGGTGTGGTGCTACTTCAGCGCCGTGCTTTCGCTGCAGATCGTCTGGATCGCGACGCGTCCACGGCGGCTTCCGGGAGCGGAAGCTTGGGGAGGCACGACCTGAGAACCACGGGACCCGAATCGAGCCCTTTTGTAGCAAAGCGCACTTTTCTTTGACAACTCGCCTCCATAGCGTCGTCGTCAAGTCCCTCTCCCTTGCCCTGCCCCTTCCCATGAGCCGTCCGCCCACCGAGATCCTCTGCCTCTCCAACGCCGCCGCCCCCTACCGCGGCACCTGGCATCTGTTCCACCATGCCGAAGGGGACTTCGTCGCCACCCACACCACCTTCCGCGGCTCTCCCTCCGGCATCGGCTGCACCCTGGAGCAGCACAGCCTGCCGTCGCGCCAGCATCTGCGTCGCTTCACCCGCCATCTCCTCTGCCACGGCTGGGGCGTGCACACCCACGACGACCGCTACGCCCTGCTCTGGCAGGGCAGCGGTGCGGAGCTGGCCCTCGGCTGACCCCTGGGGGAGCTCTGCCTAGCGTGCGGCAGAAGCGGTGTTCTCCCTCCGCTCAGCTACGGAGTTCACGATGGATCCCCTGATGTCCTCCCCCCCAGAGGCGGTGACAGAGGCGGTGACTGAGGCGGAGGCCGCCACGATCGGGCGGGAGGCCTACCTGTTCCTCTATCCGCTGCTGCTGATGGAGTTCACCCGGCGGGTGATGACCAACGTGCCGCCGGAGGTGAGGATCGGGGCCGGGCCGATGAACACCTTCTCCCATGCGCGGGTCTTCCCCCCGGCCGATTTCCGCGACGTGGTGCGGCCCAACTTCGACACCCTTTATTCGGTCGCCTGGCTCGATCTGCGCAGTGGGCCGCTGATCGTGTCGGCGCCGGATACCGGCGGGCGCTACTACCTGCTGCCGATGCTCGACATGTGGTCGAACGTGTTCGCGGTGCCGGGCAAGCGCACCACGGGCACCGGCGCGGCCCACTTCGCCGTCGTGCCCCGGGGCTGGCAGGGAACGCTGCCGCCTGGGGTGGAGCCGATCGAGGCGCCCTCGCCCTACGTGTGGGTCATCGGCCGCACCCAGACCAACGGCGCCTCCGACTACCCGGCCGTGCATGCGATCCAGGACGGCTACCGCATCACGCCGCTCTCCCGCTGGGGGCAGCCGCCGGAACCGGTGCCGGTCCCCATCGACCCCTCGGTGGATATGAACACGCCGCCGATGCAGCAGGTGGAACGGCTGCCGGCCGAAGACTTCTTCCGCATCGGCGCCGAGCTGATGGGCCTCCATCCCCCCCAGAGCACCGACTGGTCGCAGCTGGCGCGCTTCCGCCGCGTCGGCCTGGTGCCTGGCCAGCCCTTTTCCCTTTCTGCGGCTCCCGCCGCGGTGCGGACCGGCCTGGAGCGGGCGGTGGCCGAAACGCCGCCGGCGATGCGGGCCAAGAGCGCCAGCCTCGCCCGGGTGGTGAACGGCTGGCAGATGAACGTCACCACGATGGGGGTCTATGGGAACGACTACCTCAAGCGCGCCGTGGTGGCCCTGGTGGGCCTCGGGGCCAACCAGCCCGAGGATGCGATCTATCCCCTCAACGTGGCCGATGCCGACGGCCAGCCCGTCCGCGGTGAATTCGCCTACGTGCTGCACTTCCCCGCCGGCCAGCTGCCGCCGGTGGATGCCTTCTGGTCGCTGACGCTCTACGACGCCGAGGGCTTCCAGGTGGCCAATCCCTTGAACCGCTTTGCCATCGGCGACCGCGATCCCCTGCGCGCGAATCCCGACGGCAGCCTTGATCTGTTCATCCAGAACCAGGACCCGGGTGGGGAGCGCACCGCCAACTGGCTGCCGGCTCCTGCTCAGGGAACGATCTCCCTCACCCTGCGGCTCTACGCCCCGCGGCCCGAGGCCCTCGACGGTCGCTGGAACCCCCCGCCCGTGAAGCGGGTGAGCCCCGAGGGCGGGACGGTCGCCCCATGAGCGTCCCCGATCTCTCCACCACCTGGCTGGGGCTGCCCCTGCGCAGCCCGCTGGTGGTGGGGGCCGCTGCCCCCCTCAGCGAAGACCTCGACGATCTGCTGCGGCTGGAGGAGGCCGGCGCCGCCGCCGTGGTGCTCCATTCGCTGTTCGAGGAGCAGATCGAGCACGATCAGCTGGAGCTGTGGCGGGTGGCGATGCAGGGCAGCGACAGCTACGGCGAGGCCCTCAGCTATTTCCCGGAGCCCTCGATCTTCCATGTGGGCCACGATCTCTACCTGCGCCATCTCGAGCAGGCCCGCGCCCGGCTGTCGATCCCGGTGATCGCCAGCCTCAACGGCTTCCGTCCCGGCAGCTGGGTGCGCTTCGCCCGCCAGCTCGAGCAGGCCGGCGCCAGCGCCCTGGAGCTGAACATCTACAGCCTCCCCACCGATCCCGATCTCTCCAGCGCCGCGATCGAAGCTCAGGTCGAGGAGATCGTGGCCGAGGTGCGCGCCGAGGTGCGGCTGCCGCTGGCGGTGAAGCTCGGCCCCTTCTTCACCAACTTCGGTGCCATCGCCCGCCGGCTCACCGCCGCCGGCGCCGACGGCCTCACCCTGTTCAACCGCTTCTACCAGCCCGATATCGACATCGAGGAGCTGGAGGTGCGCCCCAACCTGCTGCTCTCCACCCCCCACGACCTGCGCCTGCCGCTGCGCTGGATCGCCCTGCTCCACGGCCGCCTCGGGGCCGACCTGGCCGCCACCGGCGGCGTGCACCGCGGCAGCGACGTGGTGCGCCTGCTGATGGCCGGCGCCTGCGTCACCCAGGTGGTGGGGGCGCTGCTGCGCCACGGGCCCGGCCGGCTGGCGGGCCTGGAGGAGGAGCTGGCCCACTGGCTGCGGGAGCACGATCACGCCACCGCCCGCGAGCTGATCGGCTGCATGAGCCAGGAGAAGTGCCCGGATCCGGCGGAGTACGAGCGGGCCCAGTACATGCGTGCGATCCAGACCTTCCGGCCCGGCGACGCCATCCCCTGGCCGTCCTCAGGTGGCGCCTCTGCCTGAGGTGGTGTTCTTCTTATCCCTAAGCCACAAATCCTTAACCAAGGCTTGGAGGCACAGGCCTACGTTCGCGCCAGTTTCTTTGCGCTAATGGCACCTTCATCCGGCCGAGTTTCCTGCCGTGCCGCCATGGCCGCCAGCCTGTCCGGAGTGGTGGCACTGGCAGGGTGCGGCGGCACCACCACGCTGAACGGGGCAGGTGCCTCATTTCCGGCGCCCATCTATCAGCGCTGGTTCCAGGAGCTGGCCAGCAAGGGTGTGCGGGTGAATTACCAGTCGGTGGGCTCAGGCGCGGGCGTTCGGCAGTTCATCTCGCGAACCGTGGATTTCGCCGCCAGCGATGTGCCGATGGCGGCCGAGGAGATCGCCAAGGTGCCCCAGGGTGTGGTGCAGATCCCGATGACGGCCGGTGCCATTGCCGTGGCCTACAACCACCAGGATTGTGAACTCAAGCTCAGCCAGGCCCAACTGGCGGATGTGTTCCTTGGCCGGATCAGCAACTTCCGCCAGCTCGGCTGCGCCGACAAGCCGATCAAGGTGGTGCACCGCTCGGATGGCTCCGGTACCACTGCGAACTTCACCGCCCATCTCAGCGCCGTCAGTCCAGCCTGGAAGGCGGGCCCTGGCAGCGGCAAAACGGTGAAATGGCCCACGGGCATCGGCGCGAAGGGCAATGAAGGGGTGGCGGCCCAACTCAACCAGGTACCGGGAGGCATCGGTTATGTGGAGGCGGCCTTCGTGAAGGAACCGCTCCGGGCCGCCGCGCTCACCAACGCTGCCGGAGAACTGGTGACACCCACCCTCACCAGCGAGCAGGAGGCCCTGGCTTCGATCGACCTGGGCCCCGATCTCACCGGCAGCAGCCCCAACCCACCCAAGGGCTACCCCATCGTCACCTTCAGCTGGCTGCTGCTCTACAAGAACGACAACGGGCCCCGTCATGAAGCGCTCAGGAGGATGCTCAGTTTCGCCCTCTCCGACGAAGCCCAGGCGATGGCGCCGGATCTGGGCTTCATCAGCCTGCCGGCGGGCGTTCTGGTGAAGGCGAGGGCCGCCCTGGACGCGATCGAGCCCTGACGAAGCGGGGATCGGGATTTGCACACCGAACCCGATTCCTGTGTTCCCTACAACCAGCAGCATCTCTGATCCCGGCGTGGAATGGTTCGATCCAACCGGGATCTTCTCGAGATCATGGCTGACACCTACACGATCACCATTGATGACGGCCGCAGTTTCACCTGTGCCTCCGATACCTATATCCTCGATGCCGCTGAGGAGCAGGGTATTGATCTCCCCTATTCCTGCCGTGCCGGGGCCTGCAGCACCTGCGCCGGCAAGATCCTGAGCGGCAGTGTGGATCAATCCGATCAGAGCTTCCTCGACGACGAGCAGATCGCCGAAGGATTCGCTCTGCTGTGCGTGAGTTATCCCACCAGCGACTGCACCATCAAGCCTGAGGTCGAGGACGACCTCTGAGCTGCCGCCTCGCGCCTTTTCAGGGCTGGCGCTCCTCCCGTTCCCAGTACTCCCGGAAGCCCGGCAGAGGCTGGGAACGGATCCCATAGCGGATCGCCAGCAGCCGCAGCACGGTGATCACGGCGATCGTGATCCAGGCGCCCAGCAGCTGGTTGATGGCCAGCCCCTTCACCAGCGCCACGAACAGCAGACAGCCCAGCAGGGCCAGCGATTCCTCCAGGGTTCCCGGCAGGAACATCGACGGCTCCCGGCGCATCAGCATGTCCCGCAGGATGCCTCCCCCCACGGCGTTCACCACCCCCACCAGCACCACCGCCGGCAGGCTCAGGCCCGCTGCCAGGGCCAGGTTCATCCCCACCACCGCGTAGGCGCCCAGGCCGATGGCATCCACCAGGGCAAGGATCTGGGGCAGATGCCGCAGCCGCTGGACGCGGGCCCCGGCGATCAGGATCAGCAAGGTGGCCAGGGCGATCAGCAGCAGATAGCCGCTGCTGCGCAACACCAAGGGCGGGCCGTTCTGCAGGAACAGGCCGTCGCGCAGCACGCCGCCCCCCACCGACGACACGAAGGCCACCGCAAGGATGCCGGGGATGGCATAGCCCTTGCGGGCCCCCAGCAGGGCGCCGCTCAGGGCCCAGAGGAAGGTGGCGCCGTAGTCGAAGTAGGGCGGCAGGCTGAACGGTGCCGCCGGCAGGTGGGGCAGGGGGGGCAGGGCGGCCAGGGGATTCATCACAGCGGATGAAGTTCGCCTTCGAACACCACGCCCTTCACGGCGATGCCACGCAGGCCTTCGGCGCCCACGTCGTAGGGATCGTCGGCCAGCACGGCGAAGTCAGCGAGCTTGCCGGCGCGGATCGAGCCGATCACGTTCTCCTTGCGCAGGATCCAGGCGGCATCGATCGTGATCGCCCGCAGGGCCGCATGCAGGCTCACCCGCTCCTCGGGGCAGCGCAGGTTGCCGTTGATCGTCACCCGGTTGCAGGCGGCCCAGGCGAGGGTGAGGGGGGAGAGGGGCGCCATCGGGCAGTCGGAGTGGAGGGCGAAGGGAATGCCCAGCCGCTCCAGGGTGCCGAGGCGCACCATCTCCGAGCCCCGGTCGTTGCCGAGCCACTGGGCGCTGAACACATCCGAGAGGATGTGGTGGTAATAGGGGTTGGCCGACACCAGCATCCCCAGCTCCGCCATCCGGCGGCACTGGTCTTCGCTGGTGGAGGCGAAGTGCTCGAGGGTGGTGCGGTGGCCGAAGCGGGGCTTGCGTTCGTGCAGGCGCTGCAGGATGTCGAGGTAGAGGTCGGCGCTGAGATCGCCGTTGATGTGGGCATGCAGCTGATGGCCGGCCTCCCAGAACGCCACGGCAAACGCCTCCAGCACCTCCGGCGGCGCCATCCACTGGCCCAGATGGCCGTCGATGTAGCCGGGGAAGTCGGCCTGGGAGAGGCCGCCGAAGATCGCCCCGTCCACCTGCAGCTTGAAGTGCCGGTCGAGGAAGACCCGGCGGCTGTTGCCCCGGCTCCATTCCTCCACCTGCGCCAGGGCATCGGCGGGGCGGATGCCGCGGGCGAGGAAATCCACCGTGGTGGGGGTGAGGATGGCGCGGCAGGGCACCTGGTTGGTTTCGGCGATCTTGCGGATCAGCCCGATCTCCCCCACCGCATCGCCGAAGATGCCCACCCCCATGTCGAGCACGGTGGTGACGCCGGCCTGCTGGCAGAGGCGGAAGAAGGTGCGGATGCCGGCGCCGTAGCGCCCGGGCTCGAAGATGATCGGCCCCAGTTTCACCACCAGCGGCTGGGCGCCGTTCTCCCAGAAGTGGCCCCGGTCCCAGTCGGATTCGGGCCGGCCGCGCACCTCCTCCTCCCGCAGGCCGAACCACTCCAGAGCGGGGGTGTTGAGCACCAGCTCGTGGAAGGAACGGTGCCAGAGCACCACCGGCCGATCGGGGAAGAGCGCATCCAGCTGGGGCCGGTACTGATCGCCATGCCACAGGGGATGGAACCCCCAGACGATGAACGGCACGCTCCCGTCGGTGTGGGCGGCGTAGAGCTCCTTCAGCCGGGCGAGATAGGCATCGGGGGAGGTGGCGCCGGGGAAGAAGCCGGTGGGCAGGGTCCAGTCGTCGGGGGCGAGGTAGGGGAACTGGGTGGTGACCGCCGGCAGCGAGGGGTGAACGTGCGGATCGATCAGGCCGGGGAAGAGCACGTCGCCGGCGAAGCGCTCATCGACGGTGTGGGGGAAGCGATCGAGCCAGGGCCGCAGGCTCTCGAGCGTGCCCACCGCCACGATGCGGCCGCTGGCCACCGCCACCGCCTCGGCGATGGGCATGGCCTCGGTCATGGTGCGGATGCGCCGCGCCCGGTAGACCGTGAGGTGGTCGAAGGGGGCAGGAGGGTCGCCCCCGGCGCCACCCGCAGGAGCCGCCTTAGTCTGGTCTGGTTCAGTGCGGATCGTTTCCATGGCTGCCCCTCTGTCCGGCTCCACTCCGATGGTGAACATGCTTGAGGCAAAAACCCACCTCTCCCGCCTGGTGGAGGCCATCGAATCCGGGGAACGGAGCGAGGTGGTGATCGCCCGCAACGGCCGCCCGGTGGCCCGGCTCACCAGCCTGCGGCCGGCCAGCCCGCAGCGCCGCCTCGGCGTGGCCAAGGGGTGCTTCACAGTGCCGGCCTCGATCGATGCCGCCAATCCGCTGATCCAGGAGCTGTTCGAGCAGCCCTGATGCGGATCCTGCTGGACACCCATGCCTTCCTCTGGGCCATCGCCGACGATCCGCGGCTCGGCCCGCTCAGCCGCGAGCTGATCCACAGCCGCGCCGATGCCGTGATGGTCAGCCTGGTGTCGCTCTGGGAGATCGCCATCAAGCACAGCCTCGGCCGGGCCGACATGCCGATCTCCGCCGCTCAGGCGTTGAGCTGGGCCGAGGACTCCGGCTTCGAATGGCTCCCCCTGGCCCCGGCCCACCTCCTCGTGCTGGAAACCCTGCCTCCTCACCACCGCGATCCGTTTGATCGTCTGCTGATCGCCCAGGCGATCGGTGAGGCGCTCACTCTGGTGAGCGCCGACGGTGCCTTCAGTGCCTATGGAGCCCAACTCCAGCCGGCGGACCGGTGAGGGCCTGGCCGCTCTCCAGCAGGTCCTGCAGAGCGCCGCTGCTGGTGGCTCCCCGCCGTCCGATCACCACCAGAGCCGTGGCGGGGGCGTCGTCTCCCCAGACGTCCGCCGGCTCCAGGGTCCAGCGCTGGCCCACCTGCTGGAACAGCTGGCGCCGGCCGGGATCCTCCGCCAGGGCAACGAAGCCCTTGGCCCGGTAGATCCCGGGGCCGAGGCCCGCGGCGAAGCGCTCCAGCTGGAGGCGCGAGAGCGGCCGGTCGCAGCGCAGGGTCCAGGTGTCGAAGCGCTCGTCATGCCGTTGGTTCGCCCCGGCGGCATCGGCTTCGGGCAGCGGCTGTGACAGGGAGCTCGGCAGCCCGCGGCCCCGGTGCAGGCCCAGCAGGAGAGCCAGGGGCACGTCGCCCTGCACCATCTCCAGCCGCGGCACTCCGGGGGCAAGCGCTTCCAGCCGTTCGTGGAGAACGGCGTGCTGATCGGCCGTGATCCGATCGAGCTTGTTCACCAGCAGCAGATCCGCCTGTCGCAGCTGGCGGCGCACCACGTCGCCGACATATCTGTCGGCGGCCTGGCGCTCGATCTGCTCGGCGTCGACCACGACGAGCATTCCATCGACCGGCAGGCCGAAGCCCTGGGCCATCTGCGCCACCCGCAGCGGTTCGGCCACGCCGCTGGCCTCGATCACCACCTGATCGAAGGATTCGGCATGGGCCTTCACCTGGGAGAGCGCCTCGGCGAAGCCGCTCACCAGCGAGCAGCAGAGGCAGCCGTTGGCCAGCTCGATCGTGTCGCCCGCATGACGGCGCACCAGGGCGGCGTCGATGTTGAGGTCGCCGAAGTCGTTCACCAGCACGGCGAGGCGCAGGCCGCTGGCCTGGGCCAGCATCCGGTTGAGCAGGGTGGTCTTGCCGGCGCCCAGGTAGCCGCCGATCACCGTGAAGGGCAGGGCCGTGGTTGCCATCGGATGGCTTGCCATGGGTGGCCTCAGGCAGCAGCGGCCTTGTACACGCTCTTCCCTTCCTTGAACGTTTCCACCACGGCGATCCTGAGGATGTCGGCGGAGGGAACGGCGGTGGGATCGGCGTCGAGGATCACCAGATCGGCGAGCTTGCCGGCTTCGATCGTGCCCTTCTGGCCTTCCTCGCGGATCTGCCAGGCCGCCTCGATCGTGAGCGCCTTGAGGGCCTGCCACGGGCTGACGCGCTCATCGGGTCCGATCACCTCCCCCTTGCGGGAGATGCGCTCGACCGCGGTGTAGATCATGCGCATCGGCTCCACCGGTGTGACGGAGAAGTCGTTGTGATTCGAGCAGTGGAGCCCCTTGGCGAGTGCCGAGGCCATCGGGCTGAGGAAGTAGGCCCGCTCGCGGCCCAGATTCTCCACGTGCACATCGCCCCAGAAGAAGGTGTGCACGGTGAAGAAGCTCGGCGTGAAGCCCAGCTCCACGTAGGCATCGAGCTGCTCGGGACGCATGAACTGGGAGTGGATGATCACCGTGCGCCGGTCCTGCTCGGCGGTGATCCCGGCGGCGCGGGCGGCGTCGATCATCAGGTCGATGGCGGCATCGCCGTTGCAGTGGCAGAAGATCGGGATGGCCTTGACGGCGAGTTCCTTGACGATCTTCTGGATCAGCTCGGGGGGGAACAGGGGCTGGCCGCGCCAGTCGGGCTCGCCGTTCGGGCCGCCGGTGAGCAGCGGTTCGCTCCAGAAGGCCGTCTTGCCCTGGGGCGAGCCGTCGATCAGCGCCTTGATGCCCGCCAGCTTGAGGCGGTTGCGGTAGGTGCCGAACGACTCGGCAGCGGTGTCGGGCAGTTCCATCGGCCCGCCGCTGAAGTCGGGGAAGTACTCCTTCACCAGCTTCGGCACCTCCAGCACCAGGGGCAGACACACCAGATCGAGCCAGAGACGCCCCTGCTCGGCGGCCTTGCGGATCAGCTTGAGGTCGTGGGCGCTGGTGGCCCCCTCCTGCATGGTGGTGGTCCCGGTGCGGGCATAGATCTGCTGGGCGGCGTTGAAGCGCTCCAGCAGCTCCTGCTCGCTGGGCTGGGGCATGGCCGTGAAGATCGGCAGGAAGGCCGTCTCCATCAGCAGCCCCTCCGGTTCGCTGCTGCCGGCCTTGCGCAGGATCACGCCGCCCGCCGGATCGGGGGTGCTGGCATCGATGCCCACCACCTTGAGGCCGGCGGAATTGAGCACGGCGCCGTGGTTGGAGCTGTGGATCAGCAGCACCGGGTTGCCCGGGAACAGCGGGTCGAGGTCGTCGCGGCTGAGCTGGCGCCCGTCGGAGAGGTTGGAGACGTCGTAGCCGTAGCCGATGATCCACTCGCCCGGCTTCACCGGATGGGCGGCTACGTGCTCGCGCAGCACCTGCAGGATGTCGGCGATGCAGCTGACGGGCCCGGCCGGCAAGCCTGACACGTTCGCCCACTTCACGATCTGCAGGGCGTTGGCGAAGTGGCCGTGGGCATCGATGAAGGAGGGCATCAGGGCGCGCCCGTTCAGCGCCACCACCTGGGTGTCCGCGCCAGCGGTAGCCATCACCTCGGCTTCGTCTCCCGCCGCCAGGATGCGGCCGTCGGCGATCGCCACCGCCTGCACGCGGGGCCGGGCGTCGTCCATGGTGAGGATCGGGCCGCCGCGGAAGATCAGCTCGGCCTGCTGGGTGGCCATGGGGAGGGGAGAGGGTTGTGCTCTTGCTAGTCACGACGGCGGCAGCGCACCAGCGCGCCTGAACCATCGGGTTCTACGGAATGTGAAGCAATGGACGGAGCCCTTGCCATCCCCGCTCTTGATCAGCAACAAAGCTCCGCAAGCCCCTGGCACCCCGCCAACAAGACGC
>JANWUS010000030.1 GCA_024958715.1 Cyanobium sp. FGCU52 | reverse complement strand
AAAGGAGCCGGGGGATGGTCTGCTGTGGCTGCCGAAATGTGCGACACGCTCCTAGGGCAGCCTGAACCAGGTGCTCAGGCGGCCCGGATTCCCCCCGGGATCTCCACCGCTGGTGATCACGGCATGGGGAACGCCAAGGGGTGAGGTCCACTCGAACCGGCAGAAGCCAGGGCCTGTCTGGGAGCAGCTCTGGAGTTCGGGATAGAGGTGGCAGCGGCGGTCGAGAAGGACCGCCGAGCACACGACGCTGATGGACCGGGGGCGGGGCTTCCATCCGGAGGTCTGCAGGGCGATCCTGGCCTCGCCGTAGGGCTGGCCCGGGCGCAGGGGGGGATCGGCGCCGGCCGGAAGCCCCCGCCCCGGCTCGGGAACGCCGGCGAGGGCGAGGCTGCCGGCGAGGGCGGACGCGGCGACGAGGCGAAGCAGCAGGCTGGGGGGTGCTCCGGCCCCGGGGATGGGCATCGGGCGTCAGCCGGGGAGTCGGACGGCGGGAGCCGGCAGATCGGGGCGTGCGATGGCGCCGTCACTGATGGCCAGCCCACGCTCGAGCAGGCGGATCCGCGACTCCTTGAGGCAGTACTTGCAACCGCCCGTGGTCTGCAGATGTCGCTCGGGAGTGATGCTGATCAGCTTCACCGGATGGCGGCGGCAGCGGATGCGGATCGGCGTCTTGAAGCTCTTGTAGACGATCTCGGCGTAGTCGTAGTGGTCGCCGAAACGGGACAGGGCCCGGGCCAGGAAGAGTTCACGGCTGATCGGGCTTCCCATGACACGGATCCGGCCAGGCAAGGCTAGGCACGGCCGCGCCGTCGACACGGAGGGTTCGGTTTTCGTTACCCGGACCGATCCGCCCCCCGGGGGTCCGGACGTCCTACAGATGACAGGTGCCGCATCCGGCCCATGAAGGTCACCCATCTCGACGACGAGCACCTGCTGCGTCTTTCCTCCGAGGAAGTGGCCCTGCTGGTGGATCTCTGCCATGCCGCCGCCTTCTCCGACGAACTGGCCGCAGGCGCCGACACCCGCCGCCAGCTGCAGCGCTTCATGGGGGACGTGCAGGCGTCCCTGTTCGACACCGCCCAGGACGTGTGGCGCCGGCAGCGGGCCGCGGCCCTCAGAAGCGGCGTCTGAGCTGGGCCGTGGCGATCTGGGTCTCGCGCAGCAACAGCAGCAGGGCCAGCATCAGCGCCAGCATCGCCACCACGAACAGGGGCACAACAATCGCTGCCAGATCGAGGGCGGCAACCGCGCTCACGAACATCACCGCCACCACCGCAGCCACCAGCACGCCTGTGACCGTGGCGCACTGGATCGCCCGCATCAGCAGGCGGCTGCGGCGCCGCAGGAAATCGAAGGTATCGGCGGCGATCCGGGAGCGGACCTCCGGCGACTCTGAGCGCGGCGAAGGGCCCCCCAGCTGATCGGCACGGTCCATCACCCGTGACAGCCGATTGGTGAGCACGCCGATGAGGGCGGAGACACCGGTGAGCAGGAACACCGGTGCCACCGACAGCTGGATCGCCCGGGCCAGCCCCTGCACCGGGGCCTGATCCCCCGGCACGGGGATGGAGGCCAGGACCAGAGGCACCGCCGGCGAGACCATCAGGAGTGGGGGACGATCAAGGGAGGAGGTCGCTGGCACGGCCCGCGCGCTGGGTTGGCGAAACCTGAGCGGTCTCCGCCCTCCCGCAGGCGCCGTCCCGTGAGGGCTCCGCGGGGAGGGCGGAGGTTGAAGGCGGCACCCAGATTCGAACTGGGGGTAAAGGATTTGCAATCCTCTGCCTTACCACTTGGCCATGCCGCCGGACGGGGAACCAGACTCCCCGCTGCGGATCGTATCAGCCATGGCATGTCCTCCCGTCTGCTGATCCTGAGCAACGGGCACGGGGAGGATCTGATCGCGCTGCGGGTGCTGGAGGCCCTGCAGCGGCGCGCAGGGATCCAGGAGGTTGCCGTGCTGCCGCTGGTGGGACTGGGCACGGCCTTCGCCGCCGCGGAACGGCAGGGATGGCTCCGCCGGATCGGCCCCCGCGGCCAGCTGCCCAGCGGCGGCTTCAGCAACCAGAGCCTCGGCGGGCTGCTGGCCGACCTGAGGGCGGGCCTGCCCCTGCTGAGCCTGCGGCAGTGGCAGGCGGTGCGGGCCTGGGGCCAGGGGGGGGATCCGGTGCTGGCGGTGGGCGATCTGCTCCCCCTGCTGATGGCCTGGAGCGGCGGCGGCCCCTATGGCTTCATCGGCACCCCCAAGAGCGACTGGACCTGGGCCAGCCCGTCCCCGCCGGGCTGGGGCGCCTCGCCCCTGGCGGATGGGTACCACCGGGCCAAGGGCAGCGAGTGGGATCCCTGGGAATGGGCCCTGATGGGCACCCGCCGCTGCCGGCTGGTGGCGGTGCGGGACCGGCTCACGGCGCGGGGACTGCGGCGCCATGGCGTCGCGGCCCTGGACCCAGGCAATCCGATGATGGATGGCCTCGGGGCAGCGCTGCTCCCCGCCGTCCTGGAGCGGCGGCGCCGGCTGCTGCTGCTGCCGGGGAGCCGGATGCCCGAAGCCCTGGGGAATCTGCGCAGGCTGCTGGCGGCTCTGCCGGACCCGATGGAACCCACCACCGTGCTGGTGGCCACCGGGGCCCGACCCGATGCCAGGGAACTGGCCCCCCTGCTGGAGGCCGAGGGCTTCCGAGCGGCCCCACCCTGCTTCGAGGGCATTCCCAGCTGGGAGAGGGGACGCCTTCAGCTGCTGGTGGGCTCCGGCCGCTTCGCCGAATGGGCCTCCTGGGCCGAGCTGGGGCTGGCCACCGCCGGCACCGCCACCGAACAGCTGGTGGGGCTGGGAGTGCCGGCCCTGTCGCTGCCGGGACCGGGCCCCCAGTTCAAGGCCGGCTTCGCCCGGCGCCAGAGCCGGCTGCTGGGCGGAGCGGTGCAGCCCTGCCGGAATGGGGAGGAGCTGCAGGCGCGGCTGGTCCAGCTGCTGGCGGATGGGCGCGAGCGACGGCGGCTCGGGGACATCGGCCGACGCCGCATGGGCCCGGCCGGCGGCAGCGACCGCCTGGCGGCCCTGATCGAGGAGCGGCTGCTGTCGCCCGCGACGTGATGCGAGGGCATCCCCCGGGCCATCGGCCGGCAGGGATGATGGGAGCACCCGCTTCCCTCCCATGGCCGGCATCCCGGACCGGGCCTACAACGCCGCCTGCAGTCGGCTCGCCACGCGCCTGGGCATCAGCCAGTCGTCGGCCCGCCGCAAGGTGGACATCCGGGCCGCGGCGGAGGGCCTGAAGGAGGCCGACGCCAAACGGGACCTGGCGGAACGGATGCTGGCCGAGGCCGACAGCGCCGGGGTGGACAACGGCCTGCTGCTCACCTCCCAGCTCGAAGCCGTCGGCAACGACGAGAACTTCATGATCGAGGACTGAGCCGGGGCCTGCGGGGCGGTTCCTGGCCCGCGCGGCGCGGCAGGCCCGGGGCGAACACTCAATGCTCGAACGTGCGCTCGAAGCGGAGGCGATCCAGGTCGGCGAACACGGGGATGCAGGCGAAGCAGCGCAGGGCCAGCTCCCAACGACCCTCCCGGCGAAGCATCGCCTCCAGCCGATCGCGCGCGGCAAGGAGCCAGCGCACATCACCGGCGGCATAGGCCAGCTGGGCCTCGCTGAGCTCCTCGACCCGGCCCCAGTCGGAACTCTGGGCCTGCTTGTCGAGTTCCACCCCCACCAGCTCGTTGACCACGTCCTTGAGGCCGTGGCGCGGCGCATAGGTGCGGGCCAGCCGGCTGGCGATCTTGGTGCAGAACACCGGCGCCACCGCGATCGAGAGGTTCTCCGCCAGGGCCGCCACATCGAAGCGGGCGAAGTGGAACACCTTCTCGATCGCCGGGTTCTCCAGCAGAGCCTGCAGGCGGGGGGCCTCGCTCTGGCCGCGGGCCACCCGCAGGCAGCAGACGTTGTCGCGTTCATCGGCGATCTGCACCAGGCAGAGCCGGTCGCGGCCATGCACCAGCCCCATGGCCTCGGTGTCCACCGCCAGGGCCCGGGCCCCCTGGTAGAGGGCCAGCCATTCCGCATCCAGATCCCCGTCGAACACGGCGAAACGGGAGGGGGGAGCCGCGGCGGGGACCTGGGTCATCGGCAGGGAAAGGGTGTCGGATCCCATCGTGGCCCACGGCCGCTGGCCAAGGGTGAGAATGGATCCCGATCGCCGCGGCCCCGCCGATGCCCACCCTGGGGTCCACCCTTCTGCTCACCCTGCTGCTGGCCATCGGCCTGGTGTTCTTCCTGCGGGCCGCCAGCAAGGACCGCACCACGGTGGTGGAAGTCCATTCGCCGAAGCCGCCGGTGGAGGTGCTCGAGGGTCTGAGCGGCTGGCTCACGCAGCGCGGCTGGAAGCCCGAGGCCACCGATCCCGACCGACGGCTGCTGCAGTTCAGCGGCCAGGTGAGGGCCAGCGCTGGCCTGGCGCTGCTCCTCTCCCTGCTGGGCGCCGTGGGCGCCGCCTGCCTGGGGCTTGTGCTCCGCCAGCTGATGCCCGGCCTGGGCGGCTGGCCCCTGCTGCTGGCCCTGCTCGGCCCCGTCGCCGGCCTCATCTACCGCCGCCGGGCCGCCCGGCCCGAGAGCGTCGAGCTGCGTCTGGTGAGCGACGAAGCATCGGAGGGCAGCACCCTGCGCCTGCGGGCCCACCGCGACGAACTGATCGCCATCGAGCGCGACCTGGGCCCGGTGCTCCAGCTCGCCAGCGACGGCTCCCTGCTCCATTCCCCGATCTGAAACGAGGCCGTCGATGCCCCCCTTCCCCCGCCGCCACGGCCGCCTGTCCCTGCTGCTCTCAGCGGCCCTTCTCCTGGCCGGCCCGGCCACCGAGGCCCAGCAGCTCGCCAACCGCGGCACGCCAACCGGCGTGGCGCCCGTGGCCCCCGGAACGGTCGATCCGCTGCTGGGGGTCCGCAGCCCCCTGCCCAAGGACTGGATCGGCCTGCGCCAGCTGTCCCCCAACACCCCGATCCTGGTGATGGCGGGCCACGCCGATTCCCAGGGCATCAGCGGCTCCGGCACCAGCGGTGCCGCCGTGGCGGCCGGCGCGCCGCCGATGTACCCAGGCATCACCGACGAGCATTACTGGAACCTGGTGATCGCCCACGCCGTGGCCACCCTGGGCGAGCAGCGGGGCCTGAACATCCGCTTCCACAAGCCGCCGGTGCGCACCATCGTCGACGGCGACGCCCCCGGCACCAACTGGAGCATGGGCCGGGAGCACGCCGCCGCCGGCGGCTATGCGCTGGAGATCCACTTCGATGCCTGGGGCCCCTCCGGCGTGGGCTCCGGCCTGATCCCCCCCCTGCACACCGCCTTCAGCACGATCGACGAGCAGCTGGCCCGGGAGTTCGGCGCCTATCCGATGACCTTCCGCGACCGCCTCGGCGGACCGAAACGGGGTATCGCCCTGCTGGAAGTGGGCAAGCTGGAGGGGAGGCTCGAGGCCTCGCTCCGCGATCCCCGCACCCGCCCCCGCACGGTGAATGCGATCGCCACTCGCATCGTGGAGGCGATCGAGCGGGGACTGGGCCGCACCGGCCGGCCCACCGTGGCCGACCGCGAGGAGCTCAGGCCACGGCGTGGTGCGGTGCGCACCGCTCGGCCAGGCTCGAATCCCCCAGCCAATTCTGGGGACGGGTGAAGACGTCGGTGAGCAGGGCTTCTCGGCTGCCGGGCTCCACCGCATAGCCGTACTCCCAGCGCACCAGCGGCGGCAGCGACATCAGGATCGACTCGGTGCGTCCGTTGGTCTGGAGACCGAAGATCGTGCCCCGGTCGAACACCAGATTGAACTCCACGTAGCGGCCGCGCCGGTAGAGCTGGAACTGGCGCTCCCGCTCACCCCAGGGCAGGCCCTGACGCCGTTCCACGATCGGCACATAGCTGGGTAGAAAGGCATTGCCGCATGCCGAGGCCAGCGAGAACAGCTTCTCCCAGTTCTGCTGGATCGGCCCCACGGCGTCGCTGGCGGCCGCGGCCGTACCCTGCGGATCCTGACCCTTGTAGAGCACGCCGCCCGGGTCCTGGTAGTCGTAGAAGATGCCGCCCACCCCGCGGGTCTCGCCGCGGTGCCGCAGGAAGAAGTATTCGTCGCACCAGGGCTTGAACACCGTGTAGTAGGCCGGATCCACGCCATCGCAGGCGGCCTTGAGGGTGGCGTGGAAGTGGCGCGCGTCGTCGAGGAAGGGGTAGTAGGGGGTGAGGTCGGCACCGCCGCCGAACCACCACACCGGACCGGCCTCGAAATAGCGGTAGTTGAGGTGGACGGTGGGGATGTAGGGGCTGCGGGGATGCAGCACCATCGAGGTGCCGGTGGCGAACCAGCGCTGCCCCTCCGCCTCGGGGCGCTGGCTGAGGATCGAGGGGGGCAGCCGGTCGCCCTCCACCTCGGAGAAGTTCACGCCGCCCTGCTCGAACACCCGGCCGGCCTTCATCACCCGCGAGCGACCGCCACCGCCTTCGGGCCGCTCCCAGCTCTCCTCCTGGAAACGCCCCTCGCCATCGAGCTGCTCCAGGCCGGCGCAGATCGAATCCTGCAGCCCCATCAGCAGGGCCCGGGCACGGGCACGGGAATCGGCGGGGGGCATCTCCATGGAGCGTCGGGGCGGGCCGTGCTCACCTTTTCAGGCCGGGGGGCCCGGGCACAAGCGCCCGAGAGCCTCTGTCACGGGCAGGGCTTCTAGGATCCCGGACCGACAGCAAGGGATTCAGCCCCGGATGGCCAGCGACGACCAGGCCCACGCCGCCCTCGCGGCCCTGCGGGATGCGGGCAGCGGCCGCGGCCTGCTCGAGCTGGGCTGGATCCAGGCCGTGCGGGTGCAGGCGGGGCGGGCCCTGTTCCGCCTGGCCCTGCCGGGCTACGCCAATGCCCAGCGCGACCGCATCGCCGCCGAGGCCCGCGCCGCCCTGCTCGCCCTCGAGGGCATCGACGACGTGCAGATCGAGCTGGCCCAGCCGCAGGCTCCGGCCTCGTCGGGGCCGATCGGTGCCGCGGGCCATGGAACGGCGCCCGGGCAGCTGCCGGAGCGGCAGGGCATCCCCGGCGTGGCCCGGGTGATCGCCGTGAGCAGCGGCAAGGGGGGCGTGGGCAAGAGCACCGTGGCCGTGAACCTGGCCTGTGCCCTGGCGGACTCCGGCCTGCGGGTGGGCCTGCTCGATGCCGACATCTACGGCCCCAACGCCCCCACCATGCTCGGGGTGGCCGACCGCACCCCGGAGGTGCGCGGCAGCGGCAACGAGCAGATCCTCACGCCCATCGACACCTGCGGCATCGCCATGGTGTCGATGGGGCTGCTGATCCAGGAGAACCAGCCGGTGATCTGGAGGGGCCCGATGCTCAACGGCATCATCCGCCAGTTCCTCTACCAGGTGGACTGGGGCGAGCGGGATGTGCTGGTGGTGGATCTTCCCCCCGGCACCGGCGACGCCCAGCTGAGCCTGGCCCAGGCCGTGCCGATGGCCGGTGTGGTGATCGTCACCACGCCCCAGCAGGTGTCGCTGCAGGATGCCCGCCGCGGCCTGGCGATGTTCCTGCAGATGGGGGTGCCGGTGCTGGGGGTGGTGGAGAACATGACGGCCTTCGTGCCCCCGGACGCCCCGGACAAGCGCTACGAGCTCTTCGGCAGCGGCGGCGGGCAGCGGCTGGCCGACGAAGCCGATGTGCCGCTGCTGGCCCAGTTGCCGATGGAGCTGCCGGTGGTGCAGGGGGGAGACAGCGGGCGGCCGGTGGTCCTGGCCGCGCCCCAGTCGGTGAGCGCCGCCGCCTTCCGCGCCCTGGCGCAGGAGCTCTCCACCCGCTGCGCCCTCCGGCCGCTGCCCGCCTGATCCGGTGGTGGCCCTCAGCGCCCGCGGGCGGATGGTGGCGGCGGGCGGCCGCCTGCAGCGCCGCAAGCGCCAGCGGATCGACTGGATTCTCTGGGGCGTTCCTCTCGGGCTCACCTTCGTGGCGGGCATCCTGATCGCCAGCACCCAGAGGGAGGCGGAATACGCGGAGTGGTATCAGCACTGGATCACGGCGGCGGTGGGGATGGCCCTCGCCCTGCTGCTGGCGCGGGTACCGCTGCAGCGGCTTCAGAGCCTGCAATGGCCGATCTACGGCCTCACGGTGGCGAGCCTGATCGCGGTGCGGGTGATCGGCACCTCCGCCCTCGGGGCCCAGAGCTGGATCAACATCGGCGGCTTCTACGTTCAGCCCTCGGAGTTCGCCAAGGTGGCGGCCATCCTGCTGCTGGCCTGGGTGCTGGCCCGCTATCCGGTGGAACGCCCGGTCGATCTGGTGCGGCCGGCGGCGGTGATCGGCCTGCCCTGGGTGCTGGTCTTCATCCAGCCCGACCTGGGGACCTCCCTGGTGTTCGCGGCCGTGCTGCTCACGATGCTCTTCTGGGCCGGCATGCCGCTGGCCTGGGTGGTGCTGCTGCTCTCCCCCCTGGCCACGGCCATCCTCTCGGGCACCCTGCCCTGGGCCCTGGCCGGCTGGATTCCGCTGATGGGCTGGGTCGCCTGGCGCTCCCTGCCCTGGAAGCAGCTCGCCCTCAGCGTGGTGCTGGCGGTGCAGGGAATCTTCGCCCTGGCCACCCCCTGGCTGTGGAGCCATGGCCTCAAGCCCCACCAGCGGGACCGGCTGGTGATGTTCCTGGATCCCTCCAAGGACCCCCTCGGCGGCGGTTATCACCTGCTGCAGAGCAAGGTGGGCATCGGCTCGGGAGGACTCTGGGGAACGGGCCTGATGAACGGCATGCTCACCAAGCTGCGCTTCATCCCGGAGCAGCACACCGACTTCATCTTCAGTGCGGTGGGCGAGGAGACCGGCTTCATCGGCTCCACCCTCATGGTGCTGGCCTATGCCCTGCTCTGCCATCGGCTGCTGCAGATCGCCAGCCGCGCCCGCACTGACGTCGAGTCGCTGGTGGTGGTGGGCGTGGGTGCGATGCTGATGTTTCAGGTGGTGGTCAACATCTTCATGACCATCGGGCTCGGGCCGATCACCGGCATCCCCCTCCCCTGGGTGAGCTACGGACGTTCCGCCATGCTGGTGAACTTCATCTCCCTCGGTCTCTGTGCCTCGGTGGCACGCCGCGGCAGGGAGACCCAGCGCTGGTGGTGAGCCTGCACGACCTGCGTCGCCTGCTGGCCGCCGGGGTTCCGGCCGGCCGCTGCGACGAGGATGCGGTGCGCCGGCAGTGGTGGGCGGGCCTGGCCACCCTGCAGGACGATCTGCTCCCCGCCATCGGGATGGCGGTCGGAAGCGCCGAGCGCCGGGGGGTCTGGCTGGCGGCACCCCTGCCGGCGCTCTACGAGCCCTCGCTGCTGGCGGACCTGCAGGGGTGGGTGTGGGCCCCCGAGGCGATCGAGCGCCTGCTGCCGGGCGGCGCCCCCCTGCTGCCGGTGAGCCGATCCGGCCGGCAGGCGGACCAGGCCGCCGCCTTCCACCGCCTGCCGCTGCACGAGGAGGACGGCACCGACCCGCTGCTGCTGCTGATCACCCCGCGCCTGCAGGTGGCCCTCGCCCTCGATGGGCCCGCCGAGGCCCGCCGGCTGGTGGCCCGCTTCGACGCCGACGTGCTCTCCTCGGCCCTCGACCTGCTGGACCGCCGCCTGCAGCAGGAGGCCCCGGCCGAGGCCCAGCGCCTGCGGCAGCATCTGCAGGAGCTGGGGCCGCTGCACAACGATGCCTCCCAGGGCCTGCGGTTCTGGCCCCTGGTGGCCGAACGCCTGGCCGCCATGGCACCGAGCGTGACGCTCCAGCCCCTGGTGCCGGCGGCCGAGGCCGGCGGCGGGCCCCAGGAGCCCGGCGAGGAGGCCGCCGCCCGCAGCGAACTGGCCCTGCTGGAGGCCCTCACCCATGAGGTGCGTACGCCGCTGGCCACGATCCGCACCCTGATCCGCTCGCTGCTGCGGCGCCGTGATCTGCCGCCGGTGGTGCGCCAGCGCCTGGAGCAGATCGACGGCGAATGCAGCGAGCAGATCGACCGCTTCGGACTGATCTTCCTGGCGGCGGAGCAGCAGAGGGAGCCCGGACCCGACCAGCCCCTGGCGGCCAGAGATCTGGCCCGCACCGATCTGAGCGCCCTGCTGCTCCAGCTCGAAGACCTGTGGCAACGCCAGCTGGCCCGACGGGATCTGGGGCTGGAACTGGTGATCGCCCCGGATCTGCCGCCGGTGCTCAGCGACCCCTCCCGCCTGGAGACCATGCTCGGGGGCCTGATGGACCGCTTCGGCCGCAGCCTGCCCGCCGGCAGCCGCGTGCGCCTGAGCCTGCAGCCTGCGGGCCCCCGTCTGAAGCTTCAGCTCACCAGCGACGACCCCCCCGGCGAGGACGGTGGCAGCCCCGAGCGCGGCCCGGCAGGGAAGCGGGTGGGGCCGGTGCTGAGCTGGAACCCCGGAACCGGCAGCCTTCAGCTCAGCCGCCAGGCCACCCGCCAGCTGTTCCATCGCCTGGGCGGCCGTCTCACCGAGCGGGGAGGCAGCAGCCTGACGGTGTTCTTCCCCCTGGCCTAGGGCCTTTGTTGACGGGTGTGAAGAGTGCCCGAAGCGGCCTCGAAGCCCCTGAATCACGGTGCTAGCTTCCGCCTGAAACGGTCTGCACGAGCCATGCCTGCAACGGCGCTGAGCGGTCAACTTCCGAAGTACATCGGCAGCACCGGTGGGCTGCTGAACTCCGCGGAAACCGAGGAGAAATACGCCATCACCTGGACCAGCCCCTCCGTCCAGGTGTTCGAGCTGCCCACCGGCGGCGCCGCCGAGATGAACGCCGGCGAAAACCTGATGTATTTCGCCCGCAAGGAGCAGTGCCTGGCTCTCGGCACCCAGCTGCGCACCAAGTTCAAGCCCCGGATCGAGGACTACAAGATCTACCGCATCTATCCCGGCGGTGATACCGAGTTCCTCCATCCCAAGGACGGCGTCTTCCCCGAGAAGGTGAACGAAGGCCGGCCGATGGTGGGTCACAATCCGCGTCGCATCGGTGAGAACCCCGATCCCTCCAGCCTGAAGTTCAGCGGCAAGGCCACCTACGACGCCTGAGCTGCACCGCTGCGGAGCCGGTTCGACCGGCACCTATAACTACGGGGCTGGGAGCCCCGTTTTTTTTGCCTGCCCAACGATGCGATGACGGGTGCCGACCGCAGCCCTGACCGGGCTTCCTTCCTCGAACGTGCCACCCGGGAACGGGATCGGCCCGGGGGATGCAACCTGATCCCCCTCTGGAAACGCTGGCCGGCGGACCTGGAGACCCCGCTCACCACCTGGCTGAAGGTGGGGCAGGGCCGCGGCCACGGCGTGCTGCTGGAGTCGGTGGAAGGCGGCGAACGGCTGGGCCGCTGGAGCTTCGTGGTGAGCGATCCGCGCTGGATCCTCACCTGCCGCGGGTCTCGGGCGGAGCGCCGCTGGCGCCATGGCCGCCATGACGACCTGGAGGGCAACCCCTTCCAGCTGCTGCGCCAGTGCCTGGCGCCGCTGCGGCCCGAGCCGGTCCCCGGGCTGCCCCCCCTGGGTCAGCTGTTCGGCTTCTGGGGCTACGAACTGATCCGCTGGATCGAGCCCACGGTGCCGGTCCACCCCACCGATCCGGCAGGACCGCCGGACGGCTGCTGGATGCTGGCCGACAGCCTGCTGGTGTTCGACCAGGTGAAGCGCCAGATCACCGCCGTGGCCTACGCGGACATCGATCCCGACGGGGAGGCCGGCGGCGATGCCGATCGGGCCTGGCTGCAGGCGGCGGAACGCATCGCCCTGCTGGAGGGGCGCATGCATGCCCCGCTCGACCCCCAGGTGAAGCCCCTCGACTGGCACGACGCCCAGCAGCTCGACCTGCCCACCCGCAGCAACCGCGACCGCGGCGACTTCGAGCGGGCGGTGAGCGCCGGCCGGGAGCACATCGCCGCCGGCGACGTGTTCCAGCTGGTGCTCAGCCAGCGCCTGGAGGCCACGATCGACCGGGATCCCTTCGCCCTGTACCGCAGCCTGCGGATGGTGAATCCCTCGCCCTACATGGCGTTCTTCGACTTCGGCGACTGGCACCTGATCGGCTCCAGCCCCGAGGTGATGGTGAAGGCCGAACCGGGTGAGCGGGGGACGGTGCGCGCCTCCCTGCGGCCGATCGCCGGCACCCGCCCCCGCGGCCGCGACGAGGCGGAGGACCGGGAAATGGAGGCCGAACTGCTCGCCGATCCCAAGGAGCGGGCCGAGCACGTGATGCTGGTGGACCTCGGCCGCAACGACCTCGGCCGCGTGTGCCGGCCGGGCAGCGTGCGCGTGCAGGAGCTGATGGTGATCGAGCGCTACTCCCACGTGATGCACATCGTCAGCCAGGTGGAGGGGGAGCTGGAGCCGACCCACGACGTCTGGGACCTGCTGATGGCCTGCTTCCCCGCCGGCACCGTCAGCGGCGCCCCCAAGATCCGGGCGATGCAGCTGATCCATGCCCTGGAGCCCGACGCCCGCGGCCCCTATTCCGGCGTCTACGGCGCCGTGGATCTGAACGGTTCCCTGAACACCGCCATCACCATCCGCACGATGGTGGTGCAGCCCACGGGCGACGGACGCTGGCGGGTGCAGGTGCAGGCCGGGGCGGGGATCGTAGCCGATTCTCGCCCCGAGGCCGAGTACCAGGAAACCCTGAACAAGGCGCGGGGGATGCTCAAGGCCCTGGCCTGCCTGCAGGACATCCCTGAACTCACCGTGGGTGTGCCCCGATGAGCGGCTCCCTTCTGCTCAAGGGCTTCGAGGTGGAGATGTACACCGGCCGTCCCGACGGCACGGTGGTGGGCTGCGCCGCCGAGGCGGCGGCCGCCCTGGAGGGCTTCGTGACCGAGCCCGACAACCGCAACCTGGAGTACACCACCGCCCCGGATGCCAGCTACACCCGCCAGCTGGCCCTGCTGCTCGAACCGAGGCAGCGGCTGCGCCGCTGGCTGGCCCCCCGGGGCCTCACCCTGCTGCCGGGCAGCGTGCTGAGCACGGGCGGCAGCGACACCTTCGTGCGCTCCGATCCGTCCAACGCCTACCACGCCTACATCGAGGCCACCTACGGCACCCGCGTGGTCACCGCGAGCGTGCACATCAACCTGGGCCTGACGGCCATGGAACCCCTGTTCGCCGGCCTGCGGCTGCTCCGCTGCGAAGGGGCCCTGCTGCTGGCCCTGAGCGCCAGCTCGCCCTTCCTCGACGGCGCCGTCACCGGGGCCCATTCCCAGCGCTGGCTCCAGTTTCCGCTCACCCCTCCCCTGGTGCCCCTGTTCACCGACCACGCCCACTACATCCGCTGGATGGAGGAGCAGCTGGCCGCCGGCTCGATGCACAACGTGCGCCACCTCTGGACCTCCGTGCGGCCCAACGGGGATGAACGTCCCCACGACCTCAACCGGCTGGAGATCCGCATCTGCGATCTGATCAGCGATCCGGCGCTGCTGCTGGCGGTCACCGCCTTCGCCGAGCTGCGCCTGCACCGGATGCTGGCCGATCCCGAGCGCCACGATCCCCTGCGCGCCAGCCGGCTCACGGCCGCCGAGCTGGCCCGGCTGGCCGATGCCAACGACCGGGCGGCGGCCGCCGCGAGCCTGGAGGCCACCCTCAGCGACTGGCGCACGGGCGAGGCGATCGGTGCCCGCGCCTGGATCGCCCGCGAACTGGACCACCTGACCCCCCTGGCGGCCGACCTGGGGCTGACGGCCACCCTCGCGCCGCTGGCCGACGTGCTGGCACGGGGGAACGAAGCGATGGTGTGGCTGGCTCGCCACCGCAACGGAGAGAGCGTGGCCGCGATCGTTGCGAGCGAAGCCGCGGCTCTGGCGGAGCGGGAGCAGGCCCTTGAGGCATGGCTTGCGACAGACACCTCCCACGCTTTGGGATGATCATGGGCAGCCCCCACCCTTCCACCGCCCCCATGCGGCAGCCCCTCACCGCGCCCGCTGCCGCCAGCGCCGCAACCCCGCCGGAGACACCGGCCGGCGTGATCCGGCTGCTGGGGGAGCGGCTGGAGCTGGTCGAAGACCTGTGGGAAACGGTGTTGCGCAGCGAATGCCCCCCGCCCCAGGCTGAGCGGCTGCTGCGCCTGAAGCAGCTGGCGGGTCCGATCAATGCCGAGGAGCTGGCCTCCGCCGAGGAGGAGGCCACCCTCCAGCAGGACACCAGCGAAGCGATCGTGACGGTGATCCGCGAAATGGATCTGGCCGACGGCATTGCCGCGGCCCGGGCCTTCTCCCTCTACTTCCAGCTGGTCAACATCCTCGAGCAGCACATCGAGGAGGACAGCTACCTCGAGAGCCTCAAGACCGCCCCCGAAACGACCAGCAGCGACCCCTTCATGCCGGCCCTGGCCAGCCAGAGCGATCCGGCCACCTTCCGCCAGCTGTTCGAGCGGCTGCGGGCCCTCAACGTGCCGCCCGCCCGCCTGGAGGCCCTGCTGGCCGAACTGGACATCCGCCTGGTGTTCACCGCCCACCCCACCGAGATCGTGCGGCACACCGTGCGCCACAAGCAGCGGCGGGTGGCGGCCCTGATCCAGAAGCTCCAGCTGGAGCGCCAGGCCAGCCTCGACGACCAGCAGCGGCTCCGCCAGCAGCTGGAGGAGGAGATCCGGCTGTGGTGGCGCACCGACGAGCTGCACCAGTTCAAGCCCTCGGTGCTCGATGAGGTGGATTACGCCCTGCACTATTTCCAGCAGGTGCTGTTCGATGCGATGCCCCAGCTGCAGCAGCGCATCCGCTCCGCCATAGCCGCCAGCTACCCCGACGTGGTGCCGCCGCGCGAGGCCTTCTGCACCTTCGGCTCCTGGGTGGGCGCCGACCGGGACGGCAATCCCTCGGTGACCCCGGAGATCACCTGGCGCACCGCCTGCTACCAGCGTCAGCTGATGCTCGAGCGCTACGTGCGCTCCGTCTCGGACCTGCGCGATCAGCTCAGCATCTCGATGCAGTGGAGCCAGGTGAATCCGGCCCTGCTCGAATCGCTCGAGATGGACCGGCTCCGCTTCCCCGAGATCTACGAGGAGCGGGCGGCCCGCTACCGGCTCGAGCCCTACCGGCTCAAGCTGAGCTATGTGCTCGAGCGCCTCAGGCTCACCCTGCTGCGCAACCAGCAGCAGGCCGAAGCCGGCTGGGAGTCGCCCGGCGAAGCACCGATCCCGGTGGTGGAGCCGGGCTTCGCCAACCTCACGGCCATGCCCGCTCCCGAGCTGCACTACAGCTCGGTCGACGAGTTCCGCATCGACCTCGAACTGATCAAGGGCAGCCTGGAGGCCACAGGCCTCGGCTGCGAGGCCCTGGCCGACCTGCTCAGCCAGGTGCACATCTTCGCCTTCTGCCTGGCCAGTCTCGACATCCGCCAGGAGAGCACCCGCCACAGCGATGCCATCGATGAGCTGACGCGCTACCTGCAGCTGCCGGTCCCCTACGCCGAGATGGACGAGCCGCAGCGGGTGGCCTGGCTGCTGGAGGAACTCCAGACCCGCCGGCCCCTGCTGCCGCCGGCGGCCCGCTGGAGCGACGCCACGGCCGAGACCATCGCCGTGTTCCGCATGCTGCAGCGGCTGCAGCAGGAGTTCGGCTCCCGCATCTGCCGCACCTACGTGATCTCGATGAGTCACACGGTGTCCGACCTGCTGGAGGTGCTGCTGCTGGCCAAGGAAGCCGGGCTTGTGGATCCGAAGGCCCGCCGGTCCGCCCTGCTGGTGATCCCCCTGTTCGAAACGGTGGAGGATCTGCAGCGGGCGTCGGCGGTGATGGACCGCCTGTTCCGCGAGCCCTTCTACCGCGAGCTGCTCACCGGCAACACCGACACCGGCCAGCCGCTCCAGGAGGTGATGCTCGGCTACTCCGACAGCAACAAGGATTCAGGCTTCCTCTCCAGCAACTGGGAGATCCACCGGGCTCAGATCGCCCTCCAGCAGCTCGCCGACACCCACGGGGTGGCCCTGCGCATCTTCCACGGCCGCGGCGGATCGGTGGGCCGGGGCGGCGGCCCCGCCTACCAGGCGATCCTGGCCCAGCCCAGCGGCACCCTGCAGGGCCGCATCAAGATCACCGAGCAGGGCGAGGTTCTTGCCTCCAAGTACTCCCTGCCGGAGCTGGCCCTCTACAACCTGGAGACGGTCACCACCGCGGTGCTGCAGAACAGCATGATCAGTGCCCCGGTGGATGACACCCCCACCTGGAACACCCTGATGGAGCGGCTCGCCGCCCGCTCCCGCGATCACTACCGGGCCCTGATCCACGACAACCCCGATCTGGTGGCCTTCTTCCAGCAGGTCACGCCGATCGAGGAGATCAGCAAGCTGCAGATCTCCAGCCGGCCGGCGCGGCGGCGCAGCGGCGCCCGCGATCTCTCCAGCCTGCGGGCCATCCCCTGGGTGTTCGGCTGGACCCAGAGCCGCTTCCTGCTGCCCAGCTGGTACGGGGTGGGCCACGCCCTTCAGGTGGAACTGGAGAACGACCCGGAGCAGATGGAACTGCTGCAGCTGCTCTATCAGCGCTGGCCCTTCTTCCGCATGCTGATCTCCAAGGTGGAGATGACGCTCTCCAAGGTGGACCTTCAGCTCGCCCGCCACTACGTGGAATCCCTGGGCCGGCCGGAGAACCGCGAGGCGTTCGATCGCATCTTCGAGGCGATCGCCAGCGAGTTCGCCCTCACCCGCGACCTGGTGCTGCGGATCAGCAACCACGGTCGCCTGCTCGACGGCGATCCGGCCCTGCAGCTGTCGGTCGATCTGCGCAACCGCACGATCATCCCCCTCGGCTTCCTGCAGGTGGCCCTGCTGCGGCGGCTGCGCGACCAGAACCGCCAGCCGCCGATGAGCGAGGGCACCCTGGGCACCCCCGATGGCGACGGCCGCACCTACAGCCGCAGCGAACTGCTGCGGGGGGCGCTGCTCACCATCAACGGCATCGCCGCCGGCATGCGCAATACGGGCTGAAGCCCCTGGACACCATCGCCTCCCTTCTGATTCCCTTCCGCGGCCAGCCGCCCCCCCCCCGCCTGCGGGAGGGGTACAGCCTGCTCAGCCAGGTGGAACCGCCGGTGGCGGAGCTCAACCGCCTGCTGGAGCTGAGCAGCGACCGCAGCCGCCCCCCCGAGCTGTGGCAGCGGGTGCTGACCTGCAGCGCCTGGCACCTGAGCGTGCACGACCCCCAGCAGCGACTGGTGGGCTTCGTGCGGGCCACCAGCGACCAGGCCCTGAACGCCAACCTCTGGGACCTGCTGACCGATCCGGAGGATCCAGCCCGCGACGAGGTGCTGCTGGCGCTGGTGCAGGCGGCCCTGGGCAGACTGCGACGCGAACTGGCGGGCTGCAGCGTGTCGCTGTCTGCACCGCCGGAGGCTCTGGCGGCGCTGGAGCACTGCGGCTTCCTGGTGGATCCGGGCGGCATCCGCGCCATGGGCCTGGAGCTGGAGGGGCCCGGCCGCTGAGGCGACCAGGACGGAACTGCGGGTCGGCCGCCGGCGGGGCGGCCCCATGAAAAAACCCTCCGGGCGGAGGGCGGTGGAGGCACGAGCATGGAGGGATTCGAACCCCCGACCCTCAGAACCGGAATCTGATGCTCTATCCAGCTGAGCTACATGCCCGCACGTGGCTCCAGTTTCAGCCGTGGGGCCTTCCCGCAGGAGCGGGTGGGGCACACGCCTGATGGGGCTACCTTAACCGCCGACCGCCCCAGACCCATCCGGCTGCATCGCCTGGAGCTGCACCAGTTCCGCAACATCGCCGAGCTGAACCTGGAGCTCACGGCGCCGCGGCTGCTGGTGGTGGGCCGCAACGGCGAGGGCAAGTCGAACCTGCTGGAAGGAGTGGAGCTGCTCACGGGCCTGCGCTCCCACCGCTGCGCCAGCGACCGCGACATGATCGCCCATGGCCAGGCCGCCGCCCGGCTGCGGGCCGACACCGGCGAAGGCGACCGGCTGGAACTGGAGCTGCGGCGGCGGGGCGGAAGGCTGGCCCGCCGCAACGGCCGGCTGCTGGAACGCCAGCTCGATCTGATCGGCCCCCTGCGCTGCGTGGGTTTCAGCGCCCTCGACCTCGATCTGGTGCGGGGCGAACCTGCCCAGCGGCGCCAGTGGCTCGACCGGGTGGTGCTCCAGCTCGAGCCGCTCTACGGCGAGCTGCTCAGCCGCTACGGGCGCCTGCTGCGTCAGCGCAGCCAGCTGCTGCGCCGCGGCCTGGCCCCGGACCAGCGGCAGGCGCTGCTCGATGCCTTCGACTGGCAGATGGCGGTGGTGGGCACCCGGCTGCATCGCCGCCGCGGCCGGGCCCTGCGGCGACTGGAACCCCTGGCCCTCGGCTGGCAGGAGCGGCTGGGCGGCGGCGGCGAACCCCTGCACCTGGCCTACCGCAGCGGCACGGTGCTGGAGGGGGAGGAGGCCGAGGAGCCCTGGCGGGATCAGATGGTGCACCAGCTGCGGGAGCAGCGGGCCGAGGAGGAGCGGCTGGGTCAGTGCCTCGTGGGGCCGCAGCGCGATGAGATCGAGTTCCGGCTCTCGCAGCATCCCGCCCGGCGCTACGGCTCCGCCGGCCAGCAGCGCACCCTGGTGCTGGCCCTGAAGCTGGCGGAACTGGAGCTGGTGCGGCAGGTGGTGGGGGCACCGCCCCTGCTGCTGCTCGACGACGTGCTGGCCGAACTGGACCCGGGGCGCCAGGGCCTGCTGCTGGAGGCGGTGGGGGAGGGACACCAGTGCCTGGTGAGCGCCACTCACCTCGACGCCTTCGACGGGGGCTGGCGGGATGCCGCCCAGGTGGTGGAGATGCGGGCCGGCACACTGGCGGCCGGCTGACCCTGCCGAAACCGGAGAAGCGGACAGCCGAACCGAGGGTCGGCCAATCTGCGCGTAAGGTGTGGATCCGTTGTCCGCCTGGACCCCTGATGAACCAGAGCCTGCCCTGCCTCCACCCCAACCCGGGATGGAACGGAGCTGCACCCCTGCAAGCCACCTCCGCAACCCCCAACACCACCGATACGGTCGGGAAGCACTGCATCCTCGAGCTCTACAACTGCGACAGCTCCAAGCTCGACGACGAAGCCTTCCTCAGGGACACCATCACGTCGGCAGCGAAACGTGCCGGTGCCACCCTGCTCAACCTCATCACCCACCGTTTCGATCCCCAGGGCGTCACGGGCCTGGCCCTGCTGGCCGAATCCCACATCTCGATCCATACCTGGCCCGAGTCGGGCTATGCCGCCGTGGATGTGTTCACCTGCGGCGACCACACCATGCCCGAGAAGGCGTGCCAGGTGCTGTGGGAGGAGCTGGGAGCGGGGCACCACAAGCTCACCAGCTTCCGCCGCGAGACCCCGGCCTCGGTCGGCGACGCCGATCGGGATCCCCTGCTGGCCGCCGCCTGAGCCCAGCTGTTTGGCGGGCGTTCAGCCCGCCTGCAGCTCGCGATTGAGCTTGCCGCTCACCAGTCCCTCCAGGTCGAGGGCCACGGCGCTGAAGCCCATCGCCCGGAACGCCGTCACCAACTCCTGGCGCAGATCTCCCGCCAGGAGCTCCAGCGCCTGCGCCATCGCGGCGGACGGCAGTTCGATGCGGGCCGTCTCCCCCTGGCTGCGCACCCTCAGCTCGCGGAATCCCCGTTGCCGCAGCCAGTCCTCGGCATCGGCCACCCGCCGCAGCCGGCCGGCGGTGATCGGCTCGCCATAGGGAAAGCGGGAGGCCAGACAGGGCTGGGCCGGCTTGTCCCACCAGGGAAGGCCGAGGGCACGCGAGAGGCGGCGCACCCCCTCCTTGTCGATGCCGGCCTCCGCCAGGGGGGAGATCACCCCGTGTTCGCGGGCGGCGCGGATGCCGGGGCGGTGATCGCCGAGATCGTCGCGGTTGACCCCGTCGAGAACGCGGGCCTGGCCTGCGGCGGCGGCGATCGGGGCCAGCAGGGTGTGCAGTTCGCGCTTGCAGGCGTAGCAGCGATCGTCGGGATTGGTGGCGTAGGCGGGGTCGGCCAGTTCCGCCGTGGCGATCTCGCGGTGGCGCACCCCGAGCCAGGCGGCCTGGGCCCGCGCCTCCTCCCGCAGATGGGGCGCCAGGGCAGGGGAGACGCCGGTGATGGCCTCCGCCCGCTCCCCCAGCCGCTCGACCGCCAGGGCCGCCACCAGGGCGCTGTCCACTCCGCCCGAGTAGGCCACCACCACCCGTTCGAAACCGTCGAGGCGCTCGCGCAAGCGCCCGAGGGCCTGCTCGAGGGTCGGCGGCAGGCTGTCGAGCAGGGTGAGCGGGGGCCGGGCATTCATGGGGGTCATCCTGGCGGGAGAACGGGCTGGCCTGGGTAGCATCCGGATTCGCCCCCCTTCCCGATGACCCCGCCCACCGGCTCCACGCAGACTCCCCAGCGGGGCACAGGACGGGGCATCGGCATCCGCACCGCCGCCGGCAGCGACGAACGCGCCCATGGCCAGCTGCACGTGTACGACGGCGATGGCAAAGGCAAGAGCCAGGCCGCCCTCGGCGTGGTGCTGCGCACCATCGGCCTGGGGATCTGCGAGCGCAAGCGCACCCGGGTGCTGCTGCTGCGCTTTCTCAAGGGTCCGGGCCGCTCCTACGACGAGGACGCGGCGATCGAGGCCCTGCAGCAGGGTTTTCCGCATCTGATCGACCAGGTGCGCACCGGCCGCGGCGACTACTTCAGCGCCGACGAGGCCACCGCCTTCGACCGACAGGAAGCGCAGCGGGGATGGGACATTGCCAAGGGGGCCATCGCCAGCGACCTCTACTCGGTGGTGGTGCTCGACGAGCTGAATCCGGTGCTCGACCTGGGCCTGCTCGACACCGCCGAGGTGGTGCGCACCCTGGCCGCCAGGCCCGCCGGCACCGAGGTGATCTGCACCGGCCGCGGGGCGCCGCGGGAGCTGGTGCAGCTGGCCGATCTCCACTCGGAGATGCGCGCCCACCGGCGCCGGCTGCCGGAAGACGAAGGCCAGGAGGTGCCGATCGAAGCGCGGGGGGAGCGGGGACTCGATGGCATCGAGATCTACACCGGCGAGGGCAAGGGCAAGAGCACCAGCGCCTTGGGCAAGGCCCTGCAAGCGATCGGGCGCGGCATCAGCCAGGACAAGAGCCACAGGGTGCTGATCCTGCAGTGGCTGAAGGGCGGCAGCGGCTACACCGAGGACGCAGCGATCGCCGCCCTGCGCGAGAGCTACCCCCACCTGGTGGATCACCTGCGCTCCGGCCGCGATGCGATCGTGTGGCGCGGCCAGCAGCAGCCGATCGACTACGTGGAAGCGGAACGGGCCTGGGAGATCGCCCGTGCCGCGATCCAAAGCGGTCTCTACAAGACCCTGATCCTCGATGAGCTCAACCCCACGGTGGATCTGGAGCTGCTTCCGGTGGAGCCGATCGTGCAGACGCTGCTGCGCAAGCCGGCCGAAACCGAGGTGATCATCACCGGTCGCTGCAAGACACGGCCCGCCTACTTCGACCTGGCGAGCGTGCACTCCGAGATGGTGTGCCACAAGCACTACGCCGAACGGGGCGTCGACCTCAAGCGCGGGGTCGACTATTGAGGGCGGAGAGCGAGTTTGCCGCGAGCCAGCACACGCATCCAATCAGTCACGCGGGTGATCGCGGCGGATGCGGGCCGACACCTGGGCCTCCGGATCCACCCCTTCAAACGTGGGCGGCAACCACACCCGCACCACCAGCAAGAGCGCCGCGGTAGCCAGGAACAGGCAGACGGCGATCATCTGCTGCCAGGCCGTTTCGAGCACGCCGTTGACGATCACCTCGCGCAGCACCGACACGATCGCGATCTCCACCGAGACGCCGATCGACACCCGCTGCTCCTGCAGATAGATGATCAGCAGGCGAAACAGCTCTACCAGAATGAGGATAAACAGGATATCGGCCGTGATCGCATGAAACTGCGGCGTGGATAGCAGCGAGGCGAAGATAGCCTTCAGCTGCAGCAACATCACACAGAACAATCCCATACACAATGACACGGCGATCAGATCTTGCACAGCCTCCAGCGATTGAACGATCTGTGGCTTGCGAAACACCTGAAGCCAGGGAACGGTGGACATCACCGAGGCATCATGATCGCTTGCATCTGCCTGCACCTGGGTGGGCGGGCTGATCATCGGAGGGCTCAGGGGCTGGCTGGTCATGGCCTGCATTCGAATGGATAAAGAGTACAGACAGGTCCCCGAACCTGGGCCATGACAATGATCGCTCCTGCTGATCCCTGTGATCAGATCCACGACAGGATCGCCAGCATCAAGTACCCATTCAGGGGACGGGACGGCACACCGCGAACTTCCCCCCTGCTGAACA
>JANWUS010000029.1 GCA_024958715.1 Cyanobium sp. FGCU52 | reverse complement strand
CGCTCGTTCGCAGTATTTGGATCCAACCGGCGGATCCCTTTTTCAGGAGCCCCTAGTTGGCGAGCCTCCTGGCTGACTCCGGTGTTGGCGGCATCCGCCAGGAGGCCCTCTGGCTGCCCACCCACGGGTTCGCCGAGTCGGATCTGCTGTTCGAGATCGAGGCCAACGCCAGGGCTCTCGCCGCCGAACTCCCCGAGGCCCTCACCTGGCTCGAGTCCTACCGCCAGGGTGAAGCCTATGCGGGCGTTCTGATGATGATCTGCTGGGGGCGCAAGCAGTGATCGGCCACCTTCCGGTGTTCCAGGCCTCCTCCGTGAAGCCGCTTCGTAGGGCAACGGCCCTCAGCCGGCGTCCACCAGCGTCACCGGATCACCCAGAGCCACGGGCCCGGGACTGAGCACCGAGAGCCGGATGCCCGCCACCACCTTGTTGTGGCGGGCGGTGGCCCGCAGGATGCCGATCTCCTGCGGCAGCTCGCCCTGGGGAAGGGTGGTGACCACGCAGCGGGGGCAGCCGCCATCCACGCGCAGCTCCAGGCTTTCGCCCAGCCGCAGCACCCCGCCGATCCAGGCCTCCTCGGCGAAGCCAGCCGCCGAGCCGGTGTCGATCAGCAGGTTGGGGCGGAAGCGTTCCACGGCGAAATCCAGGGACGGCTCCAGCCGGCGCAGCTCGGTGAGGGTGGCGGTGCTGATGGCGTGGATCGGGCAGGCGTCAAAGAAGGTGCCCGCCGGCAGCACCAGTTCGTTCACCACGTTCTGGAACTCCCGCTCCTTCACATCCGGCCAGTACTGATCCAGGCTGGCCCCCTCCGGCGGCCGGTCGAGCAGGCTCACGCTGCGGCCCATCCAGGCGCTCAGCCGTTCGTTCACATCCGGATCGCCACTGCGCAGCTCCGGCGCGTCATCGGCGGCGGCTGCGGTTGCCGGCTGCATCGCCACCGGCGCCGAGGGCGCCCCCGGCTGCGGCTCCGCCAGGAATCGGGCCCGGAATCCCAGCAGCTCCTTCCACACCAGAGGATTCTTGGCGCTCGCCACCCGCGCAGTGGCGTGATCCCAAAGGGCCCAGATCCGATCGCCGCACACCCCGCGCCCGTCCCACGAGCTGGCCTGTCATCCGTTGCGCCGGCCCGGCGCCGGAAGGGGTGATGCCATCCAAGGCCCGCAGCCCGCCACCCGGGGTTCACGGCAGACGGTTGTCGCGACGTTCAGCCCTGTCGTGCAGGATTCAACGTTGGACCCTGTCGAATGTTCCTTCAAGGCAAGGACTGGAGCTTGGCTTGGTGCGTGTTCTCGGATTGGTGATGGGGATAGGATCGTTGAACGGGCGGATCTGGCTTTCAAGCGAATCAAGGCTTCGGTAGTCCTGGAGGTGGAGACTGTGACCTCAGAAGAACGTAATCGGCGAATGAAGTATGGGCATGAGGTTCCGAGATGGTGGATTCCTGATTTCAACGTCACCCATCAACAGGCGAGGGAAAGGTTCCCTCGGGAGTCGATCGGCTCTGCCTGCTCTGATCGGCAGATTCTCCGCGATCATCATGAACGGAAGCTGCGATCACGCCCTAGGGCCCAGCGGCAGAAGATCATCAGGCTGCACAAGGATCTTCGACTGCTCCAGAACATTGTGGCACTGCTTCTCATGATCTTTGGGCTGCTGATCGGTGGACCCATCGGTTTCGCCATTGGTGCATGCATGGGTCTGGCGATCCTGGCTCTTCGCCTGCCAACGCCATGATCATCAAGATCTCTCGCATCGGGATCGACCCGGCCAGCCGAGCCGCCTTCGAGGCCGGGTTCTGTTCACTCCCGGTTGATGCTGTTGAGCATCACGCCATCAACCAGCTCCCAGCAGGCGAACCCGAAGACCCGGTAACCCCATGAAGGTGATCATTCTCGGCAACGCTGGTGCAGGTAAAACCACCCTGGCCAGGACGCTGATGGCCAGCCATCCTGCTGCCCTGCTTTCGCTCGACGAGGTGGCGTTTCAGGGCGGCATGGAAAGGCGCCCGCTTCAGGAGAGCATCGCGGAGGTGATGCGCTGGATCGCAGGCAATCAGAGCTGGATCATCGAAGGTTGTTATGCCGACATCATCGAACCTCTGCTGGAGCACGGTGATGAGCTGATCTTCCTCAACCCTGGTGTCGAGGCCTGCATCGCCCATTGCCTCTCAAGGCCCTGGGAGCCTGACAAATTTGAATCGCGCTCTGAACAGGATGCCCATCTGGAGAACCTGCTCCGATGGGTGCGCTCCTACGAAAGTCGCGTCGACGAGTATGGGCTCGCCAGGCATCGTCAGCTGTTCGAAGCGTTTTCGGGCAACAAGCGTGAAGTTCAGGATCCGCGCGGCTACGGCCCGTGAATTCACGGCAGAACCGCTAGAAGACAGGCAGGCACCGCCGACCCCGGGTGATCCTCGACCGCCTGCAGCGCCTGTTCACGGCGCCCCTGTTCCCTCTCGGGCGCCAGAGCCTCTCGCTGCTGTGGATCCTGCAGGTTCTGGCCCTGCTGGTGGTGGTGAGCCTGGCGGCGCGCTGGCTCCGGCGCCTGCTGGCCCAGCGGGTGCTGCGCTGGTTCGGCCTGCCGGAGGGGCGCCGCGAGGCGATCGCCACCCTGCTGTCGATGGTTCTGGCGGCCCTGGGCTACGTGGTGGTGGTGCAGGGGATGGGGCTCGATTTCGGTGCCCTGGCCGTGCTGTTCGGTGCCGTCGGTGTGGGTGTGGGCTTCGGCCTCCAGGAGCTCACCCGCAACCTCAGCAGCGGCCTCACCCTGCTGATGGAGGGCAAGCTGAAGGTGGGTGACCTGATCGAGTTCGACAACACCATCGGCACCATCCGCGAGATCTCGATCCGCTCCACCGTGATCCGCACCTTCCAGGGCTCCGAGATCGTCGTGCCGAATTCGTCGATCACCAACGGCCCGGTCAAGAACCTCAGCTACGTCAGCTCCGATGGGCGGGTGGATGTGATGGTGATCGTGGCCCACGGCAGCGACCCCCTGGCCGTGACCGAGGTACTGCTGGAGGCTGCCCTCGACGAGCCCGCCGTGCTGGCCGATCCGCCGCCGAAGGTGCTGCTCCATGGGCTGGAGGAGCGGGGGCTGGTGTTCGAGCTCTGGGCCTGGACCTCGGCGATCCACACCCGCATGGCCCTGCGCAGTTCGCTCAATTACGCCATCGAGGAGGGGCTGCGGCTGCGCGGTATCGAACTGGCCGGGGCTCGCCAGCAGGTGCAGCTCCTCGATTCCCGTACAGGCCCGGCGGCTCCGGCGCCCACCCCCGCCTCCGGGCCGCGTCAGGAGCGCTGCTGCCTGCAGGACGAACTTCCCGATCACCCCTGGTTCCGCACCATGGATCGCCGACGGGCGCGCGAACTGGTGGGCAGTGGTGCGCGGCGCACCATCCCCGCCGGCAGGGTGCTCATCAACCAGGGGGAGGAAGGGAAGGCCTTTCACCTCGTGCTCTCCGGTCATGTGGAGGCCATCCACGCCACCGAACGGGTGAGCCATCGGCTGTTCACCTTCTCGGCCGGGGAATTCTTCGGCGAACTGCCGCTGCTGATGCAGGTGCCCTACCCCACGACGATGATCGCGCCGGTGGACACCACGCTGTTCGTGATCCCCAGCGGCAGCTTCCGCGCCCTGCTGGCGTCCCATCCCGAGTTCGCCGACCTCGTGGCCCGCGAGGTGGCCCGCCGCAGCGATGTGCTGCGCAGCTACCAGGACTGCCTGCGCCAGCGCGGCCTCCTGGATGATGCCGATATCGGCCACCCCCTGCAGTGGTTCCGGGAGCGGCTGCGGCGCGTGCTGGCGGGCCGGCCAGCGCCGGCGCCGGAGGAGATGGTGGAGGCGGGTGTGCCTTCGGAAACGGCACCCCTTTGATCGCGCGAGGGCCCTTCATCAGCCTGGTGTGATCAGCCTGGTGAGGCGTCGCGCTGCACGGGTGGGACCTCCATCGGCTCAGGAAACAGAGCGTGGAGAGTGGCAGCATGGCTCATGAACAGGTGGCTCACGAGACGAAGGGTGTGGACGTGAAGCTGCTTGCTTCCCTGGACCGGGAGTGGGCTGGCCCGAGGATCGCAACACCAACCACTGGCTCGAGAACAGAGGGGCGATTACCGCGGTGGAAATCTCCGTCGATATCCTCAGGGAACCTTGAGTTCAAGGCAGGGGCTCTCCTCGCAGGGCGTCCAGCGGATCGTGAGGATCGTGCAGGCTTGATCCACGAACCAGCGATGGTGAACGCCCGGTCCCCAGATCACGAAGTCCCCGTGCTGGCTGAGGGTATGGCGCACGAGGCTGGAGGGGGAGAAGGAAGGATCAGGGGAGAATTCCAGCCGGAAGCAGCCGCGCTCACTCACCAGCAGTGAAATCGTGCGGCCTTCGCTGCAGGGCTTGCCGGTGCCCCGGGGATCGTGGGCCGGATGCGCCATCCACTTCACCTGAAGCCCCTGGGCCAGGGCCTCCCGGGGAAGGAAGCGCAGATGGCCGACTTCGGGATCGGCGCTCCTTGTCCAGTCGCCAAAGCCGATGAACCATCCGCTGCCTGCGGTGTCCAAGGCTTCGGCGTTGCCGAACTCGATCTCCATGAGTGTTGGAGCAGATCAAGAGGGTCCCGATCGGGGCTGAAGCGCAGACGCTCCAGTTCCTCGCGTGCTCATTCCTTGCAGTTCCCGGCGCTGCCCGTGTACACGATCGACTGGTAGCGCCCATCCGCCGTGCGGATCATCACGCAGTTGCCGGTCGTGGCCTTCTGCCAGCGGCTGTAGGCGGCATCCCCCGAGGGGGCCGCCGAGACGAAGGTGTACCCGCGCCGCAGGATTTCGTTCTCCGCCTGCCCCGCCCGGGCACCGATCAGATCGCTCAGCCTGGCCACCGTGGTTCCCACGGCCGGCGGTGCGGCCGCTGCCTTGCTGCCGCCGCCCCCATGCCCCTTGCCGTGCTGGAAGAGGTTCGGATCCCAGTAGACGAAGATCGACTCCTTGCGCAGCCGGTAGATCTGGCCCCGCTCGCCCAGCGCGCTCACGTCACGCTGCACCGGCTGGCCCTGCTGATCCCTGTAGGTGTTGGGGCCGCTGCCCACCGGAATCAGGTCGTAGCGCCGGCCGTTCGGAAGCGTGATCCCCACGATGCCCTGGCGCTGGGAGAAGGTGCACGGCCCCGAGCTGGTGGCCGTGTCACTGCCGGCGGGGTAGACGCTGCAGCTGGCGTTCACCGTATCGGCCCGCCCGGGGGCGCCCGCCCCGATCAGGCACAGGGCCATCGCTCCGGACGCCAGGACGGTGCGCGCGTTCCACATCGGCTAACGGCTGGGCAGGTTCCGGAACCCTAGGCAGATCCCCGCATGCCGACAGGAATCACAGGGGCCCGGATCGTGCGGCCCTCAAACCCTCGCGCAGCCGCCCCACGGCCTCTGCCAGATCCGTGGCGCTGAGCATGCCGTAGCTGAGGCGCAGCAGGGCCCGCCCCGGTGCGCTCGCCAGCCCGAAGCTCTCTCCCGGCAGCGTCGCCACGCCGTGCTCCAGCACCAGACGCTTCACCAGCGGCTCCCCGGCCAGGGATGCCGGCGTGTCCAGCAGTGCGTAGAAGGCGCCATCGGGTTCGGCCCACAGCCGCAGGTCCTCCGCCGGGTCGCCCGCCGCCAGCAGCGCCAGCAGCTGGCGCCGCCGCTCGCCCAGGGCCGCGATCCGCGGCGTCAGCCAGTCCACCCCCGCCGCCAAAGCCGCCACGGCCGCCCGCTGCAGCAGGCGGGGCGGGCAGATCAGCACCGTGTCCTGCACCTTCGCCAGCGCCTCCATCAGCTCCAGAGGCACCACCGCCCAGCCCACCCGCCAGCCGGCCATCCCGTAGGCCTTTGACAGCGACTGGAGCGTGACCGTGTGGGCGCCGCTGCCGCTGGCGGCACCGGGGCTGCGATGCGGCACCGCGCCATGCACGAAGGCGGCGTAGGCCTCGTCGCTGATGTGCAGCAGTCCGTGGTGGGCGCAGAGGCGGTTGATCGCCGCCAGCACCTCCGGCGCCACCACCACGCCGGTGGGATTGCCCGGCGAGATCGTCACGATCGCCCGGGTGCGGGGCGTGATCGCCGCCGCCAGCCGCTGCGGATCGAGCTGGGGCCCCGCCTCCACCCCTACCGGCACCCCGCCCGCCAGCTGCACCGCCATGGCGTGGTTGAAGTACCAGGGCAGGGGCAGGATCACCTCGTCGCCCGGGTCGAGCAGCGCCTGCGCCACGGCGTTGAAGGCCATGTTGCTGCCGGCGGTGATCAGCACCGCACGGCCCTCCAGGTCGATGCCCCAGCACTCCCGCAGCTGCCGCTCCACCGCCTGGCGCAGCTCCGGATCGCCTTCCACGGCGCCGTAGCGATCGAGCGCCGCCGCCGCCGGATCCTGGCCCGCCGCCGCCAGTGCCTCGCTCACCGCCGCCGCCACCCCCGGTGGCGGGCCCCAGCCCACCATCCCCTGGGCCAGGGAGAGGGCATCGGACCGCTGCGCCAGCCAGCGGCCCACCCGGGGAATCACCGGGTCGAGCACGGCATCCATGCGGGTGGCGGCGGCCATGGCACGGC
Organism: Cyanobium sp. FGCU52; assembly: GCA_024958715.1. Classification (GTDB taxonomy): domain Bacteria; phylum Cyanobacteriota; class Cyanobacteriia; order PCC-6307; family Cyanobiaceae; genus Cyanobium. The sequence continues at coordinate 112,367 of JANWUS010000029.1, read as the reverse complement.
GGAGAGGCAGGGCTTCAGCCTCCCACCCTCGCCGCCTCCTCCCTCGGCAGGAACACTTCCAGCAGGGCGCCGCCGCCGGGATGGTTGCCCGCCTGCACGCGGCCTCCGTGGGTCACCACGATCTGCTGCACGATCGCCAGCCCCAGGCCGCTGCCGCCACGGCCGCTGCGCACCCGCGCCGGATCGCCGCGGTAGAAACGCTCGAACAGATGCTGGCGGTCCTCCTCGCTCAGGCCCGGCCCCTGGTCGCGCACGCTCAGCCGGCACCACCCCGGCGATTCCTGCAGCCCCACCTGCACCAGGCCGCCATCGGGGCTGTAGCGCACGGCGTTGTCGAGCAGGTTCAGCAGCACCCGGTGCAGCCGCGAAGGATCGCCCGGCACCGTGAGACCGGCCGGCGGGGACTCCAGCCGGATCCCCCGCTGCTCCGCCAGCGGTCGCAGGCTGCTCCACACCCGCTCAAGCAGCGCCGCCAGATCCACCGCCTCCCGCCGCAGGCTGCCGCCGGGCAGGGTGTTCTCCAGCCGCGAGAGCTCCAGCAGATCCCCCACCAGCTCCTGCAGCCGCAGCAGCTCCCGCTGCAGCCGCTCCACCAGCACCACGTTGCCGCTGGTCACCCGGGCCGCCAGGCTGTCGCCCACCAGCAGCAGGGCCGTGAGCGGGGTCTTGAGCTCGTGGGCCACATCGCTCACCCAGCGCTCCTGCTGCTCCAGCTGGGCCTCGAGCGAACGGCGGCTCTGGAGCAGCACCGCCACCCAGTTCTGCTCACCGGGCAGGGCCACCAGTTCCAGCTCCTCCTCCCCCGGCTGCCAGGCCAGCCGCTGGGGCCGGTCCAGCCGGCGGGCATCGCGCACCAGGGTCGCCAGCTCCGGCGCCGGACAGACCGCCGCCAGCGGCGCCCGGGGCACCGGTGGGCCCGACGGGGCCGTGGTGCCCGACACCTGCAGCAGCCGCTCGGCCCGTGGATTGATCAGGCGGACGTTGTCCTCGCCATCCACGATCAGCCAGCCCCCCGGGGCCGCCTGGATCCACTGGCGCAGCTGGGACAGCCCCGGACCGGCCCCACGCCGCTCGGCTCGGCGTGAGCGGCGGCCGAGCCACCAGCCCAGCACCAGGGCGGCGCAGGCCGCGAGCAGCAGATCCATCCGTGCCGAGCTCAGCCGAAGCGATAGCCGAAGCCCCGCACCGTGATCAGGTGCTCGGGCGCCGACGGGTTCACCTCCAGCTTCTCGCGCAGCCAGCGGATGTGCACATCCACCGTTTTGCTGTCTCCGAAATAGTCGAAGCCCCACACCTGCTCGAGCAGCTTGTCGCGGCTCCACACCCGCCGCGGATGCTGCATGAACAGCTCCAGCAGCCGGTATTCCTTCGGCGAGAGGTTCACCTCCTGCCCGTCGCGGGTGACGCGGCATTCCTCCGGGAAGAGGCGGAGGTTGGCGTGCTCCAGCACCCGCGCCATCGGCTGGGGAGTGGCCGTGCGCCGCAGCAGCGCCCGGCAGCGGGCCACCAGCTCGCGCATGCCGAAGGGCTTGGTGAGATAGTCGTCCGCCCCCACCTCCAGGCCCAGCACCCGGTCGGTCTCGCTGTCGCGGGCGCTCACCACCAGGATCGGCGTGCTATCTCCCGCCTGGCGCAGCTGACGGCAGATCTCCATCCCCCCCAGTCCGGGCAGCATCAGATCCAGCACCACCAGCGCGAAGCGCTGGCCCGTGGCAGCCTTGCGCAGGGTCTCGAGCGCCTCGCGCCCGTCACCGCAGGCCGTGACCGCGTAGCCCTCCAGCAGCAGGGCATCACGGATCGTTTCGCGGATCGTCTCGTCGTCCTCGACGACCAGCAGTGAGGGAGTCATGGCCCCATTCTCTCCCGGCAGCGCGGTGCCCCAGAACAGTGAGGGCCGCGGCGTGATGACCTTCGTCAACGGGGGCGCGGCAGGTGGCTCACCACCAGGCGACGCTGGTTGTCGATCTGCAGCCAGCCTTCCTCCTTGAGCGTGCCGATCACCCGGGTGACGGTGACGCGGGTGGTGGCCAGGGCGCTGGCGATCTCCTGGTGGGTGAGGCGCAGGTTCAGCCGCAGACCCTCATCGCAGGGGTGGCCGTACTCGCTCGCCAGCAGTTCGAGGAAGCCCCGCACCCGCTCCTCCACGCGCCGCAGGCCCATCAGCGCCAGCAGGGCCTGGCTCTGGCGATGGCGCAGGGTCACCGCCTGCAGCAGCGCACCGGCCAGGGCCGGATCCTGCTGGATCTCGCTGCTGGAGAGACAGAGAAGATCGCTGGCGCAGAGGGTGCGGGCCTCCTGCGCCTCCACCCCGGAGAGGGGATCGCCGAAGGGCTCGTTCGGGCCGGCGAGTCCGAGCAGCAGGTCGTCGCCGTGGATGGTGATCGCCCCCAGCTTCACCATTCCCCGCACCACCAGCCACACGTGGTTGCGCAGCAGCGGCACGCTGCTGCCACCTGGCAGGGAGACGAGGCTGCGGCGGCGGTAGCAGGATTCGAGCAGGTCGCGGAAGCCATCCTGCGCTCCGGCTTCACGGGAGGGCGTGAGCACCATGGGGGCGACCGTCGTGGTTGGCGCGAGTGTATGGAGCGCGACCGGCGTTCTCGATCAAGCCGTGGTAGGGGTCGGGTTAAGAGTGGGCAAAGGGCCTGCCCTCATCGGCCCGGCGCCAGCGCCTGCCCTCCCACGCCCTCGGGCCGGCAGCGCCATAGGCTCAGTCCTTCAGCGCCATCGACCCACCGGCACTCGGTATCGCCAGGCGCGTCTCCTCCCCGTCGCAGCACCCAGGCCTCTCCCTGAGGGTCGGTGCGGAGGTCGTCGTCGTCGCTGGCGGAGCGGATGCGCTGACCGGCGTACCAGCTGAGGCTCGGCCGTTCCGCCTCCTGCCAGAGGCTCACCGGCTGGGCCTGCCAGCGGCGGGTGAGGGCTGCCACCGGCGGGGTGGCCCAGGTTTCGTTCAATTCCCATAGCCACAGCGGCGAAGCCATCAGCGCCATCAGCCCCAGCCCACTGCCCGCCACCATCGCCAGGCCACCGAGGCGGCGGCGTCCGGGTGCGGGCCGCATCAGCAGCAGCCCGCCTGCGCACCAGCCGGCACCGGCCATCAGCAGCACCCCCCGGTAGGGCGTGAGCAGCGCCGCCGGTCCGATGGGGAGGAGGGCGGTCAGCCCCGCCAGCATCAGGGCGGCGCCGAGGAAGGCCCAGAGGAGGGGCACCCGGCGCAGCAGGGCCGCTCCCGGAGCCGTCGGCGCGGCCGATGTCGAAGGATCCCCCAGGCAGCGGCGGTCGATCAGCCAGGCCAGTACCGGACCCACCAGCAGGGCGAAGGGAAGCCACAGGGGATGGCCGTACCAGGGCAGCTGGGTGCGCAGGGGCAGGATCACCGCTGCCAGGCCGAACTGGAGCAGCAGCGGCCAGCGGCCCGACGGGCGATCGCGCTCGCGCCAGGCCAGCAGCACGCCGAAGGGCCAGAGCGCCAGCCATGGCCAGCCGCCTTCGAGGATCTCGGTGACCGGCACCCGCCAGCCGAGATCACTGCCCTCGCCCGTCTCCAGCAGCACCCGGCCGGCGCCGTCGCCCCACCACAGCCACAGGGCGCCGTCGCCCCGCATCCAGGCGTGACAGATGTGCCAGGCGAGGCCCGGCAGCAGGCCCGCCAGCAGCAGTGGCAGCCAGCGCCGTAGCGCCCAGGCCCTGACGGGACGGCCTGCCGGGGTGCGGACTGCGAGGGGACGGCGGGGGTCGATCGCCAGACCCGTCAGGCCGAGGGCGAGCACCGGCAGCAGCATCGGCGCCTTGAGCAGCAGCAGACCGCTGCCCGCCAGGCCCGCCAGCAGCGCCGGGCGCGACTGCAACGGACGGCGGGCCAGGTGCAGGAGGCACAGCCATAGGGCCGCGATCAGACTCAGCTGGGTGCCGTCGAGCATCGCCAGCCGGCCGTGGCGGGCCACCGGCAGCAGGCAGAGCAGCACCGCGGCGGTGGCCAGGGCCGGTAGGCGCCGACCCGGCCGCAGTTCCGCCTGGATCAGTCCCCCCAGCGGCACCACCAGGGTGGAGAGCAGGGCCGGCACCAGGCGCACCATCCAGGCCGGCGGCGGCAGCGGGACCCCGCCGGTGGCGGCCGCCGTCACCTCCGCGGCCTCCGGCCGCAGCAGCACCAGCAGGCCGGCAATCAACCAGTGCAGCCCCGGTGGCTTGTTCAGATAGTCCCCGCCCCAGAAGGTGGGCAGCAGCGCCGAACCGCCTTCCCCCTGGCTGAGCTCCAGGGCCACCCGGGCGACGATGCCCTCGTCCCAGTCGCGCAGGGGGAGGCTGCCCAGGCCCGTGAGGGCCAGCAGCACCGCCGCCAGCCACAGCAGGGCCAGGGGCAGCCCCAGGGAGGGCCGGGCCGCGGGACCGGGGGGAGCGGAAGGAACGAGCGGCACGCCGGGAACCAGGGAACCGTGCGACCCTGGCGGCCCGGGATTAACGGCCCGTTATCGATCGCTTCGTCCTGTGCCCGGGACGACGGCCTCCACGCCATCGCGGACACCAGCACCCGCTTCCCGGTAGGAAGGGGGCGTCCGATCCGGCCCGCCATGGACGCCACGCCAGCCTCCGCTCCTGCGCCGCTCACCATCGCCTTCTTCGGCCTCGGCGCGGTGGGTTCCTCGATGCTGATCTGCCTCTCGGAGCTGGCCGAGCGCGATGAGGTGCCGCTGCGGTTCGTGGTGGTGGTGCTCAACGTCGACCTGGCCCGCGACGCCCTCTTCCACGCCGAGCGCCTGTTTGATCGCATCGACTTCATCGGCCTGCCCGATTTCGCCCCCCTGTTCGACGGCAGCGCCCCGGAGCGCCAGCGGCTGGAGGGGGCCCACGTGCTGGTGAACGCCGCCTACCCCGGCTTCAACCGCCCCCTGCTCGATCTCGGCCTCGCCCTCGGCGCCCACGTGGTGGATCTGGCCTCGGACATGTACGACGCCGAGACCGAGCGCAGCCTCACCTTCTCCCAGTACGCCTTCGATGACGCCTACCGCGCCCGCGGCCGCACCGCCCTGATCAACCTCGGCATCTCCCCGGGGGTCACCAACTTCCTGATCGGCCTGCGCCTGCACCAGCTGCGCGGCTCCCGCCGCCGCGACCTGGAGATCGAAAGCGTGGATCTCTACCTGCTCGAGGACATCGACGCCGACGAGATCGTGTTCTCCTGGTCGCCGCTGGTGGCCCTGGAGGAGCTGGCCCAGCGGCCCCGGCTGCTGCGCGACGGCCGCATCCAGGTGCTCGATCCCTTCAGCGCCGCCCGCGAGCACCAGTTCCCCGGCGAGGTGGAGGCCACCCGCCAGTACCCCCTTTACCAGGAGGAGCTGCTGTCGCTGCATCGTTCCTTCCCGGAGATCGAGACGATCGGCGTGTACACCGGCGGCTCCGAGGTGGAGCTGGTGAAGGCCCTGTTCCAGCTCAATCTGCTCTCCAAGCGCACCCTGCCCCAGCAGAGCGAGCTCACGGTGGAGGCGATGGTGCGGGCGATCCTGCCGGGCATGAACAAGCCGCGCCGGATCGAGGAGTTCCTGCGCAGCGGCGTGATCCGCCGCGCCCACTTCGCCGCCGCCGCCGAGATCCGCTACACCGAGAACGTGCGCAACGACCGCCAGGTCACGGTGGAGACGGTGGGCCTCAGCTTCCTGCGCTACCAGGGCCTGCTCGGCAGCCCCTACGCCGGTGCCACCTACATCTCCTATCCCACCGCCGTGGGCGCGGCGATCCTGGCCTGGCACGCCCTCGGCTTCCTGCGCGAGGACGGCGGCAGCCTGGAGGGCGTCGTCACCGGCGAGGACCTGGCGCGGCTGCTGCCCCAGTCGCGCGCCGACGCCATCCGCCGCGATCTGGTGGCCTGGGACATCGACCTGTTCGAGACCGTGCGCGACGCCACGCCGGTGTAGGGCCGCCTCAGCGGGCCGCCACCGTCACCGGCTGGTCGGCGGCGTAGTCCGCCACCTGGCGGCGCAGCTTCTCCCGCTCCTCGTCGGTGCGGGTGCAGGCGAAGCCGTAGCGGGCCCGCACCCGCTCCGAGGCCTGCCGCAGGGCCTCCACCCCCCGCCGCTCCAGCTCCGCCACCGACAGGGTGGTGCCCGGGGGCAGGTGCTCCAGGATCACGGTGGAAGGCGAGTAGAGCTCGCTGGTGCGGCCATCGGGCCACTGCAGGGTGAGCAGAACTTCCGGCACGGGGCGCAGGGTTGGCGACCGGCTGATCCTGCCGCTCTCGCTTCATCCGCACGGTCGTGTCGGCGACGCTGTGGCGGCGACTCCGGCTTCCTCAGGCCGGCAGGGCGGCGAAGCCGGTGAGCGGCTCGTGCTCCTGCCAAAGGGCGCACAGCTCGCCCCCGTGCTGGAGCTCAAGAGCGGCGGGGCCTGCGGTGAAAGTCCCGATCGGCGCGCAGAGCAGCTCAGGCCAGGGGGCGCACATCCTCTGCAGTGCCGCCAGCCGCTCCGGCCGCACCGCCAGCAGGTAGCCGAAGCTCGGGAAGCAGGTGAGCCAGGCCTCCAGCTGTACGCCCGCCGGGGGGCTGATCGCCCCCAGATCCAGCCGCAGCGTGCAGCCCGCCGCCTCGGCGAACATCACCGCCGTGCCCGCCAGCCCGCCCATGCTGATGTCCTTGGCGCCGTGGGCCAGCCCTTCCCCCGCCAGCTCCGGCAGCAGCGCCAGCTGGCGGCGCAGCCGCTCCGGTTCGGCGGTGGTGGCCGCATCCCAGAACGGATAGTGGCGGTGGAAGCGGCCGGCCGTGTTCACCAGCAGCACGCAGGCATCGCCCGGGGCGGCGGCGCGGGCCGAGAGCACCGGCCCCTCGGCCACCCCCAGCACCGCCACCGACAGGGCGTCGTAGGGACTCTGCAGGTTGGTGTGGCCCCCCACCACCGGCACGCCGAAGCGCGCGGCGGCTTCCCCCATCCCCGCCAGCAGGGGCTGCGCCTGCTCGCCCCCGCGGCACCAGAGGCTGTTCACCACCGCCAGCGGCCGGCCGCCCATCGCGGCGATATCGCTGATGTTCACCAGCACGCCACTCCAGCCTGCGAACCAGGGGTCCTCCTCCACCAGCGCCGGCGCCATCCCCTCGCAGGCCAGCAGCAGCCCGCCCGTCTGGGGCGGCAGCAGGGCAGCATCGTCGCCCAGGGCCGCGGCGGGCCCGAGGGCGGGGAAGGGCTGGTGGGGGAACGCGGCCGCCGGTGCCTGGATGTCGCGCTTGCCCAGCAGGCCTGACTGGCGCCGCAGCCGCTCCGCCAGCTCAGCCAGGGCGCTCATGCCGCCCGCAGCTGCGGGCGCCGCTCGCGCGCGGGCTGGTAGTAGGCCAGATCGGCCTCCATCAGGTGGTGAGTGATGCCGCGGATCTCCAGCTCATCGGTGGAGCGCCAGTGCAGGCGCTGGAAGAAGCGCACGTTCTGGATCTGCACCGTGGCCAGGAAGCGGTCACAGCCCCAGCCGTTGGCCGTGGTCACCGCCTTCCAGATCAGCCCCTTGCCGATCTGGTTGTGGCGGCGGAAGTCGACGTCCACCCCCAGCCGGCCGCCGTACCAGAGCCGCGGACTCTTCTCCAGGATCCGCACCACCCCCACCACGTCGCCGCCGCGCTCGGCTCCATGGTTCACGGCGGCGATCGGGTAGGCGATCGCGTCGAGATCGTCGCGGTCGTGCTCCTCGAACAGGTGCTGCTCCTGGCAGAAGATGCGGCTGCGCAGTTCCCAGTAGCGCTCCAGCAGGCGCGAGCCGGGCCGCAGCAGATGGAAGGAGAAGCGCTCCGAGCTGGCGGTGGGCGACAGCCGGAAGTCGTCGGCGTCGACGCCGATACCCCAGCGCACCGAGGGGGTGAAGGCCGAGGGCGAGGAGCTGGTGCTGCGGCCGATGTCGTGGCTGGCGGGATCGATGAAGAACATGGTTCAGAGCTCCTTCTCGAACAGCGACAGCGCCGAGCAGGCGCCGCACTTGGCGCAGCCGGCGGCCATCGCCGCGGCGCTCAGATCCGAGGCCCGCAGCTGCGCCGCCACCGCCGTGTACACCTCCACCATGAAGGTGGTGGAGGGGGCGGGATGGTTCTCCAGCGGCGTGCCGGCGATCGGCACGAAGGGCACCACGAACGGGTACACCCCCAGGCCGATCAGCTTTGCGCTGCAGGCGATCAGCGACGACGCCCCATCCCCCAGGCCGGCCAGCAGGTAGGTGGACACCTGGCCGCGGCCGAACACCGCCACCGCTTCGGCGAAGGACTCGTAGTAGCGCTCCAGCGTCAGCTCCGACTTGCCGGGCAGGATGCGCCGCCGCACCTCCGGTTCCACCACCTCCAGGTGCATGCCCAGGCTGTCGACCCCGGCCTCCTTCATCCGCCGGTACCAGATCGGATCCTCCGGCGGCTCGCACTGGGCCTGGATCGGCAGATTCACCCGCGCCTTCACCGCCGCCGCGGTCTCGGCCATCAGCCGGGCGCCCCGGTCGTCGCTGTTGGGGGTGCCGGTGGTCATCACCAGCTGCTTCACGCCATCCAGCCGAACCGCGGCCTCCGCCACCTCCGCCACCTGGGCGGGCGTCTTGCGCACCACGGTGCGGCCGTCCTCCAGCGACTGCTCGATGGCGCAGAACTGGCACGATTCGGCGCGGTCGCGGAAGCGGATGCACGTTTGCAGGAGCGTGGTGGCCAGCACGTCGCGGCCGTGGAGCAGGGCGATGGACCGGTAGGGAATGCCGTCGGCGGTGTGCAGGCCGTAGAAGGCGGGCTCCGGCGGCGGTTCGGCGGCCACCAGGGGCCCGCTTTCCCGTTCGGCCACCGCCACCGCGCCCCCCTCGTCCTGCTGCAGCCGGTAGGGCGACGCCTGGGAGGGGGCGTTGTACACGGGCACCATCACCGTGGTGCCGTCGATCGTGAGGGCGCGGTGATCCGAGGGACCGGCACCGCCGCGGCGACCCTTGTTGCCGGCCACGGCGGGATCCACCACTCCGTGCACCTGCAGTTCGGTCACCAGCCGCCCGAGGGAGACGTTGGCTTCAGACATGGCTCACCTCCTCCACTTCGGGCCGGGGGGCGGTGGCCGGAGCCTCGGGGATCGGCCCCATCGCCGACACGTGCACCGCGGGGGTGGCGTTGAGGCGCAGCCCCAGCAGATCGGGGCGGCTGTAATGGCCGACGCTGTCCATCATCCGTTTGCGTTTGGTGATCAGGGAGCGGTCGAGTTCGGCGATCGCCAGGCCCTCGCCCTCAGGCAGCGGCCCGGCCAGGTAGCGGCCCTCCGGGCTGATCACCGCCGTGTGGCAACCGCCCTGGAGGGCCTTGTGCAGGGCCGCATCGGGGGTGATGCGGGCGTAATCGGCCGGATCCAGCCAGCCAGTGGCGCAGATCACGAAGCAGCCGGCCTCGAGGGCGTGATGCCGCATCGTCACCGCCGTCTGTTCGCTGAAGATCGGGCCCACCAGCGAGCCGGGGAACTGGGCGCAGTGGATCTCCTCGCCCTGGGTCATCAGGGCAAAGCGGGCCAGGGGGTTGTAGTGCTCCCAGCAGGCCAGGGCGCCGATGCGCCCCAGCTCGGTGCCCACCACCTGGAGGCCGGCGCCGTCGCCCTGGCCCCACACCATCCGCTCGTGATAGGTGGGGGTGATCTTGCGGCGCTTCAGCACCACCTCGCCGCCGGCGTCGATCAGCAGCTGGGTGTTGTAGAGGCTGCCGCCGTCGCGCTCGTTGACCCCCAGCAGCACGTGCATGGCGTACTGGCGGGCGGCGGCGGCGATCCGCTCCAGTTCCGGGCCGCCCACCGTCACCGCCTGCTCGTAGAGCTGCAGGTGGGAGCGGCCCATCAGCACCGCCGGCTCCACGAAGGAAAAGTAGGGGTAGTAGGGCAGGAACGTCTCCGGGAAGACGATCAGCTCCACCCCGGCGGCGGCGGCTTCCGCCATGGCCTCGAGCACGCGGGCGACGGAGCCGTCGAGGCTGAACAGCACGGGCCGCACCTGGGCCGCCGCCACCGTGATCATCGAGGCCATGGTTTGGTCCGGTGAAGGGGGAAAATCAGAGGGTCCAGGTATCGAGAATGAAGGCCCCTTCCTTGCGGTGCATCAGGATGATGTCGAGCACATCGAGTGGATTCACCGGCCTGATTCCCGGGATCAGTGCCCCTTCACCGTGGCCGTAGAGAGCCTGAAGGGCGAAGCGGCAGGCATACACCTTGCCGCCCTGATCCATGAACTTCTGGATGCGGGCATTGAAGTTGAGGTGGCCGTCGAAGGCCGCATCACCGAGCTTGGGGAAGCCGCGCTGCACGCCCAGGGTGACGCCGGGGCCGTAGAGCAGGATCGAGGTTTCGAAGCCTTTGTTGATCAGCCGGCTGGCCTGGAGCAGATTCACCAGACCGATCGAACCTTCGAAGGCCACGGTGTGAAAGGTGACCAGGGCTTTTTCACCGGGTTCGGCCTTGACATCGGGAAAGACCTTCTCCTCATAGTCGACGAGAAAATCCCCCGGCTGGTTGGCGGGACGGGTGACTTCGGGCATGGGAAGGAGAGGCCTTCGCTGGAGAGGAACGGCATCGACCGTTGCACGTGTGAACTTTTGCTTTTTGTGCCCGATGCGACCGAATCGCTGATGGTCGTTCCCGGCCCTGTCGCTCACTCAGGCCGTGCCCATCGCTACCGAAAAAGGGGGGGGGTCGCCAGCACAATCGACCCTTCTGCCCTGCGTCCGTGTCCGCCGCCGCCCGCCAGCCCCGTCGCCATCCGGTGGTGATCGTGGGGGCCGGCCAGGCCGGTCTGTCGATGGCCCATACCCTTCAGCGCCGCGGCATCCGGCCGCTGCTGCTCGAGCGCCATCGCATCGGCCACGCCTGGGAGCGCCAGCGCTGGGATTCCTTCTGCCTGGTCACCCCCAACTGGCAGTGCCGTCTGCCCGATTTCCCCTACGACGGCGACGATCCCCACGGCTTCATGGGCCGTGATCAGATCGTCGACTACGTGCGCCGCTACGCCGCCCACATCCAGGCCGACGTGCGCGAGGGGGTGGCGGTGAGCCGTCTGCTGCGCCATGGCGACGGCTATCGCCTGTTCACCAGTGAGGGGGAGATCGAGGCCGATCAGGTGGTGATCGCCACCGGCGGCTACCACCGCCCCCGTCGCCATCCGCAGGCGGAACGTCTCCCCGCCGGGCTGCTGCAGCTCGACGCCCGCGACTACCGCAACCCCGATCAGCTCCCCCCCGGGCCCGTGCTGGTGGTGGGCAGCGGCCAGTCGGGCTGCCAGATCGCCGAAGATCTCTTCCTGGCCGGCCGCAGGGTGCACCTGAGCGTGGGCTCGGCGCCCCGCTCCCCCCGCCGCTACCGGGGCAAGGACGTGGTCGACTGGCTGGATCGCATGGGCTACTACCAGCTGCCGATCGAACAGCACGAGGATCCCCGGCAGGTGCGCAGCAAGACCAACCACTACCTCACTGGTCGCGATGGTGGCCGCGAGATCGACCTGCGCCACCGCGCCCTCGAAGGCATGGTGCTGCATGGGCGCCTGGAGGAGCTGGGATCCCGCTCCATCCGCTTCGCAGGCGATCTGGCCGAGAACCTCGATCGGGCCGACGCCGTCTACTGCCGCATCCGCTCGGGCATCGATGCCTGGATTGCCCGCGAAGGAATCGAGGCCCCCGAGGAGCCGCCCTACGTGCCCTGCTGGGAGCCGCCGCCGGGTCCGCCGGCCGCCCTCGATCTCGAGGCAGAACCCCTGGCGGCGGTGATCTGGTGCACCGGCTACGGCGCCGATTTCCACTGGGTCGACGTGCCGGTGTTCGACGGCGCCGGCCATCCCGCCCACGAGCGGGGCGTCACCCCGAGCGAGGGGCTCTACTTCATCGGCCTGCCCTGGCTGCACACCTGGGGCTCGGGCCGCTTCTGCGGTGTCGCCGACGACGCCGAGCACCTGGCGGAGGTGATCCGCCTGCGCCTCCACCGCCGCGACGCCAGCCAGGAGCGGCTGGAGTGCACGGCCCTGCTGGGATCCTGACGGCCGGCTCTGCGTTAGGCGAAGGGGCGGCGGCCTGCTGTGTGGCCCATTGCCCACCTAGGTGTTCTGGCTACAGGCCCTTACCGGGGACCCTGCCTACGATCCGGCCCAGCCCATCCCCAGCCACCTATGACTGTCGCTCCCTCGGCCCCGGGCCACCTGCAGGGAACCAGCCCGGAGCAGGAACTGGGCCTGATCGATGCCTGGTGGCGCGCTGCCAATTACCTGGCGGTGGGGATGATCTACCTGCGGGCCAATCCGCTGCTGCGCGAGCCGCTGCGGCCCGAGCACATCAAGAACCGGCTGCTCGGCCACTGGGGATCGAGCCCCGGCCAGGCCTTCCTCTGGGCTCACGCCAATCGGGTGATCCGCCGCCACGACCTCGACATGATCTACCTGTCGGGGCCCGGCCACGGTGCGCCTGGGGTGCTCGGCCCCACCTACCTCGACGGCTCCTACAGCGAGATCTATCCGGACAAATCCCGCGATGAAGCCGGGATGGCCCGCTTCTTCAAGCAGTTCTCCTTCCCCGGCCACATCGGCTCCCACTGCACCCCCGAAACGCCCGGTTCGATCCACGAGGGCGGCGAGCTGGGCTACGTGCTCTCCCACGCCTGCGGGGCGGTGTTCGACAACCCCGACCTGATCGCCCTGGCCTGTGTGGGCGACGGCGAGGCCGAGACCGGCCCCCTGGCCACCTCCTGGCACATCAACAAGTTCCTCAACCCGATCAGCGACGGGGCGGTGCTGCCGGTGCTGCACCTCAACGGCTACAAGATCGCCAACCCCACCCTGCTGGCGCGCATTCCCCGCGAGGAGCTCCAGAGCCTGCTGCGCGGCTACGGCTGGGAGCCGATCCTGGTGGAGGGCCACGAGCCGATGGCCATGCACCACGCCATGGCCGAGGCGATGGACACGGCGGTGGCCCGCATCCGGGCGGTGCAGGCCGAGTGCCGCGCCAGCGGCGAGGCGGTGCGCCCCCGCTGGCCGATGATCGTGCTGCGCTCGCCCAAGGGCTGGACCGGTCCCGCCGCGCTCGGCCACCACAAGCTCGAAGGCTTCTGGCGTGCCCACCAGGTGCCGCTGCCGGCCCCCAACAAGGATTCCGAGCAGCTGTTGATGCTTGAGGAGTGGCTGCGCAGCTACCGCCCCTGGGAGCTGTTCGATGCCAACGGCACGCTCGTTCCCGAACTTCAGGCCCTTTCCCCGATCGGCCGCCGGCGCATGGGTTCCAACCCCCACGCCAACGGCGGTCTGCTGCGACACAAGCTTCATCTGCCTGAGGTGGAGACCTACGCCGTGCCGGTGACGGCCCCGGGCGCCAGCGAGGCCGAGAACACCTATCCCCTGGGCGAACTGCTGCGCGACGCCATCGCTCACAATCCCGATTCGCTGCGCGTGTTCGGCCCTGATGAAACCTCCTCCAATCGCCTGCAGGCGATCTACGAGGTGAGCAAGAAGGTGTGGATGGAGGATTTCCTGCCCGAAGACCTCGACGGCAGCGAACTGTCCCGCGAAGGCCGGGTGGTGGAGATGCTCTCCGAACACACCCTGGTGGGGATGATGGAGGGCTATCTGCTCACCGGCCGCTACGGCTTCTTCCACACCTACGAGGCCTTCGCCCATGTGATCGCCTCGATGTTCAACCAGCACGCTAAGTGGCTGGAATCCTGCATCCACCACGCCCCCTGGCGCGCACCGATCGGGCCCTGGAACTGCCTGATCTCCTCCACCGTGTGGCGGCAGGATCACAACGGCTTCACCCACCAGGATCCCGGCTTCATTGATCTGGCCGGCAACAAGAGCGGCGAGGTGGTGCGGGTGTATCTGCCCGCCGATGCCAACAGCCTGCTGGCGGTGGCCGAGGAGGCGATGCACGAAACCAATGTGTGCAACATCATCGTTTCCGACAAGCAGAAGCACCTCCAGTACCTCAGCCTCGAGCAGGCCCGCCAGCATGTGGCCAAGGGGATCGGCCTCTGGAGCTGGGCCAGCAACGATGACCAGGGCACGGAACTGGATGATCCGGACGTGGTGATGGCCTGCGCCGGCGACATCCCCACCAAGGAGACGCTGGCGGCGGTGGAGATCCTGCGCCGCGAGATCCCCAGCCTGCGCATCCGCGTGCTCAACGTGGTGAAGCTGTTCGCCCTCACCGATCCCAAGGAGCATCCCCACGGCCTCAGCGACCGCGACTTCGACACCCTGTTCACCACCGATCGGCCCGTGATCTTCAATTTCCACGGTTACCCCTGGCTGATCCACCGCCTCACCTACCGCCGCCGCAACCACGCCAACATCCACGTGCGTGGCTACAAGGAGAAGGGCAACATCAACACGCCGCTCGAGCTGGCGATGAACAACCAGATCGATCGCTTCAATCTCGTGATCGACGTGATCGACCGCGTGCCCGGCCTGGGATCGCGCGCCGCCCATGTCAAGGAGCGGATGAAGGAGGCGATCCTGGCCAACCGCGCCTACGCCCATGAGCACGGCATGGATTCCCCCGCCGTCACCGACTGGCGCTGGGGCGGCGGCACCTCAGCCTGAGATGACCCCTCCCGACCCCGCCACCGGGCCGGGGGGCCCGGTGCTGGTGCTCAATGCCGGCAGTTCGAGCCTCAAGGCCCGGCTGCTGGCTCCCGATGACGCGGTGCTCTGGCAGGGATCCACCGGCTGGGATGCCACAGGCGGCGGCGAGGGCCCCGGGGTGGACGAGGTGCTGGGGGAATGGCTGGCTCCGGCCCTGGAACCCTGGCGCGCTGGGATCGCGCTGGCGGGCCATCGGGTGGTGCATGGCGGTGAGCGCTTCACGGCTCCCACCCGCCTCACGCCGGAGGTGCTGGCGGAGCTCGAGGCCCTCGTGCCCCTGGCACCGCTGCACAACGGGCCCGCGCTGCAGGTGATGCGCCATCTGGCGGCGCACTGGCCCGAGCTGCCCCAGTGGGCCTGCTTCGACACCGCCTTCCACGCCACCCTTCCGGTTCCCGCCCGCACCTATGCGCTGCCGGAGGCCTGGCGCGCCCTCGGGCTGCGGCGCTTCGGCTTCCATGGCCTCAACCATCAGCACGTGGCCGAAACGGTGAGCCGCCGCTTCGGCACCACCCGAGCGGACACGGGCGGGGGCCAGCCGGGGCCCCTGCGGCTGATCAGCTGTCACCTCGGCGCGGGCTGCTCGCTGTGCGCCATCGCCGGCGGCCTGAGCATCGCCACCACCATGGGCTTCACACCGCTGGAGGGACTGGTGATGGCCCGCCGCAGCGGATCGCTCGATCCCGGCCTGCTGCTCCAGCTGCTGCGCCTCGGCGTGGCGCCCGCCGAACTCGATCGGGTGCTCAACGGCGAGAGCGGCCTGCTGGGCCTCTCCGGCCTCAGCGGCGACATGCGCGAGCTGCGGGCCGCCGAGGCGGGCGGCCATCCGGGGGCGGCTCTTGCTCTGGCGGTGTTCCGCTTCTCGCTGCTGCAGGCGATCGGCGCCATGGCCGCCAGCCTCGGCGGCGTGGACGTGATCGCGCTCACCGGCGGTATCGGCGAACACGACGCGACGCTGCGCGGCGAACTGGTCGAATCGCTCACCTGGCTGGGACCCTTTGAGCTGATCGTGGTGCCTGCCGACGAGGAGGGCCAGATCGCCCGTTCCTGCCGCGCCGCCACCACCTGTCCGCCTCCCGTCTGAGCTCCACCCATCCGCTCGCGTGCGACGCGGTCTTCCTCTCCGATCTGCACCTGGGCTCCAATCAGTGCGAGGCCCGGGATCTGGAGCGCTTCCTCGAACTGCTGCGGCCCCGCCGGCTCTACCTGGTGGGCGACATCATCGACCTGCAGGCGATCCGCTACAACGCCAACGTCGACGATGCCTTTCTGCGCGATGCCGTGGCGGCCGCCATGGAGGCTGGTGGCCAGGGGATCGAGGGTCTGATCGAGACGGGCGAACTGGGCGGCCGCCGGCTGCTGCGCAGCTCCCATCGCCGGGTGCTGGAGGCACTGCGCCGGCTGCTGGAGGAGGGCTGTGAACTCGTGTACGTGCCCGGCAATCACGACGCCCTGCTGCGCCGCCACACCGGCGTGCTGCGTCCCGGCCTCACTGTCCTGCTGGAAGACGTCTACACCACGCCGAATGGTCTGCGGCTGCTGGTGCGCCACGGCGATGAGTACGACCGCCTGCTGCGCCTGCACACGGGTCTGAGCCATGGCCTGATGCAGCTGCAGGAGCACTACAGCGCCTGCGTGAACGGGCTGCGCGGCCTGCTGCCCCTGCCGCCCCCCGGCCAACCCGCCGCCGGCGCCGAGGGCGGCGGACCGGAGCCGATCCTCGAAGCCGCCGCCGCCCTTCTGGCCTCCCATGGAGACTGGCCCGTGCCGCTGGGCGATGGGCTGGACGCCTCCGGCGGCTTCTCCCTCGCCTTCGCCCTTGAGCGGGCCCTGAAGCACCGCAGCGGCCACGACCGCCTGATCAAGCGCATGCTGCTGCGCCATCTCCAGCGAGAGAACCGCCATCGCCGCCTCGACGGCGTGATCAACGGCCACACCCACATCCCCGAAGCGAGCGCCTTCGCCTGGCCTGGGGAGGCGGAGACCGGCCACTCTCGGCCCTGCCATCTGCAGGTGTTCAACGACGGCAGTTGGGCCCGCAGCCAGCCCCGCCTCGGCCGCACCGCCCTGGTGGTGGGTCACGACGGCGCCGTCGGCATGGTGCGCTACGACCGCCGCAGCGGCATCACCCCCTTCCGGCCACCCCGCTTCCCCTTCAACACCTACCCCCAGCGGCCCTGCCCCGGTTGCGGGGCGCCGGTGTCGGTGCTGGGTCCGCCGGGCTGAGGCTGGAAGCCAGGCCACGACGCAGGAGCCGGCGCATGAAAAAGGGGGACGGTGTGACCGTCCCCCGCAGTGTGATGGGCGGCCGGGGCCGCTGCTCTCACTTGCCGATCAGGTCAACCGCCTTGCGGGCGTTGGCCAGAATCGTGCCCCGCAGGGGCACGTAACCGAGGTCGTCGGCCTTGCTCTGGGCGGGGCCGAGCAGGTGATCCATGGCCTTCTGGAGGGTGGCCGCCTTGGCGCCGTTGCCCTTCTGGTAGGCCAGAATCCAGGTGAGGGTGGAGATGGGATAGCTGGCGGCCCCTCCCGGGTTGGCGTCCTCACCCGCCAGCATCGAATTGAGCTTGATGTTGTTGAGGGCTGCGGCACCGCTGGTCACGTTGGGCTTCACGAAGGCCCCGGACCTGTTCTGCAGAGCGGCGGCACGGATCTTGCCCTTCACGAAGGCCTGGTTGAGGTAGCCGATCGCTCCGGGGGTGTTGGAGATCACGCCGGCCACGCCCTCGTTGCCCTTGCCGCCCACTCCCACGGGCCACTTGACGCTCTTGCCCTCACCCACCTTGCTCTTCCACTCGGGCGAGAAGGCCGAGAGGCTGTTGGTGAAGGCGAAGGTGGTGCCGGAGCCGTCGGAGCGGTGGGCCACCACGATCGGACCCTTGCCACACTTCAGGGCTTCCCAGGTTTTGATGGTGCCCAGGAAGATGTCGACGACCTGCTTCTGGGTAAGCCTCAGGTTGGGGCAGTCGGGCTTGTTGTAAGCCACAGCGATGGTGCCGCCCACGGCAGGGAACTGCACCACGCCACGGCTCACCTTGGCCGCTTCAGCGGGCTTGATCGGTTCGTCGGTGGCGGCGAAATCCACGGTGCCGGCCAGGAACTGGCGCACGCCAGCGCCCGATCCCACCGACTGATAATTGACTTTGACGCCCGAACTGGCGAGGCCGGCGAATGCGCTCTGATAGAAGGGGGCCGGGAAGGTGGCACCGGCGCCATTGATCGTGGCCTGGGCCAGCGCCGCGGCCGAGGCCAGGGTGCCGGCACCGAGGGCGGCGGCCGTGCCGAGGGTCAGGGCCTTCTTGGCGAAGGTCATCGAAAAGCCGTTGGAATGGGCTTTACATGGCTACGTGCCTGCCCTCCCCGGGGTCGTTAGGGCTCGGTTAAGGGGCGCTCAAGATCCTTTGGGCGCTTCCTCCCGGTTGCCGAGCAGGTCGGCCAGCAAGCCGTGGCGGCAGTGGGGACGCTGCAACTCCAGGGCCTGTTCGCGCCAGCGGCTCCAGCAGAGCGCCGAGCGGCTCTCCAGCAGTCCGTGCAGCTGCGGCAGGCTGTCCACCAGGCGGCCCGGCAGCTGGTCGTCGATCGCCCGCCGCAGCACCTCCAGGTCGTTGAGTTCCCCCAGCAGATCCTGCAGCCCCTGGAAGCGGTGCACCCAGGCCGCCCCCGCTTCCCCGTTCAGCGGCTGGAGGTTTTCCAGGCAGTAGCGGGCGCTCTTGCACTGCTTGCGCAGGTCATGGACCGACTCCGGATCGGCGCCGGCCTCCTCCACGAACCAGCCGGGATGAACTGCCAGTGCCGAGAGCAGCGGGGCCTGCCACTCCACCTGCCAGGCCGCCACGGGCTCGGTGCCCAGGGGGGTGAAGACCGGCTGCTTCAGCCAGCCCTGCAGCCGCTCCAGCAGCTTGAGGTAGGCCCCGCTGGTGAGGGTCTCGGCCAGCTGTTCGCCCGCCAGACGGCGCTCGCGCCGCAGCTGCCGGAGCACCGGCCGCAGGGCCCGGGCCTCCTCCTCCGGCAGCTGGGGGATCAGCTCCTGATCCAGGCGGGCCCGCAGCACGTCGAGATCGCGGGCCATCCCCAGCCGCCGGGCTGCCTTGGCGATCCGCGCGTCCGCCACCCCTCCTGGCAACACCAAGGCCGGGCCGAACTGCCGCAGCACGGTGCGCAGGCGCCGCATCGCCACCCGCATCCGATGCAGCGGTTCGGGATCACCGCCGTCTTCAAGCACCGGAGCCTGCAGCTCCACCAGCCTGCGCACGTTCTGCTCCAGCCGCTGGTGGGCCCAGGTCCCGTTGCTGGGGCCAGCGCCGGGGTCCGTCGCAGGAGCCGCTCTCACGATCACGCTCTGCATCCCTGCCTCCCTTCGGCCTCCACCGAGGGAGACCTCCTGGGCTGATCCTGGAGCCGCCGGCGGCTCCGCAGGGTTAAGAAACGGTTGTGGATCTCGCTCCTGTCGCTCTTCTTCCAGGCTTATCGCGGGCGGAGGGCCAACCGGATCTTCACCTCCCCTTGGCCTCAGCGTTCCTACATTCGAATCTTGATGGTCTGCCGCCGTGAGCCCCAGCGTCTCCGAGGCCAATCCCGAGCCAGCCGGCGATGACGGGGCCGTCGTGCGCTCGCCGATGGAGGCCCACGGCAGCTACCGGGGCGCCGACTGGAGCCCCCAGCGGCTGGTGTTTCACCAGAACCTGGAAACCTTCGCCGAGCGTGTGGGGCTGATCGTGGCCCTGCAGAGCAACGGCAAGCTCAGCCAGGAGCAGGCCTATGCCCGCATCCGCCGCATGTGGAAAGACCTCCGCGCCAGCAAGGATGAACTCCTCGATGGCCCCGGCAAACGCAACGGCAGCGACGCCAACGGCGGCTGACCCTCGAGCGTGCCCGCGCTACCGGCGGCTTCAGCCGGGGGCGGCGACCCCCGGCATGTAGCGCCGCTCGTGGGGCTGGCCCCGCAGCATCCGGTTCCAGTACAGCCAGGGCAGCACGCTGGTCTTCACCACCCACATGCTCCAGCGCTCCTTGGTGGGATCGAGCGGGAACGAGGGCACCGGCTGCTGCTCGTAGTTGAACTCGGCCATGATCGTCTTGCCGTAGCCGGTGATCAGCGGGCAGCAGCTGTAGCCGTCGTAGCGGGCGGTGAGGGGCTGACCGTCGAGCAGGGCCAGCAGGTTGCTCACCAGCACCGGCGCCTGGCCCCGCACCGCCGCCGCCGTCTTGGAGTTGGGCATGCCCGACACGTCGCCCAGGGAGAAGACGTTGGCGAAGCGCTTGTGCTGCAGCGTGTGGGGATCCACCTCCACGTAGCCGCCGGGGGCGCCTGTGGCCAGGGGGCTGGTGGCCACCACATCGGGCGCCGCCATCGGCGGGGTGACATGCAGCAGCTCGTAGGGGATCACCACCTCCAGCGGTTCCTCCTCGCCGTCGCGCCACTCCCGCGTCGGCGGCACGGTGAACACCGCTTCCTTGCTCTCCGGCCGCACCGCCTTGAGCACATGGCCGTAGCGGGCATCGATGCCGCGGCGGGCCACCACCTCCCGCAGGGGGGCGGCATAGGTGGGCACGCCGAAGATGCCGGGGGTGGCCGTGGCGTAGATCACCGTGGTCTTGGCGGCCACGGCGGGATCGCGCCGGAACACGTCGTCGGCGAGGTAGGCGATCTTCTGGGGGGCCCCCGGGCACTTGATCGGCATCGGCGGGCAGGTGAACACGGCGTTGCCGCCCCGGAAGCCCTGGATGGCCTCCCAGGTGTACGTCACGTGTTTGCGGGAGTAGTTGCTGCACACGCCGCCCTTGCCCAGCGCTTCGGGCAGCCCTTCGATCGCCTCCCAGCAGAGCTTCATGCCGGTGGCCACCACCAGCACGTCGTAGGCGAGGGTGCGTCCGCCGCTGGTGCTGACGGTGCCGGCGGCCGGATCGAAGCCCGCCACCCCTTCCCGGATCCAGGTGACGCCCTCGGGGATCAGGCCGGCTTCGGAGCGGCGCGTCTGCTCCATCGTGAACACCCCGCCGCCCACCAGCGTCCAGCCGGGTTGGTACCAGTGGTCTTCGGCGGGTTCGAGGATCGCCACCTCAAGGGCCGGGCGCGCCCGCTTCAGCTGGCTGGCGGCGGTGAGGCCGGCGGCACCGCCGCCGACGATCAGGATCTGGTGATGGGACATGAAGCGCTGTGGGATCCGGTGGCCCTCGTGCCTTCATTAGACCTGCGGGCTGCGGAGGCGCCAACGGGGAGCGGGGCTGGGTGAGCGAACCGTGGCGATCCGTTACCTGGAAAGGGGTCGTGGCACGAGCGATGTTGCAACTGATGCCGCCAGCCGCCCTCCCGGGAGCCACCGACACACACTGAGGACATCCCGCGGAACCGGCCATGTTCCTCAAACTCCGCCACGACGAAGCCTCCAGCCTGGTGGAGGTGCTCGACCTCCCGCAGCTGTTCGATCCCTTCCAGGACAAGGTGCAGGCCCGCCTCCACGGCGGCGAGGAACTGCAGGACCCGGCCGACTACGCCAAGAGCGATCTGGTGTTCCCCTCCGGCGAGGCGCTGCCCCGCTGCTGGGTGGATGCCCAGTACCGC
This sequence comes from Cyanobium sp. FGCU52, assembly GCA_024958715.1. Taxonomy (GTDB): domain Bacteria; phylum Cyanobacteriota; class Cyanobacteriia; order PCC-6307; family Cyanobiaceae; genus Cyanobium. The sequence continues at coordinate 91,224 of JANWUS010000029.1, read as the reverse complement.
CACTGAAGGCATCAGAGCGGGCCAGCGCCGGCGCGGCGGTCGCGCTCGAGCAGCTGCTCCACCAGGATCTTGAGCAGCAGCGACACGATCGCCACGCCCCCGAGCACCATGGCGGCACCGAAGGCCATTTCGGTGTGGTACTGCTTGTAGGCGTCCTCCACGAACAGCGGCAGGGTCTGGGTCTGGTTGGCGATGTTGCCGCTCACCACGGCCACGGCGCCGAACTCCCCCAGGGCACGGGCGGTGGTGAGGATCAGGCCGTAGAGCGCGGCCCAGCGCACCGAGGGCAGGGTGACCTTCCAGAACACCTGCCAGTTGCTGGCCCCCAGGGTGCGGGCCGCCTCCTCCTGCTCCCAGCCCTCCTCCTCCAGCAGCGGGATCACCTCCCGGGCCATGAACGGGAAGGTGACGATGATCGTGGCCAGCACGATGCCGGGCCAGGAGAAGATGATCTTGAAGCCTGTGCTCTGCACCAGCGAGGCGAACAGGCCGTGGTTGGGGCTGTAGAGCAGCACCAGCATCAGGCCCACCACCACCGGTGAGATCGAGAAGGGAAGGTCGATCACGCTCAGCAGCAGCGCCTTGCCGGGGAAGCGGCGGCGGGCGATGGCCGTGGCGGCCGCCAGCCCGAACACCACGTTGCAGGGCACCGCGATCGCCGTGGCGAACAGGGTGAGCCGCAGCGCCGACAACAGCTCGGGGGAGGAGAGATTCTCCAGGAACGGGCCGACCCCCTTGGCGAAGGCCTGCACCACCACCGCCAGCGCCGGCAGCAGGATCACCACCGCCACGTAGATGCAGGCCACCAGCACGATCAGCGCCGGGACCGCCGAGCGGGCCCGGGCGCCGAAGCTGGGTTTGACCCACGTGGGCGGCTGGACGTCCTCGAGCGGCGGGATGGTGAAGGTCATGGTGATGCTGAAGAGGCGGGTGGACTGGGGAGGGAAAGGAAGAAGGGAGTCAGCCGTTCTGGTAGCGCTGGCCCCACACCTGCAGGGCATTGATCACCATCAGGCTCACCAGCGAGAACAGCAGCATCACGGTGCCGATCACGGTGGCGGAGTCGAAGTCGTACTCCTCGAGTTTCTGGATGATCAGGGTGGGGGTGATCAGATCCTTGAAGGGAACGTTGCTCGAGATCATCACCACCGAGCCGTATTCGCCCACCGCCCGGCTGTAGCCCTGGGCCACGCCGCTCAGGATCGCCGGCATCAGCTGGGGCAGCACCACCTTGAAAAACGTCTGGGGTTCGTTGGCGCCCAGCGACCAGGCGGCCTCCTCCTGCTCCTTCTCCAGGGAGCGCAGCACCGGCTCCACGGTGCGCACCACGAAGGGCAGGGAGATGAACACCATCGCCACCCCCCCCCCCCCACGGCCGTGTACGAAACCTTGAGGCCGAAGAGCTGCATCAGGGGTGCACCCAGCCAGCCCTCGGTGCTGTACACGTACGAGAGGGCCAGGCCCGCCACCGCTGTGGGCAGGGCGAAGGGCAGGTCGATCAGGGAATCCAGCAGGCGCTGACCGGGAAAGCGGCAGCGGATCAGCGCCCAGGCCACCACCAGGCCGAACACGCCGTTCACCAGGCTGGCCAGGGCGGCGATGCCGAAGCTCACCTTGTAGGAGGCGATCGCTTCCGGGCTGGTGGCCGCTGCCCAGAACCCCGCCGGACCGACACCGGCCGCCTTGAGCAGCATCCCGGCCAGAGGCAGGAACAGCACCAGCGTGAGATAGGTCCAGGTGATGCGCCAGGGCCAGGAAGGCAGCGAAGGCAGGCGCAGACCCCGGCGGGACCGCGCCTGCGGAGGGCGTGGCGAGGCAGCGGTCATCGGCCCTGAAGAACGGAATCCCGATCGTATCAGTGGGGTGCGTGGGTTTGAACGGTTCACCGCTGATGATAGGGTGAATGTCCGGCCTTCTTCGGCTTCCATGGGCATCCGCGTCGCCAGCGTCAGCAAGAACTTCGGCAGCTTCCGGGCCGTCGACGACGTGACCCTGGACATCGAGAGCGGCTCACTGGTGGCCCTGCTCGGCCCCTCCGGCTCCGGCAAGAGCACCCTGCTGCGGCTGATCGCCGGCCTGGACGACGCCGACGCCGGCCGCATCTGGATCACCGGCGAGGAGGCCACCGGCCGCTCCGTGCAGGACCGCCAGGTGGGCTTCGTGTTCCAGCACTTCGCCCTGTTCAAGCACCGCAGCGTGCGCCGAAACGTGGCCTTCGGCCTCGAGCTGCGCGCCTGGAAGAAGGAGGCGATCCGGCCCCGGGTGGATGAACTGCTGGATCTGGTGCAGCTGCGCGGCTACGGCCATCGCTACCCCTCCCAGCTGTCGGGGGGGCAACGGCAGCGGGTGGCCCTGGCCCGGGCCCTGGCGGTGCAGCCGCGGGTGCTGCTGCTCGATGAACCCTTCAGCGCCCTCGATGCCAAGGTGCGCAAGGAACTGCGCGCCTGGCTGCGCAATCTGCACGACGAGATGCACGTCACCACCGTGATCGTCACCCACGACCAGGAGGAGGCGATGGAGGTGGCCGACCGGATCGTGGTGATGAACGAGGGGCGCATCGAGCAGATCGGCAGTCCGGCCGAGATCTACGACCATCCCTCCTCACCCTTCGTGATGGGCTTTGTGGGTGCGGTGAACGTGCTGCCCCGGGGCGCCCTGCCCGTGGGACGCGAGCACGCGCCTGCGGCGAGCGAGGACGGCCAGCTGTTCATCCGCCCCCATCACGTGGAGCTGCATGCCGAGCCCAGGCCGGGCACGGTGCCCGCCCGCCTGCGCCGGCTTACCCACATGGGGCGCGACCTCCAGGCCGAACTGGTGCTCGACAACGGCGAGACGGTGCTGGCCCAGGTGCCCCGCGAGGGGATCGATCACGGTTCGCTGCGGCCCGGCGACACCCTGCATGTGGCCAGCCGCCAGGCTCGCAGTTTCGAACCCGACTACGCCATCTGAGGGGATCAGCCCCTCAAGCAGCCTGCTGGGCCGGCTGCTCGGGGTGCACCCGGGCCAGCCGGGCATCGGAGCGGTACTGGGCCAGGGCCAGCGGGTCCTGGTGGCGGAGCAGTTCGCCGTTGCGGAATTCGAGGGTGTAGCGCTGCAACTCGGGCCGGGAGGCGCGCGCGCGCAGATGCTGGGCTGCCATGGGAACGATCGCGGAGGAAGAGAAGGAAGGAAGCGGGCGACGTCACGAACGACGTCGCCATCGAAGCGACTCCGTCAGAGCCTTGCCAGAGCGGGGGAAGCCGGAATCAGCAGATCGGCCTCGCTCACCTTCTCCAGCAGACCGAGGGTCTTGAAGCGATTGAGGGTCTTGGTCACGGTGACGCGGGTGAGGCCGCAGATCTCTGCCAGCCCCCGGTGGGTGAGGTTCATGTCCTTGAGCGACAGGCGTGTGCCCCGGCTGCTCACCTGGCCGAAGCGGCTGCCGATCCAGCGCAGCAGGGAGAGGAGGCGCTCTTCGGCACTGCGGATGCGGTTGATCTCGAAGATCTCCTCGGTGTTGCGGATCTGGTGCCGCAGGAAGGCAAGGATCTCCTCATCGGTGGGATCCACCTGATCCACGACGACGGTAGAGAGGCATTGCACCTCCACGGGGTGGAGGGTGGAGTAGGCGTTGGTGACCCAGTCACCGGGGCCCCAGAGGCCGAGGGTGATCGATTCGCCCTCTTCGTCCCAGGCGGCGGTGCGGATGTAGCCGTCCTGGATGCGCCAGTTCAGGCCTTCGGGGAGGACGTCACCGGGCAGAAGGGTGAGGCGGAGAGCCGGGCGCGTGAGTGAAGCGTTCATGGAAGTGAAGGGGAGGAGATGTCATGGAGGGGAAAGGAGCGGCCGGCAGGCAGCCGGCGGAAGGCATTCGGCGACAACAGCCCATGGGCCACGAGCAGATGGCGACAAGTTAGCGCATAAATCCCATCGGGTATGCGGCCTTTGTTGTTGAACGCAAACGTAGGCCCCCTGCCGAAGCAGCGGGGCCAGGGGTGCCCGGCGGTGGGCTCGGATTCAGATGAAGTACATGGCCTGGGCCTGCACCAGCCGGTCGCGCTCCTCGAGCAGATCCAGCAGCGTGGTGCCCTCCAGGATCGAGCGGCGGGCGGCGTCGAGACGCCCCTCCAGCGCGGCGAGCACGTCGGATTCCGGGGTGTTGCGCTGGCCCGAGCCGCGGGCGGTGGCTTCGCCTTCCAGGCACTGCACCACCTCGGCCACCTGGATTTCGGCAGGGGGGCGGGCCAGCTGGTAGCCGCCCCGGGGACCGCGGATGCTGCGCAGGATCTGGCCGCGGCGCAGACTGGTGAGCATCTGCTCGAGATAGCGGTCGGGGATGCCCTGGCGCTGGGCGATCTCCGCCACCTGGAGCACGCCCCCCTGACCGTGGATGCCGGCCAGCTCCATCAGGGCCACCAGTCCGTACTCGGTCTTGGCGCTGAAACCCATGGAGATCCACGGCGCAATGGTGGGGATTGTGCCAGCCGCCGGGCCCCAGGGGAGGGGATTCCGGGGCGTCCCGACGGGGTAGCCCGGGTTACGTCGACCGGGCGGGCGGGCTCCGTACGTTGCACAAGTTCCCCAATCGGACAACCGTGGTTAACACCACCTCCTGGCTGGGTCGCCGGGCCTGCGTCGGCCTGGCCCTGGCGGGTCTGGCCGCCCCGATCGCCGTGGTCGGCACTCAGGCGCTGCTCCAGGCCAGCGCCCAGGCCCAGCAGCCGGCCAAGAAGCAGACGATCCTGCTGGTGAGCTTCGCCGTCACCAAGGCGGCCTACGACAGGATCATTCCCCTGTTCAAGGCCGACTGGAAGCGCAGGACCGGCCAGGACGTCGACGTCAAGACCAGCTACGGCGGCTCCGGCAGCCAGACCCGCGCCGTGATCGATGGCCTCGAGGCCGATGTGGTGGGCCTGGCCATGACCGCCGACGTGCTCAAGATCCAGGAGAAGGGCCTGATCAATCCGGGCTGGGAGAAGGAGCTCCCCAACAACTCGATCGCCACCAACTCCACCGTGGTGGCCTTCGTTCGCCCCGGGAACCCCAAGAAGATCAACGGCTGGAGGGATCTCGACAACAAGAACGTCGAGTCGGTGCTCGCCAATCCCAAGACCTCCGGCGGCGCCCGCTGGAATTTCCTGGCGCTCTGGGGAGCCATCACCCGTGGGGGCGGCAGCGAGGCCCAGGCCAGGAGCTTCATCACCGGTGTGTACAAGAACGCCGAGGTGCTGCCCAAGGATGCCCGCGAAGCCACGGACACCTTCGTGAAGCGCAAGCAGGGCGATGTGCTGCTGAACTGGGAGAGCGAGGCGATCCTGGCCCGGAGAATCGGGGAGTGGACCACCCCGGTGAAGACGTTCAGCCCCAACGTGCTCACCGAGCAGCCGATCGCCGTGGTCGACCGCTATGTGGACAAGAAGGGCACCCGCCAGGTGGCCACCGCCTTCGCCCGCTTCCTGTTCACGGCGCCAGCCCAGAAGGCCTTCGCCGACAACGGCATCCGGCCGGTCACCCCGGAGGGCAAGGCCTACGCGGGCAACCGTTTCCCCGCTGTCAAGTTCTTCCGCGTGGGTGACTTCGGCGGCTGGGCCGCCGTGGATAAGAAGTTCTTCGGCAAGGGCGCCATCTGGGATCAGATCTTCGCCAAGACCCGCTGATCGGCGTTCCTGGGGACGCGTTGCCCACGGGACTCACGGCCCCGGTCGTCAGGCGACTGGGGCTTTCTGCTGGCGCCCTGCACCGCAAAGACGATTTCCCCGCCGAGGATGCGTGTAAACTGAACTCCGGTTTCCAGTCGTCTTACCGTGGTTTCTTTCTTTCCGCCTCGCCCTGTCGTCGGCGTGCTGCCGCGCCGGCGCGCCCTGCTCGCCCTGGCCCTGGTGGGCAGCGCCAGCCTGTTGGGGGGCTGCGGCGGTGGATCCACCCCCGGCGAGGGTGCGGCGGGCACCGGTCAGGGCGCCGGAGACCAGAGCGCTGGTGGCCAGGGCGGGGCTGGCAAGGAGCTGCTGCTGGTGAGCTACGCCGTCACCAAAAGCGCTTACGACCGGATCCTGCCCAGGTTCCAGGCCGAGTGGAAGGCCAAGACCGGCGAAACCATCAACATCCGCACCAGTTACGGCGGCTCCGGCAGCCAGACAAGGGCGATCATCGATGGCCTCGAGGCCGATGTGGCGACCCTTGCCTTGGCCGGCGATGTGGAGAAGCTGCAGAAGGCCGGCCTGATCGAGCCCGGCTGGGAGAAGGAGTTTCCCAACGATTCGATCATCACCCACTCGGTGGTGGCCTTCCTCACCCGCGACGGCAATCCCAAGGGGGTGAAGACCTGGAAGGATCTCGCGCGTCCCGACGTGACGGTGATCACCGCCAACCCCAAGACCTCCGGCGGGGCCCGCTGGAACTTCCTGGGGCTGTGGGGCTCGGTGACCCAGACCGGCGGCAGCGAGGAGCAGGCCAAGCAGTTCGTGACCGCGGTGTACCGCAACGTGGACAACCTGCCCAAGGACGCCCGCGAAGCCACCGACACCTTCCTCAAGCGGGGCCAGGGGGACGTGCTGCTGAACTATGAGAACGAGGCGATCCTGGCGACGAAGATGGGCGAGCTGAAGGCCCCCTTCCTCGTTCCCGAGGTGAACGTGCGCATCGAGGGCCCGGTGGCAGTGGTGGACAAGAACGTGGACAAGAAGGGCACGCGCAAGGCCGCCGAAGCCCTGGCGGCCTATCTGAGCAGCGAGCCGGCCCAGGAGATCTTCGCCGAGGAGGGCTTCCGGCCGGTGAACGCCAGCGTGTGGGCCCGGGTGAAGGATCGCTTCGCCTCGGTGAAGACGCTGTTCAGCGCGGCGGATTTCGGCGGCTGGAGCAAGATCGACAAGACCTTCTTCGGCAAGAGCGGCGGACTCTGGGACGAACTGTTCCGCACGAGCCGCTGATCCGGTCTGCCCCCATGTGCGAACTGCTGGCCCTGAGTGCCAACACCCCCACCGACATGCGCTTCTCCTTCCACGGCCTGCGCCGTCGGGGCGGGGCCACCGGTGATCACGGGGATGGCTGGGGCCTGGCCAGCTTCGACCCCGATGGCGATGGGGTGGACCTCTACCGCGAGGACGCCCCCGCTGCCTTCTCGCCGATCGCCGCCCAGGTGGAGTCGCTCGATCTGCGGGCCCACTGCTCCATCGCCCACATCCGCAAGGCCACCCGCGGCATCGTGGCGCTGGAGAACTGCCATCCGTTCCACCGGCGCTGGGGTGGTCGCGAATGGGTGTTCGCCCACAACGGACATCTGGAAGGCGAGATCCCTCTGCAGGGCTCCTTCCGGCCGGAGGGCACCACCGACAGCGAAGCGGCCTTCTGCTGGATCCTGGAGGGGCTGGAGCGGGACCGGGTGGATCCTGCCGATCGCCATGCCGTGTTCCTGGCCCTGGTGCGAGCCTCCGAGCTGCTGGCCCGCCAGGGCATCTTCAACTGCCTGATCGCCGAGGGGCGCTGGCTGTTCGCCTATGCGGGCACCCGGCTTCACTGCCTCACCCGGCGGGCGCCGTTCGCCCAGGCCACCCTGGCGGATGCCGATCTCAGCGTGGATTTCGCCGAACTGGCCTGCCACGACGACGTGGTGACGCTGATCAGCACCGAACCGCTCACGAGCGACGAGGTGTGGCAACCCCTGGCCGTGGGCGAGGCCGTTCTCTATGCCCATGGGGAGCGGGTGGAGCATGCCTTGCCGGAGCGGGAGCCGGTGCAGGCGTAGGCCCGTGACGACGGAGAATCCCCCCGTACCGGTCACGCTGGCGGAAGCCGCCCGCTTCTGGGCCCGGCTGGGCTGGGTGAGCTTCGGCGGTCCGGCCGGCCAGATCGCTCTGTTGCATGGCGAACTGGTGCAGCGCCAGCGCTGGCTCTCGGAGCGGCGCTTCCTCCATGCCCTCAACTACTGCATGGTCCTGCCCGGACCGGAGGCCACCCAGCTGGCCACCTACCTGGGCTGGCTGATGCACGGGGTGCCGGGAGGCCTGGTGGCTGGCGGCCTGTTCCTGCTGCCGTCGGTGCTGGTGCTGCTGAGCCTGGCCAGCATCTACGCCCTTTGGGGCCAGCTGCCCGTGCTCACGGCCGTGTTCTGGGCTCTCAAGCCCGCCGTGCTGGCGATCGTGCTGCAGGCGGCCTGGCGCCTGGGCCGGCGCACCCTGCACACCCCCCTGCTGGTGGCCATCGCCCTGGCGGCCCTGCTCGGCCTGTCCCTGCTGCAGCTCCCTTACCCGCTGCTGCTGGCCGGCGCCGCCCTGCTCGGAGCCCTGGCGGCCCGGTACCGGCCCCACTGGATCCGGCCCGCTCTGGCGGGCCAGGAGCGGACCGAGGCGGCTGCGGCCACGGCTGACCGGCCGCCTGCCGCCCTGCACGACGACCGCACCCCACCCCCGCCCCATGCCCGCTTCTCCCGCCGCGGGCTCGCTCTCGCCCTGCTGGCCGGCGGCCTCGCCCTGGGGCTGCCGCTGGCGGCGCTGGGTCTAACGGATGGCTGGAACGGGCTGCTGGCCACCATGGCCCGCTTCTTCTCGCGGGTGGCCCTGCTCAGCTTCGGCGGTGCCTACGCGGTGCTGCCCTACGTGGCCCGCGGGGCGGTGGAGGACTTCGGCTGGCTGAGTGCGGCCCAGATGGTGGATGGCCTGGCCCTCGGGGAGACCACCCCGGGCCCCCTGATCATGGTGGTGGCCTTCGTGGGCTTCATGGGTGGCTGGCAGGAGGCCGGCAGCCTGGCGCGGGCCCTGGCCGCCGGGCTGGTGGTGGTGTGGTTCACCTTCCTGCCCTCCTTCGTGTTCATCCTCGCGGGGGCTCCACTGGTGGAGGCCAGCCGCGAAGACCTGCGGCTCGACGGACCGCTCACGGCGATCACCGCCGTGGTGGTGGGTGTGATCATGAGCCTGGCCCTGTTCTTTGCCGGTCCCGTTCTGCTGCCCCAGGGACACGTGGATGCCGGTGCCTTCGCCCTGATGCTGGCCGCCCTGGCGCTGCTGCTGGGCCGGGGGTGGGACGTGTTGCCGCTGATCGGGGCGGCGGCCCTGGTGGGACTGCTGCGAGCTGTGGTGGTTGCCTGATCCTGGGTGGTCAGGTCAGCAACAGGATCAGGGAAACGATCACCCCGATCGTCACCACCAGGTTCCTGAGGGCCGCGGGATCGACCCTGGAGGCGATCGTGCCGCCGAGGGCCCCGCCGATCGTGGCCCCCACAGCCATCACCGCCGCCGCGGGAGCCTGCACGGGGCCCGCCAGCAGGAACAGGCCGGAGGCCGCCAGGTTCACCACCAGGGCGATCGCCTGCTTCAGGCCGTTCAGGCGCGTGAGGCTGTCCTCGAGCGTGAGCGCCAGCACCGCCAGCACGATCACGCTCAGCCCGGCGCCGAAATAGCCGCCGTACACCGATGCCAGGAAGACGGGCACGATCGACCAGACCTCCGGCAGCCGGGGGCCCTCGCCGCGCTGGCGTCGCATCAGTCGGGTGCGCAGCGGTTCCTGGGCCGCCAGCAGCAGCGAGCCCGTCAGGATCAGCCAGGGCACCAGGCGGCGGAACAGGGCTTCATCGCTGGCCAGCAGCAGCAGGCCGCCGCTGATTCCGCCGAGGGCGGCGGCGGGCAGGAGCAGCAGGATCCGCCGCCGCTGCCCCCTGAGTTGATCGCGCTGAGCCAGGGTGGCCCCGAGGTAGCCCGGCGAGAGGGCGAGGGTGTTGGTGACATTGGCCACAACCGCCGGCAGGCCGACGGCGGTGAGGGCAGGAAAACTGATCAGGGAGCCCCCTCCGGCGAGGGCATTCACCAGCCCCGCGGCAAGGGCCGCAGCGGCGATGGCGCCATAGCCCGGAAGACTCACCATCGGGGGATCATCGTTGAGCCCGGGGCGCCTGGGAAAAGGCCCCCCGCTGGGCGGAGGGCCGGGCTGAGGACCGTGGGGCTCGCAGGATTCAGAGCAGCGCGTTGATGGCGCCGTCGATGGTGGAGTTGGCGATCACGCCGGGATCACTCCGGATGCCGTGGTTGGCCTTGATGGAGTCCAGCGCCTCCACGAACCACGACGGGGAGAGTTCGAAGGTGCGGTTGATCTCGCTGACGCAGCTTTGATCCGATTGGTAGATCGGTGTGCCCTCCCCGCGGCTGGGGCACAGGCAGATCAGGAAGGGAACCCGCCATCAGGCGGCGAGCCCCTCCTCTGGCAGCGGAATCCTCCGCGCCCGACCCGGGCGAGAAGAGCGGCGGGGCGGCTGTGACTCGAGCAGCAGCCGTTCGCTGTTGGCATCGCCAAGGGCGTGGATACGGCGGTGGTAGCGGTCGTGGTAGGGCATCAGCACCAGGTCGTCAGGGACGACGGAGCAACGGCGGATGGAGCCGTCACGCAGCAGGAACAGGGGCATGGGAGGGGACCATTCAGGACCCCATGGCGCCATCACCCGCAGCCCTTGTCCAGTGGGTGCTGGATCAGGGCTTCCTATCGATCGGCAGAACGCTCGTGTGGCGCGGGATACCAAGAAAGGTCTCCCATTTCTTAACCCATCGGTGGCTTACTCTGCACATGCTCGGATCACGACCCTCTGCCGATCTTCAGCCATGTCGTCGACGGGCATGCATCAGCCGGTGCCGGAGTGCGGGCCTCTTCCCATCTCGGCTCGGAGCTCTCGGTTGCAGAGACTGTTCGAGCAGGAAGCCGAATTCCGCAAGGAGACGATCTACTTCCTCGTGGTGGACCGCTTCTGCAACGGCAATAACGAAAATGACGGCATCGGCAAGCAGGGCCTCTACGATCCGAGCCACAGCCAATGGGGGCACTACTGGGGCGGCGATCTCGAAGGGATCATCGCCAGGGCCGACTACCTCAAGGATCTCGGCATCACAGCCGTGTGGCTGTCACCCCTGTTCGAGCAGGTGGACGACATCGAGCATGGGTATGGGCCGATGCACGGCTACTGGACGAAGGATTTCAAGCGCGTGAATCCCCACTTCGTCCGGCTGGGTGAATCCACCTCTCTCCATTCATGCGAAACCCTCCGCCGCATGATCGACAACCTGCACGAGCGGGGCCTGAAGATCGTGCTGGACATCGTCTGCAATCACAGCTCCCCCGAATTGAATGGGAGCAAGGGGGTGGTGACCGACGACGGTGCCCCTCTGGCGAATTTTCACGACGACCGCAACTGTTTCTATCACCATTATCCGCCGATCACCGACTGGGAAGACGAATTCCAGTTGCTCCGCCACGAGATGCTGGGCCTTGCCACGTTCAATGAAGGCAATGTCGACTTCCGGAACTATATTAAGTCGGCCATCATGGCCTGGCTTGATCTGGGATTCGATGCCCTTCGCATCGATACGCTCAAGCACATGCCGGTGTGGTTCTGGCAGGAGTTCGTGACCGACATCCAGGCCCATCAACCCAGCACGTTCCTCTTTGGCGAATATGGCTTCGGCTCCCCCTGGGATCCACGCTGTGTTCGCTATGCCAACGACACCGGTATCTCCATCCTCGATTTCGGCCTCAGCGGCGCGATCCGCTCGGCCTTCAGCGGGCAGGAACCGGGGGGCTTTCATCGCATCGAGACCGTGCTGGCGATGGATCCGGTCTACCGCCGCTCCACCGAATTGGTGACCTTCCTCGAGAACCACGACATGCCGAGGTTCCTCTCCATCTGCCCCTGCCGCGCCGATCTGGAACTGGCTACGGTCCTGCTGCTGACACTGCGGGGCGTTCCCTGCCTGTTCTACGGAACCGAGCAATACCTGGCCTGTGACACCTGCGGTGGCGATGATCCCTACAACCGCCCGATGATGGCGTCCTGGGATCTGGGCACCCGGATGGCGAATCTCATCCGCAGGCTGGCGGATCTGCGGCGAAGCAACCGGGCCCTCAGCTACGGGCGACACCAGCAGAACTACGTAAGCGAGGACCTCTACGCTTACACCCGCCGCTACCGCGACAACCGCGTGGTCGTGATCGTGAACAAGGGGGGTGATGCCTGTGTCGACATCGGCTCCATCGATCTGGCCGAGGGCCAGCACCGCTGCCTGCTCACCGACCGGCTCCTTTCCGTGAGCCAGGGAAGCTTGCGCGGCCTGCAGGTCCCCGCCAAGGGGGCCTTTGTCCTGGCGGTGGAGGGGGAGCCCCTGCGAGCCACCACGGTGGTGAAGTTCCAGATCAACGGCTATGTCACCCATCCGGGGGAGACGATGGCCGTGAGTGGTGATGTCCCCGAGCTCGGCGGCTGGGATCCGGGCAGAGCCCCCCACCTGGAATTCATCAACGGCGACGCCTGGTTCGCCGAGGTGGGCTTTGATGCCTCGGCCGGCAAGCCGATCCGCTTCCGCTTCGTGGTGCTTCGGCCGGGAGACGAACCGGTGCGAGAGAACCTGATCTGCCGCACCTTCCTGCTGCCGGCCTCCGGCTCCGTCAAGCTGGATCTCGACTGGGACCGGTTGGCCTGACCCCCTCCACCAGCAGGGAGCGGACCTGGCTGATGATGCCGTCGGCATCGATGCCCTGGTGGGGGAACTGCTCCCACAACCCTCCGCAGCCCTCGCGCACGGTGCCGAGCCTGGCGTAGGCCGGCCGGTGGCCACGCTCCAGCAACCAGGTGCCGAAGCGGCTACCGAGGCCGGTGCGGCGGTTGAAGGCTTCCACCACCAGTACGAAGGGCGAGGCCCCGATGCGAGCCATCATCTCCTCATCGACGACGTTGAGCGTGGACTTGTTGATCAGCGCCACCTCGATGCCTTCGCCGCGGAGCTGCTCCACAGCATCGAGCGCCCGGTAGAGACCGTCGCCGAAGCTCACAATCGTGCCGGCGCTGCCCTCCCGCACCACCTCGTCGCGGCCGGGGCGGAAGACGTAGCCCTCGCCGTACAGGTCGCTGCCATCCGCCGCCAGCAGGTTGGGAACCTTGCTGCGGGTGGAGAAGAGGAAGCGCAGGCCCGGATCGTCGAACACCGCCTCCAGGCAGGCCCGCATCTGGCCGGCATCGGCTGGGAAGTAGAGGCGCGTGGGGTGCTCATCCTCCTCGAGCCCGTTGTCGGCGAAGAAGTTGTTGAGGCCGAAGTGGCAGGTGTTGTCTGCCATGTCGTCGATGCCGGCATGGGAGAAGTGGGCCAGCACGTTGGCCCCGTTCAGCCGTGCCATGGTGATCTCGGAGACGCACATCTCCAGGAAGGCGCTGAAGGTGGCGAAGACACCCTGGCGGCCCGGCTCCATGCCGAAGCCGGCTGCGGCCGAGAAGTTGGCCCTCTCCATGATGCCGCCGCTCACGAAGATCTCCGGGAACGCCTTGCGGATCTGGGCCAGACCACAGGACCCCTCCAGATCGCTGTCCACCACCAGGACGCTCCGCTTGCGCTCTGCGGTGTCCATTCGCCCGAGGATCTGCACCGCCGTGTCGCCGAACACGTTGCGGTTGGCGCTCCAGGTGGGGCCCGATCCCCTTGAGGTGGTGGGATTCTGAGGCTTGTCGATCGCCTTCAGACAACGCACGGCTAGGTCCTGGCCGCGACCCTCGAGGTAGGCGATCGCCTTCTCCACCGGAATCACATCGTGGCCATGGGTGGAGCCCTCCAGCCCCTCGATGCCCACGCACATGCGGCGCCGGTTGATCACCGCCACCGGTCCGTCGGTGGTGACCGCCTGCTGGATGCGGCGATAGAGGGCATCGAGATCCTCGCCGTCGCCGGCGAAGGTGGCGAGCCCCTGGCCGCCGAGGGTGCGGGCGAGGTCGAAGCCCGGCTGGTAGCTGGAGGGATGGCCCGCGATCGTGACGTCGTTGTCGTCGATCAGGAGTTTCACGTTGAGGCGGTGGGCCACCGCGAAACGCGCCGCCTCGGCATCATCACCTTCCTGCTGGGCGCCGTCGGAGCCGAGACAGAAGACGATCCGCTCAGGGTGGGCGAGCGCGACCCCGTTGATGAACGGCCAGAGGTGCCCCAGCCGCCCGGAACTGAACTGAACCCCCGGGGTCAGGCCCAGCTCGGGGTGGCCGGGCAGCTTTGCGTGGGCCTCCCGGTAGCGGAGCAGGGCCTCGGCGGGAAGGTGGCCTCGCAGCACCGCCATCAGGTACTGGGTGGCGACCCGGTGGCCTGCCTCATCGAAGAAGATCGGCACGAAGCGTTCGGGGGCGCCCCGGAAGAGGCCGTCGAGGATCATCACCTCGGGCACCGTGTCGTAGGGGCCGCCGGTGTGGCCGCCCACGCCGCGGGCGGCCCCGGTGGCGGTGAAGAACACGATCACGTCGCGGCAGAGCTGGAGGTTGGCCTCCAGGATCCGCTTCTCTTCGGCCGTGAGCGCGGGCCGGGTCGGATCCAGCGTCAGCGGCTGGTAGGCCCCCAGATCGATGGGGAAGCTTGGGGTCACGGGCGAAGGGGCGAGGGAGGTCATGGTTGAAGCCACTCCTGATAGCGCTTGCGGAGATCCGGCCGGATCGCCAGGGCGGGGGCGTCTCTGGGCTAGCCAGGAAAGAGGAAGAACACCCCTTGCGGGGGACACCCCTTCACGAAGGCCACACCAGCGGGGCGTTCCAGGAGCGGATCGCGGGGATGCCGCGGTAGTGGGACAGGATCGAGAGCGTGGCGGTGTCCAGCAGGAAGCGGCTGCCGGCCAGAGGCGGCAGGTCGATCCAGCGGGCGGCCAGCATCCGGAACACATGCCCGTGGGCGAAGAGCGCCACGTGCCCCTCAGTGCGGCGCAGCCGGGAGATCAGCCGGTCGACCCGACCAGCGATCCCCTCGGGGCTCTCCCCGCCCGGTACCCCGTCGCGGAACAGCAGCCAGCCGGGGGCCTCGGCGTGGATCGCGGCCGTGGTCCGCCCTTCGTAGTCGCCGTAGTTCCACTCCGACAGATCGGGCTCGATCTGCATCCGTTCGGCGAGACCGGCCAGCTCGCACGTCTCACGGGCCCGCTGCATCGGGCTGCAGAGCACCAGGCTGAAGTCGACGGGCTCCAGCACCGGGCGCAGAAGCCTGGCGGCATGGCGTCCGTTCTCGGTGAGGGGCAGGTCGGTGGAGCCGGTGTGCTGACCCGAGAGGCTCCACTCCGTCTCGCCATGGCGGATGAGGACCACCTCCACGGTGCGGTGCTCGGATGGGTCCGTACGGGACTGTGGATTCCGCTCAATGGCCATTGGTCATGGCGATCAGAAGGGGCTGGACGTTCCAGATCTTCTCCGCGTATTCACGGATGGAGCGGTCGGAGGAGAAGAATCCGCTGCGGGCGGTGTTCAGCAGCGACATGGTGTTCCAACGGCCGCGATCGACCCAGGTGTTGCTCACCGACTCCTGGGCCCGCAGGTAATCCTGGAAATCAGCGAGCACAAAATAGGGATCAAATCCGCGAAGGTTATCGACGAGGGGGCGGAAGGTCTCGCGGTCACCGTTGCTGAAGTGTCCCTGTTCGATCAGGGCGAAAGCCTCCGCCAGAAGCGGCATGGTGGAGAGCACCTCCCAGGGCCGGTAGCCGGCCCGCATGGCGGCGATCTCGTCGGTGCTGTGCCCGAAGAGGAAGAAGTTGTCTGCTCCCACCTGCTCACGGATCTCCACGTTGGCACCATCGAGGGTGCCGATGGTGAGGGCTCCATTCATGGTAAACTTCATATTTCCCGTGCCGGAGGCCTCCAAACCCGCGGTGGAGATCTGCTCGGAGAGATCGGCGGCGGGATAGACCTTCTCTCCCAGTTTCACGTTGTAATCTGCCAGGAAGACCACCTTGGCCAGGCCGCGGGTCTCGGGGTCGTTGTTGATCACCTCGGCGATGCCGTTGATGAAGCGGATGATCAGCTTGGCCATGAAATAGCCCGGCGCCGCCTTCCCCCCGAAGATCACCGTGCGCGGCACCAGTCCGTTGGTGATGCCGTGCTTGATGCGCAGGTACTGGACCACCACCTGAAGGGCATTGAGGTGCTGGCGCTTGTATTCATGGATCCGTTTGACCTGAACGTCGAACAGGCTGGTGGGATCCACCAGCAGGCGGGACTGGCGATCGATCAGCGCGGCGAGCCTGCGCTTGCAGGCAAGCTTGCAGGCCGCCCAGCGCTCCAGGAAACCGGAGTCGTTCTGCAGGGCTTCGAGGCCCCGCAGCGCATCGGGACGTGCCGGCCAGCCTTCCCCAAGCGTCTCAATCAGGAGATCGTTGAGGGGCGGGTTGGCCAGGGCCATCCAGCGGCGAGGTGTGACGCCGTTGGTGACGTTGGTGAATCGCTCCGGATGGAGCCTGGCGAAGTCGGGCAGGAGATCGCTCTCCACCAGCGTGCTGTGCAGGGCGGCGACCCCATTGACGTGATGGGCCGCCACGGTGGCCAGGTTGGCCATCCGAACGGCCTTGCCACCGCGCTCGTCGATGATCGACACCCGCGAGAGCATGGCGGGTTCGTTGGGAAAGGCCATCCGCACCCGCTGCAGGAAGCGGGCGTTGATCTCGTAGATCAGCTCCAGGTGCCGCGGCAGCAGGGAGGCGAACAGCCCCAGATCCCACGTTTCCAGGGCTTCCGGCAGCAGGGTGTGGTTGGTATAGGCGATTGAGCGACTCGTCAGGTCCCAGGCCAGATCCCAGCCCAGGCGGTGCTCATCAAGGAACAGGCGCATCAGTTCGGCCACGGCGATGGCCGGATGGGTGTCGTTCAGCTGCACGGCCCAGTGCTGGGGAAACTCCTGCACGGCGATGCCGCGCTGGTGCAGGTTGCGCAGCATGTCCTGCAGGGAGCAGCTCACGAAGAAGTACTGCTGCTGCAGCCGCAACCGGCGGCCGGAGTCGGTGCCGTCGTTGGGATAAAGCACCTTGGAGAGGGTTTCACAGCCCACCTTTTCCTCCACCGCGCCGTAGAAGTCGCCGGCGTTGAAGGTCTGGAAATCGAAGGCCTCGGCCGCCTCGGCCCGCCAGAGGCGCAGGCGGTCGCAGGTGTTGACCCGGTAGCCGAGCACCGGCACGTCGTGGGGGATGCCGATGGCGTGGACGGCGGGGACCCAGCGCACCCGGTGATGGCCGCCATCGTCGTGGAAGGTCTCGGTGTGTCCGCCGAAACCGACCCTGCAGCTCTTGTCGGGATGGACCAGCTCCCAGGGCCAGCCGCCCTTGAGCCACTTGTCGGTGATCTCCACCTGCCAGCCGTCCTGGATCAGCTGATCGAAAATGCCGAACTCGTAGCGGATGCCGTAGCCGGTGGCGGGGATTTCGAGGCTGGCGAGGGATTCCAGGAAGCAGGCCGCCAGCCGGCCGAGGCCGCCGTTGCCCAGTCCCGGCTCCTCCTCTACATCGAGCACCTCCTCGATGTCGCTGATCCCGAAGCGGGCGAGGGCCTCGGCGGCCTGGCGCTGGATGCCCAGCATCAGGAGGTTGTTGCCCAGCTGGGGACCGATGAGGAACTCGGCCGAGAGATAGGCCACCGCCTTGGGCCGCTGGGCCCGCAGGGCATCCTTGTAGGCGAGGTGGCGGGTCATCAGCCGGTCCCGTACGGCGTGGCTGAGGGCCAGGTAGAGGTCGTGGCGACTGGCGCCGCTGGCCCGCCGGCCGAGGGTGAAGAAGAGGTGCTCGGTGATGCCGTCGAACAGATCGTCGCTGCTGAGGCCGTTGCGCTGGGGATCGCCGTAGCTGGCAGGTTCGGGGATCCCCTGGAGGGGGGACCCGGCAACGGGGGAGAAGCGTCCGGTCATGGCAGGGGAGCGGCCGTCGCTTTCAGGGTCGCCAGGGCGGGTGAAGAGGAGATCAAGCGCGCCCCCAGCTCAGGCAAAGGGAATCAACGCCGGCGAATGCAACGAGGGGGGCATCGGCGCCTGCCCGGCCGATCCTGCTTTCCTAGCCTTCGCCCGAGCTCTCCGAAGCCGGATGGGGAAAGCCAGGGATAACGGCAAGGCCAAGGGCAGTGAGAAGCACAGGGATGACGGAAGCGATCCTGAGCATGGCTCCGCGCCGGCTGGCCCCGGCTGGCCCCGTTTCGGTCGCTTCAGCGACCGCTACTACCCATCCTGCCAGCTCGACGATCTGCAGGGAGCCGGGGCCGCGGCCGAGGCGGCCGCCCGGGGCGAACCGCTCCCCACCAACGGCAACGGCAAGCTGGCCCGCCGCTTCTACGAGGAGGAGCTGGCCCGGCTGCAGGTGGAGCTGGTGAAGATGCAGTACTGGATCCGCAGCGTCGGCTTCCGCCTGATCGTGGTGTTCGAGGGCCGGGACGCCGCCGGCAAGGGGGGCACGATCAAGCGCATCACCGAGCCACTCAACCCGCGCGGCTGCAACGTGGTGGCCCTGGGCACCCCCTCCGACCGCGAGAAGAGCCAGTGGTACTTCCAGCGCTACGTGGAGCACTTCCCCGCCGCCGGCGAGATCGTGATCTTCGATCGCAGCTGGTACAACCGCGCCGGCGTGGAGCGGGTGATGGGCTTCTGCTCCCCCCAGGAGGTGGACCAGTTCCTGCACTCCTGTCCCGACTTCGAGCGCATGCTCGTGGACTCCGGGATCCTGCTGCTCAAGTACTGGTTCTCGGTCTCCGACGAGGAGCAGGAGGCCCGCTTCCGCTCCCGCCTGGAGGATCCCGCCCGGCGCTGGAAGCTCAGCGCCATGGACCTGGAGGCCCGCAACCACTGGGTGGAATTCTCCGAGGCCAAGGACGAGATGTTCGCCCACACCAACATCCCTGAGGCCCCCTGGTTCACTGTGGAGGCCGACGACAAGCGGCGGGCCCGCCTCAACACCATCCGCCACCTGCTCGGCAAGGTGCCTTATGAAGACGTGACGCCGCCGGCGATCGATCTGCCTCCCCGGCGCAAGGGCAAACCGGTGCTGCGCCCGCCCCGCAACGAGCAGTTCCACGTGCCGAACGTCTACCCCTGAGGCTTCAGCTCAGGCGCCCGATCTCCCCTCAGAACACCTCGACGCCGGCGCCCTCGGGCAGGCTGACGGCGCGCCGGGCCGATTCGCCGCAGCTCCGGGGGGTGGGAAAGATCTTGCCCGGGTTGGCCAGGCCGGCGGGATCGAAGGCCTGGCGCACCCGCTGCATCGTGGCCAGGTCGTCGTTGCTGAACATCCAGTCGAGGTAGCAGCGCTTGTCGTTGCCGACGCCGTGCTCCCCGGTGATGCTGCCGCCGGCCTCGATGCAGAGCCGCAGGATCTCCGCCCCCAGCGCCTGCACCCGCTCGGTCACCCCTGGTTCGTCGGCCCGGTAGAGGATCAGGGGATGGAGGTTGCCGTCGCCGGCGTGGAACACGTTGGCCACCGGCAGCTCGTAGCGGCGGGAGAGCTCCTCGATCGCCGCCAGCACCGAAGGCAGGGCGCTGCGCGGCACCACGCCGTCCTGCACGTAGTAGGTGGGGGTGATGCGGCCCACCGCCGCGAACGCCGACTTGCGGCCCTTCCAGAGCAGGGCCCGGTCGGCCTCCTCGCTGGCCCGGCGCACCGTGCCCGCGCCCGCCTGGCGGCAGAGCTCCGAGGCGATCTCCACCGCCGCGCCCACCTCCCGCTCCTGCCCGTCGAGTTCGATCAGCAGCACCGCGGCGGCCTGGCGCGGGTATTCGTCGTGGCCGAAAAGGTCGTCGACGGCGTTGATCGTGAAGTTGTCCATGATCTCCATGCCCGCCGGCAGCACGCCGGCCGCCGTCACCAGCCGCACCGCCTCGCCGGCGGCCTCCATGGTGGCGAAGTCGGCCAGCAGCACCGCCACGCTCTGGGGCGCCCGCAGCAGCCGCAGGGTGATCGCCGTGGCGATGCCCAGGGTGCCCTCGCTGCCGATGAACACCCCGCGCAGATCCAGTTCCGGGGTTTCGGGCAGGCCGCTGCCCAGGGTGGTGACCGTGCCGTCGGGCAGAACCACCTCCATCGCCAGCACGTGGTTGCTGGTGACGCCGTACTTGAGGCAGTGCACGCCGCCGGAGTTCTCGGCCACGTTGCCGCCGATCGAGCACACCACCTGGCTGGAGGGATCGGGGGCGTAATAGAAGCCATCGCCGCTCACCGCCCGGGTGACCCAGCTGTTGATCACCCCGGGCTGCACCGTCACCCGCCGGTTGGGCAGGTCGATCGAAAGGACCTGGCGCATGCGGCTGGTGGCGATCACCAGGGCCTCGGTTTCGGCCACGGCGCCGCCGGAGAGGCCGGTGCCGCTGCCCCGGGCCACGAACGGCACCCCCAGCTCGTGGCAGAGGCGCACCACCGCCGCCACCTCGGCGGTCGTCTCCGGCAGCACCACCAGCGGCGGCTGGTGGCGGTGCAGGGTGAGGCCGTCGCTGTCGTAGGCCAGCAGCTCCTGCCGGGCCGCCACCACCGCGCGGGCGGGCAGCAGGCGGCGGCAGCGCCGGGCCAGCAGGTCCCAGCCGATGCCGGCGGCGGGCGTGGACACGGGCGGGGCAGGCTGCGTCAAGGGGCCGCGGGGAGGCCGGACGGGCCGGCGAAGCACCAAGAACTTACCGAGAGGGCGCCGATCAGGAGGGGCGTGGGTCAGGATGGGGGGCGGTTCCTTTGTCCGTACGCGGATCCCGCCTTGAGTTCGGCCTCCCCCTCAGCGCCTGTCTCGGCTCCTGTGCTCGACACCACCCGCTCCCAGGAAATCTTCACCGCCGCCCAGAAGCTGATGCCCGGTGGCGTCAGTTCGCCGGTGCGGGCTTTCAAGTCGGTCGGCGGTCAGCCGATCGTCTTCGAGCGGGTCAAGGGCGCCTACGCCTGGGACGTGGACGGCAACCGCTACATCGATTACGTGGGCAGCTGGGGCCCCGCCATCTGCGGCCACAGCCATCCCGAGGTGATCGCCGCCCTGCACGCCGCCCTGGAGAAGGGCACCAGCTTCGGTGCCCCCTGCGAACTGGAGAACCAGCTGGCAGAGATGGTGATCGAGGCTGTGCCCTCGGTGGAGATGGTGCGCTTCGTGAATTCCGGCACCGAGGCCTGCATGGCGGTGCTGCGCCTGATGCGCGCCTTCACCGGCCGCGAGAAGGTGATCAAGTTCGAGGGCTGCTACCACGGCCACGCCGACATGTTCCTGGTGAAGGCCGGCTCCGGCGTCGCCACTCTCGGCCTGCCCGACTCCCCTGGCGTGCCCCGCGCCACCACCGCTTCCACCCTCACCGCTCCCTACAACTGCCTGGAGTCGGTGAAGAAGCTGTTCGCCGACAACCCCGGCGAGATCTCCGGCGTGATCCTTGAGCCCGTGGTGGGCAACGCCGGCTTCATCACCCCCGAGCCCGGCTTCCTCGAGGGCCTGCGCGAACTCACCCGCGAGAACGGCGCCCTGCTGGTGTTCGACGAGGTGATGACCGGCTTCCGCATCAGCTACGGCGGTGCCCAGGCCCGCTTCGGCATCACCCCCGATCTCACCACCATGGGCAAGGTGATCGGCGGCGGCCTGCCGGTGGGCGCCTACGGCGGCCGGGCCGACATCATGGAGATGGTGGCCCCGGCGGGTCCGATGTATCAGGCCGGAACCCTCAGCGGCAACCCGCTGGCGATGACCGCCGGCATCAAAACCCTGGAGCTGCTCAAGCAGCCCGGCACCTACGAACGGCTCGAAGCGATCACCAGGCGTCTGAGCGACGGCATCGGCGAAGCCGCCCGGGCCGCCGGCCTGCCCTACAGCGGCGGCTCGATCAGCGCCATGTTCGGCTTCTTCCTCTGCGAAGGGCCGGTGCGCAACTTCGAGCAGGCCAAGGCCACCGACAGCGAACGCTTCGGCCGCCTGCACCGGGCCATGCTCGAGCGGGGCATCTACCTGGCGCCCAGCTCCTTCGAGGCCGGCTTCACCTCCCTCGCCCACAGCGACGCCGACATCGACGCCACCCTGGCCGCCTTCCGCGACGCTTTCGCCGCCGTGGCCTGAGGCCACGGTGCTTCGGCTCCGTTGTCAGGGGCCGGCGTCCTTGCCGGCGTCCAGCAGCCGGTCGATCTGCTCGAGGGCTGCGTCCAGCGGCGCGATCGCCCCGGCCACGGCGGCATCGGTGGCCTTGCTGCTGGGCCACTGGGCATCCACCTGCTGCTGGAGGTGGCGCAGGCCGCCGTCGATCTGCTCCAGACGGGTGGAGAGCGCCAGCAGGCGAGCCTCGCGGGCGTCCATGCCGGAGCGGGCTGCGTCGAGATTGCGCTGCAGCTGGTCCACCAGGCGCTGCCGCTCGCCCTTCAGGGTGGCGGACGCTTCCAGCCGCAACTCCTCGCGGGCGCGGTCCAGCCGGCGCTGAAGATCGTCGACCGAGAGCAGGATGCCGCCGCCGGATTCCAGCAGCGGCCGCCGCTGAGCGATCCGCTCGGGCAGCCCCCGCAGGCGCTCGCAGCAGAGCTGCACCACAGCGAGCGGTTCCAGATGGGAGGTGTCCTGAAAGCGCGCCACCGCCTCTGCGCTCAGCCGCTCAGCCTGGAGGGCCAGCTGGGAGGCCCGCTGCAGGGCCGCCTCGATGCCGGCGGCGACGCGGCTGTCGCGCAGCCGCTCCCCCCGGCCCCTGCGGCGGGAGCGCAGCTGCGCCAGGCCCAGGCCGATCATCACCGCGATCAGCGCAGAGAGCGGCAGCCCCAGAGCTGTCAGCCGGTTGAGGATCACCAGCAGCAGCCCGGCGACCGCCACGGCCCCCGGATCATCGAGCGGGTTCACCAGAGCGGAGCTGGGCGATGCCATCAGAAGGCCAGCTGCAGCTGTTCCATGCGTCTGAGGATGCTGTCGGGCGTGCCCTCCACGAATTCGCCGCCGTTGCTCTCGGCGATCCGGCGCAGGATGGCGGCGTCGTAGCCGCCGCCCTCGCCGTAGCCGATCGTGAACACGCCGATGCGTTCATCGCCGGAAAAGCCGCTGCGCTTGAGGTCGTCTTCGAGGTTCTGCAGCGAGCGGCGGGAGCCGGAATCGACCCCATCGGTGAGCACCACCACCGCCAGGATCTCACCGGGCCGGCGGGTGCGTCGCAGCCAGTCGCGCCCGGCCGCCACCGCGTCATACAGGCGGGTTTCGCCGCCGGCCTGCAGGCTGGCCACGAACGCCGCCGCCTGCTGCGCACCGGCGGAGCCTCCGCGCAGCACCACCGGATCGCGCAGATCGCTGTCGAAGTCGATCAGCCCCACCACATCGCGCGGTCCGATCTGGGCCAGGTAGGCCTGCAGGCTGCGCTGGGCTGAGGGCAGCTTGTTGCCGGCCATCGAGCCCGAGCTGTCCACCACCAGGGCCACGCGCGAGGGCTTCTTCACCTGATCGCGCCAGAGGCTGATGAGCGCCTCCACCACCGCCGGCCGCGGCGCCCGCAGCGAGTCGTAGACGGCGCGGGGATCGGCGCCGTAGGCCGCTGTGATCCGCTCCATCGGCACCGCCGGATTGGCCGGCCGCAGACCCTGGCCGGCGGCGAGGCGCTGCAGGGCGGGTTGCTGCAGCCGCTCGATCAGCAGCTGCGCCCCCTCCCGTTCCTGGGCCGACACCCAGGGGGCGGTGGGCAGGATGGCGCGCATGGTGCTCGAGTAGGTGGCCCGCGGGTAGACGGCCACGAAGGCCTCCTGGCCGGCTTCGCGGCGGCCGTTGGCCGCCACCACCGACGACTCGTACACCGAGGCCACCGAGGCCCAGAACACTCCGTTGCGCTGCATCGCCCGCGCCAGCTCATCGGTGGAGCTGCCGTAGCGGGTCACGTGCTTCTGGATCGCCGCGATCGCTGCCGCATGGGCCTGCACGTCGGCCAGCTCCAGTTGCTCCGGGCGCTTGCCCGCCACCTCCGCCACCAGGGTCTGCAGACCGGAATTGGAGCGGGTCGGCGCGGTCTGCGCGAAGCGGATCGGCTGCGGCGGCGCCGCCGGATCGAGCTGCTGATGGCTGTCGGCGCGGGCCAGGGCCAGGAACGGCTGGGGCCGCCGCAGCCCGTTCGCCAGGGCGGGGGTGGTCATCAGCACCATCGGGCTGCTGGCCAGGGCGGGCGCGTCGGCGGTGGCGGGAATCAGGCTGCGGCCGGGAGCGAGAGCCTGGAGGCGATGGCGCAGCAGCTCCTGGTAGATCTCCCCGTCCACCGACAGCAGGGTGGGGATGCGGGCCTCATCGGCTTTGCCGCCACCCTGCAGCACCGCCCGCGCGTGGCTTTCCATCTCGCTCACCACATCGCCACTGCCGGCCGAACGGCACTGCAGCCGCACGCGGGTGCCATCGGCGAGGCGGGGAGGATCTCGCTCGATCGCGGCCGCCGCCTCCTGGCAGAAGCCGGCGAGGGCGCTTCCCAACAGCATGGTGATCGTGAGCTGCGGGCCCGCCGGCAGAAGCCCACAGCCGGCGAGCAGTGTCAGGAGGGCCAGGGGCAGGGAGGCCAGCGGGGCCACGGCACGGGCCGGAAGGGTGGCCATGGAGGCGCCATGGATCGCCCTTATTGTGCGCTGTAACGGCCGCCTTACGCCGCCTCAGACCTCTCCCGGCCTCCCGCGGTGTTCCCGATCACACGCCGCCGCGCACTCTCCCTCGGCATCGCCACGGCCGCCTTGGTTCTGGCGGCGGCCCCCCTCCCCGGCTTGCGCCGTTCGCTGCTGGTGGCGGTGGGCTCGGAACTCGAGCAGCCGCTGGCCGGGATCGAGCCGCTGTTCGAGCGGCGCCATCCAGGCATCGATCTGCGCTGGGAGGTGCAGGGCGCCCAGGACATGGTGAACCGGAACCTGGAGGAAGGCCCGGAGCGCGCCCGGGTGCTGATCCCCTCCAACCGCGACCAGCTGCAGGCGTTCGCGGCGGCAGCGGCCGCCCGGGGTGGTGGTGCTCCGTTCCAGGCAGGGCCCCTGCCGATCGCACGCACCCTGTTGGTGGCGGTGTCCTGGCCGGAGCGGTCCGATCGGCTGTTTCCGCAGGGAGGCTTCTCCTGGGCGCGGCTGCGGCAGGCGGCGGCCGCGGGGCAGTGGACGGCCCTGGGGGGGCCGGAAGCCTGGGGCAGCTTCGATCTGCGGGTCACCGACCCGCTGCGCTCGAATTCCGGCCAGCTCACCCTGGCGCTCTGGAGCCGCGATCAACCGGCCCCGGCCGCGGTGGCCCTGCTGAAGCGGGCGGTCTACCGGCCGGCCCGCTCCACCGACATCCTGCTGCGGGAATTCATCAGCGGCGGCCCCAACGACGGCGACCTGGCGATGGTGTACGAGGCCGCCGCCTTGATGCGCTCCGCCGAGGCTGGGCGGCGCTGGCCGGGGGGTTACCGGCTGCTGGTGCCGGATCCCACGGTGGAGATGGTGCTGGCTGCGGCGGTGCTGCGCGGCGAAGGCAGCGGCAGCCCCGCCGATGGCGAGCGCTTCGTGGTGTTCATGGCCGGGCCGGAGGCGCAGGCGGTGCTGAGGGCGGCAGGCTTCCGGGGGCCCGATGGCCGGGGCGGCAGCCCGGCCGGCAACCAGGTGCGCCGCTTGCCCCCTCCGGACCGTGCCCAGCTCGAGGAGCTGCTGCGCCTCTGGCAGCAGGCGGGCTGAAGCCTTTGCTCACTGGAAGGTGTGGATCGGTGGCTTGCGGGGATCAATGAGGAAGCGCCCGCCGAACACACACGTGCCCCAGCGGCCCGCGCCGTGGCCTGCCCGATCGGTCGCCACGACTTACCATCCGCTCAGCCTGGCCGGGTCGCTGACCTCCTCCCCCGCCACTCCGCCGCCGGCGCGTCACTCCTGGCGTGAGCGGGGCGCCCTTCGGCTTGCTGCGTTCCTGGCGGGCGGGGTTGGGGCTCTGGCGCTGCTCGGTCAGCAGGCTGATCCGGCGGCCAGGGCCGTTCCGCCGGCGGACGCTCCCAAGGGCGCCCTCACCATCGGCGCGGTCATCGCCCTGACGGGCAACGCCAATCTCTACGGCCAGGATCAGCGCGTGGGCCTCAGCCTGGCCCGCCAGTGGGCGGCGGGCTGGCGCCACCGGCCCGGCGAGCCGCCCCTGCGCCCGCTCCACTTCCAGCTGCAGGACGGCGGCAGCGATGAGGCCACGGCCATCGCCGGCTTCAACCTGCTGATCCGGCAGGGGGTTCTGGCGCTGATCGGTCCCACCCTCTCGCAGCAGGCGTTCGCCGCCGACCCGATCGCCCAGCGCCGCGGTGTGCCGGTGGTGGCCCCGTCCAACACCGCCAAGGGGATCCCCCAGATCGGCTCCTTCATCAGCCGCGTCTCGGCCCAGAGCTCGGTGATCGCGCCGCTGTCGATCAGCGAGGCCCTCAGGCGCGATCCCGGCATCCGGCGGGTGGCCGTCTTCTATTCCCAGGACGACGCCTTCAGCACCTCCGAAACGGCGATCTTCCAGCGCACCCTGCGCGCCCGCGGCCTGACGCCGGTGTCGGTGCAGCGCACCCAGCTGGCCGACAACGACTTCCAGATCCCGATCACCGCCGCCCTGCAGGCCGATCCGCAGCTGGTGGTGATCTCGATCCAGGCGGTGGGCGGCGGCAACCTGGTGCGCCAGCTGCGCGAACTCGGCTACCGCGGCCCGATCGTGGTGGGCAACGGCATGAACACGGCGAACATCTATCCGATCTGCCAGCGCTGGTGCGACGGCATCCTGATCGCCCAGGCTTACAGCCCGGATCTCGACACCCCGATCAATCGCCGCTTCCGGGAGCTGCTGCGCCGCAGCAGCCCGGACCACGCCCCCTCCCAGATCACCGCCCAGGCGTTCACGGCCTACCAGGTGCTGTTCGAGGCGGTGCAGCGGCTGCAGCGGCGCGGCGGCCTGGAGACCATCACCCTGGGGCAAGCCCGCAAGGCGTTGATGGAGGAGCTGCTCGCCGGCACGTACGACACCCCGCTCGGGCCGATCCGCTTCACGCCCGAGGGCGAGGTGGTGCAGGGGCGGTTCTACGTGGCCGAGGTGCGGATGGATCCAGGCGGCCGCAGCGGTCGCTTCGCCCTGGTGCGCGAGGCCGCTTCCGGCGACGGGGCCCGATGATCGACGCCGTTCCGCAGATCCTGCTCAACGGGGCCGCCAGCGGTGGCGTCTATGCCCTGGTGGCCCTCGGCTACACCCTGGTGTTCTCCGTGCTCGGGGTGATCAACTTCGCCCTCGGCGCCCTGTTCTCCCTGGGTGGCTACCTCACCTACCTGCTGATGGGCGGTCGCATCAGTGCCAACGGCGGTCTGCCGGGCTGGGGGCTGCCGCTGGGGCTTCCCTTCACGCCGGCCCTGCTGCTGGCAGCCCTGCTCACCGGTCTGGTCTCGCTGCTGGTGGAGCGCCTCGCCTTCGCGCCCTTGCGCCACCGCGGGGCCGAGCCGCTGCTCTACCTGATCACCAGCCTGGGTGCCGGCCTGGTGCTGGTGAACCTGCTGCAGATGCTGATGGGAGCCGAGGGCTACGCCTTCCCCGCCACCGCCCTCGCGGGCCTGCCCGATGCCCTGCAGGTCGCCGGCGCCCGCATCCGCAGCGTGCAGGTGCTGCTGCTGGTGGTCTGCGCCGCGGCGGTGATCGCCCTCACCCTCTGGCTGGAGCGCAGCCGCAGAGGCCGCGCCCTCAAGGCCGTGGCCGAGGACGCCACCACCGCCCGGCTGCTCGGGATCGACAGCGAGGCGATGCTGCGGCTGGCCTTCCTGCTCAGCGGCGCTCTGGCCGGCCTCGGCGGCGGCCTGGTCGGGGTGAGCATCAGCCTGCCGGGGCCGTACATGGGGATCGGCTACGGCCTCAAGGGGCTGGCGGTGCTGGTGCTCGGCGGCCTCGGCAGCGTGCCGGGCGCCATTGCCGGTGGTCTGCTGATGGGGCTGGCGGAGGCGCTGGTGCCCGCCGACGCCTCCGGCTGGCGCGACGCCCTGGCCTTCGCGATCCTGTTCCTGGTGCTGCTGCTGCGTCCGCGCGGCCTGCTGGGCCGGCGGCAGGTGGAGAAGGTGTAGTCCCATGGCCATCGCCGCTGCGGGAGGAACCCGGTGATCGACCACGGCCTGCTGGTGCAGATGCTGATCGGCGCCCTGCTGGGCATCTCGGTCTACCTGCCGCTGGCCACCGGGCAGCTGTCGCTGGCCACGCCGGCCTTCTATGCCGTCGGCGGCACCCTGGCGGCCCTGCTCTCCACGCGCTGGACAGCTCTGGGAGCGAGGGTCGACGGCAGCTTTCCTCTGCCCTCCTTCCTGCTGGAGCTGGCGCTGGGCGGAGCGCTGGCGGGTCTGCTGGCCCTGCTCGTGGGCCGGCTGGTGCTGCGGCTGCAGGGGATCTACCTGGCCATCGCCACCATCGCCCTGGTGGAGATCGTGCGGGTGGCGATCCTCAACCTGCCCTTCACCGGTGGGGCCGTGGGCATCTTCGGTATCCCCCAGCCCTTCCCCACCGCCGCCGGCTACCTGCTGCCTGCCCTGGCCCTGCTCGTGCTGGCGGGGTGGGTGTGCCAGCGGCTGGAGGTGATGGCCCTGGGCCGGGCGATGGCCGCCGTCCGCGAGGACGAACTGGCGGCGCGCTGCATGGGCATCGCCACCACCCGGGTGAAGCTGAGCGCCTTCGTGCTCAGTGCTGTGCTCGCCGGCAGCACCGGCGCCCTGGCCGCCCACTTCCTCAACACCTGGAATGCCCGCCAGGGCAGCTTCGACACCGCCGTCACGATGCTGGCCTTCGTGATCCTGGGGGGATCGCGCAGCTGGCTGGGCCCGGTGCTTGGCGGCCTGCTGCTCACGGCGCTGCCGGAACTGCTTCGGCCCCTGGGTGATGTGCGGCTGGTGCTGTTCGGCCTGGTGATCCTGCTGGGTCCGGCGCTGTTTCCCCAGGGGCTAGTCACACCGGCGCTGCTGGAGCGCCTGGGCCGCTGGGGAGAGGGGAGCCGGCCATGAGCGTCGCGCCGCCGCTGCTGGAACTCGATGGGCTCAGCTGCCGCTTCGGCGGCCTGGTGGCTCTCGATCAGGTGAGCTTCGCCGTGCAGCCGGGGGAGGTCTTCGGCCTGATCGGCCCGAACGGCGCCGGCAAGACCACCCTGTTCAACGTGATCGCCGGCCTCACCGCCCCGAGCGCCGGCCGGGTGCTGTGGCGGGGCAGCCCGATCGATGGCCTGGGGCCTGAGCGGATCAACCGGCTCGGCATCGCCCGCACCTTCCAGAACCTGCGGCTGTTCGACAGCCTCACCCTGCGCGAGAACGTGCTGGTGGGCCTGCATCGCGAGGCCCGCGCGCCGTTGGTGGAGGCCCTCAGCGGCAACGCCGGCTTCCAGGCCCGGCAGGCCGCCCTCGAGCGCCGGGCCTCCGAACTGCTGGCCCTGTTCGATCTCGACGGCCGCGCCGACGACTCCGCCGCCGGCCTCTCCTACGGCGACCGGCGGCGGCTGGAGATCGCCCGGGCCCTGGCCACCGGCCCCTCGCTGCTGCTGCTCGACGAACCGGCCGCCGGCATGAACCCGGCCGAGAAGGAGGAACTCTGCGCCCTGATCGGCCGACTGCGGGAGCAGTTCCAGCTCACGGTGCTGATCATCGAGCACCATGTGCCGCTGATGATGCGCCTCTGCGACCGGTTGGCGGTGCTGAATTTCGGGCGGCGCATCGCCCTGGGCACCCCCGAGCGGGTCCGCCACGATCCGGCCGTGATCGAGGCCTACCTGGGCGGCGGGCCCGAGGCCGGAAGGCCCGCCGCCGGAGGTTCGCCATGAGCGCCGCCCACAGCGTCAGCGCCGCCCCCGTCCCGGCCGCTCCGCTGCTGGAGCTGCAGGGGCTGGAGGTGCGCTACGGAGCCGTCACCGCCGTGCGGGGCCTGGATCTGCAGGTGCGGCCCGGCGAGCTGGTGACCCTGCTCGGCGCCAACGGTGCCGGCAAGACCACCACCCTGCGGGCGATCTCCTCCCTGGTGCCGGTGGCCGCGGGCCGCGTGCTCTGGCAGGGGGTCGAGCGCACCGGCTGCCGCACCGAAACCACGGTGCGCCTGGGCATCGGCCACTGTCCCGAGGGGCGCCGGGTGCTGAGCCGCCAGAGCGTGGCGGCCAACCTGGAGCTGGGGGCCTGGCTGCGCCGCGACCGCGAGGGGATCGCCGCCGACCGGGAGCGCTGCTACGGCCTGTTCCCGCGGCTGGCGGAGCGCCGCCACCAGCTGGCCGGCACCCTCTCGGGCGGTGAGCAGCAGATGCTGGCGATTGCCCGGGCCCTGATGGCCCGCCCCACCCTGCTGCTCCTCGATGAACCCAGCCTGGGCCTGGCCCCGAAGCTGGTGGCCGAGGTGATGGCCACCCTGGCGGAGCTGCACCGGGGGGGCCTCACGATGCTGCTGGTGGAGCAGAACGCCGCCGCCGCCCTGGACATCGCCGACCGGGGGGTGGTGCTGGAGAGCGGCGCGGTGCAGTTGGAGGGGCCCGCCGCCACCCTGCGGGCCGACGCAGCGCTGCGCGACTCGTACCTCGGGACCGGCTGATGGGCGCTGCTGCCCTCTGATCGCCCGCCGATCGGAAGGATCGCAGGGATCAGATGAACCAGGCCAGGGTGCCCATGCTCAACAGGGCGACCAGAGCCCAGAACTGGAAGGCATGGTCGAGGCGGTCAAGTTTGGCCAGCAGCTGTGGGGAGGGCTCCGCGTTCTCAGCGCCGGCAGCCTGGGATCCCGCCAGCTGATTGGCCCCCCACAGGTAGAGCAGGAACGAGGCCAGGGTGATCAGATAGGCGATCGCGTAGATCTGGTCGAGATAGGTGAGGTAGGGAAGTTCGGGCAGCTGGTCTTTATAGCCCTGCTGCAGAAACACCAGCGTGAGCAGCACGGTGGTGGGGATCGCAAGCCGCACCTCCCACAGGTTGCTGGCCAGCCCCGGGCTCAGGATCACCACCGCCAGGGTCACGGCCAGGGGCTGGAACATGGTCCAGATCGAGGCCCAGATCGAGCGCTTGTAGGCCACGGAAAACACCAGCTGGCTGTAGTCGTTGGGGGGAACATCGGTGCGGGCGGTATCGAGGCCGAAGTCGCTGCCGTAGCGATGGCGGCGCTCCTGGAAGCTCCAGCCCTGGGTCACGAAGCCCGGCAGGCCGATGTTGCGGCCGATCTTGGAATCGTCCATGTCGGGGATCAGGCGCAGCGACTGGAACAGCAGCTGGTCGGTCTGGTCGTTGGGCTCGATCACGATCGGCAGATCGAGCGTCTGGAAGGGGTAGTGCCGCAGGTTGAGGTTCTGGATATAGAGCTTTTTCGAATACTGATAGATCTGATAGAAGGTGCCGTCATCGAGCTGCTTGGGTCGCTCCGAGGCCTTCAGCTCCGCGCCGTCCCACCGTTCCACCTGGTTTTCCAGCATCAGCAGCTCATCAGGGTCGGTGCCGGTCTGCTCCAGAAATCGCTGCAGATCGGCGCCCCAGCGCATCCACAGATAACCCTCGCCGATGAAGGAGGGCTGCTCGAGATTCAACGCATGATTGTTGGTGGCGTAGATGCCCACCGTGAGCGTGTAGGGCACCTCCGACACCGGGCCTGCCGGTACCACCTGATCCTCCATCGGGTGAGGACGGGGTTCGTTGAGCCCCACGATCAGCACCAGCAGGGCGAGGATCAGCGCCAGCAGGCCGGCGGTGCGCCGTCCCGCGCCACCGCGGGGGAGGCCGAGGCGCGAGAGCAGGGGGAATCGGGGGCGGCGCATCGGCCGTGGGGGGCACCGATCCCCAGCTTCCCACCCGGTTCCCACCCAGGCCGCCACCGCTACGGTGACGCCAGGTGGTTCCTCCGATGCGCCTTCTGCCCCGTTCCTCCCGCCTGCTGCCTGGTCTTCTGCTGCTGATCGGCCTGACAGGCCCGGCGCTCACTCTGGTGGGCTGCCGGTCGAAGGAGCCGGAAACGCCGGTGGCACCGGCTCCGCGGCGGGTGTCGGCCCTCGGCAGGCTCGAGCCCGAAACCAAGATCCGCAAGGTGTCGGTGTCGAGTTCCCTCAGCGGCGACCGGGTGGAGGAGCTGCTGGTGGAGGAGAACGACGTGGTGAAGCGGGGGCAGCCGCTGGCGGTGCTCAACAGCTTCGGCACGCTCAAGGCGGCCCTCGATGAGGCCAACCGCGACGTGCAGGTGGCCCGCAACAAGCTGGTGCAGGTGAAGGCCGGCGCCAAGCAGGGAGAGATCCGGGCGCAGGAGTACAAGATCAAGGCCCTCGAGAGCCGGCTCGCCGCCGAGAAGCTCTCCCAGGATCAGAACGTGGCCAGCAAGCGCTCCCGCAGCCAGGAGGCCAAGACCGAAGCCCAGCGCTTCGAGGCCCTCTACCGCAGCGGCGGCGCTTCCGAGCTGGAGCGCGACCGCTACCGCACCCGGGCGGACACCACGCACTCGGAGCTCAACGAAGCGGTGGAGACCCGTGAAGGCACCCTCAGCACCCTGCGGGCCCAGATTCTCAGCGAGGAGCAGACCCTGGCCAAGATCCGTGAGGTGCGGCCCGAGGATGTGGCCACCGCTGAAAGTGAACTGGAGAAGGCGATCGCCGCCCGCGACCGCGCCAAGCAGGAGTTCAGCTATGCCACTGTCACTGCCCCGCAGGATGGGCAGATCCTGAAGATCATCGCCAGGCCCGGCGACAAGATCGGCGACGATGGTCTGCTGGAGATGGCCGACACCTCGAAGATGGTGGTGACCTCCGAGGTGTACCAGACCGACATGCAGGGGATCTACATCGGCCAGCCGGCCACGATCACCGCCGATGGATTCAAGGGAAGTCTGAGGGCAACCGTCTATCAGGTGAACCGCCAGGTGCAGCGTCAGTCGATCTTCGCCGGTGAGCCGGGCGAGAACATGGATCAGCGGGTGTTCGAGGTGAAGCTGCGGCTGGATCCGAAGGATCTCGAGCGCACCAATGTGAAGTTCGCCTCCAACCTGCAGGTGAACGTGGTGTTCGATCCCCGGCCCTCGGGTGAAGCCAAGCCCTCGGCTGAGACCAAGCCCTGATGGCGGCCCCCTTCGCCAAGCTGCTCAAGCGCACGCCCGTGGCCTGGCTGCAGGTCACGAACAATCCGGTGAAGATGCTGATCGGCGTGGCCGGTGTCAGCTTCTCCAACCTGCTGATGTTCTTCCAGCTCGGCCTGCTCGACAGCCTCTACAACAGCCAGCGCAAACCGATCGAGCGCATGGATGCCGATCTGGTGATGGTGAGCAGGAAATACAGCAACATGGGGTCGCTGCAGGAGTTCCAGCGCAGCCGCCTGTACCAGGCGCTCGGTGTGGAAGGGGTGGAGTATGTCTCGCCGCTGCGGATCGCACGCGGCACCTGGATCACGCCCAGCACCCGCAAGTCGTTCGATGTCTACATCTTCGGCGTCAACCTCGCCTATCCCTCCCTCACCTTTCCGGAGGTGGACACCAATGCCTCGCGCCTGCGCCTGCTGGGTAACGCCCTCTTCGATCGCAACTCCAAGAAGCAGTACGGCCAGGTGGCCGAAGGCGTCGAGCGCGACGGCACCTTCCCGCTGGAGATCAACAACAAGCAGATCAAGGTGATCGATCTGTTCACCATGGGTGCCACCTTCGCCGCCGAGGCCAACCTGATCGTGAGCGACAGCACCTTTCTCTATCTGTTCCCCAAGGCCGATCCGGCCATGATTCAGGTGGGACTGATCAAGCTCAGGCCCGGCGCCTCGTCCGCGGCGGTGAAGGCAGCGATCGACCCCCTGCTGGGCAACGACGTGCAGGTGCTCACCCGTCAGGGGCTGTCGGAGCTGGAGCTGGAGTACTGGAAGCGCAATGCCTCGGTGGGATTCATCTTCTCGTTGGGCGTTCTGGTGGGCTTCGTGGTGGGCAGCATCATCGTGTATCAGATCCTCTATGGCGATGTGATGAACTCCCTGCCCCAGTACGCCACCCTCAAGGCGATGGGTTACAAAGATGGCTATGTGATCGGCGTGGTGATCCAGCAGTCGGCGATCCTGGCGGTGATCGGGTTCATCCCCGGGGTGCTGATCTCCTGCGGCCTCTATGCGCTGCTGGCCGGTGTCACCAAGCTCACCGTGTTCATGACGCTGACCCGCGCCCTGCAGGTGCTGATCCTCACGTTCGTGATGTGCGTGGGCTCCGGCACCCTGGCCACCCGCAAGCTGGTGCAGCTCGACCCCGCCGACGTGTTCTGAGCCGATGACGGACTCTCCCACCGAAGCCCCGATCATCTCGCTGAAGCACGTCAATCACTGGTTCGGCAGTGGCGAGAACCGCAAGCACGCCCTCAAGGACATCACGCTCGACATCCATCCCGGACAGATCATCATCTGCACCGGACCCTCCGGCTCCGGCAAGACCACCCTGCTCACCATGCTCGGCGGCCTGCGCTCCTGCCAGGACGGCAGCCTCACCATCCTGGGGCAGGAGCTCAATGGAGCCAGCAAGGAACAGCTGGCGGAGCTCCGCCTGAACGTGGGCTTCATCTTCCAGGCCCACAACCTGATGATGTTCCTCAATGCCCGCAAGAACGTGCGGATGTCGCTGGAACTGCACGACAAGTACTACGACCAGGACATGGACCAGCTCGCCGGCGACATGCTCGCCCAGGTGGGACTGGCGGATCGGGTCGATTACTTTCCCGCCAACCTCTCGGGTGGTCAGCGCCAGCGGGTGGCGATCGCCCGTGCCCTGGTGGCGAAGCCGAAGATCCTGCTGGGCGATGAACCCACCGCCGCCCTCGACAAGGATTCGGGCCGCACGGTGGTGAACCTGATGAAGGAGATGGCCGAGAAGGAGAAGACCACGATCATCATGGTCACCCACGACAACAAGATCCTCGACGTGGCCGATCGGATCATCATCGTCGAGGACGGCATGCTCGCCACCAAGGAGCAGGAGGAGGCGTTCGTGGCCCGGATGCGCGATTCCGGCCACTGATTCCTCTCCGCCCCGGAGTGCCGACGGCGGTGACTCAGCCCGCCAGCAGATGCGGGACCTGCAGCACCCGGCCCATGGCGTGGGCATCGATCGGTGGGCTGATCAGATAGCCCTGGAACAGATCGCAGCCCAGGTCCTCGAGCAGGCTGAACTGTTCCTCGGTCTCCACCCCCTCCGCCAGGGTGGTGAGGCCGAGCTGGCGCGCCATGGCGATCGTGGCCGCCAAGATGCTGCGGTCTGTGTCGCGCTCACTCAGCTGATCGACGAAGCAGCGGTCGATCTTGAGGGTGTCGAGCTGCAGGTGGTGCAGCACCTCGAGGGAGGAATAGCCGGTGCCGAAATCGTCGATCGCCAGGCGACAGCCCATTTCGGCCAGCAGGCCCAGCTGCTGCTTCACCCGTGCCGGGTCGCGCTGGATCGCCGTCTCCGTGAGTTCGAATTCCACCCGTGACGGGGGGATGCCGTGGCGCTCGAGACCGGCGCGGATGCGGCTGTGGAAGGGGGGCTGGCTGGCCTCGAGCTGCACCGCCGAGAGGTTGATCGCCAGCCGCGCCAGCCCCAGATCCTGGCGTTGCCAGTCTTGGAGCTGCTGGAAGGCCTGCTCCAGCACCCAGTCGCCGATGGCGTGGATCAGGCCGGTGCTCTCGGCGATCGGCACGAAGCAGGCCGGCGAGATGGCCTGGCCGTGGCCGTTGGTCCAGCGCAGCAGCGCCTCCATGCCCATCACGCGCCGCTCCCGGTCGACCTGGGGCTGGAACACCAGCGCCAGCTGCGAGCGATCGATGGCCCGGGCCAGCTCCTGCTCAAGGCGGATGCGCTCGGTGATGCGCATGCTCAGCACGGTGGAGTACACCGCCAGCTGCTGGCTGCCCCGCGACTTGGCTTCCATCATCGCGGTGTTGGCGGCCTGCAGCAGATCCGTGGCATCCACGGCGTGCTCGGGCCACACGCTCACCCCCGCCGACACGGTGGCCACCACCGAGAACTCCTCCTCGATGCGATGGGGTGCTGCCAGGCAGGCCTGCAGCCTCTGGGCCAGCTGCCTTGCCGCGCCGATCGAACCAATGCTCGGGGCGATCACCAGGAACTCGTCGCTGCCGATGCGGGCCAGCCATGCTTCCGGACCGAGTTCGGCCCGCAGCTTGC
Source organism: Cyanobium sp. FGCU52 (assembly GCA_024958715.1). GTDB lineage: Bacteria > Cyanobacteriota > Cyanobacteriia > PCC-6307 > Cyanobiaceae > Cyanobium. Next base: position 55,466 of record JANWUS010000029.1, on the reverse strand, counting down.
CGCTGGCCTCGATCAGCACCCGGTTGCCCACCACCATGCCGAAGCTGTCGTTGATGGCCTGGAAGTGGTCGAGGTCGAGATTGATCACCGCCACGCTGCGGTGGCCCGAACCCTCGCGCAGCAGCAGATGCAGATGCCGGAGGCTGGCGTTGCGGTTGGGAAGCTCGGTCACCGCATCGACGAACGCCGCGTGCTCCAGCTGCACCTTCACCGCGTTGAACGCGGTCACGTCCTGCACCGTACCGATGCTGCGCAAAGGGGTTCGCTGGCCATCGAAGCGGGTGGTTCCCCGTTCCACCACCACCTTCACCGTGCCGCCGGGGAGCAGCAGCCGGTGTTCCACCTCATAGGGGCGCCCGGTATCCAGCGATTCCTGGAAGGCCATGGTCACCAGATCCCGGTCTTCGGGATGCACGAACTGCAGGAAGGCGGCGTAGGTGGGGGTGGTGCGATCGGGCGTGGTCTCGAAGATCCGGAAGGTTTCCTCCGACCAGATCAAGTCCTGGGTGCGGTGCTCCATTTCCCAGGAACCGATCTGGGCCACCTTCTGGGCTTCGGCCAGCATCAGGTTCGTGCGCATCAGTTGGTTCTGAATCCGCAGCAGCTCCGAGCGCTGCTGCCGGGCCACCAGCAGCAGTGAGACGCCGTTCACGCAGACACGGCGGACAAGGACTTCCACCTCCAGGAGGGTGCCGCTCCGGTGATGCAGCCGGGCGCGCTGTGTGGTCTCCCGGCGGCGCCAGATGGCCCGCAGCTGGCGGCGGGCTGCGTCGGAATCGCCATCCTCCAGCAGATCCTCCGGGCTCAGGGCCAGGAAGGCGGCATGGTCGTAGCCCAGCTGGGAGCAGGCCGCGGCATTGGCGTCGATCAATCGCCCCTGACGTGGATCCACAATCACGCAGGCTCCATCCACCAGATCCAGCAGCTGGCGATAGAGGCTCGCCTCGTCGGCGAGCGTGGCGGAACCACGATCCGGCGTGCACGCAGGGAGGGCGCGGATCGGTTGCAAAGGCTACGGGCAACCAGTCCAACGTAAGCGCCTGCCGGGATCCCTCCCCACTCCGCCGTCGAACCTGGGCAGGCTCACTCTGCCGCTGCTATCGAGCGGGAAATCGAGCCAAGTCCGTGTCGAGCCCATGCCCCGCTCCCCTCCCATGGTTCTGGCCGCGGTGGCTCAGACCATGGAAGCCCCGACTGTGCTGGAGCGCCCTGGCAGTTCTGCTTCTGGGCCTGCTGGTCGCGGTTCTCCCCGCTGTGCCGGCTCGTGCCGCGGGGTCGGCCTCGTCCCCTCCGAAGCCGGCCTGGGTCACGCTCGATGGCCGCCGGGTGCTGGAGATCCGCTCCGCCGCCGGCGCCCAGACCCCCGAGGCCCTGGCCCGGCGAGTGAGTGCCGAACTGACGCGCCTGGCGGATCGGGTCACCCTCGATCCCCATCGGCTGGCGGTGGAAGACGATCCTCCCTACGCGATGGTGGGGATCCGGGAGGCGGACGGCCGCTTCACCCCCAAGCTGGCGGTGGATGATCGGGCGGCTCGGGCCTTCGGCCTTACCCGCCGGGCGCTCGCGGAGCGCTACCGCGATCAGCTGCGGGAAGCGCTCCTCACCTACCGCCGCACCCACAGTCTGGGGGCCTGGCTGCGCGGAACAGCCCTGGCTCTGCTGGTGCTGGTGGGATTTCTGCTGTGGGTGCGTCTGCAGGCGCTCGCCTACCTGCGCCTGCGGCGCTGGCTGGCCCGGCCGGAGGGGGCCCCCCTGCACGGCCTGCGGCTGGCCGGCAACCAGGTGCTGGATGAAGCCCAGGTGCGGGCCAGCCTCGAATGGGGGCTGCGACTGCTGCATGTGGGCCTTCTGTTGCTGGCCGGCTGGCTGCTGATCCCGTTGCTGCTCAGCCTGTTCCCCCCCACCCAGGTGATCGCCGAGGGGCTCCGTGGCCACATCCTGCGGGTGATGGGTCGGCTGCTGGATGCGGCGGTGGCGGCGATCCCCAACCTGCTGGCGATCGCCTTGATCCTGCTGCTCACCCGCCTGGCGATCCGGGCCAGCAACGCCTGGTTCCGGGCGATCGAGCGGGGGAGTCTCAGCTTCCCGGGTTTCTATCAGGAGTGGGCCCGGCCCACTGCCCGCCTGGTGAGCGTGGGCCTGCTGGTGGCGGGGCTGGTGGTGGCCTATCCCTACGTGCCCGGATCCGGCAGCCGCGTGTTCCAGGGGGCGGGGCTGTTCGTGGGCGTGCTGGCGGCTCTGGGCTCCAGCGCCGTGGCCTCGAACGTGATCAGCGGCTTGATGCTGATCTACACCCGTGCTTTCCGTGAAGGAGACCGAGTAGAGATCAATGGGGTGGTGGGTGTGGTGCAGGACCGGGATCTGCTGGTGACCCGCGTTCAGACGCCGCGCAACGAGCTGGTGAGCATCCCCAACGCCACGGTGATCGCCTCCTCGATCGTGAACTTCAGCTTTGCCCGCCGGGAGATCCAACGCCCGGTGGCGCTGGCGGCCGCCGTCACGATCGGTTACGACGTTCCCTGGCGCAAGGTGCACCGGCTGCTGCTGGATGCCGCGGCTTCCGTGCCGGAGATCGACGACCGGGTGGCGCCGTATGTCCTGCAGACGTCGCTCAACGACTCTCACATCGGCTACGAGCTCAACGCCTGCGTGCTGAACGTGGATCGCTACCGCGAAACCCTCTCCGCCCTGCTGGGGGCGATCCAGGATCAGTTCGCCGCCGCCGATGTGGAGATCCTCTCGCCGCTGTACCACGCGATGCGGGACGGCAACCCGCGCACCGTTCCGCCGCTGGAGGGATGAGCCGAGGGCTCCGCCAGCCGAAGGCTCAGCCCAGTTCGGTGTTCAGGCGAGCGGCCTGGCGCAGGGCAAGGGCGATCACGGTGAGGCCGAAACCCACGGCGGGAGCCGTTGGCAGCACCGAGGCATCGGCGATCCACAGGTTCTCGAGGCCATGGCAGCGGCCCTCGCCGTCCACCACCGAGCTGGCTGGATCGCTGCCCATGCGGCAGGTGCCGCAGGCGTAGCCCACCACGCTCTGGGGCGCCTCGCCGCGGGGAATGATCGGCGTGCGCTGTACCACGGTGGTGAGGGGATCGTCCTCGACGCGCTGCATCGTGTCGAGCCAGCGGTACACCAGCCGGTCGTGGGCTTCGCGGTTGTTGGGCAGGTAGGCCACCGAGATCCGCTCCCCCTTCAGCTGCACCCGGTTGTCGGCTTCGGGCAGCACCGAACTCATCGCCCACCAGGTGATCGAACGGTCGGCGAGCCATTCCAGGGCGCCATCGCTCAGCAGGCGGGTGACGAGCGAGAGCAGGGGCGGCGATTCGGCGAACAGGGGGTCCTGCAGCACGCCACCGCCGCTCTGGATGCAGCCGAGCGGGAAGCTCACGTTGCGATCGCCCCAGTAGTGGTCGGTGAAGCCGAGGCTGCGGCCGTAGCGGCCCGAATTGGGCTGGCTGGCCCGCTGCAGGATCGCCGTGAGCTGCAGCTTCATCAGGTTGCGGCCCACCAGGTCGGAGTCGTTCGCCAGGCCGCGGGGGTGGCGATCGGAGGCCGAGCGCAGCAGGATCGCGGGCGTGTGGATCGCCCCGGCGGCGAGCACCACCTGCTGGCCGCGGAACAGCCAGCGCTGGCCGCCCACGCTGGCCTCCACCCCCACCACCCGCCGGCCGGAGGGGTCGGTGTGCAGGGCCAGCACCCGGGTATCGCCGCGGCGCTCGAAGCCGGCGGCGCCGTCGCCGCGCTCCACCCCGAACTGCTCGGCGTCACCGGTGGGATCCTCCTGCGACGGCGACCAGCTCAGGGGCAGGGCGTAGGGATGGAGGGCCTGGCGCTCGAATCCCTCGCGCAGCGCCTGCAGGAACGGCTCGATCGGCCGGGGCGGATGGGGGTAGGCCGCCGACCGGGGCGGTTCGCTGGGATCGAGGCCCGCCTCACCGTGCACCCGGTAGAGGGCTTCGGCCCGGTCGTACCAGGGGGCGAGTTCGTCGTAGCCGAAGGGCCAGGCAGGCGCCCTGCCCTCCTGGTGCTCGAGGCCGCCGAACTCCCGTTCGCGCATGCGCTGCAGCACGCCGCCCCAGATCTTGGTGTTGCCGCCCCAGGCATGCACCGTCTGGGGAGCGAAGGGATCGCCGTCGGTGCCGAACCAGGGTTCCTCCGGGTGGTAGCGGCGGCGGCGGAAGAGATTCACATCGGCCACGTTCTGGTCGGCCAGGGGCATCCCCTCCCCCCGCTCCAGCAGCAGCACCGACCGCCCGGCCACGGCCAGTTCCCCGGCGAGGGTGCCGCCGCCGGCACCACTGCCGATCACAACGACGTCGTAGGTGCGCTCGTCGATGATCATCGCCATACGTAGATCAGCAGGAACAGCACCACCCAGATCACATCCACGAAGTGCCAGAACAGCGCCACCGACGCCACCCCAGCTTCACCGCCGTCGTAGTTGCCGGGGCGGAACGAACGCCACAGCATCAGCGCCATCAGCACGATGCCGGTGAGCACGTGCAGGCCGTGGAAGCCGGTGAGCAGGTAGAAGCAGCCGCCGAACACGCCGCTGCCGAGGGCGAAGGGCAACTGCAGCCATTCGCTGGCCTGGCCGTAGAGGAACACCGCCCCCATCAGCATCGTCAGCGCCCACCAGCAGCGGAAGGCCACGAGCCGGCGCTGGTGCAGGGCTCGCTCCGCCAGCACGATCACCAGGCTGCTGCTCACCAGCACCACCGAATACAGCAGCGGTCCGCGCAGTTCCAGCCCCTCCACCCCCGGCGGCAGCCACACCGGCGAGGAGAGCTTGAACGTGATGTAGCCGGCGAAGAACGCCAGGAAGATCAGGCTCTCCGAGCAGAGGAAGAGAACGAAGCCGGTGAGGTTGTGGCCGCCGTGGCCGTGCTGGCCGTTGGCGGCGGCGTCCGCGGCTGGGGGGGCCGGCAGGGTGGTCATCGGCTCAGGCCTCCTGCAGGGAGCGCTGCACGACGCTCTCCTGGTCTTCGACCAGATCGCGGCCCAGGCCGTAGCCGTAGGGGCCGGCGATCACCACGGGGACGTGTTCGCCGAAGTTCTCCGCCGGCGGCGGCGAGGGCAGCAGCCACTCCAGGCCGATCGCCTGCCAGGGGTTGGCCGGGGCCTTGGCCCCCCGCGCCCAGGAGCTCACGATGTTGATCAGGAAGGGAAGGGTGGCCACCCCCAGCAGGAAGGCCCCGAGGCTGGCGAGCACGTTGGCGCCGGCGAACTCCGGGTCGTAGGAGGCGACGCGGCGGGGCATGCCCATGAGCCCGGCCCAGTGCATCGGCAGGAAGTTGAGCTGGCTGCCGAGGAAGGTGAGCACGAAGTGCAGCTGGCCCAGGCCCTCGTAGGTCATGCGGCCGGTGAACTTGGGGAACCAGTGGTAGATGGCGGCGAACACGCCGTAGGTGATGGTGGAGAAGATCACGGTGTGGAAGTGGCCTACCACGAAGTAGGTGTTGCCCACATGGATGTCCACGGGCACGGTGGCCAGCATGATGCCGGTGATGCCGGCGAAGATGAAGTTGAACAGCCCGCCCAGGCAGAACAGCATCGGCGTGGTGAGCCTCAGCTTGCCCCGCCAGAGGGTGCCGAGCCAGGCGAACACCTTGATGCCGGTGGGCACGGCGATCAGCATCGTGGTGACCATGAACACGTTGCGCATCCACTGGGGGGTGCCGCTGTAGAACATGTGGTGCACCCAGACGATCAGACTGAGGAAGGTGATCGCGAACGAGGCGATCGCCACCACGTGGTAGCCGAACAGGGGTTTGCGGGCGTAGACGGGAAACACCTCGGAGAACACCCCGAAGATCGGCAGCACCATCACATACACCGCCGGGTGCGAATAGAACCAGAAGAAGTGCTGATAGAGCATCGGATCGCCGCCACCCTCCGGCCGGAAGAAGCTGGTGCCGAAGCTCAGGTCGAACAGCAGCATCACCGCCCCGGCGGTGAGCACCGGCAGGCCGCAGAGCTGGATCGCCTGGGCGGCCAGGGCGGTCCAGCAGAAGATCGGCATGCGGAACCAGCCCATGCCGGGGGCGCGCATGCGGATGATCGTGGTGCAGAAGTTCACCGCTCCCATGATCGAACTCACCCCCGAGAGCGCCACCGCCAGGATCCAGAGGAACTGGCCGTTGATGAAATGGCCCAGGGGGTTCTGGGTGCTCACCGGCGGATAGGCCCACCAGCCCGATCCTGAGGGTCCCCCCGGCACCAGGAAGCTCAGCATCAGGATCACGCCGAAGACGGGGAACAGCCAGAAGGCCGCGGCGTTCAGCCGCGGAAAGGCCATATCGGGGGCGCCGATCATCGGCGGGATCAACAGATTGTTGAAGCCGTTGAGCACCGGGAACAGAAACAGGAACAGCATCACCGTTCCATGCATCGTGTAGAGGCCGTTGTACACGGTGGGATCCACCAGATCCGCCGGTGGGGTGAGCAGTTCGCCCCGCATGATCATCGCCAGCAGGCCGCCCACCAGCAGGAAGAACAGCGACACGGCGATGTACTGGATGCCGATCACCTTGGCGTCGGTGTTGAAGGAGAAGAAGCGTCGCCAGTTGTCAGGGGCTCCGGGGACCGGATGGGGAGCCCGCAGCACGCGTGGATCGAAGGGAATGGTGGGGGACATCGGCGGGGCGGCTCAGGCGTCGTGGGGGGCGTTGGGATCGGCGTCGACGTGCACCAGCGGCGGCGGGGCGGGCGGCACGGTGGCCCAGCCGCGGTCGCCCCGCTCCCGGCGGAGGCGCCAGAGTTCGGTGGCGGGATTGGCGGCCGGCACAAGGGGGCGGCGCAGGGCGTCCTTGAGCCAGGCGCGGTAGGCGTCGTCGCTTTCCACCACCACGTCGGTCTGGTTGGCGGCGAAGTAGCCGCCGCTGAACATCGAATCCCGCAGCCGGTAGCGGCCTTCGCGGGTGGGGGTGAGGGCGTAGGCGATCACACTGCCGGGCACCAGGTCCTGCTTGAGCCGGAAGGCCGGCACGTAGAAGCCGTGCAGCACGTCCATCGAGATCAGCTCCAGGCGGGCGCGGCGATCCACAGGCAGGTGCAGCTCGGTGCTGTGCACCCCCTCGGGGTAGATGAACTCCCACGACCACTGGCGGCCGATCACCTGGATCGGTCCCACCGGCTCCTCGCCGGCGGCGGACCCGGCCACCGCCAGGGCCTCGCTGCCGCTGCTGACGCGCACCTTGCCGTCCAGGGTGGCCAGCACCTGGTTCACCTGGATCGCATGGACGGCGATCGCCATCACGATCACCAGCGGCACCAGGGTCCAGACGATCTCGAGCCGCAGGTTGCCCTCGATCGGCGCCCCATCGTCCATGTCGTACTTGGGGGCGCGGTTGAACAGGATCGTCCACCCCATCACACACGCGCAGCCCAGGAAGATGAAGGTGCCGATGCCGGCCTCAAGGGCGAACAGGTTGTCGACGTAAGGGGCGGCGCTGGAGGCCTGAACGGGCAGCCAGTCGTGCACCCGCTGGCTCATCCACACGCTCGCCAGCACGTTGAGCGCCACCGCGATCGCCACCAGCACGATCGCGGCGGGATCGGGCCGGAAAGGACGGGAGGGGGCTTCGCCGGTCATGGCAGGGCCTCGCGCAGATCGACACCCCTGGCCAGCAGCTGGTCCGCGGTGACGTGCACCCCGAACTCGGCTCCCAGTTCGGCGCCGAGGGTGCCGTGCAGGGCGAACACGGCGAACAGGGCCAGGCCTACCAGCAGGTAGCTCCACTGCACCTGGCGGCCCATCTCGGCGCGCCAGCGGAAGCGCTGGAAGCCGCGCCACACCGTCATGGCCACGATCACCAGCAGCAGCAGCACCCCGCCCACGCCGTGCCAGAGCATGGTGTCCATCGCGCCGAGCCCGAGGCCACCGGTGACCCCGCTCAGGGGGTTGGCAAGCAGCATCTCGTAGAGGCCTGCGGCCACCGTGAGGAAGGTGATGCCGGCGCAGGCCAGCAGGTTGTACCAGCCCACGTCATGGAATCCGGCGCGGGTGACGGGCAGGGCCAGGAAGCGGAACACCCGCTTCTCCAGCGGATAGAGCGCGCCGGCAACGTCGAAGGCGATGGCGATCACGAACAGCCCGATCGTGAAGTGAACCAGGTTGGGATGGATCGGCTGCGCATAGGGCAGGCCGTTGGCGGCGAGGGCGCTCACACCAGTCCCTCCCGCACCGCCTGCACCACCGGGACGGTGTGCAGGCCGTAGATCCAGATCAGCTGATTGCCCAGGTTCACCTGCAGCGCCACCAGCAGGCACAGAACGCCGCCGGCCGCCAGGAAGGGGAGGGGCAGCACCGAGGGATCGCGGCTGCGGATCACGTAGCGCCAGCCGGTGAGCACCCCCAGCACGCCCGCCAGCGACCAGCCGAGGGTGCTGTGCAGGTTGAGCACGTTGCTGGCGCCGCCGTAGGGCTGGGCCAGGCCGGCCTCCACCTGGCCGAAGATGATCGCCAGAAAGATCGCCGCAGTGGCCACCAGCAGGTTCCAGAAGCTCACTTCGAACAGGTTGGGCCGTTTGGCCAGGACGCCGATCAGATCGAAGGCCACCGCGATCAGCGCCATGGCGATCACGAAGTGCACCAGGATCGGATGGATCGTGTCCATCCAGGGCAGGTTGTGCTCGTTGAGCGGCGGCAGCAGGTCGAGCATGGGGAGCGGACGGCCGGTGCCCGGACACCTCACATCAGCAGAAAGCCTGAACCAAGGCCCGCGGTTGTGATGGATCGCCACAGCACCTGTCGGCGTTCGCCCACCAAGGGCGATCTAGCCTCCAGGCAACCGCTCCCTCCTCCGTGACCGCCCCGGCCTCGCCCACCCTCCGCTGGCTCACCATCGCCCTGCTCCTGACCGGGGCGGTGCTGTCGCTGCTGCTGCCCTTCGTGTCGGCCACCCTGTTCACCATCGCCCTGGGCGGTGTGGCGATCGCCGCCGGCGTGGCCCAGCTGATCCGCCTCGGCGGCAGTGACGACACCAGCGGCAAGGTGCTGCGAGGGCTCTCCGGCGTGCTCTACCTGCTCGGCGGCCTCTCGCTGATCGTGTTCCCGGTGCAGAGCACCATCAGCCTGACCCTGTTCATCGGCTTCCTTGTGGCCTTCGAGGGCGTCACCGAACTGGCGGCGGCCGCTGCCCGCCCCATCCCCGCCCGCACCCTGGTGCTGCTCGACGGCATCGTGACGGCCGTGCTGGGTGGGCTGCTGATCGCCGGCTGGCCCGGCGATTCGGCCTGGGTGATCGGCACCCTGCTGGCGGCCGGCATGGTGATGTCGGCGATCAACCTGTTCACGGCGGGTTCGGAGCCCCAGACCGCAGCCTGAGGCCAGCGGGCTCCGGCTGGGCGAGGCCGCTGGACCGGCGAGGGTCCGCCATGCCCAGGCTGCCCCGTCCCTTCCCCAGCCACTCCACGCTGTGGGCGGCTCCCATGGCGTTGGCCGCCTTGATTCGATGTCCACGCTTCTGCAGCAGGTCGGCGGTGTCGGGCGAGATGCCGTCCTCGAGCTCCAGCCGGTCGGGCCAGAGCTGGCTATGAATGCGGGGCGACGCCACCGCCCCCGCCAGGTTCATGCCGTGCACCAGCCGGTTGCGCAGCACCTGGGTCACGATCGTGAGGATGCGGCTGCCCCCCGGGCTGCCGGTGGCCAGCCAGGGGGTGCCATCGGGCCGGAACACCAGGGTGGGGCTCATCGAGCTCAGGGGCCGGCGGCCAGGGGCGATGGCGTTGGCTTCCCCCTGAATCAGGCCGAAGGCGTTGGCCGTGCCCGGCGCGGCGCTGAAGTCGTCCATGGTGTTGTTCAGCAGGAAGCCGGCGCCGGGCACGCTGATGCCGTTGCCGTAGGCCAGGTTGAGGCTGGTGGTGCTGGACACGAGGCCCCCGTGGCGATCCACCACCGAGAGGTGGGTGGTGTTGGTGCCGCCGCTGCGGCGTCCCTGCCCGGCCGCCAGTTCGGCCGAAGGGCGATGGCGGAGCGGATCGATCGTGCGCCGCAGTTCCGCAAGCCTGGTGGGATCGAGCAGCCGGCGCACGACCGGCTCGGGCTGGGGCAGGTCGCCGAGGTGTTCGTTGCGGTCGCGGAACACCAGGGCCATGGCCTCGGCCAGGGGGTGCAGGTCGGCGGCGGAGCTGGCGCCGCCGGGCAGGGGCCCGAAGGGTTCCACCAGCTTCAGCAGCTGCAGCAGGCTGAGGCCGCCGGCGGGCAGCGGGGGCGCGAGCACCGGATGCCCCCGGAACGTGATCTGCAGCGGCCGCACCAGCCGGGCGCGGTAGTCCGCCAGGTCGGCGGCGCTGATCCTTCCTCCCCGCTCGCGCATCAGAGCCGTGAGCGCGGCGGCGGTGGGGCCGCCGTAGAACCCCTGGTGGCCGGAGCGGGCGATGCGGCGCAGGCTGGCCGCAAGCTCCGGCTGGCGCAGGATCTCGCCGGCTGCCAGGGGGCGGGGCGACCCGCCGGGCACGGCCCGCAGGAAGGTGCGCCGCGCCCCGGGATCGGCGGCCAGCAGCGTGGCCGCATCGGCGAGCGACTCGGCCAGGAACGGGTCCACCGTCACCCCCTGCTCCGCCAGGGCGATGGCCGGGGCGATCACCCGCGCCAGCGGCAGGTGGCCGTAGCAGCGCTGGGCCAGCACCAGGCCGGCCACGCTGCCGGGCACGCCCGCGCTGAGCGGGCTGCGGGTGGCCCGCTGGCGATCCACCGTGCCGTCGGGCCGGAGGAACTGATCCGCCGTGGCCGCCGCCGGGGCGCTCTCGCGGTAGTCGATCGCCACGGCCTGGCCGCCGCCGATCGGCAGTTCCGGGCCCGCTGCGCCGGGCCCGCTCGGCAGGCAGCCGCGTCCGCGGGCCGGCGACGGCCCCGGCAGCCACAGCAGCAGGAAGCCGCCCCCGCCGAGATTGCCGGCCGCCGGCAGGGTCACCGCCTCGGCGAAGGAGGCGGCCACCGCCGCATCGACCGCATTGCCGCCGGCGGCGAGCATCGCCGCCCCCACCGCTGCCGCCCGGGGCTCCTGGCCGGCCACCATCCCGCCGGTGGAGCGGACCGGCCGGAAGCGCCCGGGGCGCTCCTGCAGCAGAGAGGCGAAGTCGGCCGCGTCCGCCGCCGCGGCCAAAGCGGGCAGGACTGCCACAGGCAGGAGTGCCAGCAGCGGCAGCAGCCGCAGCGCCCTCATCGCGCGGGCTCCGGGGTGCCGTAGCCGCCGCCGCCGGGGGTGGCGATCCGCAGCCGATCACCCGGTTCCACCTCCAGGGCGGCGCAGCCCGGCAGCGGCACTTCGCTGCCGTCGGCGCGCACGAGCCGGTTCTCGCCGGGGTGTCCGCTCTCGCCGCCGGCCTGACCGAAGGGGGGCACCCGCCGCGAACCCGTGAGCAGCGACACCGACAGGGGTGCCTCGAAGCGCAGCCAGCGCTCCACGCCGTCGCCGCCCTTGTGGTGGCCCCGGCCGCCGCTGCCGCGCCGCAGGGCGAAGCGCTCGAGCACCACCGGAAACCGGTCCTCCAGGATCTCCGGATCGGTGAGGCGGGAGTTGGTCATGTGGCTCTGCACCGCGTCGGCGCCCGCGAAGGTGGGGCCGGCCCCGGTGCCGCCGCAGATCGTCTCGTAGTACTGGCGTGTGTCGTCGCCGAAGCTGAGGTTGTTCATCGTGCCCTGGGCCGCGGCCATCACCCCCAGGGCGCCGAAGAGGGCATTGGCCACCGCCTGGGACGTTTCCACATTGCCGGCCACCACCGCCGCCGGCGGTTCCGGCCGCAGCAGGCAGCCCCGCGGCACGACCAGATCGATCGGCTCGAAGCAGCCGGCGTTCAGGGGGATCGGCCGGCCCACCAGGCAGCGGAAGACGTAGAGCACCACCGCCTTGGTGATCGCCAGCGGCGCGTTCAGGTTGCCGCTCTGCTGGGGGGAGGTGCCGCTGAAATCCACCCGCGCCCGCCGGGCCTCCCGGTCGATGCGCACGCTCACCACGATCCGGCAGCCGTCGTCGAGCTCCACGCAGTGGTCGCCGTCGCGCAGGCCATCGATCACCTCCCGCACCGCCTCGGCCGCATTGGCCTGCACATGCCCCATCCAGGTGCGCACCTCGGCCTCCCCTTCCCGCGCGATCCAGCGCTGCAGCTCCTCCACCCCCAGCCGGTTGGCGGCCACCTGGGCCTGGAGGTCGGCAAGCAGCTGGTCGGGGTTGCGCACCGGGTGCGGGCCGGCGGCCAGCCGCGCCCGCCAGGCCCCTTCATCGAAGCGGCCCCCCACGAGCAGGGGAACGTTGGCCAGCCGCAGGCCCTCCTCCTCGACCGTGCGGCTGAACGGAGGCATCGAGCCGGGGCTGATGCCCCCCACATCGGCATGGTGGCCGCGGCAGGCCACGTAGAACGCCGGCGCCGCGCCCGCATCGGCCTCCGGCGCAAACACCGGCGTGATCACGGTGATGTCGGGCAGGTGGGTGCCGCCGCCGTAGGGGTCGTTGCTGGCGATGGCATCGCCGGGCGCGAGGGGCCGGCGTTCGCCGCGGCGGATCGCCGCCAGCAGGGAGACGACGCTCTCGCCCATCGAGCCGAGGTGCACGGGAATGTGGGGGGCGTTGGCCACCAGGGCGCCCTGGCCGTCGAACAGGGCGCAGGAGAAGTCGAGCCGCTCGCGGATGTTCACCGAACGGGCGCTCTGCTGCAGCCGTACGCCCATCTGCTCGGCAACGGCGGCGAAGCGATGGTGGAACAGCTCGAGCCGCATCGGATCCACCGGCCCTTCCCCGGCGGGGGAGCACGGCGTTTCGGCCGCCGGAGGCTGGATCAGGGCGCGGTCCGGCTGGTGCTCCAGCAGCAGCTCGCCCCCCGCCAGCCGGCGGGCCTGCCAGTGGGGCTCCAGCACCGTGGTGCCGGTGGTCTCCACGATCAGGGCCGGGCCCTGGAGCGGCGTGTCCAACGGCAGGGCCTCCCGGCGCCAGCAGGGCACCTGAGCCAGCTCCACCCCGCTCCCCTGCCGCAGGCCCAGGGAGACCCGGGGGGGCTCGCCACCGCTCGTGCTGCCCCCATCCCCCCATGCCCCGCCCGCTGCGGGGCCGCCACCGCCGCCCGGGGGATCGGCGGCCTCCACCTCCACCACGATCCGCTCCAGCACCAGCGGCTCGCCTTCCACCACATAACCGAAGCGGCGCCGGTGCAGGGTCTCGAAGGCGGTGCGCAGCTCCGCCAGAGCAGCGGCCGAGTCGGAGGCTCCGGGCCCCGGCACCTCCAGCCCCTGATCGCTGGCGGCGTAGCGCAGTTCCAGCCGCTCCCGCACCCGTGGGGCGGCCGCAGTTGCCAGATCGCCTGCGGCGCGCAGATCGCCGCTGGCCTCCGCCACCAGCTCCTGCCGCAGCTGCCGACCCTCGGCGAGCACCTCCGGGCTGAGCGGTCGGCGCACGGCCCGCTCCCGCAGCAGGCTCTGCTGCGCCCGGCCGATGCCCCAGGCCGAGAGCACCCCGGCCAGGGGATGGAGCAGCACCTGGGAGAGGCCGAGGATCTCGGCCAGGGCGCAGGCGTGCTGGCCGCCGGCGCCCCCGAAGCACACCAGCACCGCCCCGCGGATGTCGTGGCCCCGCTGGATCGAGATGCGCCGGATCGCCTCGGCCATCCGTTCGATCGCGATCGTCAGGGCTCCCCTCGCCACCGCCTCCGGGCTGGGCGGCGCCTCCCCCGGTGCCGCCAGCAGCCCGGCGAGCTCCTCGAAGCGCTGTCGCACTGCCTCCCCATCGGCCGGCCGGTCGCCGCTGGGGCCGAACACCGCCGGCAGGGCCTCGATCGGCAGGCGGCCCAGCAGCACGTTGGCGTCGGTGATCGTGGCCGGCCCGCCGCGGCGATAGCAGGCGGGGCCGGGATCGGCGCCGGCGGAGCGGGGGCCCACCTGCAGCCGCCCGCCCTCCACGTGCAGCTCCGATCCGCCGCCGGCGGCCACGGTGTGGATCGGCAGCATCGCCGCCTGCAGGCGCAGGCCATCGATCTCCGTCTCGCTGCGGTGCTCGAAGCCGTCCGCCCCGGCGCCGGGCTCGAGGTGGAACACATCGGTGGAGGTGCCGCCCATGTCGAAGCCCAGAAGCGGGCGGTCGCCGAAGCCGGCGGCCCGGGCCGCCGCCGCCGCGCCCACCATGCCGCCGGCCGGCCCGGAGAGGATCGTGTCCTTGGCCCGCAGCAGCGACGGCGCGCACAGGGCGCCGCTGGAGGTCATCACCCGCAGGCGGGTGCCGGCGCCCAGATCGGCGCGCACCCGATCGAGGTAGGCGCCGAGCACCGGGGCCAGGGCCGCCTCCACCACGGTGGTGGCCAGCCGCGGCACCAGCCGGGCCCGCCGGCTCACCCGGTGCGACAGGTGCACGGGGCCGAAGCCGCGCTGCTCCAGCCAGCTCGCCAGCGCGATCTCCTCCTGCGGATGGCGGTAGGCGTGCATCAGGGCCACGGCGATGCTGCGGTAGCCGTCGTTCCAGGCCTGGCGGATCCGCTCCTCCAGAGCCTGATCGAGCTGCAGGGGCTCCAGCGTGCGCCCATCGGCGGCCCGCCGGCCCGTGATCTCCACCACCCGCATCTCGAGGGGCCGGGGCCGCACGATCTCCAGGGCGAACAGATCGGGGCGGTGCTGGTCGCCGATGCGGGGCAGATCCGCCAGGCCGCGGTTCACCAGCAGCAGCACCGGCGCCACCCGCCGCTCCAGCAGGGCGTTGGTGGCCACGGTGGTGCCCAGCCGCACCTCCTGCACCAGCCCCGGAGGGAGGGGGGCTTCCGGCGCCAGCCCCAGCACCTGACGCAGGGCCCGGATCGCCGGATCGCCGGGCTGTTCCGGCTGTTCGGAGAGCACCTTGCGCACCTCGGTGCGGCCGTCGGGCGACCGGGCCACCAGATCGGTGAAGGTGCCACCGCGGTCGATCCAGAAGCGCCAGCCACCGGCGCCGGCGTTGCCATCGGGCATGGGAGCCGGCCCTCGCGCCTCAGCGATAGTTCTCGAACTGCAGCGGCACCTCCAGGTCCTGCTCGCGCAGCAGCTGGATCGCCTGCTGCAGGTCGTCCTTGCTCTTGCCGGTGACCCGCAGGCTCTCGCCCTGGATCGCCACGGTCACCTTCTTGAGGGAGTCGCGCACCGTCTTGCTGAGCTTCTTGGCCAGCTCCTGGCTGAGGCCCTTTCGCAGCTTCACCTCCTGCTTCAGCTTGTTGCCGCCCACCGGTTCGGGCGTCTGGAAATCGAAGATCTTCAGCGAGAGGTTGCGCTTGGTGGCCTTCTGGCGCAGCACGTCGGCCACGGCCTGCAGGGTCATGTCGCTGGCGGTCACGATCGTGAGGGCCCCCTCCTCCAGTTCGATCGTGGTGCCGGAATCCTTGAGGTCGTAGCGCTGCCCTACCTCGCGGCGCACCTGGTCGACCGCGTTCACCAGCTCCTGGCGATCGAAATCGGAGACGACGTCGAAGGAAAAGGTCTCGGCCATGGGGCGGGGGCTCGCGGACGTGGCAAGGGGACAGTTGATCCTATGGGGCGGAGCTGAACTCCAGTTCGCTCTGTGGTGCCTCCATCTGTTCGAGGGCACTGCGCAGGTGGCCTGTGATTTCGGTGGCGATCAGGTCGGGATCGGGAAGGTTGTCGGAATCGAGGAGGCTGTCGTCCTTGAGCCAGAAGTGATCGAGGCTGATCTTGTCCGGGCGACGAATTCGTCGAGATCGGCGCGCTGGAGGGGTCGGGTTTTGAGGTTGAAGTGCTGGTTGGTGCGGAGGTCGTACACCCAGAGGCGTTGGGTGGTGTGGCTGGCGCTGCCGGTGCGGCGATCGAAGAAGAGCACGTTGTCGGGCAGCACAGTGCAGTAGCTCCAGAGCTTCAGCACGATGCGGCTGGCTTCTGCGCTCATGGAAGGCTGACGTCAGGGAGGAGGTGTGATCGCCAGGATGGTGATCTGGCCTTTGGTGGGCGCGTAACACCAGAACACCAGATCAGCGACCGGGGCTCGCTCATGTCGCGTAGGTGGTCGTCGTTCAGCAGCTGCAAGTCCCTTCGCTGATCCTGGTGCCGACCGAGCGGAGGCTGGCGATGAGCCGCTGCAGGCCGGCAGGCGCCGTTCGCCCAGCCGCTGCCAGCGGGCCCGCAGCGTCTCTGATCACCTGCCAGGCCGCTCAAGCCGCGCGGGCGGCGGTGCGAACGACAAGGCTGCCTAGGGTGCCTGCAGAAACCCGCCGCCCCCCATGCGCAGCGCCAGCTTCGCCAACGGTGATCGCATGCCCCTGCTGGGTCTGGGCACCTGGAAAGCGACCCCCGGCGAGGTGGGAGCCGCGGTGCGGCAGGCGATCCGGCTGGGCTACCGCCACATCGACTGCGCCAGCGTCTACGCCAACGAACCGGAGGTGGGCGAGGCGATCCGTGGCGCCATTGCCGACGGTGAGGTGCGCCGTGAGGAGCTGTGGATCACCTCCAAGCTCTGGTCCAACGCCCACGGGCAGGGCAACGTAGAGCCGGCCCTGCGTCGCACCCTCACCGACCTCGGCCTCGACTGGCTGGATCTCTACCTCGTGCATTGGCCGGTGCCGATCAGGCCCGGCGTGGCCTTCCCCACCAGCGGCGACGACCTGCTGCCGCCGGCGGCGCTGCCGCTGGCCGACACCTGGGCGGGCATGGAGGCCGTGCTGGAGCTGGGCCTCACGCGCCACATCGGCGTGAGCAACTTCTCCAGCCGCAAACTGCACGAGCTGCTCGCCCACTGCCGCATCCAACCGGAGGTGAATCAGGTGGAGCGGCACCCCCTGCTGCAGCAGCCTGAGCTGCTGGCTCACTGCAACGCCGCGGGTGTCCACATCACCGCCTATTCCCCGCTGGGCTCCGGCGACCGGCCGGCCGCCCTCAAGGGCGCCGATGAGCCGGTACTGCTCGACAACCCCGTGATCGGCGCGATCGCCGCGGAGCGCGGTTGCAGCCCCGCCCAGGTGCTGATCGCCTGGCAGCTGCAGGGCGGTATCTCCACCATCCCCAAATCGGTGAGCCCGGCCCGGCTGCGGGACAACCTGGCGGCGGCCGATCTCCAACTCACACCGACAGATCTGGAGCGGATCGCTGGGCTGGATCAGCACCGCCGCCTCGTGGATGGCTCGTTCTGGCTGCTGGAGGGCGGCCCCTGGACGCTTCAGAGCCTGTGGGATGAAGCCTGATCCCAGGCACCACGGGTTTGGACAGGAAAAGGTGCTGCCGCTGGGTGACAGCATCCGTGTGCCTTTCTCCGCAGGCTGGCGGTATCAAAGTCGACGGGTAGCGGCGGCCGGGGGCTGCTCCAGAAACCAGGTCAGCCAGGTGGTCACATCGAGATCGCCGTGCTGGCAGCGCTCCTGCACCGTCCAGCCCGAGGCCGCCAGCAGCCCATCAATCCGGCGGGGCGCCTGCGCTTCGGGTGGCGGAGCCGGCTCCGGCATTCTCCAAAGCGGCGTGCGGGGGCAGGCTTGATCCTTCCGCGTCCATAGCTGCGTCTGGCTCTGCTCGAATCAACCAACCGAGCCATTCCCCCATGACCCGCCGCTACGGCCTGATCGCGCCGCCGGCTATCGGCCACCTCAACCCGATGGCGGCTCTGGCTCTTGAACTCATCCGCCGCGGCCATGCGGTGGTGGCGTTCACGGTGGCCGATGGGGCCAGCAAACTGGCGGGCCTGCCGCTGGAGCTGGTCACGATCGGCGCTGAAGCCTTCCCACCGGGCGCGGTGGAGGCGGCCTACGCCACCCTGGGCAAACTCAGCGGCGGCGCCGGGCTGCGCTTTTCGGTTCAGTATTTCCTGCGCGAGCAGGAGATGTTGTTTGCGGAACTGCCGGCGGCGCTGGGCGCCGCGGCGGTGGATGTGTTGCTGGTGGATCAGCTCAACCCGGCCGGCGGCGCCGTGGCGGAACGGCTGGGGCTGCCCTTCGTGACGATCGCCAATGCCCTGCCGGTGAACCGCGAACCCGCGGTGCCGCCCTACTTCACCGGCTGGCTGCCGAGCCGGCGGCCGTGGCTGCGCTGGCGCCACCAGCTCGGCAATGCGCTGCTCGATCGCCTCACCGCGCCGATCTGGCGCGACCTGCAGGAGCGGCGCCAGGCCTTGGGCCTGCCGCGCCATCACCGCAAGGAGCAGGCCCTTTCGCCCCTGCTGCAACTGGCGCAGCTGCCGGCCGCCTTCGACTTCCCCAGGGAGCGGTTGGCACCGCACTTTCACTACGTCGGCCGACTGGCGGATCCTTCGGGCCAGGAGCCGTTGCTGCGCCAGGCCGTTCCCTTCCCCTGGCAGCGCCTGGATGGCCGGCCGCTGGTGTACGCCTCCCTCGGCACCCTGCAGAACGGCCGCCCCGAACTGTTTGAGCGGATCGCCGCCGCCTGCGCCCCCCTCAACGTGCAACTGGTGATCTCCCTCGGCAATCCCCGCCACCCGATCCCCTCCCTGCCCGGCGATCCGCTGGTGGTGGCCTACGCCCCTCACCAGCAGCTGATCGAGCGCTCCGGCCTGGTGATCACCCATGCCGGCCTCAACACCACCCTCACCGCCCTCGGCTGCGGCGTGCCTTTGCTGGCGATCCCGATCACCAACGAACAACCCGGCATCGCCGCCCGCCTGGCCTGGTGCGGCGCGGGCCGGGTGCTGCCGCTCCGGCGCCTGCGGGTGGAGACGCTGCGGGCGCTCGTGGCGCAGATGCTGGAGGACCCAAGCCTGCGCGCCAACGCCCGGCGCCTGCAGGCCGCCTGCCAGGCGGCCGGCGGGGTGACGGCGGCGGCGGATCGGATCGAGGCCCTGGAAGGAGGCACCTGAAGGGCTCCCATCCCTGACCCCGTTTCTCTCCGTGCTTCTGCGCGGCTGTGACCTCTCCTGCCACCACCCCGACGAACGAGCCCGGAGCACTACCGCCTAAAAAAGGGCAGCCCGCGCCCCTGCACCCCCATGCCTCCGCTAACCCTGCTGGCCGCCACCTCCCTGCCGGCGATTCCGTCAGGCACCGTGGCGCCCTTCGCCTGGTCGCTGGTGCTCAGCGGCGCCGTGGTGATCCTCAGCCTCTTCCCCCTGGCGGCCGGTCGCGCCAAGGCCGACTTCACCCCCGCCGACCTGGCGGCGCCGCGGGCGATGTTTGAGCGGCTGCCGGCCTGGGGCAAGCGCGCCAGCTGGGCCCATCAGAACTGTTTCGAGGCCTTCACCCTGTTCGCGCCCGCCGCCCTGCTCTGCCTGGTGGCCGCCCCGCGTGTGGCGCCCTGGGTGGGGGCGGTGGCCCTGGCCCATCCGGCGCTGCGCCTGGCGTACATCGCCGCCTATGTGGCCAATGTGCCTGTGCTGCGCAGCCTCTGCTGGGCCGGAGCGATCCTGGCCAACGCCCTTCTCTACACCGAAGGACTCAAGGCCGTGCTGGCCGGCTGAGCCGCCCGCCCCACATCCCCACTCAGGAGCCCCCCTTCTCCTGCAGTCCCTTGAGAGCCGTGAGCAGCGAGGCGGGGCTCTGGGGATCCACCATCAGCACGCTGCCCCCCTGGGCCCGGGCCATCTCCTGCCCCATCGCCATCCAGTCGCGGGCCAGCAGCAGGCGCAGGCTCTCGGCCGCCGCCGGGTGGGCCTCGATCGCCGCCGCCAGCTCCTTGGCCGCCTCGGCTCGGGCCTTCGCCAGCAGCGCCTGCTGCTTCGACTGGGCCTCGGCCTCCAGCAGCAGGGCCTCCTGCTTGGCCTTGGCGTCGAGCACCAGGGCCTCGGCCCGGCCCCGCGCCGCGTTCACCTGCGATTCCCGCTCGCCCTCCGAGCGCAGAATCGAGGCCCGCTTCTCCCGTTCGGCGGTCATCTGCTGCTCCATCGCCTGCTGCACCCCCTTGGAGGGCTGGATGTCGCGCAGTTCCACCCGCGTCACCTTCACGCCCCAGGGATCGGTGGCCTGATCGAGCTCCCGCAGCAGCACGTCGTTCACCTCCTGGCGTGTGGTGAAGGTCTGGTCGAGGTCGAGCTTGCCCATCTCGGCGCGGATCTGGGTGAGCACCAGGTTCACCATCGCCGCCTGCAGGTTGTCGACCGCGTAGAAGGCGCGGGCGTGCTCCAGCAGCTGCCAGTACACCACCGCATCCACCTCGATCGAGACGTTGTCCCTGGTGATGCACTGCTGGGGCGGGATGTCGAGCACCCGCTCCTTCAGCGATTCGTGGCTCACCACCTTCTCCACCCCAGGCAACACCAGCGACAGGCCGGGTTTGAGTTCGCGGTTGTACTTGCCCAGGCGCTCCACCAGCCTCGAGCGGCTGCTGCTGGTGACCTTCACACTGCCGATGCCGAGGCCGGCGAGCAGGGCCAGAACGACGGGGATCAGGGCTTCCATGGAGGGAACGGGCTCTGGCGAACGCTAGCCACGGTGGCTGTCGGCGAAAATGAAATCCCTCCGGCCTGCGTCGTGGCGATCGCCCCCCTCTGGCTCCTGCTCGCCCTGGCTCTTCTGGCCCTGGTGCTGGTGGGGATCGACAGCGATGGGCTGCTGCTGATGGGCGGCCTGGCGGGCCTGGTGCTCGCCCTGGTGAGCGCCCTGACGCCCCTCCCCACGGTCGTCCAGATCCTGCTCTGGGGGGCCATCGTGGCCGGGGGCTACGGCCTCCTGCGCCGCTGGTCGGCCCGCCACGGGGAACGGATGATCCCGCCGGCGGCCGGAGCCGAACAGGCGGAGGTGATCGCCGGCTTCGACGCCGATGGCCTGGGTCGGGTGCGCTGGCAGGGCCAGAGCTGGGCTGCCCTCAACCTCGATCCCAGCCTGCGACCAGGGGCCGGCAGCAGGGTCACCGTTCTGGGCCGGGAAGGCACCCGCCTGTGGGTCCTCCCCGCTCCTCCTGCGCTGACGGACGGTGAACCCTGAGTGCGCAAAGGCATGCGGGGGGTCAGTCGAAGAACATTAGGCTCACCACCTTGCCCATGTCCTCGGCGGTGCGGCAGCTGGAGAGCAGGGTTTCGCTGTCGTGGAAGGCGTAGCAGATCAGCTGGTCGCAGCGGCCGATGATCTCCTGGTTGCAGAGGCTGCTGGCCATCGGCAGGGGAAGTTCGTCGTTCTCGGGCTTCTCCACCAGATGCAGCACCCGCTCCAGCTGATCCCGCGACTCCACGGGCTGCCGGTCGAGGCTCTGGGGCAGCAGCACCGTGAGCCGTGAAGGATCAACGTCGAGAACACTGCGGATCACGGCGGAGTTGACCCCCTGGGCACCGGAGGTGATCAGGTTGTGACCCTCCTGGGCCAGGGAGCGGGCCACCAGTTCCACCAAGTGGATGGACACCACCGGCACATGGCGGCTGCCGAGGATC
The DNA here is from genome assembly GCA_024958715.1 of Cyanobium sp. FGCU52. GTDB lineage: Bacteria > Cyanobacteriota > Cyanobacteriia > PCC-6307 > Cyanobiaceae > Cyanobium. Next base: position 34,206 of record JANWUS010000029.1, on the reverse strand, counting down.
GCGATCCGGCGCTTGCCCCGGTCCTGGAGCATCGCCAGTTCCTGGGCAAGCGTATCGATCCGGTCGAGTGCCGGTAAATCAAGGGACCGGGTCACCCGTGTGCCGCTTCCACTGAACCTGAACCTAGCAGCGTTCCCCTGGGATCACGCACGCACCGGCAGGCGCAGCCGCTCGAACAGGCGATCGAATCGGCAGTGCTCCTCCACCAGGCGGATGGCATAGGTGGCCTTGACGGTTTCGTTCAGCCGCACGTGGCCGATGGCTGCCTCGATCACCTCCACCGTGGTGAGGGTGTCGTGATCGACCTTGAGCACCGGCACCTCCAGTTCCTCGGCCCGGCTGATCAGCTGGGGCAGCGGTTCACCTGCGCCGGTGAGAATCAGGCACTGGGTGGAGGCCTCCAGCGCCGCCAGCTGGATGTCGGTGCGGTCGCCGCCGGTGACCACGGCCATGTTGCGCCGCCGGCGGAAGAACTCCATGGCGGAGTTCACGTTCATGGCGCCGATGGAGAGGGTTTCCACCAGCAGATCCAGCCGCTCCTGACAGCAGAGCACCCGGGCCTGCAGGCGCCGGGCCAGTTCTTCCACGGTGACGCTGCGCAGCAGGGGGCTGCGGGGCATCACCCCCAGCACCGGCAGGCCGAGACGCTCAAGGGCCGGCTCCACCTCGCCCCGCAGGGCCGGCACCGCCTCGGGATCCACCGCGTTGAGCACCACCCCGGCCAGCAGGTCGCCGAGCTGGGCCCGGGCCTCCAGCAGGCCATCCACGCTGCGGCTGTCACTCCAGGGGTGGACCAGCAGCACCGGGGCCTGCAGGGTCCGGGCCAGCGGCACCAGGGACAGGCCGTAGAGAAGCCCCTCGCTGAGGCTGCCGGCCGCTTCCAGCAGCACCTGCCGGTCGGCGGCCGCGGCGACGGTCAGTTGCTCCTGCAGGCTCACCAGGCCGGAGCCGGGCTCCAGGTCGCCCTCGAGCAGGCGGCGGTGGGCCGAGGCCGGCTCCAGCTGGTGCACCGCCCCGATCCACTGCTCCGGCGGCAGTCCGAGGGTGGCGCCGATGAAGCGCACGTCGGCGTCGATCGACGGCGACTCCCCGGCGGGGATTCCCTCCGGGCAGGTGGCCAGAGGCTTGCCGTAGGCCACCGCAATCCCCTGCCGCATCAGCTGGCGGGCCAGGCCCAGCACCAAGGCGGACTTGCCGCTGAAGGGTTCGCAGGAGCCGATCAGCAACGGGGTGGGCATGGAGCGACCTCGCCGGGGCCTGCAGGATGGCGGTCAATCTAGGCAGCGCCGCCACCCCGCCCCCGCGGCGGCGCCGCTCTCCGCCCCGCTTCCGGGGCTCCGCCCCCCACCCGCGATGGCCGACTCCTCCCCCTCCTCCGCAGCTCCCCTGCCGGCCGCCGGCGGCCCGGCTCTCGGCTCCCCGGGCGCGGTGGTGGCGATCACCGGGGCCAACGGCGCCCTCGGCCGTGCTCTGCTGCGCCGCTGGCACGCGCGCGGTGCCCGGCTGATCGCCCTCACCACCTGCGAGGAACCGCTGGCGCTCAACGACCCGGCCGGCGATCCCGTGCCCCTGCGTCAGGTGTGCTGGCGGGCAGGCCAGGAAGCCCTGCTCGAACCGCTGCTGGCCGAGGTGGACGTGCTGGTGATCAACCACGGCGTGAACCGGCTCGGCCGGCGCAGTGCAGCCGCGGCCGAGGAGGCGCTGGAGGTCAACGCCCTCAGCGCCTGGCGGTTGCTGGAACTGTTCGCACGCGTAGTGGCCCAGCGGCCGGCCGCCGGCCGGCCACGGGCGGAGGTGTGGGTGAACACCTCCGAAGCGGAGATCCAGCCTGCCCTGAGTCCCCTGTACGAGATCAGCAAGCGCCTGCTGGGGGAGCTGCTCAGCCTGCGGGCCCTCGATCTGGCGGCCACGCTGCGGATCCGTCGCCTGGTGCTGGGCCCGTTCCGCTCCGCCCTCAACCCCTACGGCGTGATGAGCGCCGACTGGGTCGCGGGCGAGATCCTGCGGCAGGCCGGCTGGAACTGCGGCCTGATCGTGGTGACCCCGAACCCGCTGACCTACGTGCTGATGCCCCTGGCCGCCCTCACGCGGCGGCTCTACTACGGCCTCGTCAGCCGGCCGGAGCCGCCCGCAGCCTGAGGCGGGGCGGCGCTGCGGGCGGCGGTTCACACTCTCCCCGGCTCAGAAGTCGCGGTCCGTGAGGATCTCGCAGCCGTCGCTGGTGACCACGATCGTGTGCTCCCACTGGGCCGAGAGGCTGCCGTCCACGGTCACCACGGTCCAGCGGTCCTTGAGGGTGCGGCAGGCCTTGCTGCCGGCGTTGAGGATCGGTTCCACCGCCAGGGTCATGCCAGGCCGCAGCGCCATGTTCGGCAGGTCGCGGGTGCGGTAGTTGAACACCGAGGGCTCCTCGTGCAGGTTGCGTCCCACACCGTGGCCCGTGTAGTCCTCCACCACGGCATAGCCGTGGGCCTCGACGTGGTCCTGCACGGCGCCCGCCAGCTCCAGCAGGGTGCTGCCGGCCTTCACCGTGGCCAGCCCCTTCATCAGGGCCTCCTGGGCCACGCGGCTGAGGCTGACCGCTTCCTCGGGAACGCCCTCCCCCACGCAGATCGTCACGCAGCTGTCGCCGTGGTACCCGTCGAAGTAGGCGCCGGTGTCGATCTTCACCAGGTCGCCGGCACGGATCACCCGCTTGTTGCTGGGGATGCCGTGGACCACCTCGTCGTTGATCGAAGCGCAGATGCTGGCGGGAAAGCCGTGATAGCCCTTGAAGCTCGGCACCGCCCCCATCTCGCGGATCCGCTTCTCCGCGTGGCGGTCGAGGTCGCCGGTGCTCAGGCCCGGGGCCGCCATCTCGATGATCTCGCGCAACACCGTGGCCACGATGCGGCTGGCCCGGCGCATCGTTTCGATCTCGCGGGCGGACTTGATCTCCACGCCGCGCCTTCCCTTCTGGATCCTCGGGCCGCTCTGGGTCACCAGCCCCGAACCGCCCCGGCCGGCGGTGGTGCTGGCCAGAAGATCGGCGAACAGATTCATGGGGGAAAGCTCCGGCGACGGCGGTGCGCGCTGGAGTCAAGTTATCAATGCCTGTGCATCGGCCGTCGGATCCGGATGACACCTCCCCCCAGCCTGGCCCTGCGATTGCGGCGTGCCCACGCCACCCTGGCGCCGCTGGTGCTGCTGCCACTGCTGGTCACGGTCCTGAGCGGTGTCAGCTACCGGGTGTCGCGCGACTGGGGAGGCGTGGGCCGGGATGCGGCCCACTGGCTCATGGTGCTGCACGAAGGGGAGTGGCTGAAGCCGCTGGTGGGGCGCCACGGGGAAACGGTGTACGTGCTGCTCAACGGCCTCGGGCTGCTGTGGATGCTCGCCACGGGCGCTTCGATGCTGTGGCAGCGGATCCGGCCGGCAAGGGCGCCGGCCGGCAAGGCCGCCGGCCGGCAAGGGGGGGGACCCTGAGCCGGTACACTGGCGGTTTGGCCAGGCGTCGCGGAGCTGGGATGGCAGCGGAAACCACCGGGAATCAACCGGAATCGAGCATCAAGGAAAACGTCAACGACAGCGTGGAGAACGTCGACACGAGCGACGCGGCCACGGCACCGGCCTCCGAGCCGGCCGTCGCCACTGCTGAGAAGCCAGCCGAGAAGCCGGCGGTCCGTGCCACCACCGGCAAACTGAGCGCCGCCGATCTGATCGCCGCCTTCGAGGCCGAGCAGCTCAAGAGCGACCTGCCCGAGATCTACGTCGGCGACACCGTGCGTGTCGGCGTCCGCATCCGGGAGGGCAACAAGGAGCGCGTCCAGCCCTATGAGGGTGTGGTGATCGCCAAGCGCCATGGTGGTCTGAACGAAACCATCACCGTCCGCCGCATTTTCCAGGGCATCGGCGTGGAGCGGGTGTTCATGCTCCACAGCCCCCAGGTGGCTTCCGTGAAGGTCGAGCGACGCGGTAAGGTTCGTCGTGCGAAGCTTTTCTACCTGCGAGAGCGGGTGGGCAAAGCCACTCGCGTGAAGCAGCGCTTCGATCGTTGATGGTGAGGAAGAGCGGTGGCTCAGGCTGCCGCTCAGCCTCCCTCGATTCCCGGGGCCATCGCCTTGCGCCGTTAGTTCAGTTGGTAGAACGCAGGTCTCCAAAACCTGATGTCGGGGGTTCAAGTCCTCCACGGCGCGTTCGATGTCCCCATCTGCAGTTCTCTGGTCCCGAACATGGAGTTGGATCTACAACCCGGTGATGTTGTGAAAGTGCTGGAATCAGCTGCTCTCGGCTGGGTCCGCGCCCGGGTGATCCGTGTCAAGTCCGGTGGTCGTGTCGTCGTGCAAAGCGACCAGGGCCGTGAGTTCACGGCACGCGGCAATCAGGTCCGTCTGATCGAACCCGCAGGCTTCCGGCCCTGAATCCACGGGGACGGGATTTATCCACGCCTTTTCCATACCGGCCCTCCCAGGATGGGCCGGTTTTTTTGTCGGTCGGCCTCTCCAACCTTCTGCCGCCGAGCAGCAGCGACAACCTTGCCCACGGGTTGACGGCGGGACCGGTGGCGATGGATACTTCATGGGTCGACGCGAGCGTCGGCGCCGATCTGCCTTCGGGACGATCTGGGACTGTAGTTCAATCGGTTAGAGCACCGCCCTGTCACGGCGGAAGTTGCGGGTTCGAGCCCCGTCAGTCCCGTTCCGAATTTTCAGGAGTCGATCAGCGTGGCGCTCCAGGCACCTGTGCGCGTTCGTCTGGCGCCCAGCCCCACCGGCACCCTGCACATCGGCACCGCCCGCACGGCGGTCTTCAACTGGCTGTTCGCCCGTCGCCACGGCGGCAGCTTCCTGCTGCGCATCGAGGACACCGACCGCGAGCGCAGCCGCCAGGAGTACACCGACAACATCCTCGAGGGGCTGGCCTGGCTCGGCCTCGAATGGGACGGGGACCCCGTGATCCAGAGCGCCCGGATCGAGGAGCACCGGGCGGCCATCGCACGGCTGCTTGAGGCGGGCTTCGCCTACCGCTGCTACGCCACCGAGGCGGAGCTCACGGCGATGCGCGAGCAGCAGGCCGCCGCGAACCTGGCCCCCCGCTACGACAACCGCCACCGCCACCTCACCCCCGAGCAGGAGCAGGCCTTCATCGCCGAGGGCCGGGAGGCGGTGGTTCGTTTCCGCATCGACGACGAGGCGGTGATCACCTGGAACGATCTGGTGCGCGGGGAGATGCGCTGGGTCGGGGCCGACCTGGGCGGCGACATGGTGATCGCCCGGCGCGCTCCGGCCGACCGCATCGGCGATCCCCTCTACAACCTGGTGGTGGTGGTCGACGATGCCGCCATGGCGATCACGCACGTGATCCGCGGCGAGGACCACATCGCCAACACCGCCAAGCAACTGCTGCTCTATGAGGCGCTCGGGGTGCCCGCGCCGGTGTTCGCCCACACGCCCCTGATCCTCAACAAGGAGGGCCGCAAGCTCTCCAAGCGGGATGGCGTCACCTCGATCAGCGATTTCCGCGCCATGGGCTACGACGCTGCGGCCCTGGCCAACTACATGACCCTGCTGGGCTGGTCGCCGCCGGAGGGCATGGGTGAGCGCTTCAGCCTGGCCGAGGCCGCCGCCGTGTTCGACTTCGAGCGCGTCAACCGGGCCGGCGCCCGCTTCGACTGGGACAAGCTGAACTGGCTCAACGCCCAGGTGCTGCACGGCCTTACGCCCGCGGAGCTGCGGGCGAAACTGCTGCCGCTGTGGCAGGAGAAGGGCTGGGGCCTCAGCGGTGCCACCGCCGACACCGTCTGGCAGCACGATCTCTGCGAACTGCTCGGTCCCTCCCTCACCCTGCTCGTCGACGGGGTGGAACAGGCCGCTCCCTTCTTTGAGCGGCCGGGTCGGGATGCCGCAGCCGCCGGCCAGCTGGCCGCCGAGGGGGCGGCAGCGGCCCTGGCGGAGGTGGCCGATGCGCTGCCTGAGGGGCCCCTGGAGCCGGACGCGGCCAAGGCCCTGCTCGACGCCGCGGCCACCGCTGCCGGCGTGAAGAAGGGGGTGGTGATGAAGAGCCTCAGGGCGGCCCTGCTCGGCAGTCTCCAGGGCCCCGATCTCCTGGCCACCTGGGGGCTGCTGCACCGCATCGGCGAAGACGCCCCCCGGCTGGCGGACGCGGTTCAGTCCTCCTCCAGGGCGGAGTAGAGCGGCTCCACCCGCAGACCCAGCACGCTGCCCGCCCTCACCACCAGGTACTCGGCCTCCAGGTCGCTGATCGGCACGTTCACGAACGCCTCCGGTGCCGCCACGGTGAGCACGCCGCCGTACCACTGCTGGAACGCCTCCAGACTGCGGAAGTGGACCACCTCCTGGTGACCGCCCGCCAGCATCAGGTGGATGGCGTAACGGCTGGGTTGGCGGGACATCGGCCGAGGAGAGCTCGTCGCCCCAAGGATGCCCCAGGGAACGCCCCCTGGCCGCCAGGCACCAGATGCCAAGCTCGTGCCGGTTCGCGTGCGACAGGCAGGCCATGGCCCAGGGGAAGACCGGAGCGGTCGAGAGGCCCTTGCTGCTGCTGGTGGACGGCCACTCGCTCGCCTTCCGCAGCTTCTACGCCTTCACCAAGGGGGGCGACGGTGGACTGAGCACCAAGGACGGGGTGCCGACCAGCGTCACCTACGGCTTCCTCAAGGCCCTGCTCGACAACTGCCGCGGCCTCACGCCCCAGGGGGTGGTGGTGGCCTTCGACACCGCCGAACCCACGTTCCGCCACGAGGAGGACGCCAATTACAAGGCGCACCGCGAGGAGGCGCCGGAGATGTTCTTCGCCGACCTGGCCAACCTGCAGCGGATCCTGGCCGAGGGGCTCGACCTGCCCCTGTGCATGGCCCCCGGCTTCGAGGCCGACGACGTGCTCGGCACCCTCGCCTACCAGGCGGCCGATGAGGGCTGGCGGGTGCGCATCCTCTCCGGCGACCGCGACCTGTTCCAGCTGGTGGATGACGAGCGCGACATCGCCGTGCTCTACATGGGGGGCGGGCCCTATGCCAAGAACAGCGGCCCCACCGTGGTGCGCCGCGAGGAGGTGGTGGCCCGGCTGGGGGTGCCGCCGGAGGAGGTGGTGGATCTCAAGGCCCTCACCGGCGACAGCTCCGACAACATCCCCGGCGTGAAGGGGGTGGGCCCGAAGACGGCCGCCACGCTGCTGAAGGAGAACGGCGATCTCGACGGCATCTACGCCGCCCTCGACGCCCTCGAGGGCCCGAAGGCCGCCAAGGGAGCGCTCAAGGGCGCCCTGCGCGAGCGCCTGGCGGCCGGCCGCGACAGTGCCTACCTCTCCCGCAGGCTGGCCCGCATCCTCACCGACGTGCCGCTGCCCAAGCAGCCCCGTCTGGGGCTCGGGGACGTGCGCCCCGAGCGCCTGCGCGAGAGCCTGGAGGAGCTCGAACTCCACAGCCTGCAGCGCCAGGTGGAGGGGTTCGCCCGCATCTTCTCCGCCCATCCCCCTGCCGAGGCGGCCCCCGCCCCGGCCACGGATGCGGGCACGCCCCCGCCCGCGGCCGACGCTCCTCCCACGGAGACCCCGGCGAACGAGGTCCCGGAGCACGCCGCCCCCCAGACGTCACCCGAGACGCCGCCCCTGCCGGTGCTGGAGCCGGAGCTGATCGTCAGCGAAGCATCCCTGGCGGCCCTGGTGGCGCGCCTCGATGCCTGCAACGACCCGGCGGCCCCCGTGGCCCTCGACACAGAGACCACCGACCTCAACCCCTTCCGCGCCGAGCTGGTGGGCATCGGCCTCTGCTGGGGGGAGGGCCCCCAGGATCTGGCCTATTTGCCCCTCACCCCCCCCACTCCGCCCGCCGCAGGGGCGGAGGCGCCGCTGCTCACGGAGGCGCCCGAGCCCACGCCCCTGCCCACTCCCATGCCCCTGGAAACGGTGCTCTCGGCCCTGGCGCCCTGGCTGGGCAGCCCGCGCCACCCCAAGACCCTGCAGAACGCCAAGTACGACCGGCTGATCCTGATGCGCCACGGCCTGCCCCTGGAAGGGGTGGTGATGGACACGCTGCTGGCCGACTACCTGCGCGATGCCAACGCCAAGCACGGCCTCGATGCGATGGCGGAGCGCAACTTCGGCTTCACGCCCACCACCTACGAGCAGCTGGTGCCGAAGGGTTCCACCTTCGCCGCCGTTCCGGTGGCCGACGCGGCCCAGTACTGCGGCATGGATGTGCACGTCACCCGGCGACTCACCGGGCTGCTGCGCCAGCAGCTCGAGGAGCTGGGGCCGGCGCTGCCGAAGCTGCTGGATCAGGTGGAACTGCCGCTGGAGCCGGTGCTGGCGGCGATCGAGGCCACCGGCATCCGCATCGACGTGCCCTACCTGCAGGAGCTGGGCCGCGAGTTCGCCCTGCAGCTCGATCGCCTGGAGACCGAGGCGAAGGCCGCCGCCGGGGTGGAGTTCAACCTGGCCTCGCCCAAGCAGCTGGGCGAGCTGCTGTTCGACACCCTCGGCCTCGACCGCAAGAAGTCGAGGCGCACCAAGACCGGCTGGAGCACCGACGCCGCCGTGCTGGAGAAGCTCGCCGACGATCATCCCGTGGTGGCCCTGGTGCTGGAGCACCGCACCCTGGCCAAGCTGCGCAGCACCTATGTGGAGGCCCTGCCCCAGCTGGTGGAGCCGGAGACCGGCCGGGTGCACACCGACTTCAACCAGGCGGTCACCGCCACGGGTCGGCTGTCGAGCAGCAACCCCAACCTGCAGAACATCCCGATCCGCACCACGTTCAGCCGCCGCATCCGCAAGGCCTTCCTGCCCCAGGAGGGCTGGACGCTGATCAGCGCCGACTACTCCCAGATCGAGCTGCGCATCCTGGCCCACCTCTCCGGCGAACCGGTGCTGGTGGAGGCCTACCGTTCGGGCGACGACGTCCATGCCGTGACGGCGCGGCTGCTGCTGGAGAAGGACGAGGTGAGCGCCGACGAGCGGCGGCTGGGCAAGACGATCAACTTCGGCGTGATCTACGGCATGGGCGCCCAGCGCTTCGCCCGGGAGACGGGGGTGGGCGCGGCCCAGGCCAAGGACTTCCTCAGCCGCTACCGGCAGCGCTACCCGCGGGTGTTCGCCTTCCTGGAGCTGCAGGAGCGGCTGGCCCTCACGCGCGGCTACGTGGAGACGATCCTGGGCCGGCGGCGCCCCTTCGCCTTCGATCCGGCCGGCCTCGGCCGCCTGCTCGGCAAGGATCCGCTCACGATCGATCTGGAGGCAGCCCGCAAGGCCGGCCGCGAGGGCCAGCTGCTGCGGGCCGCGGCCAATGCCCCGATCCAGGGCTCCAGCGCCGACATCATCAAGCTGGCGATGGTGCAGCTGCACCGGCAGTTGCAGGAGCGCAACCTGCCGGCGCGGCTGCTGCTGCAGGTGCACGACGAGCTGGTGCTCGAGGCCGCTCCCGAAGCCCTCGAGGAGGTGCTTGCCCTCACCCGCCGCACCATGGAGCAGGCGGTGACCCTCGACGTTCCCCTGAAGGTGGAGACGGGCACGGGGCCCGACTGGATGGCGGCCAAGTAGGGAGCTTCAGCGGGCTCCCGTGCCGGTTCCCAGTCGTCCTCCGCCATACCCCGCCCGCCCGCGCACCTGCGTGCACCAGTCGAGGTGCGCCAGGTACCAGTCGACGGTGGCGGCCAGGCCGTCTTCGAAGCTGTGGCGGGGCTGCCAGCCCAGTTCGGTGCTGATCCTGGAGGGATCGATGGCGTAGCGCCGGTCATGGCCGGGGCGGTCGGTCACGCGGGTGATCAGCTGGGCGTGCGGAGCGGTGGCGGGCCGCTGGGCATCCAGGCGGGAGCAGATGGCCTCCACCACCTGGCGGTTGGTGCGCTCTCCATGGCCGCCCACGCAGTACGAGCGCCCAAGCTCTCCGCTGGTGGCGGCCAGCAGCAGGGCATCCACGTGGTCGTCCACGTACAGCCAGTCGCGCACGTTGGCGCCGTCGCCGTAGAGGGGGATCGGCTCGCCGGCGGCGGCCTTGAGGATCACCACCGGGATCAGCTTCTCCGGGAACTGCCAGGGCCCGTAGTTGTTGCTGCAGTTGGTGAGCACCACCGGCAGGCCGTAGGTGTGGTGCCAGGCGCTCACCAGGTGGTCGCTGGCGGCCTTGCTGGCGGAGTAGGGGGAGCGGGGGTCGTAGGGGGTGGTTTCCGAGAAACGACCCTCGGCACCCAGCGAGCCGAACACCTCGTCGGTGCTGATGTGATGGAGGCGGAAGCGCTCCCGGCGCTCCGGCGGCAGCCCCTCCCAGTGGCTGCGCACGGCCTGCAGCAGATGGAAGGTGCCGAGCACGTTGCTCTCCAGGAAGGCGCCCGGCCCGTCGATCGAGCGATCCACATGGCTCTCGGCCGCCAGATGCAGCACGAGATCGGGATCGGCGGCCCGCACCGCCTCAGCCGTGGCCGACCCATCCGTGAGATCCACCCGCAGCAGCTGGTGCCTGGGCCCGGCCGGGCCCAGGGCGGCCGGGCCGAGGGCGGCGAGTTCGGCCTCCACACCGGCCAGATCGCTGGCGTAGCCCATCTTGTCGAGGTCGAACACGGTGGCCGTGCTCTCGCGCAGCAGGCGCCGCACCAGGGCTCCGCCGATGAAGCCGGCGCCTCCGGTCACCAGGATCCGCGTGCGTCCTGCCAGCAGGTCCGGGACGTTGGGGGCGGCGGCAGGGGTGCTCATGGGGAGGACGGGCGTGACGGCAGGGGGATCAGGTGGCCGGGACCGGCACCCGGGCCAGCACATCGGCCAGGGCCGCGCGCCAGTGCCGCGGTGGCAGATCCAGGGCGGTGCGGGTGGTCCGGCAGTCGAGCAGGGAGTAGGCGGGCCGGCGGGCCGGGGTGGGGTAGTCGCTGGTGGCGATCGGCACCACCTCGGCGGGCCGCTGGAGAAGCCCGGCGGCGGCACCCAGCTCGCCGATCGCCATGGCGAAGTCGTACCAGCTGGCGGCACCGGCGTCGCTCCAGTGATGACGGCCCGTCACCCCGCGGGTGATGGCGGCCCAGCAGGCTGCGGCCAGGCCGGCGGTGGCGGTGGGGCAGCCCACCTGATCGGCCACGACCCCGAGGGGCTGGCCGGCTTCGGCCCGCAGACGATGCAGGCGCAGCATCGTGAGGCAGAAGTTGGCGCCCACGGGCCCGTACACCCAGCTCGTGCGCAGCACGCAGGTGCGATCGGCACCCAGGTGCTCGATCGCCAGGCGCTCCCCCTCCGCCTTGCTTCCTCCGTAGACCCCGAGGGGCGCAAGGGGCTGATCCGGGGCATAGGGATGGCCCTGGCTGCCGTCGAACACGAAGTCGGTGCTCACCTGCAGCAGACGGCCACCGCTTTCGGCCAGGGCCTCGGCGAAGGCCGCGGGTGCCCCGGCATTCACGGCCCGCGCCTGCTCCGGTTCGCTTTCCGATCGGTCCACGGCCGTGTAGGCGCCGGCATTCAGCACCCAGTCCGGGCGGTGCAGGGCCACGGCCCGGCGGCAGGCCTCGGGATCGGCCAGGTCGAGCTCGGCGCGGCCGCTGCCGATCGCCTCCACCCCCTCGGGCACGGCTTCGAGCAGCGCCCTCCCCAGCTGGCCATCACGGCCGGTGACCAGGACCCTCAGCACCCGGCTCATGGGAACAGGTCTCCCGCCGCGGCGAGTTCCGCCAGGCCGGGGGCCGCCGCATCCTTGTCGGAAAGCAGAGGCTGGAGATCCCCGAGCGCCTCCAGGGGCCAGTCGATCGCCAGGGCCGGATCGTCCCAGCGCAGGGAACGCTCGCTGGGGCGATGCCAGAAGCCGCTGGTCTTGTAGAGCACATCGGCGCTCTCGCTCAGTACCAGGAGGCCGTGGGCGAAGCCCGCCGGCACCCACAGCTGGCGATGGTCCGAGCCGCTCAGCCGCGCGCCGACCCACTGGCCGAAGGTGGGCGAGCTGCGGCGCAGATCCACCGCCACATCGAAGATCTCGCCGGCCACACAGCGCACCAGCTTCGCCTGGGGATGGGGTTCGAGCTGGTAGTGCAGGCCCCGCAGTACCCCGCGGGCGGAGCGGGACTGGTTGTCCTGGTCGAACACCGGCGCCGCATCCAGGCTGAGGCCGAGGGCCTCGGCGAAGCTGCGGCGGTTCCAGCTTTCCAGGAAGAAGCCCCGATCGTCGCCGAACACCCGAGGGGTGAGCAGGAGCGGGCCTTCGATCGGGAAGCGGTCGATCTGCATGGGGTCAGCGCTCCTGCAGCAGCTGCAGAAGGTAGGCGCCGTAGCCGCTCTTGTGGAGCGGGGCCGCCAGCTGCTCCAGCTCGCCATCCCCGATCCAGCCCATGCGCCAGGCCACCTCCTCGGGGCAGCCCACCTTCAGCCCCTGGCGGTGCTCCAGGGTGCGGATGTAGCTGGCGGCCTCATGCAGCGAGTCGGGGGTGCCGGTGTCCAGCCAGGCCATGCCGCGCCCCATCAGTTCCACCCGCAGCAGACCCTCCTCGAGATAGAGGCGGTTGAGGTCGGTGATCTCCAGTTCGCCCCGGGGGGAGGGTTTCACCTGCCCGGCCCGTTCCACCACCCGCTCGTCGTAGAAGTAGAGGCCGGTCACCGCGTAGCGCGAGCGCGGTCGCTCGGGCTTCTCCTCGATCCCCAGCACCCTGCCGTCGCCGTCGAAGTCCACCACCCCATAGCGCTCGGGATCGCGCACGGGATAGGCGAACACCGTCGCCCCTTCCCGGCGCTGGCTGCCGGACTGGAGCTGGGGAATCAGTTCATGGCCGTGGAAGAGGTTGTCGCCCAGCACCAGGGCCGCCGGGGCGCCATCGAGGAACTCGGCTCCGATCAGGAAGGCCTGGGCCAGGCCGTCGGGGCTCGGCTGCACGGCATAGGAGATCGCCATGCCCCAGGCCGTGCCGTCCCCCAGCAGCCGCTCGAACGCCGGCCGATCGATGGGGGTGGTGATCACCAGCACCTCCCTGATCCCCGCCAGCATCAGCGTGGTGAGGGGGTAGTAGATCATTGGCTTGTCGTAAACCGGCATCAGCTGCTTGCTGACGGCGCCGGTGAGCGGTGCCAGACGGGTTCCGCTGCCGCCGGCCAGGATGATGCCCTTGCGCGGTGCTGCCATCATAAGCGGTCTTTCGCGCGCGATTCAAACACGGCCAGCTGGCGCGGCCCCATGGAAGGTGTCCGCCGCCGCAGCCGGCGATTGCACCAGACCTGCGCCAGCCTGCCGGATCCGGCTGGGCCCCGCAGGGGGCGACCTACGGTGCCCCGATTGCCCCCGACCGTTCCGTGAGCCTGCGGCTGACCAACACCCTCACGCGCCGCACCGAGCCCTTCGTGCCCCTCGAGCCGGGCAAGGTGAGCATCTACTGCTGCGGTGTGACGGTCTACGACCTCTGTCATCTGGGCCACGCCCGCAGTTACATCGTCTGGGATGTGCTGCGGCGACACCTTCAGTGGCGGGGCTACGCGGTGACCTTCGTGCAGAACTTCACCGATATCGACGACAAGATCCTCAAGCGGGCCGCCGAGGAGGGCAGCTCGATGGAGGCGGTCAGCGAGCGCAACATCGCCGACTACTTCACCGACATGGATGCGCTCAACATCCAGCGGGCCGACCGGATGCCGCGCGCCACCCTCAGCCTCGATGGCATCCGGGCGCTGATCGCTGAGCTGGAGGCCAAGGGTGCGGCCTATTCCGCCGATGGCGATGTCTACTTCGCCGTGATGGTCAAGGCCGACTACGGCAAGCTCAGCGGCCGCGACCTCGATCAGCAGCAGGAGGGCGCCAGCGGCCGGCTGGCCGATGGGGAAGAGGCCCGCAAGCACCATCCCTTCGACTTCGCCCTCTGGAAGGGCGCCAAGCCAGGAGAGCCCTCCTTCCCCTCCCCCTGGGGACCGGGACGGCCGGGATGGCATATCGAATGTTCGGCGATGGTGCGCCAGGAACTCGGCGACACGATCGACATCCATCTGGGCGGGGCCGACCTGATCTTTCCCCACCACGAGAACGAGATCGCCCAGTCGGAGGCCGCCAGCGGCCATCCCCTGGCCCGCTTCTGGCTGCACAACGGCATGGTCAACGTGGGAGGCGAGAAGATGTCCAAGTCCCTGGGCAACTTCACCACCATCCGCGCGCTGCTCGAGAGCGGCGTCAGCCCGATGACCCTGCGCCTGTTCGTGCTGCAGGCCCACTACCGCAAGCCGCTGGATTTCACCGCCGAGGCCCTGGCGGCAGCGGCCAGCGGCTGGAAGGGGCTCAACGCGGCCCTGGGGCTCGCCGCCCGGGCTATTGACCCCGCTGCCGCCACCGATACCGCTAGCCCCCCCGCCGGCATCCCGCCTGAGGTCGAAGGCGAACTCGCCAGCTTCCGCGAGCGCTTCGGCGCCGCCCTCGACGACGACCTCAACACCTCCGCCGCCCTGGCGGTGCTGTTCGAGCTGGCCCGCCCCCTGCGGTCCCAGGCCCATCGGCAGCAGCGGGGCGACGCCGCCACGGCCGATGCCGCGAGGGAGCTCAATCTGAGGGCCCGGGGGGCCCTGTTGCTGGAGCTGGCCGGCGTGCTCGGCCTGATCCCTGAATCCCTCCCGACCGGTGGCTCGGCCACAGCGGGGGAGGCGGGGGATCCTGACGTGGAGGCCGCCATCGCCGCCCGCCGCCAGGCCAAGGCGGAGCGCGACTTCGCCACCGCCGACCGCATCCGCGACGAGCTGCGGGCCCGCGGGATCGAGCTGATCGACAGGCCCGGCGGCATCACCGACTGGATCCGGTCCTGAAGGGCCAGCGGCGGTGAGCTCCCCGCTGGCCATCGCCGCCTTCGTGCTGGCGGGGTACGCCGTGATCGGCAACGACGCCCTCCAGACCCTGGGTCCCTTCCTGGCCGCCAACCGCGGGCGGACGCCGAGGCTCCTGCAGTTCGCCTGGCTGGCGGTCCTGCTGGCGGCGGTGCTGCTGCTCGGCTGGTGGTGGGGTGAGGGGGATCCCGCCTGGGGGCGGCTGCAGACCTTTTCCCCGCTGACGGATCTGCGCTGGGTCGATCTGCTGCCTTCCCTGAGCGTGCTGCTGCTCACCCAGTGGGGGGCGCCGGTGAGCACCTCCTTCCTCGTGCTCACGGCCGTGGATCCGGCCAGTGTTCAGCCGCTGCTGCGCCACTCCCTCGCCGGCTACGGCCTGGGCCTGGCCGTGGGCCTGCTGGCCTGGGGGGCTCTGCTCTGGAGGCTGGAGGGCACCCCTGCCGATCAGCCCCCGGAGGGTGCGGATGGCGACAGCCCTTCGGCCGCATCCACGCCCACGGAGGGGGCGCTCCCGCTCTGGCTGGCGCTGCAATGGATCACCACCGGCTGGCTCTGGAGCCAGTGGCTGGTGCAGGACCTGGCCAACATCTACGTGTATCTGCCCCGGCGGCTCGGTCCCGGTGCCATGGCGGGCTCCCTGGCGGTGCTGCTGGTGGGGCTGGCGCTGCTGATGGCCGAGAACGGCGGCGCGATCCAGCAGCGGCTGGACAGCAAGACCAACAGCGGCGATCCTCGCCCCGCGGCGCTTCTGGCGGGGATCTACGGCCTGGTGCTCTTCGCCATGGGGCGGATCAGTGCCTATCCCCTGAGCACCACCTGGGCCTTCCTCGGTCTGCTGGCGGGCCGGGAGCTGGCGTTGCTGCGCCTGGGCAGCCGCGATCTCCGGTCGGCGGCGGGCTCGCTGGCGGAGGACCTGCTGCGGGCCGCACTGGGCCTCGGGATCAGCCTGGCCGTGGCGCTGGGGGTGCGGGCCAGCCGGGGCATCCTCTGATCCCCGCCTCAGGGCGCTTCCGGGGGCTTGCCCCTGGAGGCCATCAGCGACTCCAGGCGCCGGATCCGCTCCCGCGTGGTGCGCCAGATCTCCAGCCGGAAGGCGGCCTCCCCATCCCCGGCCTCCGCCTGGCGCTCGCACGCCTCCACCAGCTCATCGAGGTTCTCCCTGCGTTCGTAGGCGTCCCAGAGCAGCCGCTCCTGCCGGGCCCGTTCGATGAAGTTCCAGCGGCGCAGCCAGCTCATGGCACAGGGGCAGGGGCCCCCAGTCAAACCGGCGACGGGGGGAGGCCGGCGGGCGGGGGCGCCGATGGGAAACTGGTGGCCCGCCGCTGAAGACCCCCGCCATGAAGACCCTCAGCGTGCTGGGCTCCACCGGCTCGATCGGCACCCAGACCCTGGAGATCGCCCGGGAGTTCCCGGAGCGGTTCAAGGTGGTGGCCCTCACCGCCGGCAACAACCTCGACCTGCTGATCGATCAGATCCTCGAGCACCAGCCCGAGGTGGTGGCCCTGGCCGATGCCGAGCGGGTGGCCGAGCTGCGCCAGCGGCTGGAGGCGCTCGAGCCCGGTCTGCGCCCCGCCCGGCTGCCGGAACTCCTGGGCGGCAGCGATGGACTGTGTGCCGCCGCTGCCTGGCCCACGGCCGACCTGGTGGTCACCGGCATCGTGGGTTGCGCCGGCCTGCTGCCCACCCTGGCCGCGATCCGGGCCGGCAAGGATCTGGCCCTGGCGAACAAGGAAACCCTGATCGCCGCCGGCCCGGTGGTGCTGCCGGAGCTGGAGGCCAGCGGCAGCCGCCTGCTGCCGGCGGATTCCGAACACTCGGCCCTGTTCCAGTGCCTGCAAGGCACCCCCTGGGCCGACACCGCCCGCCTGTCCACCGGCGTGCCCACCCCGGGGCTGCGCCGCATCCAGCTCACGGCCTCCGGTGGCGCCTTCCGGGACTGGGATGCCGCCGATCTGGTCAAGGCCACGGTGGCCGATGCCACCAGCCATCCGAACTGGAGCATGGGCCGCAAGATCACGGTCGACTCGGCCACCCTGATGAACAAGGGGCTCGAGGTGATCGAGGCCCACTATCTGTTCGGCCTCGACTACGACCACATCGAGATCGTCATCCACCCCCAGTCGATCGTCCACTCGATGGTGGAACTGGCCGATTCCTCGGTCCTGGCCCAGCTGGGCTGGCCCGACATGAAGCTGCCGATCCTCTACTGCCTCAGCTGGCCCGAGCGGATCGACACCCCCTGGCCCCGCCTCGACCTCACCCAGGTGGGTCAGCTCACCTTCCGCCAGCCCGACCGGGCGAAGTACCCCTGCATGAAGCTGGCCTACGCGGCCGGGCGGGCGGGCGGCACCATGCCCGCCGCCATGAACGCCGCCAACGAGCAGGCGGTGGCCCTGTTCCTGGAGGAGCGCATCCACTTCCTCGACATTCCCCGCCTGATCGAGCAGGTATGCGATCGCCACCGGGTCGACCTGCGCCCCTTCCCGAGCCTCGACGACGTGCTGGCCACCGATGCCTGGGCCCGCAGGGCCGTGTGTGAGGCCGCCGCGACCCTGGCGGGATCGGCCCCCGCCGGTCTGCTGCCCTGCTGAGCCCCCCGATGGCGATCGCCCACCACCTGCTGCTCTGCGCCACCCCCACCAAGGCCCTCTGCGGAGATCCGGCCGTGGGCGCGGCCAGCTGGGAGCGGCTGAAGGCTCTGGTCCGCAGCCTGGGGCTGGAGGATCCGGACCGCCCCGCGGGTGTGGTGCTGCGCACCAAGGCCGACTGCCTGCGGGTCTGCCAGGGCGGTCCTGTCCTGCTCGTCTGGCCGGAGGGGATCCTGTATGGCGGCGTCACGCCCGAGAGGATCGAGCGGATCGTGCATGACCACGTGATCGGGGGCTGTCCGGTGGAGGAATGGATCCTCCGCCGCACACCGTTCGCCGTCCCCGTGGGCGGGGAGACATCCTGCGGACCGTCCAGTGCCTGAGCTTCAGGAGGCCCGGCAGCGGCACTGGAGCCAGCGCACCACCAGCCGATCGCTCCAGCAGCCCTCGGGGTCGTGAAAGCCGTTGTGGCCGCCCCCCGGCGTCAGCACCACCTGCAGCCGTTCACCCCCAGAGCCGCCCAGGCGGCCCTGGAGCGCGAGGTGGCTGTCCACCGGCACCCAGGGATCGTCGCTGGCATGGAGCAGCAGGGTGGGCAGCCCGATGCCCCCCTGCTCCAGCCACCGCAGCGGCGAGGCTCCGGCGTAGTAGGCCTCCACCGAGTCCCATCCCCAGCGGGGGGCGGTGAGGGCCGCATCGAAGGCCCGCAGGCTGAGGGGGCGACCGTCGGAGCGCTGCAGCCGCAACAGCTCTTCGGGGCTCAACCCGTGGGGGTCGGCCTGGGCCTGGCGCAGCAGGCGCCGCACCATCCAGCGCTGGTAGAGGGCATTGCGGGGGCGATCGATGCGGCGGCAGGCCTCCGCCAGATCCAGGGGGCTGCTCAGGCAGACCAGGGCGTCGAAGGGAGAGGGCTCCTGGGGCCGGCCGTGGGTCAGGTTGAGCAGGATCGAACCACCCAGCGAGATGCCCACCCCCAGAAGGGGAAGCGGCTGATTCGGCCCCCCCAGGGTGCTGGCCAGCTCCTGGCACACCTGCACCACCGGCAGCAGATCCCGATCGCAGCGCGCGGCGTAGGTGCCCCGGGCCAGGGAGCGACCGGCGCCGGCACCGCGCAGATTGAGACGCAGAACGGCGAAGCCCGCCTGGCAGAGCCTCAGTGCGAGCCGGCGCGGCCCGATGCCCTCGCTGTCGCCGCCCAGCCCCGGCAGCACCAGGGCGAGCCCGAGGGGAGGGTCCTGGCGATCGAGCGGACGATCCAGCTGTCCGATCAGCCGATCGCCTGCGCCCACATCCACCAGCAGCCGCTCGGAAGGCAGGCGGGGGAATCGCTGGGGCCGCACCGTATCGCGCAGGGTCTGCAGATCCGACCCCCACCACGGAGCCCGGGGCCGGAAGGGCGGCAAGCCCAGAGTCTGCGGCAGGTCCGACAGGGGTGGAACCGGGACCGACCCGGTGGATCGAGGGATGACAAGTCTTGCGCAACCGGCGACGAGAGAAAAAAATCGTTACTAGATCACAATCGTCCGCATCACGGTGAAATCAAAATCGTGTCAAACTTGCTTCTTATCTGCTCACTGAGTCAATGAGCTGCTTGTGCCAGCCTGTCGGCTTGGTTGAGGTTTCGCTCCGAAAGTAGCTGCGGGCTAAGGGATAAAAGACTTCGTCGTTCGCCCCGCATTTCTTCTGGGGGGGGGGATTTACCACTTTGGGTTTTGGAATCTCTTTCGAGTTTGCTTTTGCCCGCATGGCACAGAAACTCTTTCTTGGCGTCTTCTCGGGCCAGCCTGATCAGTCCAAGGTTTTCTCTGAACGAAGAGGGGTGGCTGCTAAAAAGGATCTGCGGCAGGGAAAACAAGGTTGAGAATAAAACAATCACGGCTGCAAGTAGTGCACCTAATCGATAGAAGCGATTGCCATGCAGCAAGCGGGATTCCTCAAGAAGGCACTCCCAGATAAGCAAGCAAGATAGTGGGAGCATGAGGGTATGGGTTACGTAGCGAGGAGCTAGTGCTTGTTCCAGGCCAAAGCCAGATCTTGAAAGAGTTGTCATGCCGGCAAAAAGCATGGCGAAGATTGCTGGCAGTGCGGCGATGCATATCTTTTGCTTTGATTGCGATGAAGCGATCCGTTCATCATGCACAACAAGAAGGAGAGAGAGGGCGCCAAGGGAGAAGGCAGTCAATGCAAGACCCGACCAGTTGCCACCCAATAAGAGTCTA
Organism: Cyanobium sp. FGCU52; assembly: GCA_024958715.1. Classification (GTDB taxonomy): domain Bacteria; phylum Cyanobacteriota; class Cyanobacteriia; order PCC-6307; family Cyanobiaceae; genus Cyanobium. The sequence continues at coordinate 14,651 of JANWUS010000029.1, read as the reverse complement.
GAAAAATGGTCGGGATTAAATGAAAGGTCCGGATGAGAAAGAGGGGCTTCGTAGCCAAGGCCAATGAAATAGGCTGTTAATGCTAAAATGGATGAAAGTGTAATGCCGGCGAACAACTTTAGGCGGAGGGCCCAGGAGATGAGGATAAGAGCTGAAGTCAACGCCATCCCTTGGCCAGAGCTGAAAAGAGCAAGCCAAGGGGCGACTAAAAGGTAGGCCGAGGCCAATCGGTTGATAGCTGGAGATGGCTTGCTTGTGCAAGTCGCGAAAGCAAGAGTTGACAAAAGCACGAGAGTATTGATGTGAAACCACGGCAACTGAAACTCCCAACGATAGTTTTCCCACTGCCAAGGATTGACTAGCAGAGCAACGCCTGGAAGCCAAGTCAGCAAAACCAGGGTTGGGGAGGCTGACAGCCAGCGACACAATAGGGCAAGTAATCCACAACAGAGGAGAGTGGCTAGGAATGTCTGGAAAAGGAAGGTGCTTGTTGGAGGGATCTTCAGGATGTGGACATCGAATAGTGATGCCAATCTCGAAAAGAAGATACGGTGCTCGTTGTGCTGGGACAGCAGCCATGGGAGGACTGGCTCTGTTGGGCTGGTCGTTAGCTCCCAGCTATCCGTTGCAAGAAGTGGTTGTCGCCATTGATCCCAGGCCACTCGTGTCAGTTGGGCCAGTGTCGTAAAAGTTGAAAGCGCAAGAAGTGAAAGGACGCTGAATATCAGCAAGCCGAGTGGCTTCGGCCTTGCGGAAAGAAGTCTTGCCAGCGATTTAAATTTTCTTGCCATAGTGAAATTGTTATTCGTCGATAGAGTGGTGACCTGCGATTGATTGGCTCTGCTTCATTGTCAGCTTGGAAAACTAAAATCTGGCTTGGCGGGCCAGTTTCCCATTGGGTGATCTGTTCTCCATAGGGTTCGCCAGTCTTGCTGGAAGAAGACGAATGAGGTCTTTGCTCTCGCAAAGCTTCAGCAAAAGACTTCTCCTGTGCCTTATGCTGCTGCCTTCGCCCGGCCCACCCCCAGGGCGCGCAGTTCGCTGATCAGCCCATTGATCACTGCCTTGGCGTCACCGAACACCATGGCCGTCTGGGGAAGTTCGAACAGGGCGTTGGCGATGCCGGCATAGCCGGCCCCGAGGCTGCGCTTGACGACGAACACCTGGCGCGCCTGATCCACCTCCAGCACGGGCATGCCGTACAGGGGGCTCGAAGGATCGGATTTCGCCTGCGGATTCACCACGTCGTTGGCCCCCAGCACGATCACCACATCGGTGCGGGGAAACTCCGGGTTGATCGTGTCCATCTCGAGCAGCTGCTCGTAGGGCACGTCGGCTTCGGCCAGCAGCACGTTCATGTGCCCCGGCATCCGCCCGGCCACCGGGTGGATGGCATAGCTCACCTCCACTCCGTGGGCCTCCAGCAGCTTGGAGAGCTCGCGCAGAGCATGCTGGGCCTGGGCCACCGCCAGGCCGTAGCCCGGCACGAACACCACCCGCTCGGCCTGCTCCAGCGCCATGGCGCATTCTTCGGGGCTGCAGGAGGTGATGCGGCTGTAGCCGGCCTCGCCGCCGCCGCCGCCCACGTGGGCAGCGCCACCGAGGGCGCCACCGAAGAGCACCGACACCAGCGAACGGTTCATCGCCGTGCACATCACCTGGGTGAGGATCAGGCCCGCGGCTCCCACCATGGCGCCGGCCACGATCAGCAGGCGGCTGCCCACCACGAAGCCTGCCGCCGCCGCCGCCACCCCCGAGTAGGAGTTGAGCAGCGAGATCACCACGGGCATGTCGGCCCCGCCGATCGGCAGGGTCACGCCGATGCCCAGCAGGGTGGCGGCGATGCCCAGCAGCCAGAGGGGCAGACCGCCCGGATCCGCCGGCAGCAGCAGGGCACCCGCCAGGCAGAGCAGGGCCAGCACCAGGTTCACACCATGGCGCAGCTGGCTCTGGGTCCAGCCCGGCGTGTCGAGCCATCCCTGCAGCTTGGCCATCGCCACCAGCGATCCGCTGAAGGTGATGGCGCCCACGAACACCGAGACGGCGATCGAGATGCGGTCGACCAGACCGGCGGCGTCGGCATCGAACAGGGCCACCCCGAAGGCCACCAGCAGGGAGGCCATGCCGCCGCAGCCGTTGAACAGGGCCACCACCTCGGGCATGGCCGTCATCGGCACCCGCCGGGCGGTGACCATTCCCGCCACCGTGCCCAGGCCGGTGCCGGAGGCGATCCAGGCCCAGGCCTCCGGATCCGGCTGCAGCTGCAGCAGCAGACCCACCACCGCCAGCAGCATCGCCGCGGCCGCCAGGGCATTGGCGGAGCGGGCGGAACTCACCTTGGCCAGGCCCTTGAGGCCCAGGGCGAGCAGCAGCACCGCGCCCAGATCGATGGCCTCGCTCAGAAGAGGCCCGTGCAGAAGGTCCATGGGGGTGGTCATGTCAGCGCTCCCCGCGACGGCGGAACATGGCGAGCATGCGATCGGTGACGACGAAGCCACCGACCACGTTGTAAAGGGCAAAGGCCAGCGACACGGCTGCGATCGCCAGCAGGGCCGGATGGCCCTGGGCACGACCGATCAGCGTCAGCGAGGCCAGGATCGTGATGCCGCTGATGGCGTTGGCGCCGGACATCAACGGGGTGTGGAGCGTGGGCGGCACCTTGCCGATGAGCTCAAGCCCCAGGAGGCTGCCCAGCAGCAGCACCCAGAGCGACGAGGACAGACTGTTCATCCGGCGGCAGCGACGGGTTCGGGACGGGAGGGAAAGAGGATGTCCTCACGGCGGCAGACGCCGTCGTGGGTGATCAGGCAGTCGTCGAGGATCGGATCGGCCGGATCCAGCCGCAGTCCCTCGGCGTCGAGCAGGTGCTCGATCAGGCAGGCCATGTTGCGGGCGTAGAGCGCGCTGGCATGGTTGGGCACGCTGCTGGGCAGGGCATCGGCGCCGATCAGCTGCACGCCCCGGCGGATCACGGTGCGGCCGGAGACGGTGCCGAAGCAGTTGCCCCCCTGGGCGACGGCCAGATCCACCACCACCGACCCCGGGCGCATGCCGTCGAGCATGGCCTCATCGATGAGGCGCGGCGCCGGGCGGCCGGGCACCTGGGCCGTACAGATCACCATGTCGGCCAGGGCGAGCTGCTCGGCCAGCTGCTGGCGCTGGGCTGCGAGGAAGGATTCCGACGCCTCCCGGGCGTAGCCGCCCGCTTCGGCTGGACGCTCCTCCTGGGCGGGCGGATCGATGAAACGGCCCCCCAGCGATTCCACCTGCTCCTTCACGGCGGGCCGCACATCGGAGACGTAGACCACGCCGCCGAGCCGACGGGCGGTGGCCAGGGCCTGCAGACCCGCCACGCCTGCCCCGAGGATCAGCACCCGGGCCGGCTGGATCGTGCCGGCGGCCGTCATCAGCATCGGCACGTAGCGATCCAGGGCCGCGGCCGCCAGCAGCACCGCCTTGTAGCCGGCGATGTTGGCCTGGGAGGAGAGCACGTCCATGCTCTGGGCCCGGCTGATGCGGGGAAGCAGCTCAAGGGCGATCGCCGAGGCCCGCCGGTCGACGAGGGCCTCGGCCAGGGAGGAGGCGCCGTGGGGAGCCAGCAGGCCCACCAGCAGCGAACCGGGCCTGAGCCGGCCAAGGGTTTCGGGGGCGGGGGGGCGGACGCAGAGCACGCCGTCCACCTCGCTCCAGGCTCCATGATCGGCCTCCATCAGTTCGGCGCCCTCCTCGGCGAAGGCCTCGTCGGCGAAGCCGGCGGCCTCACCGGCGCCCCGCTCCACCAGAACGTTCACCCCTTTCCCGATGAGTCGGCGGACTGTTTCCGGGGTGGCGGCCACCCGGCGTTCGCCCTCACTCCCCTCCTTGGGGACCAGCAATCGGATCACGCGCAGCGGGCTCCATGACTGTCTCCATTAGGAAGAGGCTGGGCCCGGGCGGCAACGTTCCGATGGGGAATGTGCGGAGGTGCCCACGGGGGGCGAACCGGGCTCTGGACCTCAGAAAAGCGGGAGCAGCTCCTGCTCGAGGCAGAGGGCCTGGCGCAGCGAGCCGAGGTGGCGTAGCAGGCGCAGCCGCAGGATCATCGGATCGATGTCGCATTCCTGCTGCCAGCACCGCTCCAGGTGGCGACGCTGGTCGGGGAGGGGATCACGGGGCGTGGCCATGGCGGCAGCCGCGGTGGGGGCGATGGCTGGAAGATAGGGACGCTGCCAGGGCGCCGAATAAGCAGGAATACTCAAACTTTTCGTACCTCCCCCCCTCTCCATGGCCACACCCTCCTTCGATCTGACCCGTGGAGGGGCGTCGCGGTTGCAGGGAGGATCGTCTGGTGGTTCGGCCCAGGGATCGAGGGTCGGGCCCACGGGCCAGCACGGCGTGCAGCCCAGGGAGTGGCAGAACCGCCTGATCCAGTTGCTGCGGGCCCGGGTGGTTCGCCCCTGCACGGAGGGCCATGACGTTCTGGTGCATGCCGGACCCGGTGCCGGCAAGACCCTGGGGGCGCTTATGGGTTTTGCGCGCCTGCAGCAGGAAGGGCGCCTGGGCCGGTTCGTGGTGTTCTGTCACCGCAGCTCGATCGCTCGCCAGTGGCTGGCCTCGGCTTCCCGTCTGGGGCTTGATCTCTGCGAGTGGGGCCGGGGTGAGGCTGAACCGGTGGGCGACGGTCTGCTGATCAGTTACCAGGCTGCCGGTCGCCATGGCGCACGTCTGCAGGACGCCCTTCCCCGCTGGCTGGCGGACGACCCCTGGCTGGCGATCGCCGACGAGGTCCATCACCTGGGGATCGACCCGGACGAGCCCGAGGCCACCGCCTGGGGCAATGCCTTCACCACCCTGACCCGCACGGCCGAGCTGCGGCTCGGCCTCTCCGGCACTCCGTTCCGCGCCGACAACCTCGCCTTCTGCGCCGCACGTCGGGTGCGGGTGGAGGAGGACGGCGTGGTGGGCGAGCGGATCGTTCCCGACCTTTGCGTGGAGCCCCGCCGACTGATCCTGGCCGGCGATGTGCGGCCCCTGGAGTTCCGCTTCCAGGACGGCTGGGTGGAGCATGGCCGTGAGCGGGAGGAGGGAACGCGCGAGGTCTCCCCCCTGTCCGCCGAGGAGCGCGAAAGCTGGCGGGCCCGCAATCTGCGGCGGGCGATCCGCCTCGGCGACGGCAGCGGCATCGCCCTGAGGCTGCTGATCCAGGCGCGCCTGAGGCTGGAGAAGGTGCGGCGGGAGCATCCAGGCGCCGGGGGTCTGGTGATCGCCCGCGACATCGCCCATGCCCGGCACCTCGGGCGTCTGCTGGAGGAGGAGGGCGACCGGATCCATCTGGTCCACTCCCAGGACTCCAGCGCTGCGGCACGGCTAGCCGCCTTCCGCGAGGGAGAGGCCGACTGGCTGGTCAGCGTGGACATGTGCGCCGAGGGGTTCGACGCCCCGCGCCTGCGGGTGGTGGCCTACCTGACCACGGTGGTCACCCGCAGCCGGTTCGTGCAGGCGATCACCCGCGCGGTGCGCATGGATGGGGAGCGCTCGGCCTGCGAGCCGATCCCGCGGCTGCCCTCCTATGTGTATGCCCCGGCGGATCCGCTGCTGATCGGCTACGCCCGCAGCTGGTCGCTGAGCGAGCCGTACCACCTGCGCCCCCCGGCAGCCACGGAGGCTGGGGCGGCTGCCGGGGGTGGGACGGCTGACGGGAAAGCCCCCCTGGTGGCCCTGGCGGATGACGCCGGCGCCGTGATTGCGATGAAGGGCCCGGAGCTGCCTCCCTTCGTCAGGCGGAGCGCCTGAAGGGCACCCGGAACGCCTGAACCGCTGCTCTCTGCTGCAGCTTGAAGCGGTTGTGGGCGGATTTTGCTGCAGGGTGCATCATGGACTTTGCGACGTTGTGTCAACCGACACCTTCGGCGGGGCGACCAGCCGGCAGCGTGGGCCGCATCCGGACGCTCGCGCGGACACGCCCATGGCCAGCCACGCCGAACAGCCCCTCGACCGTGACCCCTGGGAAGGCAGCGGAATCGATCCCACCGTCCACCGCCGACTCACGGTGGCGGTGTGCTGGGCCCTGGCCCGGCGGGCCGCCCTGGACAGCCGGGAGATGTACGAAGACAGCTTTGCCCTCAGCGAGGAGTTCCGTGAGTGGCTGCTGTGCCTGGAGGACCATCCGGACATCCTGCGGGAGAACGTGATGATGGTGCCCCGTGATCTGCAGCGGGAAACGCGGCCGGAAAGCGACGGACTCCTTGAAATCTAAAGCGAATCTTAAGGCATTGTTCGCTTCGCGCGCTGGCAGCGGATCTCCTAGACTTTGCTCATAGTCATTCCGCCTAAGCTATGGTCGAGGACCGGGCCGAGACTCTCCGCGCTTCCGCTGTCGAAAGCGATGTCGAAAACCTGGTCATCGTCGGTTCCGGGCCCGCCGGCTACTCAGCCTCGATCTATGCGGCCCGCGCCAACCTCTCGCCCCTGCTGATCACCGGCTTCCAGGACGGCGGCATTCCGGGTGGCCAGTTGATGACCACCACCCATGTGGAGAACTTCCCTGGGTTCCCCGACGGCATCCTCGGTCCGGATCTCATGGACCGCTGCAAGGCGCAGGCCGTTCGCTGGGGAACCCGGCTGGTGGAGGCCGATGCCGAAGCGATCGATCTGTCCCAGCGTCCGTTCCGCATCCAGGCCGAGGGCCGCACGATCCTGGCCCACGCCGTGATTCTGGCCACCGGCGCCAGCGCCAACCGCCTCGGTCTTCCCCAGGAGGAGCGCTTCTGGAGCCACGGCATCAGTGCCTGCGCGATCTGCGACGGCGCCACTCCCCAGTTCCGTGACGCTCCGGTGGCGGTGGTGGGCGGCGGCGATTCGGCCTGCGAGGAGGCCGTCTACCTCACCAAGTACGGCAGCCATGTCCATCTGATCGTCCGTGGCGACAAGCTGCGCGCCAGTGCCGCCATGGCCGACCGGGTGCTCGCCAATCCGGCGATCACCGTGCACTGGAACCGGCAGGTGGCCGACGCCATCGGGGGTGGCGACTGGCTGGAGGCGATCACCCTCCGGGACAGCCTCACGGGGGCTACCGAAGACCTGGCGGTCAAGGGGCTCTTCTACGCCATCGGCCATACCCCCAACACCCGCCTGGTGCGGGGTCAGCTCGATCTGGATGAGCGCGGCTACCTCCGCACCCTCCCCGGCCGTCCCGAGACCTCCGTGGAAGGGGTGTATGCCGCCGGTGACGTGGCCGATGCCGAATGGCGGCAGGGCATCACCGCCGCCGGCAGCGGCTGTCAGGCGGCGCTGGCGGCCGAGCGCTGGCTCAGCCACCACGGCCTGGCTGTCACGAAGTCACGCGAGGAGGTGGAACCCCGGGAAGTGGGTGAACCGAAGCGCACCGCCGACAGCACGGAAGCGAACTACGACCCCGACGCCCTCTGGCAGAAGGGCAGCTACGCCCTGCGCAAGCTCTATCACGACAGCACCAAGCCCCTGCTGGTCGTCTACACCTCCCCCACCTGCGGCCCCTGCCATGTGCTCAAGCCCCAGCTCAAGCGGGTGCTCGACGAGCTCGGTGGCCGCGCCCAGGGCGTGGAGATCGACATCGAGGCTGATCAGGACATCGCCGTCCAGGCCGGTGTCAGCGGCACCCCCACCGTGCAGCTGTTCTTCGACAAGGAGCTGAAGCAGCAGTGGAAGGGTGTGAAGCAGCGCAGTGAATTCCGCGAGGCGATCGAGGCGCTGATCGGCATCCACGCCTGAGGCCCCGGCCCTGGGGGGCACCTGCCCCCCGGAGCGGGATCAGCGCCCGCTGGATCAGCGCCGACGGGGGCCGCCGGGCCTGTTCCCGCCGGGCCTCGGGCCGGTGGCCCCGGCGTTGCGCTCGCGGTAGGTGATGCGTCCGCGTGAAAGGTCGTAGGGGCTGATCTCCACCAGCACCTTGTCGCCCGCCAGCAGCTTGATGCGGAACTTGGTGAGCTTGCCCGCTGCCCGGCACAGGCACTGGTGACCGGCCGGCTGCTCGAGGGTGACGAGATAGAACCCGTTTCCCTGCTCCTTCTCGATCACTCCGGACGTTTCAATCATGCGGGCGGCGGTTCGCTGGACAGACAGAGGTTGATCCTAGGCCGCAGCCGACGCCCGTTTCGCAGGCCCGGCGCGATAGGGTCCTGCCCATCTCCACTCCAGCCGATGATCCTGCCCCCTCTTTCGATGGATCTCGGGCTCCTGCTGATCTCCATCGGCGTGGTCAACCTCTGGCGCGCCCGCAGCGAAGCCTGAACGCTGCGGGGGACGGGGATCTGACCAGCCTGCTGTTCCACAAGCCCTACGGTGTCCTCAGCCAGTTCACGCCGGAACCCGGCAGCCGCTGGCGGTGCCTGGCCGCGTTCATCGACGTCCCCGGCGTGTATGCCGCCGGTCGGCTGGACGCCGACAGCGAAGGCCTGCTGCTGCTCACCGATGACGGCAGGCTTCAGCACCGGCTCACCGATCCCCGCCGGGGCCACTGGCGCCGCTACCAGGTGCAGGTGGAGGGAACCCCTCAGCCGGCAGACCTGGTGCGGCTGGCCGAGGGGGTGGTGATCCAGGGATGGAGGACGCTGCCGGCCCGGGTCCGCGCCATCGCCGATCCGGATCTGCCGGAGCGGGATCCGCCGATCCGCCACCGCCTCTCGGTGCCCACCGCCTGGCTGGAACTGGAGCTGCGCGAGGGGCGCAACCGTCAGGTGCGGCGCATGACCGCCGCCGTGGGCCTGCCGACCCTGCGCCTGGTGCGGGTGGGGATCGACCTGATGGATGGGGGGCCTCCCCTGACCCTGACGGGACTGGCGCCGGGCCAGTGGCGCGAACTGAGGGCGGCCGAGTCGCGGCGGCTCAGCCGAGGGCGTCCCTGAGTTCGCGCACGGTCTGCAGCTGGCCGTAGTAGTAGTTCGCCCGGGCGCGCCGATCGGCATCCTCCAGGGTGTCGAGGGCATCGAAACCCAGGCTCAGCCACAGTTCGTGGCCACAGGCTTTGGTGATCTCCGCCGTGGCCTCGTCCTCGAGGTTGGCCAGCCGGCGCTGGAGGTTCTTGATCTGGGCGATGGCCATGGCGAGGGGCGGAGCAGCCTGCTGGAGCGATAGTACAAAGATGCCACTGCCCGCGCTCCCCGGGAGGGATGGGGCCTCAGAAGGGCAGCTTCTTCTTGGCGTCCTTGTCGAGATCCGCCTCCATCTCCCGCAGCCGCCGCAGGATCGTGTCGTAGTACTCCTTGAGGTAATCCTCCAGCCGTGTGGTGGCCGCAGGATCGAGTCCGAACGCCTCGTAGCTCTCCTCCATCGGCGCATCGAAGGCCCGGCCGGCGGTCACCACCTCGGCGAAGGCCAGCCGCTCAGACACGTTCAGGCTCGAGGCGAAGAAGCCGGTGAGGGCCTGCATCCAGCGCAGCAGCACCGGGGGCACGCGGAACAGGCGGGCCTCCTTGCCGCAGTTGCGCTCGCACAGCTGGGTGATCTCCCCGGTGGTCCAGGCCTTCGGGCCCACCACCGGAAACGCCCGGCGGATCGTCTGGGGACGCTCCAGGGCCGCCACGGCGAAGCGGGCGATGTCCTGGGTGTTCATGTAGCCGATCGGGGTGGGGGTGCCGCTCACCCACACGGTCTGCCCCTCCAGCACCGGGATGGCGAACTGGCTGATCAGACCCTGCATGAAAGCCACGCAGCGCAGAGTGGTGTAGTCGAGATCCGAAGCCTCCAGCCACTGCTCGGTGCAGGCCTTGATGTCCATCAGGGGCACGCTGCGGTGGCGTTCGGCCTCCAGCAGCGAGATGAATACCAGGCGCTTCACGCCGGCGCGGCCCATGGCTGCGAACAGGTTCTGCTTGCCCGTCCAGTCGACGTCGTAGGCACTGCCGCCTTCACCCGCACGGGCTGTGGCGGCGTCGATCACGGCCTCCTGCCCCTCGAGGGCGTAGTCGAGGCTGGCGGGTTCCAGCAGGTCGCCGCGGGTGAGCTCGCAGCCCCACTCCTGCAGGAAGGCAGCCCGGCGCGGGGAGCGCACCATGCAGCGCACCTCATGGCCGGCATCGAGGGCCCGACGGGCGATCTGGCGGCCGAGGGTTCCCGTCGCACCGACGACCAGTACCTTCATGTGCGCTTGCTGACGGAAGGGCCGAGCCTAGGGGTGCACCCGACGGCGATGCGACCGGTCCGGGACTCAGCGGTCGAGGAGCTTCAGCAGAATGGCGCCACCGGCCAGACCCACCGGAATCAGCACCCAGAACAGGGCAGCGGTGCCGAAGATTTCAGAGGCCATGAACCCGCGGAACGAACGCGTACCTGTTTAGCAGGCCTGGCGGCTTGCCAGGGCCAGGATCCGGGGCCAGGGGGCATCGCTGCGCAGGGTGCCCTCCATCACGGCGCCGGCGCTGGCCCTGTGGCCTTCGCTCCGCAGTCGCTGGATCAGGTCCGCCAGCGGCGGCGGCCCTTGGCCGAGGGTGCGGGCGATCGTGGCCAGAGGCCAGCAGCGGGGCTCGGCTCCGTCATCGGCCGCCGACCGGTTCAGCAGACGCCGGCCCGCGTCAGACAGGGTGTCTGGCTGGTCGTCGGCCTGGCGCTGCAGCCGGCCCAGGGTGTCGGGATCCTGGAGGGGACCGATCCAGAGGGGCCCACTCACCGCCAGGGCAGGGCTGGCTCCCGCCGGGCAGGCGCAGGCCTGCCACTGCCGCAACCGCAGCAGCGACTGCACCTGCTGGTCGCCGCAGGCATGGCAGTGGGCGAGAAGTCCCAGGCGCTCGAGCTCACCGGCAGCGGGCCGCCGCCGCAGTCGCACCACGGTGCGGAAGGTGCGGCCCTCACTGTGGGCCAGCACCGGCGCCATCCCCCGGCCCAGGGCCCAGGCGGAGCGGGCCGTCGCCCCCAGCTGCAGGCGCAGGGCCAGCTCCCAGCTCACCGGATGGGCCCGGGCGGCTGCCCCCAGGCTGCGCAGGGCCGCCGGGCGGTCGTGTCCGGTGGCGGAGCGGCCGTCGGTGCTGGCCAGCACCAGCAGCCCCTCGAAGGCCACCGCCTCAAGAGCAAGAGGAAGCAGGCCGCTGGGGGAGCCGAAGGCATCCAGATCCACCAGGGCAAAGCGCTGCTCCCTTTCCAGGCATCCCGCCAGCAGCCGCTGGGCCGTGAGGGCAGTGGTTCGCACCGCGGTGGTGGCGGGCAGGTCTGCGAGGTTGGCCTGCAGCAGCGGCAGCCGGTCAGGGTCGGCGTCGTTGGCCCAGACCGCTTCGGCCCCCGCCTCGAGTCCGTAGCGCAGGGCGCGGATGCCGCAGCCGGCCATCGCATCGAGCACGGTGAGGGGGCCCTGGCGCTGGAGGTCGGCGGCCAGCAGCACCGCCAGATCCCTCGCCGGACGGGAATCCGGCCGGAAGAAGCCCTCTCCGGTCCGCAGGCGGGCCGCCCCTTCGCAATAGTGAGTGGCTTCCGTCGTCGTCAGGTCCGCTGGTGCCGAGTGCCGCTCCCCAGCCTGCCGGACCCCCTGGAGATGTGGACTGGGGCCGCCACGACACCTGGCTCTGGAACGGTCATCGCTGCCATTGGCGCGTGCTGGGGGATCTGCGCCATCCGCCGCTGGTGTTGCTCCATGGCTTCGGGGCGGGCAGCGGCCACTGGCGCCGCAACGCCGCCGCCCTGGCGGGGGCCGGCTGGTGCGTCTACGGCCTCGACCTGATGGGCTTCGGCGCCTCCGCCCAGCCGGCCCTGCGCCTGGACAACCGGCTGTGGGCCCGCCAGCTGCAGGCCTTCCTGGAAATGGTGGTTCTCGAGCCGGCGGTGGTGGTGGGCCACTCTCTGGGCGGGCTGGTGGCCCTCACCGCCAGCGTCTTCCATCCCGCCTGGATCCGGGCGGCCGTGGCCGCGCCCCTGCCCGATCCCACCCTGGTGATGGCGGGCCATGGGGGCCTGCGGGCGCCGCGGCGGCGCCCCTGGCGCCGCCGTCTGCAGCGCCAGTCGGTTCGCCTGCTCTGCCGCCTGCTGCCGCTGGAGCTGATCGTGCCGCTGCTGGCCCACTCGCCGCTGCTGGATCTGGGCATCCAGGCGGCCTACCTGGAGCCGGTGATCGGCGACCGCGACCTGCATCGGGTGATCGCCCGTCCCGCCAGGCGTCCCGGCGCGGTACGAGCCCTGCGGGCGATGAGCATCGCCATGGCGATCCGGCCCCACCACGCCACCGCCCCCGCCCTGCTCAGACGGCTGGAGCGGCCGCTCCTGCTGCTCTGGGGAGGCCAGGATAGGCTCGTGCCCCCGGAGGTGGGCGAACAGTGCCGGCGCCTTCGCCCCGATCTCACCCTGCACCTGATCGATGGCGCAGGGCACTGCCCCCACGATGAGGCCCCGGAGGCCTTCCATGCCCTGCTTCTGGAGTGGCTGGCCGCAACGAATGGCCAGCCACTCGCGCTGCGCGATAGCTTGGCGGGCTGAGAGCGCCGCCGCCCCATGAAGCACACCCTCTCGGTGCTGGTCGAGGACGAATCCGGGGCCCTGAGCCGCATTTCCGGGCTGTTCGCCCGCCGGGGCTTCAACATCGAGAGCCTGGCGGTGGGCCCCGCGGAGAACCGCGGCGTCTCCCGGCTCACGATGGTGGTGGAGGGTGACGACCGCACCCTGGAGCAGATGAGCAAGCAGCTCGACAAGCTCGTCAACGTGCTGGGGGTCATCGATCTCTCCACCATCCCCGCGGTGGAGCGGGAGCTGATGCTGCTCAAGGTGGCCGCCCCCGCTGAGACCCGCAGTGCCATCTTCGAGCTGGTGCAGGTGTTCCGGGCCAAGGTGGTGGACGTGGCCGACGACGCCCTGACCCTCGAGGTGGTGGGCGACCCCGGCAAGCTGGTGGCCCTGGAGCGGCTGATGGAGACCTACGGCATCCTGGAGATCGCCCGCACGGGCAAGGTGGCCCTGGAGCGGGCTTCGGGTGTGAATACCGAGCTGCTCAAGGCCACCGCCTCCGACAAGCGGGTCCCCGCCTGAGTCAGGGTTTCCCCTTCACCAGGGTTCCCCCTTCGATCACCCGGGCCTTCACCAGCCTGTCCCCCTGCTGGATGGCATCGATCACCTCCATCCCGCGGGTCACCCGACCGAACACCGCATAGCGGCCGTCCAGTTCCGGCAGGGCCTCGAGAGCCACGTAGAACTGGGCGCTGGCGGAATTGGGGTCGTCCGAGCGGGCCATGGCCACGGCACCCCGTTCATGACTGAGCGCCAGCTGGCGGGTGGCCACCGGTGTGGTGAGCTGCTCACCGTAATGGGGCTGCGCTTCGCCCTTGCGTTTGATCTCGAGTGGAATCAGACGGGCCTCACCGGTGGACGGATCGATGAAACTGCCGGTGCCGTACTGGCCCACGGGGGTTTTCGGATCGGCACTGGTGGGATCGCCGCCCTGCACCACGAAGGGCACCGGCTCGCGCACCACCCGGTGGAACACGGTTCCGTTGTAGACCCCGCGGCGCACCAGATCGACGAAGTTGCCGGCCGTGAGCGGTGCCTCTTTGCCGTCGAGACGGATCTGCACCGGTCCCCGGCTGGTCTCCAGTTCCACCACGGCCGTGCCGCTCAAGCAGGGGGTGGTGGCAGCAGCGCAGCCGAGCGGTTTACGCGCCTGATCGGAGGCGCAGGCGCCCAGGCCGAAGGGAGCGATCACCAGCAGCATCGCCAGGAGCAGCCGCAGCCCCAGGCGGGGGAGTTGCCGTGAACCCGCCATCAGAGACCCTCCAGGGGCACCCCGAGGAAACGGGCCAGGCGGGCTCCGGTCAGTTCAAGCTCCGCCAGGGGCAGGGGTTCTCCCACCCGGGTGAGCGGCAGATCCCTGCGTCCCTGAACGCGCAGGGCCAGGCGGCGCACCGGGCTCAGACCGTCGCGCACCTCCACCTTGACCGCCTGAATCTCCCGCAGGGGGATGTCCACATCGATGCGGCGGCGGAAGCCGCGGCGGCTGATCCGGGCCTGACCGGTGCCGCGGTCGAAGCGGTTGCTGCCGGAGCCCACGTCGATGGCGATCACCGACCACAGATAGGTGGCGAGCAGGACGGCGGCCGTTCCGTAGAGCCCCATCACCAGTCCCTGGGGCACCCAGGTCAGTTCGGCCGCATGGCCCACCGGCAGGAGGTCGATCCCCAGTCGGCTGGAGGCGCTGGTGAGCAGGAAGCCGACACCGCCGAGGCTCACGGCGGAGGCGACCAGCACGTTGGAGAGGCGACGGGAGCCGAGGACGGGCTGCTCAAGCACCTGGGAGTCGCCGCCGGCATCGGCGGCGGAGGGATCGCGGGTGGGAGCACCGCTGGTGGCCATGGAGGGGCGCTGGGGGCAGGGGAAGGCCATCCTGCCCCGGAACCGGGCCGATCGGAGGAGCGGCCTAGGAACAAGGACCGGGATGCCGCGGACCCACGGGGATTTCAGCCCGTGTCACCGCCACGCGTGGCCCCGGGGAACGTTGTTACCATCGCCCGGTATCCCACAGCCCCGCGGGTTCCTGAACCCGCTCACACTCCGTTCTCTCATGACGATCGCTGTAGGACGCGCGCCGGCGGCCCGGGGATGGTTCGACGTCCTCGATGACTGGCTCAAGCGCGACCGCTTCGTTTTCGTGGGGTGGTCCGGTCTGCTGCTGTTTCCCACCGCCTACCTGGCGCTGGGCGGCTGGCTGACCGGCACCACCTTCGCCACCT
>JANWUS010000028.1 GCA_024958715.1 Cyanobium sp. FGCU52 | reverse complement strand
TATGTATCAGTCTAGCCTGAGGAGGCCTGTGCGGAGCTTGCTACCTAATCAAGTAGAAGCATTAGCAAGCAGCAGTGTGTCCTTACGCAGGTGTGCATGGGTGTCTGTGTGTGTGAGGGTGTATGCCCTCGGCAAAAAGCGTTACAGCGTTACAGCCGCTGGGATCGGCTGCGCCGCAGTCGATCTGGACATAACGGTGGGGTGTTGCGGGGTGTCATGGCTGTGACGCTGAACCTCAGAGAACCGCCAGTGGAATCGCCACCGCCCGCGTGACCATGCTGGCGCCGCAGAAGCGCACTGGCCCGCGGCGTTGAGCACCAGCCAGACGCAACAGCACCACCGCCCAGCCATGGGCCCAGGCGGTCTCCCGCAGGATGTGGGCGATCGGTTCGGCCGTGTTGCTCACCAGCAGATGGGGCGGCTCCAGCCGCAATCCCTGGCGGGCCAGGGCTTGGGCAGCCAGCTCGGCGCTGATCTCCAGGTCATGGGCCTGGTGGGCAGCAAGTTCCACCAACTCGCCGATCGTGCGGGTGACGCTGCGATCGGGGCACTCCACCCGCAACTGGTGCTGGAGGATCGTCTGGATGCAGCGCTGCTCATCGCTGAGCTCGGTGCTCTGGCTGTAGCTCTCCCAGTCGTGGCAGGCGATGCACTGCTCGGCCTCCTCCTGGGTGGGGACGACATCGCTGAGCAGCGACCAGGCCCCGGCCATCAAGGTGCCGTACTGATCGCCCAGGCGCTGGGAATCAAAGTGCCGCGCCGCCGCCCGGGTGAACACTCCCTCGGCCTGACGGATCATCGGAATCAGGCCAACGGTGCGGGCGATCAGCCGACGGCCCAACTCGCTGGAGATGTGGCGATCGAGGTCCCGATCGAGCGAGGCCCAGTGCAGCTCCCGCTCACCCTTGGGCAGCTCGGCGGGGTTGCGCAGGGTGAGCTGGGCAAAGCGGCTCCGGTCGGCCCCCTGCTTGAGGGCGGTGGCGATGGAGCTGAGCAGGAACATCGAGCGCACCCGGTAGCGACTCACCTCACCGCTCGGGGAGCCCTTGAGCAGGGCGGCACCGCTCTCGCTGCTGGCCACCCGCGCCAGCGACAGGATCCCCTGCATCCGCTGCTGATCCGGCCGCTCGTTGCTTTCGGCCTCGTCGAACACCACCGGCATGGCGTCGGAGCAGATCGACTGGCGCACCGCTGCTTCTGTGGTCGAGCCACTCACCGGCAGGGCAAAGTCGCCCAGCAGGGGGGTGATGTAGCGCTCGAGGATCGCGCTCTTGCCGGAGCCCGCACCGCCGGTGAGCCACACATGGGGCCGCCAGCGCAGCGAGCCGCAGATCGGCCCCAGCACCACCCAGCCCACCAGCAGGGTGCCGGAGGCCGGCACATCCCAGTGGAAGCGGTTGGCGATGCTCACGATCACCGCCGCCTCCTTCACTGAAAGCGGTGCCACATCGCCCGGCCCATCGAGGCGCGGCATGCGCTGGTAGACGTAGCGGGAGCGAAAGGGCGTGGTGATCAGGTGCTCCCCCTCGGGGGTGACGAGCCGATCGCCCAGGTGCAGCAGGGGCCGGCCGTCATCCCACCAGGCGCCGCGGCCGCGGATGCGATCGGGTGTGAACAGTCCAGCGGCGATCGAGCGTTCGTAAAGGTCACTGGCCACCGCCGACCAGTTCACGCCAGTACGGCTGGGGTAAAGGGTCTCCCAGTGGGCCAGGGGCGCCAGGGCCACCAGATGGGTGGCGGTGTGCGCCGAGCGGCTCAACCGCAGCACCTGTCCGGTGCGGCCGGAGCGGTAGTAGCTGGCCTCGCCGTCGTAGCCGAGGCACTGGAACGGCGCCCCGCCACCGCGAGCTGCCGGTGACTCAGCGGACGTGGGCTCCTGCTGATCAGCTTCTGCGTCCTGGTTCGAGGCACCTTCCGCAGCCGGCGGCGCCTGCAGCCACTGCTGCAGATGCTCGGCCGCTTCTGCCTGGCTCCAGTCGGCATCGGCCAGATCCCATCCCTGCGGGAGATCGGCCGGCGGATCCACCAACACGACGCTGCAGCCCTGCTCGCGCAACAGGGCTGCCAGCCGCGCCATGGCCTTGCGGCCTGGCGCGTCGGCATCGGGCCAGAGCGTCACCGCCCGCCCCGCAAGCCCCAGTGGGGCCAGCGGCTGCCAGTCGGCCTTAGCGATCGCATTCGTACCGTTGGCCCAGCTGATCACCACGTGATCAGGGAACAGCAGCGCAGCCGCGTCGGCCGTGCCCTCACCCTCCACCACCAGCACCGGGGCGTCTGGGCGTTGGGCCAACCCCGGCAGGCCATAGAGGGGTCGGGGGGCTGGCCACTCGCAGGAGAAGGGATCGCGGCGGCTGGGGCGGTGCCAGCTGCCATCGAGCCAGACCCGATGCAGAAAGCCCTTGCGGCCGCTGCGGCCAGGGCAGAGCCGCTGAATCCAGAACAGCGGGTTCCCTGCCGCATCGCGGTAGCACCACTGGGCGATCGCACCCCGCTCCAGCTCTGGCGGCGCGGCATCAGGAGGCGGCACCTCGGGTTCGCGCCAGGGCCGACTGGCGTGGCCGGGGAGTCCTGAGGCCGCAGGGACCTTGCCTCCGCTGCCGTTGCCGCTGGACACCGGCTGGGGCCGATGCCGACCGTTCCCTTGCGCCTCCAGACCGAGATAGCGCTCCACCTCCTCGCAGGCCTGGCGGAAGCTCCAGCGGCGCACCCGCATCAGCAGGTCCATCCCGGTCCCACCACCCCCCAGGTGGTCCTTGCCGCCGCACTGGTTGCAGAACCAGGAGCCGTTGCCGTCGCGGTCGTCAAAGCGGTACCGATCCCGCCCCCCGCAGGCGGGGCAGGGCTGGTGGCGGTTGCTGAGCTGCCCGGCCGGCAATCCTGCCAGCGCCTCGAGGATGTCCCGCCAGCGGCCGTTGGCCGCGGTCATCACGTCGGTTGCCATGGCTGTCGCTGCGGCTCAACGACGCTCAGCGGTTGCCACAAGCACTGGCCCCGGCACCGCCAGGCCGGCCTGTTCTGCCGCGATCGCCGCGTCGATCACCTGGCGGAGCACCGCCGAGCGACTGAGAGTTCCGTGCAAGCGGCGCTGGTCAAGCCAAGCCAGCTGCGCCTCGGTGATGGAGACGCTCAGCGGTGGCGCGAAGGAGGCCATGGATGTCTGACGTTCTGAGCACAGCCTAAGTACACCCGGCAGGGCTTGATAAGTTGAACATTGCTGAGGCGCCCGGCTCAGCGCAAAGCCTGCCGCCTTGCCCATGGCCCCGATCGTCCTGCGCGACTACCAGCAGCGGCTGTTGGCCGACCTCCGCGCTGCCCTCAAGGTCCACCGCCGGGTCTGCGCCGTCATGCCCACCGGCGCGGGCAAGGGCCAGACCATCGGCGCCATCGTGCAGGGGGCGGCCGGCAAGGGCCGGCGCGTGCTGGTGCTCGCCCACCGGGCCGAGCTGATCGACCAGCTCACCGGCACCGTGCGGGCCTGGGGCCTGGAGCCCGACGTGATCGCCCCCGGCCACTGGCTGCAGGGGCGCCAGGTGGCGGTGGGCTCTGTGCAGACCGTGGTCCGGCGGCTCGAACGGCTGCCGGCGCCGGATCTGATCATTCAGGACGAGGCCCACCACCTGGTCGCCGGCAATGTCTGGGGCCGCGTCATCAATGCCTGGCCTGAGGCCCACCTGATCGGCAAGACCGCCACGCCCGAGCGCCTCGACGGCAAGGGGCTGGGCGTGGAGGCCGGCGGCTATTTCGAGGCCCTGGTGCTGGGGCCCTCAGCGGCCTGGCTCGTGGAGCAGGGCTGGCTGGCCAGGCCACGGGTCTTCTCCTGGCCGGGTGCCCGGAACAGCAAGCTCCGCCGGCGGATGGACGACTTTGACCTGGAGCAGGCGGCACGCGCCTTTGGGGACCGGGCCGCCATCGGCGATGCCGTCTCCCACTACCGCCGCCGGCTCCATCCGGGCACGGCGATCTGCTTTTGCTGCACGACCTGTCACGCCGAGCAGATGGCCGCGGCCTTCCGCAGTGCCGGAATTCGCGCCGCCTCGGTGTGCGGCAGCACCCCAGCGGAGGAGCGCAAGCGCCTGATCGCCGGGCTCGGCACCGGCGAGGTGGAGGTGCTCAGCAGCTGCATGATCATTTCCGAGGGCACCGACATCCCCTCGGTGGGCGGGGCGATCCTGATGCGCCCCACCGCTTCCCTGAGCCTCTACCTGCAGATGGTCGGCCGGGCCCTGCGTCCCGCCCCTGGGAAGCAGGAGGCCGTGATCCTCGATCACGTCGGCAATGCCCACCGCCATGGGCTGCCCACCGATGAGCGCGAGTGGAACCTGGCCGGCCGCCGCCGCCGCGAGGGTGTCTCAATTCCGATCAAGGACTGCCCGTCCTGCTTCTGCAGCTGCCCCAGCGCGGCTCAGGTCTGCCCCGACTGCGGCCATCTGTTCCTGAGCGAGGAACGCGATGAGCAAAGGCGCGGTCTCCAGCAGGTTGAGGGCGAACTGGTGGAAGTCACGGGCGCAGCCCGCCACCGGCCCAAGCCCAAGCAGCAACAGCAACGGCCCCGGCGCACGCACCCGGCCGCGGGCTGCCGCACCTTCGAGGAGCTGCTGCAGCGCGAGCAGGAGCGGGGCTACAAGCCGGGCTGGGCCCGGCATGTGTGGGCGGCACGGCAGCGCACCACGGCCAATGGGAGTACGCTTTGACGTACGGGCGGCAGGAGCGCCATGACCACAATTTCAGCCACAGAAGCCCGCAAGCGGTTGTACGCCCTGATTGACGAGGTGGGCCAGTCCCACGAGCCCGTGCAGATCACCGGCAAGCGAGGCAATGCCGTCCTGGTCTCGGAAGACGACTGGCGCGCCATCCAGGAGACCCTGCATCTGGTCTCGATCCCCGGCATGCGCGAATCGATCCTGGAAGGCATGGCAACCGAGGTCTCGGAGCTGAGCAGTGAACCGGGCTGGTGAGCTGGACGGTTCTGTTCACCAAGCAGGCCCAGAAGGACGCCCGCAAGCTCGCCTCGGCATC
Organism: Cyanobium sp. FGCU52; assembly: GCA_024958715.1. Lineage (GTDB taxonomy): Bacteria > Cyanobacteriota > Cyanobacteriia > PCC-6307 > Cyanobiaceae > Cyanobium. Next base: position 18,259 of record JANWUS010000028.1, on the reverse strand, counting down.
TCCTGCGCTCAAGCAGAAAGCCCAGGCCCTGCTGGACCTCCTGGCCGTCGATCCCTATCAGCAGCCACCGCCCTATGAAGCCCTGGTCGGGGAGCTGCGCGGGGCCTGCTCACGGCGCATCAACATCCAGCACCGGCTCGTCTACCAGGTGCTGGAGGAGGAGCGGATCGTGAAGGTGCTGCGCCTCTGGACCCACTACGAGTAGGCGCGCCGTTCGCGATCAGGTCGTATTGGCGGCCGAGCCAGATCAGCCAATACAAGCCAGGTATTCGCTGATCAGCCAATACCTGCCGATCTCTGGCCAGCCCGGCAACAGGAGGCATGGCCTCCTCCTCCTCCCCCAGCGAACACGCGATCCAGCAGCGCATCCGCCTGGCCTGCGGCCGTGGAGCGGTGCGGCTCTGGCGCAACAACACCGGCGCCCTAGTCGACCAGCAGGGGCGCTTCGTGCGCTTCGGGCTGTGCAAGGGCAGCAGCGACCTGATCGGTCTGCGCTCCCTTGAGATCACGCCCGAGCTGGTCGGCCAGCGGCTGGCTCAGTTCGTGGCGCTGGAAGTCAAAACAGCCCAGGGCGTGCTCAGCCCGGAGCAGCGGGCCTTCCTGCGGCTGGTGCAGGAGCTCGGCGGCGTGGCCGCGGCCTGCCGCTCTGTGGAGGAAGCCGTGCAGTTGCTTGCCGCGCCGAGGCAAGGGCCGCTGGGACACTGATGGATCCGGCAGAAGTGCAGCAGCGACTGAAGCGTCTCGCACAGGCCCACCCCGGCGAGCACCCCTACACGCTTGCTCTGAGATTGCAGGCAGAGACAGGGAAGATCATCACTGGGCAGCTTGCCAAGCAGATCCTGCAGAGGCTCGGACAAGATCAGATCTGATATGCCAGGACGTGTCAGGAGGTGACTAGGAGTGCCAAGTTTGCCGTATGGTTCGGGAAATCCCATTCAGGATCCTGAACGTGGCCATCACCTACGAGGAGCTGGTTGCTCGCCAGGAGGAGAACCGCGCAGCGTTCGGTCGGATGCTGCTGAACTGGCGTAGAACCAACGGCTGGACCCAATACACCGCCTGCAGCTGGGCGGAGGAGGCCGGCTTCGATGCGATCTCCTACGGCAACCTCTCGGTGATCGAGCAGGGCAAGGCGGGTGAGCTGCGCCAGAAAGCCTTCTGGCAACTGGGTGAGATCAATCGCCGCATCGCCGAGAAGGACTGGGGCCCGGTCAAGAGCCAGGCGATCAAAGAGAAGCTCAAGGGCGCCATCCCGCTGGGTGACGACGAGTACCCGGCCTGGACGCCGCTGGAGCTCTGGGCCTGCTACTGCGGGCTGAGGGAGGTGCCGGAGGCCTTCCGCACCACGCCCGCGCCGACCGTCGGCCAGCGCAAGGCCACGGAGCTCTCGACCAAGTGGCGCAACCAGATGCGCCGGGTTGTCGACGAATGCGGCCTTGAGCCCAGCGACGCCCTCAACTCCCTGGCGGTCGAAGCCAGCGAAGAGCACCGCAAGCGCTTCTTTGCCGTGCTCACGGGCTTCGGCGACTACAAGCCTGAGGAGCTGGCCCCGCTGTGGATCGAGGGCGACCAGTACCTGCCCAAGCGCTGGCTGGACCAGTGGGAGGCGGCCAACAGGAAGGGCAGCAAGCCCAGCGGCCGCAGAGGCAAGAAGCCAGTCACAGCCTAATGGCTAGGAATTAAAAGCCGCTGTGGGTGCGGCTTCCAGCAAAGAGCCCTAAGATCCGGATCAGCGGGCAACCGCCCGATTCGATCCGCCATGGTTCCACCATCCAGGCCCGCGGACGCCGAGCCTCTGCCGGCTGACCTGGGCCACGCCACCCCTGAGCAACAGCTCACCCATGCTCTGGCCTGCTTCCAGGCCGAGGTGTCCCCCATCGCCGCCATCGACCTGGCGGAGGTGGTGCACGCAGCCCGCCCCGCTTTCCGCCGCGGCATCGGCTGGTCCGCCCAGCTGCGTGAGCAGCAAGGCCGCTCCAGGCTGCAGGTCTCGGTGATGCATGTCGCCGGGGCCGAGCTCTGCAGCGAGTCCTGGGCTGATGAGGCCAGCGATCTGGCCGAGACCACCGGTCTGATGCTGGCCATGCTGCTGGGCATTCCTGTGTCTTCTCAGGCTCGGGCTGTACAGCCTTGTTGCACGGATTCAGAGCAGTCTGACGACAAGCCCGGTGAGGGCATTGCTCAGCAGACTTGCTCTGAGCCGAAGGCCGAGGACCCATCGCCGGAAGAGTCGCTTCCCTTGGCTGACGCCAATGGTGACGGGGCACCTGCGGACGGAGATCCAGGCCACTCTCCCCTCACCCCTGAGGAGGTCAGCGAGGTTCACCGCCGCGTCCTCGAACTGCCCCAGGCGAGCCGTCAGGAGCTGACCAAAGCCTTCCGCGAGCACTTCCAAGTGCCGCGCAATGCCCGCTCCATCGGTGATCGCATCACCCAACGGCAGCACAGCGACTACATCGAGCTCTTCCTCGCAGAAGCGCAGGGCCAGGTGCAGGCGGCAGCACCAACGGAGCCAAGCCCATGAGCGAGAGCCATCGCCCCCGGCCGCCACGCCGCTACGGCGAGCAGCCCCGTTCCCAGGCAGGTCGCCATTTCATCCAGACCCAGGTGCGCACCGATGTGTATCTGCGGATCCGCGAGGTGATGGAGCGCCACAACATCTCCGCCAGCGGAGCGGTGCATCACCTGCTGCGCGAGCGCTTTGGCCTTCCGCCCCTTCCTCCCTTCGATCAACACCAGATTTCCACCGATTCATCCCATGGCTAAAGACATCTTCCGCACGCCCCTCGCTGAAGTGCGTTGGGCCCACCTGATCACCCCCAGGCATCAGCTCGACAAGAGCAAACCCAAGGCCTGGACCGCCGACTTGCTGTTCCCCAACGGTGACGAGAAGGCCCAGTCCTTCCTGCTGTCGATGGAGGATCAGTTCATCGCCCTGCACGGCAGCCGCAAGCGCCGCGCCGAGAAGGGCTTCCCCTGGAAGGCCGACAAGGAGAAGCCCAGCGAGATCACCGTGGTGCGCTTCAAGGTGCCGCAGTTCCAGCGGCGTGATGGCTCTCTGTCTGAGGGTCCCCGCATCGTCGATGCCAAAAAGCAGCCCTGGGATGGGGCCGCCATCGGCAACGGCTCCAAGGTGGTCATCGCCTTTGACATCTACGACTGGGACGGTGAAAACGGCTGCGGCATGACCTTCCAGCCCCGCGCCGTCCAGGTCGTCGAGTTCGTGCCCTACGAACAGATCGACCCCACCGATGGTTTCGAGGAGGTCGAGGGGTACACCACCACCGGCGCTGGTGCCGGTGATTGGAGCACTGCCTCTGCCGACGACGACGAGGAGCTGTTCTGATGCCACTCGATCGTCAGGACCACAACGCCGGGGCCTGGAGGGACCGATCCCCTCACCGCCCCGGACCCCAGCTGCCTGCCTTCTGCCGCACCCGCCGGCCCACCGTCGTGGTCACCGCCTCCAGCCTTTCTGCCCTGCGCGGCTTGGTGCTGCTGGGGCTGGCGTTTCAGCTCACCACCCTGCTGCTGGTGCTCGCCGGGCCCGTGCCGCCGCGGCCGATGGCCAGCACCAACACCGTCTTCCGCCCCGTTGCCGGCGCTGACGCCGGTGAGGTTCCAACCGTCACTCCGCTTTCAGACCGATGAGCACGCTCGCTTCCACCTCTTCCCTGGTGCCCTTCGATTTCGAGGGTCGCCAGATCCGGGTCTTCACCGACGAGCAGGGTGAACCCTGGTTTGTCGCCGCCGATGTCTGCCACGTACTGGGCATCGGCAATCCTCGGCAGGCCATGACCAGGCTGGATGACGATGAGAAGGGGGTCATTTCAACTGACACCCCTGGCGGCCTGCAGCCCGTGGCGTCGGTGAACGAACCTGGGCTCTACACCTTGGTGCTCGGCAGCCGCAAGCCGGAGGCCAGGCGGTTCAAGCGCTGGGTCACGCATGAGGTGCTGCCGGCCATCCGCCGGACCGGGAGCTACACCGTGCCCGGCCTCGCAACCGCTCCGGCACCTCTGTCCTCAGACAAGCAGGACAGCGTCGGTGCCCTGTTGCTGATTGGTCAGGCCCTCGCCCAGGTGCCTGGCGTCAAACCCGGCATCGCCATGGCCGCGACGCTCACCTGCATTCAGGAGAACACCGGCCTGGCGACTGAAACTCTGCGCCGGGCATTGCCTGCAGCTGAGGAGCCCATCTGTTCGCTCAATGCCACCCAACTCGGGCGGCGCCTGAGCATGTCGGCCAGGGTAATGAATCAGCACCTGGCGGCATGCGGCCTGCAGCACCGCAACACCCGCGATGAATGGGAGCTGACGGAGCGGGGACAGGAGTGGGCAGAAGCCATGCCCTACTGCCGGCATGGACATAGCGGCTACCAGATCCTCTGGAATCCGGCCGTTGTCGACGTGGTGCGGGAGCTGGGCTGATGGAGAACCAGACGACGCCACCCCCGTCTGGTCGTCACCGGGTCTGGGTGACGACCGCCGAGGCCTGCGCTGCCCTGGGGATGAGCCGCGAAACCCTCCGCCAGCTACGGCTGCGGGGGGTGCTCACCCCGGGCAAGCACTACCGCCGCTGGGGCTGCACCCAAGGCCGGGGGCCCCTGCAGTGGCACCTCGAGAACGTGGAGGCCACCATCACTGGCTGGAGCCGCAGGCATCTCCGGATCTGATGGCGATCTCGCTCTGATACCCAGGTAGTAGGGCACTGAGAGTGAGTAACAAGTCCCCAATCCGTCCTGCACAGCGGCAAGAGTTCAATCCGGGCGATTGGGAACAGCTTTGTGCAGTGCCGCCAGGGTCATTTACTGACGCAGCTGCTCTTTTCGCTCCTCAATGCGCTGCCGGCGCTCTGGGCTGAAGTCCTTGGTGAGTTCAAAGAAGGAATGAGCTGTAGGCATCAGAGTGAGGGAACCCTAGAGGGCGACGATTTGCCGGCTCGTTCCTTCGGCAGACTGAAGAATGACAGCGCCGCCTTGATTGACCTCAGCCCTGGCGTGGGCATAAAGCGCCATCGCACGCCGAATGATTTCGTTGCGTGTGGTTTCATCTTCGCGCGCGAAAGCGTCCAGATCGCGCTGCAGATCTTCGCTGACCCTGACCTCTAGGCGTGGCATGGCTTTGCTGCTGAAGACAATGTGGGTGGCGATGGCCAGGCCCGCATGAGCCTGGCCTGCACCGGAAGTCTACCGGGAGTCACCCAGGAGAGGGCCGGGACTGCAGGGGGAGATTGGGGCAGGACACCCGCCGCGATCTCCCCCTCCCAGGAGCCCGAAGAAGGGCCGCCAGGGGGTCCGAATCCGGCGAACTGCTCACACTTCTGCTCACACCTGGCGGATTTCGGCCCGGCAAACCCAGTCAGGGCAGGGGTTTACGAGCGAACGACCGCAAGTCTTCCAAGCAGCCGGTCGTTGGTTCGAATCCAACAGGGGGCGTTTGGTGACAAAGCATGGGTTGCCGCTGTTCTCCGGTGGGGATGTTCTGCTCCGCGGCGGCGTGCAGCGGTTGGAGCATGTTTGATCAGGATTCATTGATCCGCTGCTGCACCTACGCAGCACAGACCGCAGCGGAAAACCGCCAAGCCTCCTCCTGGGATGCAGAAATCTGCATGGCCTGACCCGGTGCGGACAACGCTGGATCTCGATGACGGGCTGCTGGCGGAGGCCAAGGCCCTGGCGGCCCGCGAGCGGCTCACCCTCACCCGGTTGATCGAGGAGGGGCTGGCCTTGCGGTTACGGCGGGCCACCGGGGTCGCTGCCGCCACGGCCTGTCCCGTCCTGCCGGTGCATGCGGGCCGTGGCGGGTTGACCGCCGCCGTGGCGGATCCGCGGCGCAACTCCGCCCTGCTGGATGCGGCCGATGTGAACGTGCTGGTGGCGGCTTCCCGCTCCGACCACCCGCACCACCCGGTGGCTCTCCACTGGCTGGAAGAGGCTCTGGCCGCCTGTTCCCTCGGCCAGAGGCTTGCTGTGCTGCCAATGGTGGCGGCCCAGGAGTTTCTTGGGGCGCTGCTGGCCGTGGACGGCGTGCAGTTGATGGCCCTCTCCGGCGAATGGCCACTGCTGGAACCCCTCTGCCGGGAGCACCAGCTTGTGGGGAACGCCATCAGTGCTGGCTGGATCGCCGCCGCGGTGCTCGCCCGCCGTGAATGTCTGGTGACCTTTGATCGGGACTTCGTGCCCCTGCTGCCCTCGCGCCAGCTGCTGTTGCTGGAGGGGTGAGCGGCCTGGGTGAAGCACTCTTCACACCGCGCCTGAAGCCAGGCCACGGACCAGGGCCGCCAGCATGATGTGGCACGTGTTGGCGCTGAAAAGCGCATCAAAGCCCGGATGGTCGGTGGCGCGGCCCAGGCGCTGGGCCTACTCCCAGGGGGTAGGTTCGCCCACATTCGCCGGATCGGTGCCCGTAGGGCTGCAACATCTCCAACATCGGATCACGGTTGCGAATCCAGGCCGTCTGGAGGCAAACAAGGGATCTACCGGAGAGGAACGAGTGCATAGCCCCCCAACCCATGTCAAGTCGAACGAGTGGTGATAGTCGAGGCTGCAGGATGATTGACAATCTTGGCGTCCCAACTTTTGCTCGCTCTGGTCGGGTAGATGGCAAGGATGGATTGTGGAGTGATTGTTTAGCAGGCCTGGTTGCGACTGCGGGTTACAGCCGTGCTGCGCAGCTGTGGCCGTATCCATTGTGGACACAGATCTGACCAGCGACCGCTCGCAAATCCTGCGGGCACTGGCTCACCCGATGTCTCATGAATCTGCATAGTTCCTCTAAAGACATCATCTCAAGAGGGCTGATGTCTTTAGAGGAACAGAGGCCTAATCAGCCTGAAAAAGCATCCTATTTTTTAGGGGTTGTGAGATTAGCTGTGCCAGAAGCGTTGGCTGTGCCAGAAGCGTTGGCCGTGCCGGAAGCTGGCAGCTGTGGGTCTTCCGCGCCACCAGGACCATCGACATCCCTGTCCTTGTTTCTTCCTGCTGTTCCCAACCAGCCCCCAAACGACATTGCTGGAGTTGTCGGTTCTGTTTGCTGGCTTCCTGAGGCTGTCATTGCTGAAAACTCCAAATCGGCTTGTTTTTCATCCTGCATCTGATTCGCCCAGGGCTTCAAGGCTTAGGCTGAATTCTATATATTTCTTAATAAGAAATAGAGCTGTTTCTCAATTTTATCAACCTTCGGTGAGTGCAGATTCCGGAATCGTTGGCCTGCAAGAAGAGCCGGTAGGGTGACCGCCCCAGGGATTACTTGCGAAAACTGCTGCGGATGCCCTTGGGTGACCGGAAAGCCCAGACCCACCCCCACCCCCAGAAGCCACTGCCCTCCCGCAGGAGTGATCAGTGACGGATCTGACGCCAGACGAGCAGCTGAAGATGTCGCGGCCCTGCTCCTGGGTTGAAAAGGGCCGCGGCCACTGGCACTCACCACAGCCTGACCTTGAGTCTCCCTTGAGCCGAGCGATCGGCAACCAGGAGGCACCGCTTGGGAGGCTCCTGCTGGGCCAGGAGACGCTCATCCAGCTCTTCAATGCGGGAGAGGAATGCATCCAGAGCAGGCAGGAGCTCTTCCTGCAGCCTTGTGACCTCCTCCTCCCCGCGTAGGGGCTAATCAATCCAGGAGCGCTAAACGATCAGACGGAGCCATCACGGAGGAGAGCAGGGCGCTTCCTGTGGCGGGGCGGCGTCAAGGACCCTCGACGCTTGCCCCGAAAATGAAAAAGTATGCGTCTTGGATTGGATAGGCGAAGGGAGATGACTGGCCGGTGTGCCGGTGAGAAAGGTCGAGTGAGGAGGAGGCCCTGCCATCAATCCACCATCTCCGGATCCAGCTCCAGCCCTGGGTAGAGGAAGGCGCGGCTGTGGCGCTGGCAGTCGCCGGCGCTCACCGAGGCTTCGCGCAGGGTGATCTCCCAGCTGCTGGCCACGGTGTCGAAGATCCGCGTGAGGATCGCTTCGGCTTCTGCCGGCTGGAGCAGAAACCGGCCCGCCGCGGCCAGGATCGCCCGGCGGTTGGCCCAACGGCTGGGGCTGCGGTCCACCAGGCCACAGGCCATGGCCAGGTCGCGTCGGGTCTCGGCCTGCACGGGTGCAGGAGTGAGGTCGTAGGCGGGGCTGAGCTGCCAGCTGCGAGATCGGGCCAGCAGCGCATGGTTGCGGGGATGGTCGTCCATATTCGAGACCGCGGCGTTGAAGCAGATCCGGCTGAACAGCTCCCGCAGATCCACCGCCGGTTGAACGCTGACGCGGCGGAGCTCGTCGGCCAGCAGCAGATAGGACCACTTGCCGCGATCGGTGGCGCTGTCTTCGGCCTGCAGCACGGTGAGGGCGCTCACCATGCGATGGCGCCTGTATCCGCCTTCGCTCCAGTCGCGATCGAAGCGCTTCACCAGCAACACATCCGCATCTCCCACCTGGGTTAGACGACTGTCGGCCACCTGCAGCCCGCAGCGGCGAGCCAGCAGCAGCAGACCGTGCTCCACCCGCGGCTGGTTCCAGGTATCCGAAGGCGCTGGGAACTTCGCCAACCAAAGGGCGTGATCGGCCTCCACGGTGGTCTTGGGGCGGGCGCCGCCCATCGAGGTGCAGGCCTGGCCAAGCAGCTCCTCCACCTGCTCCAGGGCCGAGCCTGCCCGTTGGGGTTCCTCGCTGAGGATGGCATCGGCCGCCTGTTTGATGCGCTCCAGATCAAGGGTGCGGTGGAAGCGACGCTGCGGCGCCGGTGGTTCTACGCCCCGGCCAAAGCCCACCGCACCGCAGCGGTCATCTGGCCCGAGCAGCAGCAGATCGAAATCGCTGGGCTCCCCCAGGCCGCCATGGCGAGCGATCACCCGGCGTCCCCAGTGATCCGGCAGGGCATCGCGCAGTGCCCCGAAGAAGCCGCCCAGCCGGGCGGTCTCGAAGGGGCCCTGGCGCAGCTTCAGCTGCACCGGATCGAGCTCCACCGCGTCCGCTCGCTCCCGGTAGCGGCGGCCATAGACGAACGTGCCCACCGGTTGGCCCTGCCGATCGCGGCTCTGCGAAAACCGGCCGGCCGTGACGAACTCCGTGCTGCCCGGCAGGACCACATAGACGTAGCACTCGAGATCCGATGGCATGGCTGGAGGGCGCCGCGGCTGGGCAAAGGGGATGGACGAGGAGGATCAGAAGTCGTCGTCGAAGCGATGGCGGCGGGGGGCCTGACCCGGCTGGCGGGCCGCCTCCAGGGCCTTGCCCTCCTCATCCCGGTCGGGATCGGCCACCGCCTCCAGCTGATCGAGCACCCCCAGCACCCACAGCGCACCGAGGTAGGCGGCAATCGAGGTGCCGGGCTTGCCGCGCTCCACATCGGCCACGGTGAAGCGACTCACGCCCATCCGTTCGGCCACATCCTCCAGCCGCCAGCGGCGCCGCAGCCGGGCGGTGCGGATGTTGCGCCCCAGCCGCTGCAGGGCCTGCTCCAGGGCCGCCGGGGGGTGCTGAACGAGGGGACTGAGCTGGGGCAAGCCGTCGAACGGAGCACGAGGGTTGGTGATGACAGCTTAAACGGCTTATGGGTTGCCTGATGGCACCATGAGCTACCACGGCAAGATGATGCCGGGGCTCTCTCCTGGGGCGCTAGGCATGGCGTCCGGCCTCGCCGTTCCGGTCGTCCAGATCGGCCAGGCTGGGGGGCGTCGTTCCGTGGCCCCCACCGGTGCCCCGTTCCCCCGCCCTGACCAGCCAGATCCTGATTGCCCTGGGCCCCGAGCGCCTGGGGGAGCTGCTGCTGGAGCTGGCCGGCAGCGATCCAGCAATCAAGCGCCGCATCCGCCTGGCTGTGGCCAACGCCACCAGTCCCTATGACGCCGCTGCCCAGGTGCGCCAGCGCCTGGGCACCATCGCCCGCTCGCGGAGCTTTCTGGAGCGGGAGCAGCGCCGGGCGGTGCTCAAGGAGCTCACCCTGCAGCTGGAGGCGATCACCGGCCCGATCGCCCAGGCCGAACCCGCGGCCGCCCGGGAGCTGGTGTGGCAGTTCCTAGAGCTGGGCAACAACGTGCTGGGCCGCTGCGATGACAGCAGCGGGCTGTTTGGTGATCTGTTCCGCCAGGCGATGGGCCAGCTGGGCCGGCTCACCGAGGCGGCACCGCTTGACCCCGCCACGTTGGCGGAGCAGGTGTTCGAGGCCTTCTGTGACAACGGCTATGGGGTCTTCGACGGGGTGATTGGGCAGCTGAAGCAGGCGCTTGGGCCGGAAGGTCTGGCGCTGCTCAAGTCCCGTTTCGTGCAGCTGGCCGAGCAGCCGGTTTCCGTGCCGCCGCGGCAGGAGTGGCAGCAGGTGGGCTGGGGCTCCGGCGGACCCACCTACGCCCATGAGCGCGAAGAAAGCTCGCGGCAGTGGACCGTGAAGCTGGGCCTTCAGGACGTGGCCACGGCGATGGGCGATATTGATGCCTACATCGCCCAGTACACGCCCGAGCAGCAGCGCTTCCCCCGCATCGCCACCGGCATTGCCCGGCGGCTGCTGGCGGTTGGGCGGCCGGAAGACGCGCTGGCATTCCTCATCCAAGCCACGCCGGATCGCAGCCGCTGGCCGGAGATGGAGTGGGAGGAGGCCCACATCGAAACCCTGGAAACCCTGGCCCGGCAGGACGAAGCCCAAGCCGCCCGTTGGAGCTTGTTTACGCGCTGCCTTCGCTCAGATGTGTTGCGGGATTACCTCGATCGCCTACCGGCCTTTGAGGATGGGCCGGCGGAGCAACGGGCGATCAAGCAGGCCCTGGCGCATCCTTCGGTGGATCAGGCACTCAGCTTCCTGATCCATTGGCCTTCCTGCCTCGGCCGGGCGTCAGAGCTCGTGGTGAAACGCCGCAGCCAGCTGGATGGAGACCAGTACACCCTTCTGGGGGCCACCGCCGAGAAGCTGAGCCAGGCGCATCCCCTGGCAGCCACCATCGCCCTGCGATCAATGGTGGACTTCACCTTGGCCAACGCTCGCTCCAGCCGCTACGGCCATGCCGCCCACCACCTGCAGAGCTGTGAGCGGCTCAGCCCCCGCATCGCCGACTGGCATGAGATCCCCAGCCACGACGCTTACCTCGCCGGGATCCGCCAGAACCATGCCCGCAAGAGCGGCTTCTGGAAGCGGATGCAGGAGCTGGGGATGGCTCAGGGAAGCTGATGCAGGACGACTGCAAAAACAGATGGATGCCGCCGCTTGGGGTTTGCTGTTCTATTGCGGGAGACTGGGCGGGCGATCAGAACAGGGAACCGGAACGCTGGAGCGAGCAGGCCGGGCCGACGGGTTCTGTAGCGACTGCCACTCGGGCAGAGGAGACCTCTGTAGGGATAAAGGTGGGAACAGGCATGGCAGTGCGAGGGGAATGGATCGGCAGGCGCCCATGGGCGCAGAAGGCTTCAGGGGCAGGCGGATGCAGCGGGCACGGCCCAGAGACCGGCGGATGGGCTGACTTCCACAACGGCGAGCGGCACCGGAGAACGGGAGGCCATGAGGCGGGCCTGCTGCACCAGCGAAGTGTGGACCAGGGCCTCTGTAACTGCCAGCTCAAGCAGCTCCCGATTGCGGATCGGCCCGGCCGCCCGGCCATGGCGCTCCCATGCAGCAGGCAGAGCAAGAGCCGACCAGCCCAGCTGATGGGCGGCGCGGGCGATGGCGGCATCGGCGCCGCGGGCTCCGCCAAGGAACAGCCGCTGGACAGACCGGACGGCGCTGCAGGCGAGGAGCTCAGCCGCCACCCGCTGGTGGGGCCAGGACAGATCACGGCCGCCGCCGGCTGCGATCAAAAGCGAGCGGGCAGGGCCTGAATCTGGCCGGGATGAATGACAAACAACCATAAAATCAGCTGCCTTGAGGGACAACTGACCGGGGCATCATGCCGCTGGTGAGAACACGGCATCGATGGCGAGATCAGGGGATGACATAGCCGCAGGCGATGGGCTCGGGGCCTTTGGCGCAGCCCTACTTCTATCAGTACAAACGCACTGCAAAGCAGGCAGAACCGGTGCACCACTCCCGCAATTTCCTGGCTGCACTCCAGGCCCCTCCCGGCTGAAAGCTTCCGAGCCACCGCAGCCGCGGGAGAGCAGCTGAGCCCGCCACTCCCAGCACCGGTCCCGGAGCGGAGGACGGCCGCTGCCGACCGGAGCCCTGCGGTGAAACAAGGCATTCATGCCAGCGCCGATCGAGCCAGATCCCAGCGGGTATTCCAGGATTTCGCCCAGGCGGAGAAGGGATGCCCCAACTGCCGCTAGCAGCAGGATTCGCTGGGGCTGCCTAGCAGTCGCCATGGGTAGTCGCTGCGCAGGGAGTTGCCTTGATCCCCATAGGATTTCGCCCAGATGGGCAGCAAGGATTCCTGTGGATTGCAGGATCTGCATTCCGCTCCGACAGCCTGGCCTGATCAGCAGGAATCAAGAACGCTGCTGATCACCATCACCGCCCCGTCCGTGTCCCCCCGGAAGCAGAAGCGGAAGCAGGGATGAGCAGGAGGCTTGCTGACGGGGTGGCATCTTTGCCGCCATCCCGGCGTGTTGAGCAGCCAGTACCTCGGCATAGAAACCCGCCGGGGTTTTGATTCGCCCACACCCTGCGCCCGCATCCAAAGAGGTACGCAGCCTGTCTACAAGGCACCACGAAGCGGTGGACCCGTAGTTATCCCCACGTTCGCATAACCGGGTTTCCCCCTGGATCCCATGACCCTCCTTCCCGCCGATCAGCTCGGCGTTCACGTTGATCCCGCCGCCATCCGGATCGGCATCCTGCTGCCCGGCGTATCGCCCGGCAGCGGCTGCAGTGTGGAGGTGCGCATCATCCACGCCGCCGATCAGTTCCTGCAAGACATCCAGCCTGGTGACTTCCCGCTGAGCCCGGGCACCCTTGCCCCCTGGGGGGACTTCTGGAGCTCCAGCCTGCCGCTCGCCGATCCCTTCTTCGCCCGGCCGGGGCAGTACGTGTACCGCTACCGGGTGACGCGCCGGCTTGCCGATGGCACGGTGCTGCGGCGCGACTTCCTGGCGGACCCCTTCGGCCGGGAGTTTGGGGTGGGCAAGCTGTCCTCGTTCACCCTCGGCTATGCGCCCTACGGGTGGTCGGCGGCGGAAGCCGGCTGGCGCACGCCGGCCCAAGCGGATCTGATGCTCTATGAGCTGAACCTGGCGGAATTCGCCACGGATCTGGAGAAAGCGATCGAGCGCCTCCCCTACCTGGCGGATCTGGGGGTGAACGGCCTCAGCCTGATGCCCGTCACCAACGTGCAGCAGACGGTCGACTGGGGCTACCTGCCCATGGGCTACTGGGGCGTGGATGAGCGCTTCGGCCAGCGCAAGAACTTCCAGGCCTTCGTGGATGCGGCTCACCAGCTGGGCATCGCCGTGGTGGTGGATGCCATTTACGGCCACACCAGCGACGACTTTCTCTATGAGGAGCTCTACCGCGACCTGCGCCTGCCCAACCCGTTCATGGGCAGCTTCGCCAAGGACCTGTTCGGGGTGAGCACCGACTGGAACCAGGCGCTGGTGCGCGACTTCTTCCTGAGCGTGAACCACCACTGGCTTGAGGTGTTCCACGTCGATGGCTTCCGCTACGACTGCGTGCCCAACTACTGGGATGGCGGCACGGGCAAGGGCTACGCGGGCCTGGCCTACGCCACCCACCAGCTGGTGAAGGATCGCCTGGCCGCGGGCGATCCCGCCGTTGAACGCTTCCGCCGTGCCGACGGCCAGCTGAACCTGATCCAGTGCGCCGAGCAGCTGGAGGATGTGGAGGGCGTGCTGCGCACCACCTACAGCAACTCCACCTGGCAGAACCGTACCCTGGGGGCGGCGCGCCAGGCTGCGGTGGGCGCCCCGGGGGCGCTCACGGCGCTGGGCTTCGCCCTCACCGCCGATGGCCTGCCCACCGAGATCACCCACAACGGCAGCGATCGCATCGCCAAGGCGCCGTTGCAGTACATCGAGACCCACGACCATGCCCGTTTCATCTGCCAGTACGGCCTGGGCGACGGCGATGGCAGCGACCTGCTGCGGGAGGGGGACCGCCGCCAGTGGTTCAAGGTGCAGCCTTACCTGATAGGCACCCTGCTGGCCCGGGGCGTGCCGCTGCTGTGGCAGGGGCAGGAGCTGATGGAGAACTACTGGCTGCCGGAGCAGGGTCGGGCCCGGGTGGCCCTGCTGCGGCCGATGCGCTGGCAGTACTTCTACGACGACATCGGCCGCGCCACCCTGCGGCTGGTGCGGCGCCTGCTGATGGTGCGGCGCCAGCGGCAGGAGCTGCGCGGCGGCGAGGTGTACTTCTTCAACGACGCCAACCGCTACCAGAACCAGGGCCTGCTGCTGTTCGCCCGCTGGCAGGGCTCGGCCTACACCCTGATCGCCCTGAACATGAGTGACCGGGAGCAGTGGGCACCGTTCTGGTTTCCGATCGGCGGCAACTACCGCGAACAGCTCCACGGCGAGGCCGAACCTCAGCTCAACCTCAGCGGCATCACCGCCTGGCAGCAAACCTGGCTGCGGCTGCCGCCAAGCTACGGGCGGGTGTGGAGCAGCACCTGAGAGTGAACGTGGGAGGGTGCGATCGGATGCATCGCCCTGTCATCAAGCGCGCTGGGTGAACGCGGGGAGGTTGCAGGCTGATCGGCAGCCCATCCCATCCCCATGATCCGCATCCACGGCGATCGCCTGAGCCTGCTGGCCGCCCTCACGTCGCACTGGGCTGAACAGCAGTTGTCGCTGCCGACCCGGCCGGCTTCCAGCCCGTCGCCCCTCTGGCGGTCGTCGCGGGGCACGGGCCGGAAGGGGCGGACATCGACATCCCAGCGCTGAGGGGCAGGGGTGAGCCTGGGTTGGGCGGCGCTTGCCCTCAGCGCCGCCCCAGCAGGTCCTCCCAGGAGGGGGCCGCGACAACAGCAGGGCGGGGACGCGCCTTCAGGGAGCAGGCGGGGGCATGGTCCGCCGCGCGGGGCAGGGCGCTGGAGCGGCCGGCGGCCGGGCGACCCGAAAGATGGAAAGGGAACGTGGGAGAGGTCATGAGGGAAAACACAAAGGGATATGGTTGGCGCACCGGACGGGTCGCCTTCTCCCTGGTGGGAGTCGCACAGGGCAATCCTGACGGTCGGCCGGAGTTCCGGGCGGTCGTGGTGCTGGTGCCGCCCGGATAGAAGCGCAGGGGCGGCTCGGTGCTGGTTCCGGCATCGCGGGACTCGTCCCGCCGGCTTCTGCCGGATCGGAGAACATTACGCCATCTGCTCCGAAAGAGGACCAATGCCGGGGGAGGGGGATCCGAACCGCCCCAAACGCTTCACAGCCCGTTACGATTGCTTCACGTTTCTCAACGTCCCCACCATGGCTGACACCAACTCCCGCTTCGGCTTCGTGGCCTTCGCTGAAACCTGGAACGGCCGCCTGGCCATGCTCGGCTTCGTCATCGGCCTCGCCACCGAACTGCTCACCGGCCAGGGCATCCTCAGCCAGATCGGCCTCGGCTGATCCGCGCCGCTGAACCGAGCCTGCGTTGGCGAGTTTTCGAAGTGCCCGGACGGCTTGCCGTCCGGGCCTTTTCGTAGGAACAGCCTCTCTGCAGGTAGCGCGCCAGGAAAGAGTCACGTAGGGTTCGCTTCGCCATTCGCGTCAGCAAGGCTGGCGAGTTCCGGTTGGGCTCCAGTCAGCGAAGGGCGGAACGTCACCTGATGCCCACAGGCATCTCCGCCTCCCTGGCGCTCAACCCCAGCGAATCGGTGGTGGTGACCGTGCGGGACGTGAGCCGCCTGGGGGCCTGCGTGGCCAGAGCCAGCAAGCTCGACCTGGCCCCGGGCGCCTACGTACGCCTCGACCTTCATGACCATCAGAGCGGCGAATCCCTCAGCACCCGCGCCAAGGTCCGCTGGGTGCGCTTCGGTGGCTTCAACACCTACATCGGCCTGCTCTTCGTGCCCGCTCCGCTGCGCGAAGGCACGATGCTCGATCGCTACATGGGTGGGGGTGCCAGCGCAGGCTGATCACCCTCAAGCATCTGCAGCCGCCGTTCCAGCAGCAGCAGGCCCACCACGGTGGTCAGGGCCACCATCAGCACGAGCGCCGAGAACTGGGTGGAACCGATCACCCCGGCGGAGAGGGCCGTGGTGGCGAACACCAGGCCCGGCAGGCCCCGGGGCATCAGCCCGAACACCACGATCCAGCGGTCGATCCCGGCGGCCCGGTCGCGGAGGCTGACCCCGAACCCGCAGGCCAGCTTGCTCACCACCGCCAGGGCCAGCAGCACCAGGGCCAGGGACCAGGCCTCGGGACGCAGCAGGCTGGAGGCCTGGACGCGCATGCCCACGCTCAGGAAGTAGAGCGGAAGGAACACCTCGGAGAGCACCGCCAGCACGCTGCGCACCTCCGGCCCCGCCGGCTCCAGGCGCGCCAGCAGCACGCCGCCCCAGAGGGCGCCGAGCAGGGAGGTGAGCCCGCACATCTCCCCCACCCAGGCGGAGGCGATCAGCAGCAGCAGGATCGAGAGGGGATCGCGCGGGCGCTCCGGACGCCGGCGTCGCCAGAACTCCACCGCGGCGTAGGAGCCCAGGGCCAGCAGCAGCCCCAGCGGCAGTGCCGCCAGACCGGCGAAGGGGCCGGTGCTCCCGCTCACCCGGGCGCCGAGGGCCACCGACAACGACAGCAGGGCGATGGCCGGCAGGTCGTCGAGAACCGAGACCCCCACCAGCATCCGCCCGGAGGGGGTCTGCAGCGCGCGGCGCTGGGCGAGCACCCGCAGGGTCACCCCCGTGCCGGTGGCACTGAGCACCGCCAGGCACAGGAGGGTGGCCGGGGTGTCCAGGCCGAAGCCCAGCCGCAGCGGCCAGAACGCGATCAGGGGCGCGAGGAAGCTGATCGCCACCGTGCGCAGGATGGCGTCGCGGCGGCTGGACAGCAGATCGCCGCGCACCTCCAGGCCCACCTGAAAGAACAGGGTGAGCACCCCCAGTTCGGTCAGCCCACTGAGGGGTTCCACCCGCTCGAAGGGGAGGATCGTGTTGCCGAGCACGAAGCCCACCAGCAGTTCGAGCACGATCGCCGGCACCGCCCAGGTGCGCAGCCGACCGGCGCTGAGGCGGGCCACCAGCACGCCGATCAGCAGCAGCAGCAGGACCGTGAGCAGGGAGGGGGTGCCTGACACCGCAGCTCGATCAGCCCGGGCACTCTATGGAGCTCCCTCTGGCAGGTTCGAACAGGAGACGGCACAGTGAGCGCCAGCTTGCACCTCGTTGCTGGGCGAGCACCCGCAGGGTCACCCCCGTGCCGGTGGCACTGAGCACCGCCAGGCACAGGAGGGTGGCCGGGGTGTCCAGGCCGAAGCCCAGCCGCAGCGGCCAGAACGCGATCAGGGGCGCGAGGAAGCTGATCGCCACCGTGCGCAGGATGGCGTCGCGGCGGCTGGACAGCAGATCGCCGCGCACCTCCAGGCCCACCTGAAAGAACAGGGTGAGCACCCCCAGTTCGGTCAGCCCACTGAGGGGTTCCACCCGCTCGAAGGGGAGGATCGTGTTGCCGAGCACGAAGCCCACCAGCAGTTCGAGCACGATCGCCGGCACCGCCCAGGTGCGCAGCCGACCGGCGCTGAGGCGGGCCACCAGCACGCCGATCAGCAGCAGCAGCAGGACCGTGAGCAGGGAGGGGGTGCCTGACACCGCAGCTCGATCAGCCCGGGCACTCTATGGAGCTCCCTCTGGCAGGTTCGAACAGGAGACGGCACAGTGAGCGCCAGCTTGCACCTCGTTCCTGCCGGCATGGTGCCCTCCTCTTCCGGCGACCAGCGTCGTGGTCCTGCCTTCACCCGAAGGGTCAGACCCACGCGCCGACGGGATCCGCTCCGTCCCGATCCCACCGGTCCGCTGCGAGCCGCCCTTGAGGCATCGTCGGCCGAGGCCGGGGGCGCTCGCCCCCGTTGGAGCATCACCCTGGCATCGCCCCGTCAACGCCGCCCGCGCTGGCTGGCCGAGAACGGCCACTTCACTTCAGACCCGTCCCGTGCTTTGCGGATGGTGAACCCGGAGGTGGCGGTGCGTCGTCTGCATGACTACCTGGAGCTCCGTGGCTGGCCCACGGAGGCCCTGGAGCGTTTCCGGTTGGTGCCAGCGCCGGGTTACCCACAGGGAAATCCGTTGACGAGCGCCGACTCCATGGGCCAGGGATCTTCCAGAGCCGCCTGATCCTGGCCTGCGGATCCCCACCGCTCTCTTTCTTCCTGCACCTCCCAACAAAAACCCCCTCGCCGAAGCGAGGGGGCGATGCCGGCCGCAGCCGGTGGGG
>JANWUS010000027.1 GCA_024958715.1 Cyanobium sp. FGCU52 | reverse complement strand
AACCTCAGCCAGAGCGGCTGCTCAGGTCTGCGGAGCTTTATTGCTGATCAGGAACTGGCTTGTCTCTATCTGGCTTTGGGATCATGTGAGATAGTGCCGAAAGGCTATCAACGCCTACAAAGGCCATCATCTCGCCTAGCGCGGTCCGTGCCGTTCTATCCGCAGCGAACTGCCTCTCGTTTAGCTTCTGGACTGGGGTTGTGGGTGAGACGGCTTCGAGACAGTATTCGTTATTACTGCTGTCGACTACACGGACCAGCTGTATCAGAAAAGGGTCGAACTGCAACTGATTGTTCCCTCCATCCGTGCCGACAAGAGAGATCGATGTGGTGGCGCGCGGCTGAATGCGACGCGTAGCGCTCTTCAGAGGGCGGATTTCTTCCCGCAGCGCGTTAAGAACACCTTGGTCAGCATTGATGCACTCCGCGATGGCATCTTTTAATTGGGCTTGGCTCGCGGGGTCGATCATATAGGCTACGAGATTAGTTAATGCAGTTCAACCCACGCTTGGGTAGTCCTGGATATTCTCCAGGCACTCATGCACTTGCCATAGATGCAGCAGATCGAAACTGGCTGGCATGAACAAAAACATAGCTTGACCAGCCAATTGATTCAGGTCCCGCTCGCTGCTGTCAGCTTACCCAGCTCCGCATAACCTCGCCAGAGCTGGGGCTCCAGTCTTGGCTCGGCGAAGCAAGCTCAGGCCGCATGCCTTCTCCCCATGTCAGAACAGGCCTCACCCCCCGGGCTCTACGACCACCCACTAAGCGAAGCCACCCAACAGTCCCTCGCCCAGCTGCCTGACGCACTCCACCAACTCGCCCCCCTCGACCCCGTCGAAGCCCCCCAGCGCCTGGCCCGCTACCTGCGCCAGCTCAGCGAAACAGCCCTGGCCTCCCTTCCCGAAGCGCAACGGCAGCAACAGCAGCTAGCCCTGGTGAACCGGATCGTGGCCCTGCTCCACGAGCAGGCACCGTCCGCCATCTCCCCCGGCGACCAGCTCCACCCCAGCGCCCGTCTCCTGCAAGAGCTAAGGGCTGCCCCCCTTACACCCAATCAGCCCCCCATCACAAGGCCCCTGATCCCCCTGGCCGACGGCACCCTGCTGGTGAACGCCCCCAGTGAGCCCAGTGTGGGAATGGCACTCCAGGCCGAAGTTCCCTCCGCCGATCGGATCGACCTGCTCTGCGCTTTCATCAAGTGGAGCGGCCTGCGATTGCTGCAGCCCGTGCTCAGCGCCTACCTGGAAGCTGGTGGCG
Organism: Cyanobium sp. FGCU52; assembly: GCA_024958715.1. Lineage (GTDB taxonomy): Bacteria > Cyanobacteriota > Cyanobacteriia > PCC-6307 > Cyanobiaceae > Cyanobium. Next base: position 22,098 of record JANWUS010000027.1, on the reverse strand, counting down.
AGCTGCGGGTGCTCAGCACCGTGTATCTGGGCGCCACCGACCGTCGCGCCCTCGACTGGCTGGCCGAACGCGGTGCCCAGGTGCGCGTCAGCGCCGACACCCGTCGCACCCGGCTCCATGCCAAGGCTTGGCTGTTCCATCGCCGCAGCGGCGCCAGCACCGCCTACATCGGCTCCTCCAACCTCTCGAGCGCCGCCCTTCTCGATGGCCTGGAGTGGAACGTGCGCCTGGCGGCACTGGAAACACCCGCCATGCTCCAGAAGTTCCAGGCCAACTTCGACGCCTACTGGGAAGAAGGTGAGTTCGAGCCCTACGCCGCCACGCCCGACGACCAGGCCCGGCTCGACCATCAGCTCGCCATCGCCCGCGGCGACGACAGCGCCAGCACCAGCGCCCCGCTCGCCTGGTTCCACCTGCGGCCCTACGCCTACCAGCAGGAGATGCTCGATCAGCTGGAGGCCGAGCGCTCGCTGCATCAGCGCTTCCGCAACCTTGTAGTGGCCGCCACCGGCACCGGCAAGACCGTGCTTGCCGCCTTCGATGTGGCCCGCCTGCACCGCGACTTTCCTGAGCAGTTCCCCTTCCCCGAACCGCCCCGGCTGCTGTTCATCGCCCACCGCAAGGAGATCCTGCAGCAGGCCCTGCTCACCTTCCGCCAGGTGCTGCGCGATGGCTCCTTCGGCGAACTGCAGGTGGATGGCAAACGGACCAGCGAGGGGCGCCACGTGTTCGCCTCCGTGCAGTCCCTCGCCCAGCAGGATCCCGCCACCATCCACCCCACCGCCTACGACGTGGTGATCGTGGATGAGTTCCACCACGCCGCCGCCGGCAGCTACCGCCGCTGGCTCGATCACCTCCGCCCCAAGCTGCTGCTCGGCCTCACCGCCACCCCCGAGCGCGCCGACGGGCTCGACATCCTGCAGTGGTTCGACGGCCGCATCGCCGCCGAGCTGCGTCTCTGGACCGCTCTCGACCAGGGCCTGCTCAGCCCCTTCCACTACTTCGGCATCGGCGACAACACCAACCTCGCCGCCCTCGCCTGGCGCCAGGGCGGTTACGTGCCCGCCGAGCTCTCGAAGCTCTACACCGGCGATCACCACCGCGTGGACCTGATCCTGCGCCAGCTCCACGACAAGCTCGCCGATCCCCAGCGCATGCGCGCCCTCGGGTTTTGCGTGAGCGTGGAGCACGCACGCTTCATGGCGTCCCGGTTCAACGCCGCCGGCCTCACCGCCGAAGCCCTCAGCGCCGCCACGCCGCGCGAACAACGCCAGGATGCGCTGCGCCGCCTGGCCATCGGCGAGCTGCGCATCCTCTTCGCCGTCGACCTGTTCAACGAAGGGCTCGACATTCCCTCCATCGACACCGTGCTGCTGCTGCGGCCCACCGAGAGTGCGGTGGTGTTCCTGCAGCAGCTGGGCCGAGGCCTGCGCCTCTCCCCCGAAACCGGCAAGAGCTGCCTCACCGTTCTGGATTTCATCGGCCAGCAGCATCGCCGCTTCCGCTTCGACCAGCGCTTCCGCGCCCTGCTCGGCGGCAGCCGTCGCCAGCTGGAAGCCCAGCTCGATCAGGGGTTCCCGTTCCTGCCGCCCGGCTGCCGGCTGGTGCTCGATCGCGTCTCCCAGCAGGCGGTGCTGGCCAGCCTGCGCGCCAGCCTCCCCACCCGCCGGCCTGCCCTGCTCGGTGAACTGCGCGCCCTGGCAGCCGAGGGTGTGATCGGCCCCGGCTCCGGCCTGGCGGACTGGCTGGAGGCCCTGGCCATGGAGCCGGCCGACTTCTACGGCGTACGCGGCGCCGGCTTCAGCAGCCTGAGGCGCGAGCTGGGCTGGCTCCCTGGCGACCCCCATCCCCAGGAGGAGTCGCTCAGCCGCGCCATCGGCGCCGGCCTGCTCCACCTCGACGATCCCGATCGCCTGCGCGCCACCGCCGCCGCCCTCGCCGCCCCCACACCCCCCGATCCCGAGCAGCTGGGCGAGCGCGATCGGCGCCAATGGCTGATGCTCACCGCCCAGCTCTTCGGCACCGGCAGGCGCTGGCGGCCCCTGCCCGACGCCCTCGCCCTGCTCTGGCAGGCCGCCGCCTGGCGCGACGAACTGCGCCAACTGCTGCACCTGCTGGCCGAGCGTGCCGACCGCCGCCTCCACCCGCTGCCCTGGGCCCTGCCGGTGCCCCTGCGCGTCCACTGCCGCTACGGCCGCGCCGAGATCGAAGCGGCGTTCGGGATCCTGCGGGACGACGCCCCCTGGATCCACCGCGAAGGCGTCCTCTGGCACGAACCCAGCCAGACCGACCTGCTGTTCGTGACCCTCAACAAGAGCGACGCCCTCTTCTCCCCCTCCACCCGCTACCGCGACCTGGCCCTCGGCCCCTCCCTGTTCCACTGGGAGAGCCAGAGCACCACCACCGCCGCCTCCCCCACCGGCCAGCGCTATATCCACCACGAGGCGCGGGGCTCAAGGGTGCTGCTGTTTGTGCGGGAGCACCGGCGGGAGGGGGGCCGGGCCGGGGGTGTGACCGAGCCGTTTCGGTGTCTGGGGTTTGTCCGCTACGAATGCCATGAGGGGGAGCGGCCGATGGCGATTCGGTGGCGGTTGGAGCGGCCGATCCCGGCGGGGTGGATGCAGGGGATGGGGTTGGCGGTTTGAGACCCGCCAGACTGGTGGCCAAACCATCCCGGCCACCATGACGACCGCCACCCCCCAGCGCCTTACGGCGATCCTCTACAGGGAAGACGAGGTCTACGTGGCGGAGTGCCCGGAGGTCGGCACCGCGAGCCAAGGCGACACGATCGAGGAGGCCCTGGCCAACCTGCGCGAAGCCACCGAGCTCTACCTGGAGGAATGTCCGCGACCTTCGCTGGAGCCCCGGCTGTTGACCACCTTCGAGGTCAACGTTGCCTAAGTTGCCTCGGTTGCCGGCATCTGCCGTCATCGCCGCCTTGCAGCGCCTCGGTTTCGAAATCGTGCGCCAGAAAGGGTCCCATGTGGTGCTGCGAAGACAGTCCCCCAATCCTGAAAGTGGCGACGCCAATGTGACCTGCGTGGTGCCTCTCCATCGCCGAGATCTGGCAGTGGGGACGCTGGGAAGCGTGCTTCGTCAGGCAGGGGTCGACGCGGAGACGTTCATCAAAGTCCTCTGACGATTTTCATCGCGGAACCTGATCCTGTGCGTCCACGGCCGCTACAGCCGCGCCGAGATCGAAGCGGCTTTCGGCATCCTTCGCGACGAAGTCCCCTGGATCCACCGCGAAGGCGTCCTCTGGCACGAACCCAGCCAGACCGACCTGCTGTGCGTGACCCTCAACAGGAGCGAAGCCCTCTTCTCCCCCTCCACCCGCACCCGCGACCTGGCCCCCGGCCCATCCCTGTTCCACTGGGAGAGCCACGAGGGGGAGCGGCCGATGGCGATTCGCTGACGGCTGGAGCGGGCGATCCCGGCGGGGTGGATGCAGGGGATGGGGTTCGCGGTTTGAGAACAGCCAGACTAGTCTCACCAAGGAGCCGGCTCCATGACCTACCGCATCCGCCTGCTGGAAACGGAAGAAGGCTGGGCCGTGAGCTGCCTCGATCTGCCTGGCTGTCACTCCCAGGGCAACACCCGCGAGGAAGCTCTCACCAACATCCGCGAGGCCATCACCCTCTGGCTTGAGGTCGAGGCCGAGGAGGCCGGCGTGAAGACCGTGGAGACGCTGGAGCTGAGCGTGTGATGCCCAGGCTTCCGGGGATCAGCCAGAAGGAGGCGGTGCGGGTGTTCCAGAAACTTGGCTATCGGGTGGTGCGGGAATCCGGGCATCTGATCATGAGCAACGGCGAGCGGCGCCTGGTCGTTCCCCGTCATGATCCGATCAACGCCATCACCATGGGCGCCATTGCCCGGGATGCCGGTCTGACGCCTCAGCAGTTCCGGGAATTGCTCTGAGATAGGAGGATGAACTGCTGGCTGCTGGAGAGGCCCATCCCGGCGGGGTGGATGCAGGGGATGGGGTTGGCGTGTTGAGGTTCGGGAGCGCGGCAAGCGGGCCACCGGTCGCTGCCCTGGCTGTTGCCACTGTTTGTTGCACCTAAAATGATTGGAATGTGTAACAGAGGCGGGTTTGATGAAGGGAGAACTGACTGCCTTGATCGAGCCAGCTCCGGAAGGTGGCTTCTGGGCGATCTGCCTCGAGATTCCCGGCGCGAACAGCCAGGGAGAAACCATGGAAGAAGCAAGAACGGATCTGCAGGCCGCCATTGAGCTTCTCCTCGAGGATCGTGAGGCTGATGTCTCCCGTGGCCTGCCGCCTGATGCTGTGCGCATGCCCCTGCAGATCGGAGAAACGCCGCGATCTGGAACGGCGTCTTCGCATGGCTGGATGTGTCCTTAAACGAGAAGGTGCTTCCCACTCCATCTGGATCACCCAGCGACTGGAGTCAGGGAAGCCATCCCAAGACACAACGAAATCAAGGAACCACTGGCCCGAAAAATTCTCGCCAGCCTCGGTGCGAGCTGAGGCCTCGATCACTGCTGCGTAGAAGCCTGGCGGCTTCGGGATCCTGCACAACGACGCCGTGGATCCACCGCGAAGGCGTCATCTGGCACGAACCCAGCCAGAGCGACCTGCTGGTCATGACCTTCAACAAGAGCGAAGCCCTCTTTTCCCCCCTCCACCCGAAACCACGACCTGGCCTGCCTGGCCTATGCAGCCTACCGTGAACAGCTCCTGAGCATCCAATCCACAGCGGCGTGAGCCCAAGGCGTTGCATCCAGTTGGCCCAGGAGCGGACTTTCTCCACTGAGCCTTTCGAAGTGCTGGCAAGGGGAACTGGTTCACTACCTTGGCGAGCCGATTATGACGCCAGATCGGGGCTTCGCCTAACTCGTCGAAGCAGGTCTTTCGTCGCCATCGAGGTTCAGGAGAAGCTGGGTGCACTGCTCCAGAAGGGCGGGCAGGTTGCCCTGGATCACGCCCCAGACGAGCTGATCATTGATGGTGACGTACTCGTGGGTGAGCTTGTTGCGAAAGCTGATGATCTGCGGTGCCTGATTAATCTGCTCGAACAGACCCACCTCTCGCCCGGAGAGCTGGGTAAGTGCCTCACCGATGATGATAAACTCCCGCTCCACAGAAGAGCGAATCAAGCGGCTCTTGCGGTAGTCATCGAGGCTGATGCCATCGACGGCCATCTGGATCGCGCGGGCAGCATCGATCACATCGCTAAGAAAGGCCCGTGGATCACGCTTCATAAATCAGCTGCTTAGAAGCATCGATATCGCGGCGTACGTAGGGATTCCGTACAGCATCGGCCATCACCAGATCCACCGTCTTGCCAGTGATAGATGCAAGTTGCTGCTCCAGGCCGAAGTAAGCACGCACCAAAGCACTGGGATCGATTGTCTGGAACTCCACCAGCAGATCCAGGTCGCTACGGCTAGGGTCGAAGTCGTCTCGCAGGGCTGAACCAAACACGTGCATGCGCAGCACCTGGTGCTGCCGGCAGGCGTTGGCAATGGCGTCGAGCTGTGGCTGGGCGAGGGCGAGGCTCATGGGGCCAGAGCGATCCTCTCAGTATCGGTCAGAACCGCGGACTTGTCTTGAGCGACGGGGTTCGGTGCCACTGGACAGGCTCAGGACGAACAGCTGTAATGCGACACCCCCCCGGCGTTGAAGAACTCCCTTGGCTTCAGACGGTCGTAGATCGCCTCAACCTCCGCGGATTGCTCCTCGTAGGGATGGCTGAACACCTCCTGCAGAGCCTTCACCAGGCTGGGGTCACCCTGCGCAGCCTTCTCATAAGCCGGGGCGACCAGCCATTCCCGCCAGGTGAACTTCGGGTTCACACGCTTCATCGCTTGCGATGTCGCCTGGATGTCGCCCTCTGCCGTGATGCGCTCCCGCCAGCGTTGCAGCCACTGGATCCATTGCGCATCGAGCTCCTCGGAGCTGGGCACGTAGAAGCTCTCTTTCAGGTGGGCGAGTTCCTCTGGGATGTCGGAGAGCCTGCGGAAGAAGATCGTGTAGTCGAGCCTGGAGAGAATCATCAGCTGCAGCAGGTCCTGCACCAGCGCCGTGTCGGGGCTGCTCAGACCGAGCTTCCTGGCCCACATGGCCTCCATCTCCTGGGCCATCACCTCGGCGAAGCCGTCCCGGATCGCATCCAGCCGTGCCAAGGCCTGAGAGTTACTTTCGAGCAGAAGGCGGATCGCCGCCCAGAACATCTGGTAGTTGGCCTCGGCCGCCGCCGGCTGGTTGAAGAAGCAGAAATGCTCGCCGCCGCCGGTCCAGGGTTGAAAGCGGGGGTCGAACAGTTCGCAGAAGCCGAAGGGGCCGTAGTCGAGGGTGTAGCCACCGGCGGCGCAGTTGTCGCTGTTGAAATTGCCCTGGCAGTAGCCCACCCGCATCCAGTTGGCCACCAGCGAGGTGAGCCGGCCGCGGAACAAGGCCGCCAGCTCCACCACCTGATCGGCGAAATCCCGACCCGGATCGATCTCAGGCCGGTAGTTGCGCTCGATCAGATGCGCCGCGATCATCCGCAGCTCGTTCAGCGCTCCCGGATGGGCGTTGCTGCGCGCGCGACGGGCGAACAGCTCCAGCTGGCCCACCCGCAGAAACGACGGCGCCACGCGGGTGGTGATCGCCGCCGGGTTGTCCACCAGGATGTCGGGATCGAACGACCGGGAGTTCGGCGAGTACCAGGGCCGGCGCACGGTTTCAGACCGCGACACATACAGCGTCAGCGAGCGGGAGGTGGGAACGCCTAGGGCGTGCATGAATTCCTGGGCCAGGAACTCGCGCACGCTGGAGCGCAGCACGGCGCGACCATCGGCGCCGCGGCAGTAGGGCGTGGGCCCGCCGCCCTTGAGCTGCATCTCCCAGCGCATGCCCTTGAACACGCCTTCGAACACCGAAATCGCCCGGCCATCGCCGTAGCCGTTGCCGGTGCCGAACGGGCACTGCTGGATGTATTCGGTGCCGTAGATCGAGAGCGCATAGCCGGTGGCCCAGCCGAACGGCCGCATCGGCTCCGGCACCACGCTGATGTCGCCGGAGAACAGACGGGTGAACGGCTCGTCGTGGGCCAGCGCATCGCTCAGGCCCAGTTCGCGGAAGAGGGTGTGGCTGTGCGCCACGTACTCCGGCGCTGGAAGCGGCGTGGGCGCCACCGGCACGTAGTGCCCGGAGAACACCTGGCGGGGGCGGTGATCGAGACCGTCGCCGGTGGCCTGCGGATCCGCCTGAAGGGAATCCAGCAGCGAATAATCGGCCCGCTGCGCGAACTCCGCGAACGTGGTGGTCGGCACGGAGGTGGACGCTGTGGTCGGCACGGCTGTCGGCACGAGGCTTTCGGGTAGGGCGCGGCCTGGGCAGGGGCCTGGCGCTGAGGAGACCATCCTGGCCGGTCCGTCCCGTTCACCGGCGGACTGGAGGAGGGCCCCTGCGCCTGCGCAGAAGCATCCCGCCCGATGCTCAAGTCCCGCAGAGGGGGCCCTGACCAGGGCCTGTTGCGATGGCGTGGATGTCGGAATGGCATTCGGTGTCTAGCGTTCAAGGCGTTGCAGGCCCCTGCCACCGGGGTTTAGCGATGGCTGAGTCCACTGAGGATCTGATGCGCCTACTGAGACTTCACGCGCCCGATTGGGGTGAACGGTTCGGCGTTCGCAGCCTCAGGGTCTTCGGATCGTGGGCCAGGGGTTCGGCCACCCCGGAGAGCGATGTGGATCTGCTGGTGTCGTTCGAGGCTCCCACCACTGCCAGGCGGTTCTATGGCCTGCAGATCTTTTTGGAAGATCTGCTAGGAAAGTCCGTCGATCTGGTAACAGAACAGGCACTCAGAAAAGACTTAAGAGAGTCAGTGGAAGCTGATGCCATCAAGGTCTGAGAGCTCATCCGGACGTGACTGGCGGCTCTACGCTCGGGATATGGGTAAGTAGGCGCGCCGAGTGATGGGCTACTGCGCTGATCTCGATCGCCAACATTTTGCAGCCAACCAACTGCTTCATGGCTATCTGAGTGTAGACCTTGATGTGGTCTGGGATGTCGTGCAGGCTGAGCTGCCGTTGTTGGTCACTCAGCTCGATGGTTTGCTGGCCTGAACGGCGGCAGCCCGCGATGCCGCGGGCGTTCTCCCACGTCCAGACTGTCGCCAGCAGCGAAAGAGACGCCGTTCCCGCTCCACTCCCGCAAGCCCGCCCGATGGCCATGAAGCACCCCTGGATCCAGCGCCTTGTTGTGATCGTGGCCATCGCCTGCCTCTGGGCGGGCAGTGCCCTGGCGGCTCCAGCACCGGCGGGCTTCCGGCCCGAGGTGAAGTTCGCCCAGGTGGGTGACATCCGCATGGCCTACTACACCCGGGGCCAGGGTGAGCCGCTGCTGATGATCAACGGCTTCCTCTCCACCATGAGCCTCTGGGATCCCCTGATGCTCGACGAACTGGCGAAGGAGCACCAGCTGATCCTGTTCGACAACCGCGGCGCCGGGCTCTCCACTGACACGCCGCAGAATCACACCACGATCCAGCAGATGGCCGACGATGCGGCAGGGCTGGCCAGGAGCCTGGGGTACACGAAGGTGAACGTCCTGGCCTATTCGATGGGGGCCAGGATCGGCCAGCAGCTGCTGATCCGCCATCCCGACCTGGTGGCCCAAGCCGTGCTCTGCGCCGCCGATCCCGGCGGTCGCCATCACATTCCGGCCGCCGCCGATGTGGAGGCCCGGCTGAACGATCCCCGCACGCCCGAGATCGACAAGATCGCCCTCACCTTCACCAGCGACGAGGCCGGCCGGCAGGCGGCGCGGGCGGTGGTGGCCCGGCTCAGGGCCGCGGTGGAGGCCGGCACCGTTCCCAACGACTTCTCGATCCCCCGCCGGACGATCGAGCGGCAGGATCGGGCCCGCACCGTGCTCTGGAGCCGCGACGACAGCAACTTCAGGGCCCTCGCCACCATCCGGGTTCCGGTTCTGGTCACCGACGGCCGTTCCGATGTCATCGATCCGCCCAGGAACTCCCTGCTGATCGCCACTCAGATCCCCTTCTCCTGGCTGGCCTTCTTCGAGGGCGGCCACGCCTTTCTGTTTCAGTCGTACCAGCAGTTCGCCGACACCGTGAACGTGTTTCTGCGCGGTTGATCAGCGCCGCAGGGTGGGGCAAGGGGTAAGGCATCCAGGTCCAACCCGGCCGTCTCTGCGGCTGCCTAACGTCGCTCCACACACCGCCGCCGTGGGCCATGGATCGAACCCTCAAGGGCATCGCCTACGTGAGCGTGTGGGTGGTGCTGTGGGGCACCGCCGCCTCGCTTGCGGACACGGTGCTGCTGCAGCGCGAGGCCTACGAGGCCGGCACGGCGGGCCAGGCGATCACCTTCGCCTCCTACGGCGTCGCCGCCGTGGTGCTGGCGGTGAAGCTTGCCGGCCGCTTTCTGAAGGCGGAACCCTAGGCAGCGGGCTCTGATTCCGCCAGGCCAAGGGCGCGCCGGCGGAGGGAGATCCGCTGGGATTGCTTCTCCTGCTCAGGCCACGAAGCGCCGGTAGAGCCAGCGCACGAAGCCGCCCACCACCGGCACCGGCGCAAAGGTGGGGCCCACGAAGTCGAAGTAGTCGCGGTGGTCGACGATCCTGCCCTCGGCGTTGAACAGCAGACGGGTGCTGCCGGGGTAGATGAACTCGATGCCCTTGATCTTCAGGCCCATCTCCCACTCCACGAAGGCCGTGTTCCCCTCGATCGCGATGGCCCCGGGGGTCAGATAGACGTCGTCGCAGTGGCGCAGCAGACCCTCCTGGGCCTGGATGTAGGCGGCGAGTCCCTGCTTCTCCTGGGTCGGGTCCCGGAAGTGCACATCGTCGGCATAGGCCGCTCGCCACTGCGCCTCCGTCGGGCCCGGGGAGCCGTAGGGCTTGGTGAACAGGGCCTTCAGGCTGGTGGGATCCACGGCGGGCGCCGGCGTCAGAGGCCTTTCAGCCTATGGAGGGGCCCCGGCCACCAGCGCGGGAGCGTCGCCGTAGCCTCACTCCATCCGGCCGGCCAGCCGCCCTGACCGCTCCCACCCCCATGACCGCCACCCCCACCGCAATCCGCACCATCCGGGTGGACCTCAGCGCCAACCCCTATCCGATCGTGATCGGGGCCGGCAGCCTCGACCTGCTCGGCGAGCAGGTGCGCGCCAGCGGCTTCAAGGCCGGCACCAAGGTGCTGGTGGTGACCAACCCCGAGGTGAACGGCCCCTATGGCGCCCGGGCCCTGGCCAGCCTGACGGCTGCCGGCTTCGACGCCAGCACGCTGGTGATCGAGGCCGGCGAGGACCAGAAGACCCCCGCCACCGTGGCCCTGATCCACGACGCCGCCTTCGAGCGGCGGCTGGAGCGCGGCTCCCTGATCGTGGCCCTCGGCGGCGGCGTGGTGGGTGACATGGCCGGCTTCGCCGCCGCCAGCTGGCTGCGGGGCATCGCCGTGGTTCAGGTGCCCACCACCCTGCTGGCGATGGTGGATGCGGCGATCGGCGGCAAGACCGGCGTCAACCACCCCGGCGGCAAGAACCTGATCGGCGCCTTCCACCAGCCCCGGCTCGTGCTGATTGATCCCGATGTGCTGGCCACCCTGCCGGCGCGCGAGTTCCGGGCCGGCATGGCCGAGGTGATCAAGTACGGCGTGATCGGCGATTCGGAGCTGTTCGCCGCCCTTGAGGCCGCCCCCTCCGGCCTGGCCGGCCGGCAGGCCGTGGGCCCCGAGCTGCTGCAGAGCCTGCTGGAGCGCTCGGCGGCGGCCAAGGCCAAGGTGGTGGCGGCCGACGAGCGCGAGGGCGGCCTGCGGGCGATCCTCAACTACGGCCACACCCTCGGCCATGTGGTCGAAACCCTCACCGGCTACGGCACCTACCTGCACGGCGAGGCCGTGGGCCTGGGGATGCTGGCCGCCGGGCGCCTCGCCACCGCCCTCGGCCTGTGGAGCCCCGCCGAGGAAGAGCGGCAGCGCCGCCTGATCGCCGCCGCCGGGCTGCCCATCGACTTCCCGGCCCTCGATCCGGAGGCGGTGCTGGCCTGCCTGCAGGGGGACAAGAAGGTGCGCGACGGGCGGGTGCGCTTCGTTCTGCCCACCGCCATCGGCCAGGTGGTGATCCGCGACGACGTGAGCGCCGGCGCCATCCGCTCAGCCCTGGCGGAGCTCGGCGCCGTTCCCGCCTGAGGGATCAGGGCGTCGGCGGTGCCGACGGCGGTGCCGGCGCCGGCTGCGCGACTCCCGACAACCCCAGGCGCCGGGCCAGCCAGGGGGCGGTGAAGCCCTGCAGGCCCACGGTGATCAGGATCGTGAGGAACACCAGGCCCTTGAGCGAGCCGGCGCCCGCCACCCCGGCGGCATCGAGCTGCAGGGCGAACAGGCTCGCCACCGCGGCGGTGACGATCCCCCTCGGCGCCACCCAGCTCACCAGAAGCTTCTCGCGCCAGTCGAGCGAGGGCAGGCCCAGCCCCGCCAGGGCCACCACCAGGCCGCGCACCAGCGTGAGGCCCAGAACGCAGGCCACTCCCCCCAGTCCCAGCGGGCTGAGCTCCGTCCACGACACGTCCGCTGCCAGCAGCGGGAACAGCACGGTGATCGCCAGCATCGCCAGCTGGCGGATCGCCCGGTCCAGCTCGGTGGCCGCGTACTCCTGGCGCAGGCCCACCACCACCCCGGCGCTCACCACCGCCGGGAAGCCCGATTCCGGCAGCACCGCCTCGCAGCCGCTGAAGAGCAGGAACAGCACCCCCAGGCTCAGCTGCAGCGGCAGGCCATCGAAGGGCGGTGCACCCGCATCGGCGGGCTCCTCCGGCGGGGCCGGCGGCAGCTGGCTCAGCAGCAGCGACAGCAGCAGGCCCGCCAGACAGCCGGCGGCCACGCCGCCGCCCAGGCGCAGCAGCAGGCGGCTGAGCACGTCGGTCCAGCTGTCGAGGCTGCCGATCGCCAGCTGCAGCAGCAGCAGGGCCAGAACCGCCCCCACCGGCTCCAGGATCAACCCCTCGGCCTCCAGCAGCGAGCCCAGGGAGGCATCGAGCCCCATCTCCTGCACCAGCGGCGTCACCACCGTGGGGCCGGTGGCCAGGGCGATCGCCGCGTACACCAGCGACAGCGACAGATCCAGGCCCGTGAGGGCGTAGGCCAGCACCGCCGCCCCCGCAAACCCCAGCAGCGAGCGCACCAGCACCAGCTGCAGCACCGAACGCTGCAGCTCCCTCCCCGCCAGACGCAGCTTCAGGCCGCCGTCGAACAGCACCAGGCTCACCAGCAGTCCCACCAGCGGCTCCAGACCCCGGCCGAGGATCTCCGGCTGGATCCAGTCGAAGCCGGCATGGCCCACCAGCAGGCCCACCGCCAGAAGCAGCACCACCGCCGGCAGGCCGGTGAAGCGGGCAATGGTCTGGGCACCGGCACCGGCGAAGGAGGCGGCCCCCCAGATCAGCGCCAGCCGGTCGGTGATCTGCATCGGCGGCAGGGCGCTCAGCCGAGCAGCCAGCGCAGCATCAGCGCCAGCTGGCCGACGATCCCCTGACCCGTGATCCACTCGCCGGCCACGGCCGCCAGGAAGCCGAGCATCGCCACCCGGCCGTTCAGCCGCTCCACCCCCGCCAGGGCGGTCACATTCCAGGGGCGCGAGGTGGTGAGCCCTTCGCCGAAGCGCTCGATCGGCTCGTAGCGGTAGGACTCGGGCGGCACGGCGCAACACAGCAACAGGGCGGCACCCTAGGCCGCCGGGGCCGCTCCCACCGGTTCGGGGTCTTGCAGGAAGCGGGGCAGGGCGGCCTCGCCCGCCCGCGGCCCACGGGCGAAGGCGATCCAGCGGAAGTCGCCGAGGGTCACCGGATCCACCAGCCGCAGCAACGCCTCGCGCCGGGCCAGCAGCGCCGCCAGCTCGGCGGCGGGTCCCTGCTGCAATCCGTGCAACCGCTCCGCCAGCCCCAGGGCCAGCAGCGCCTCCCCCTGGCGGCGGCCACCCAAAGACCGCCAGCCGGCGGCGGTGGCGGCGGCCTCCAGGCTTTCCAGGCACACGTGGGCCGTGAGATCCCAGTGGCCGGGCTCCCGCAGAGGGTCGTCCGTGGCCTGCTGGGCCCGGTAGGCCATCAGGGTGCCGGCCGAGCGCTGGGGGGCGTAGTAGCGGCGGGCCTCATGGGCGTAATCGATCACCAGCAGGCGGCCCTCGGCCAGGGCGGCGCCGCAGGCGCCCAGCCACGGGGCCAGGCCCGGGTGCAGCTCCGTGCACCAACCCACGGGCCGCCGACCGTCCGGGAAGCGGGGATCCTCGGGGCCCAGCACCTCGGCGAGGGCGCCCCCGGGCTTCAGGACGGCCAGCTCCTCGGGGGTCAGGGCGTCGCCCGGTTCCAGCTGCAGCAGAAGCGGCCCTGCCACCTGGGGGTGAAGCGCCACGTCCTGGCGGCGCCAGAGGCTGCCGTCCCACACGATCCGCTCGATCGCCAGGGCATCGAGCACCTCGTGGGCGAGCACCACCCCCCGCACCGGCTCGGCGGCCAGGTCTTCAAAGCTCGCCCAGCGCACCGGCAGGGGCGCCCCCGCCAGCCGCCGGCGCTGCCGCTCCGCCAGGCCCGGGCTGGGCTCCACCAGCACCAGCGTGCAGCGCTCCGCCAGGCCGGGCCAGCCCGCCGCCAGGGCCTCCGCCAGCTGCAGGGCCAGCTGGCCCTCCCCCGGACCCGTCTCCACCAGGGACACCCCCCCTTCGATCTGCTCCAGCCACTCCGCCAGCTGGGGGGCCAGCAGGGCGGCGAACTCCGGGCCCAGGGAGGGGGAGGTGGCGAAGTCGCCGTCGGGGCCGATCCGCAGCCGGCCGCTGCCGTAGGCCCCGTGCTCCGGATCGTGCAGCACCCATTCCATGTAGGTGCGGAAGGGCACCCGGCCGCCGGCGGCCTCCAGCCGCTCCTGGAGCCAGGCGGGCACGGCGGGATCGGCGGAGGGCGGGAGTGCCACGCGTTACGGAGGGAGGTCGGGGAGAATGCTGCCCCAGACGCCACCGTTGCCATGCCCGGGCCGATCGCCACCGCCGCCCCGCCCCGGAGCCGGCCCAACCCCTGGCCCGCGCGCCTGGCCGGCGCCCTGCTGGCGCTGGTGCTGGTGCTGCTGCCCTTCGGCGCGGCGGCCCGGGCCTTCGACAACCCCGACCTGCTGCCCGATCACCCCACCCCGGTGATCGACCTGGCCAAGACGCTCACCGACGGCCAGCGCTCGGCGCTGGAGCAGGAGCTCGATGAGTTCGAGCACGGCAGCGGCTGGAAGCTGCGCCTGCTCACCCAGTACGACCGCACCCCCGGCCTGGCGGTGAAGGACTTCTGGCAACTGGATGAGCGCAGCCTGCTGGTGGTGGCCGACGAGCGCGGCGGCAACCTGCTCAACTTCAACGTGGGCGACGCCCTGTTCGCCCTGATGCCGCGCACCTTCTGGGTGGAACTCCAGACCCGCTACGGCAACCAGTACTACGTGCGCGACCACGGCCGCGACGGCGCCGTGCTCGATGCCATCCACGCCGTCAAGGGCTGCCTGGCGATGGGCGGCTGCCAGGTGGTGCCGGGCCTGCCCCGCGAGCAGTGGCTGCTCACCCTCTGGACCTCGATCCTCGGCGGCCTGATCGTGGGCTTCGCTGCCTACCCCCGCCACGAAGGCCGGCGGGTGGAGTGGGGCTGGGTGCTGCTGCTCTCGCCCCTGTGGATCATCCTGTTCGGCGTGTTCGGCGTGGCCCCGATCGTTACCCGCACCTCCGATCTCCTGCCCCTGCTGCGCAATGGTCTGGGGTTTGGCGCCGGCGCCGTGGGCGCCTACCTGATCGCCCAGCTCACCCTCGGCCGCAACCGGCCCGGGGCCAGCGGCGAAAGCTGAGCGTTGCCGCCATCGGCGGCCGACCCCAGCAATGGAAAAGCCGGGCTCCGGGCCCGGCTTCTTGATGGAAGCAAGATCCGCAGAGGCTCAGTAGCGGGAACTCACCGGCCGGGTGGGCTCCTGGCGGATCGACTGCAGACGACACTCGAGGGTGTCCTCGCGGCAGGGAGGCGCTGCCTGCTGGATCGCCACGTTCTCCCACTGGTCGTCCCCGGCGCGGAGGCGAGCCAGTTCACCCTCGTAGAAGCGCCTGAGGTCTTCGAAGCGCTTCACCGGCTGGCCGTAGTAGCTGTTGCCGGCCAGGGTGGGGAAGCTCGCCCATTCGGGAGAGAGCAGCGCCGCCAGCTCGGGGGTCATCTCGCCCCGGTCGGCGAGGGGCAGGGCCCCACGGCGCTGGATCAGGAAGACGGCCGCCTGATCCTGGGCGTCGGGATGGAAGCTGCTGAGACCCATCGCCCGCGACACCATGCTCCAGGTGAAGGGCATGAACTGGTAGGCCCCCGCAGCAGCGCTGGCGTAACGGGAGGAGTAGACGACCCGGTCGGGGTGACGGTCGAAGGAGGAGAACAGGCCGCCGCCGAACATGATGCGGTAGCCGACCTCATGGCCGTTGGCCCAGGTGCCTTCGGCGAAGCGGATGGTGTTGAGCAGGGCCCGGCGCTCGGGCGTGAGCGCGAAGGTGCGGGGCACCGCCGGGAGGGGCGGCAGGGTGGCCAGATGGGGCACCGCCGGTTGCTGGGGTGCGGGATCGTTCAGTGCCCAGGCTCCGGGTCGCTCGGTGGCGAAAGCGGGGGCGGCGAGGAGGCTCAGGCCGGCGGCTGCACCTGCAAAGGCGCCTGCAACGGCAAGAAACTGCTGGGAACGCTGAAGAATCGACAAGACGGTTCGAGCGGAGGACGGTACGGGTCGGGCCGGGCGCGTGTGAGGAGCTGTCGGCGTCGACCGGTTTTCAAACTCAGGCTCAAGCCGGGTTCAGAAGAATCCGGAACTGCTGGGGAACCTGACGAATCTGAAGAAAGTCAGTTGCAAACTCCGCGCCAATTTGCCTATCGATCCCCTGAAGCGCGATCTTTTCTGTGACGATCGCACAAGTGTCCACGCGTATCAGAAATCACAGCGGTCGATTCCGATCACTGTGACCCACTGCAATCTGCAGAAACTGAACAACAGACTTTCAAACCCTCTCGCCCGGAACGATCGGATCTGCTGATCCTTCCTCCGCCAGCGTCACGATCGCTTCCGCCGCCCGCCGCGCCCCATCCGGCGCCAGCGGCCCCTCCAGCGGTGGCCGCAGTGGCAGATCCAGCTCCCACTCCCCCGCCTCCAGCTGCTGCCGGCTCAGCAGGCGGTGCAAGCCGTGGCGCTGCAGATCCCGCTCCAGCACGGGGGCCTCGGCGAAGCCGTCGCGCCGCACCAGGTGAATGCCCACCCCCTGGGAGAAGGCCTCACAGAAACTGCTGTACCCCGCCTTGGTGATCAGCCGGCCGATGCGGGGCATCAGATCCAGGGGCCGAACCCCCGGCGGCAGCACCCGGCCGTTGGCGGCGGCGGCCAGGGCCGGATCCGGGCCCACGAACACGCGCTCCGGCCAGTGGGCCAGCAGGGCCGGATCCAGGGAGAGCCCCAGGCCGCCGAAGCTCAGCAGCACGCAGCGATCCCGCTCCACCGGCAGCGCCAGCTGGCGCGCCAGGGCCTCCACGTCCAGCCGGGGCCGGGAGGCGGTCAGCCCCACGTCCACCGCCGGCACACCCCAGTCCATCGCCAGGGAGAGCGGGCAGCGGATCAGCAGGTCGCCCTGACGGTAGAGGGCGAGGGCCTGATCCGCCCGTGCCGTGAAGGCCCCCCCCAGGGGCCGGTAGATCGCATCCCAGCCGAAGCTGGCCAGCCACACCAACGGGGCGCCCACCCGCCGGGCCAGCAGCGCCGCCGTGGGTGGCACATCCGCCAGGATCAGCCGCGGGCCGTCCTGGCGCTCCAGCCAGCGGGCCTCCCGCTCCACCTGCTCCGGCAGCAGCGCATCCAGCTCTTCGAGGGCGGCGAGGGTGGCCGGGCCATCGGTGCCGAGGGCGTCGGCCTGCACCATGCCCACATCCCAGCGGCAGCGGCGCAGCTCGAAGGGCACTGGGCCGAAGGCCAGGCGCAGAAACGATTCCGGCAACCCGGTGGAGAGCACCAGCCGCCAGTGCGGCCGCAGGGCCGCCAGTTCCGCCAGCACCGCGGCGGTGCGCGAGCCGTGGCCGAAGCCATGGCTGCTGAGGCACACGTGGATCAGCACGGCAGCACCGGCGCCGGCACGGTCCAGAGGGTCTGCTCGTAGAGCAGGGGGCCGTCGGGGTCGTACCAGCGGTGGCTGAGCCGCTCCAGTTCCGTGCCGCGGAACACGGCCCAGCTGAAGTGGCGCAGGGCCCGGCCCTCGGGATCGTGGCCATGCCGCGGCACGCAGGCGGCGTTGAGATAACAGGTGCCAGCGGAGTCGCGGTGGACGCTGCGCCGCTCGCCGCCCCCGCGCCGGAGCCGGTGGTGCATGTGGCCGAACACCACCAGCGGCAGGGGCCGGTGGCGGCGGGCCCGGGCGATCGCCACCGCCAGGTCCTGATCCCCCCAGTCGCAGGCGGGCACCTTCCAGTCGCGGCCGCAGGGGTCGGCGGGGCCGCTGCCCAGCCCGCTCGGACCGCAGTGGGCCAGCAGCACCAGCGGCAGCGCGGGATCGGCGGCCCGCAGCGCCGCCTCGATCCGGCCTGCCGACTCCTCCATCGTGAGCGGGCCGTACACCGAGCGCACCGCCTGGGAGACATGGAAGCCGCCACCGGCGCTGCCGGGCCGGGCCCCCACCACCGCCAGGCCGGGGGGATGCAGTTCGCGCAGGCCCCAGGCGCAGTGCCGCTCCCCCAGCAGGCCGATCTGCCGCTGCAGCCGCGAGCCGCACGGATCCCGGCCGGTGTCGTGATTGCCGAGGATGCAGGCCATCGGCAGGTCGAGCTCCGCCAGCAGCCTCGGGATGCGGGCCCGCCCGTCGCTCAGGTCGCCCACCAGCAGCAGGGCATCGGGGGCGATCCGCTCCAGAAGCTGCTGATCGCTCCGGTCCCATTGATCGTGGAGGTCGCCGGCGATGGCGATCGTCAGCTCGGCCAATCCGGCGCCTTCCTAGGCTGCGATCATCCTGCCCCAACAGGGAGAACGGTTGGTCTTCGCAGCATCATCAGCGTCCGCGCAAGCCTCGCCGTCCATCCCGGCCTCCCCGGCGGCGCCACCCCCTCCCGCAGAACTGCCGGCGGCGATCGACGATCTGCGGCGGCGGCGCAATGCGGTGATCCTGGCCCACTACTACCAGGAGCCCGCGATCCAGGACATCGCCGACTTCATCGGCGACTCCCTGGATCTCTCCCGCCGGGCCGCCGCCACCGACGCCGACGTGATCGTGTTCTGCGGCGTGCACTTCATGGCCGAGACGGCCAAGATCCTCAGCCCGGAGAAAACGGTGCTGATCCCGGATCTGGACGCCGGCTGCAGCTTGGCGGATGCCTGCCCGGCGGAGGCCTTCGCCGCCTTCCGGGCCGAGCACCCCGACCACTACGTGGTGAGCTACATCAACTGCTCGGCCGCGGTGAAAGCCCAGAGCTACATCATCTGCACCAGCAGCAACGCCGTCGACCTGGTGCGCCAGATCCCCGCCGATCGGCCGATCCTGTTCGCCCCCGACCAGAACCTGGGCCGCTGGGTGGCCCGTCAGAGCGGCCGTGAGCTCACCCTCTGGCCCGGCAGCTGCCAGGTGCACGAGAACTTCAGCGAGCAGGCCCTGCTGCAGCTCAGGCTCGAGCACCCGCAGGCCGAGGTGATCGCCCACCCGGAATGCCAGCCCCATCTGCTGGATCTGGCCGATTTCATCGGCTCCACCAGCAAGCTGCTGCAGCGGGCCAGCGACAGCCCGGCCCAGGAGTTCCTGGTGCTCACCGAGCCCGGGATCCTGCATCAGATGCGCAAGCGGGTGCCCGGCAAAACCTTCCATGAGGTGCCCGGCAGCGATGGCTGCAGCTGCAACGCCTGCCCCTACATGCGCCTGAACACGCTGGAGAAGGTGTGGCGCTGTCTCGACACCCTCCAGCCGGCGATCGAACTCGACGAGGAGCTGCGCCTGAAGGCCCTGGCCCCGATCCGGCGCATGCTCGAGGCCAGCCGCTGAGCGGGCCCGCCCCCATCCGCGATGTTCCTTCTCTACAAGCTGTTCGGCCAGCTGGTGATGCCCCTGGCCCTGGGGCTGATGCTGGCCCTGGCGGCCACCTCCCGCTGGCCGGCCCGGCCGGCGCGCCTCCTGCTGCTGGCCGTGCTGGGCGGGCTGTGGCTGCTGAGCCTGCCGGTGGTGGCCCGTCAGCTGATGCGGCTGGTGGACGATCGGATCCCGCTCACCCCGCTGGCGAGCCTGCCGCAGGCCGATGCCGTGGTGGTGCTGTCGGGGGACTTCCCCCGGCGGGAACTCTGCGCGCTCCACCTGCGCCACAGCGGCAAGGCGCCGGTGGTGCTGTTCTCGGGACGGATGTTCGAGGGCGACAGCGTTCGTCTCCGCCAGCTGATCGCCCTGACCGGCCTGGAACCCCAGCAGTTGCGCTTCGAGCAGGCCAGCCGCACCACTTCCGAAGGGGGGGCGGCCTTCGCGGCCCTGGCGGCCCGGGAGGGCTGGCGCCGGGTGCTGCTGGTGAGCTCCGCCTACCACCTGCCACGCGCCCTGGCCCGCTACCGCACCCCGGGGATCGAGGTGATCGCAGCCGTCTGCCCCGAACTGCGCATGCCCGATCGGGGGATGATGGCCCGCCGCCCCCTGGAGGAGAAGGTCACCGACTGGATCCCCACCGCCGAAGGACTCCGCGGCTCAAGCACGGCGATCCGCGAACTGCTCGGCCTGCTGGTACCAAGCCGGCGGTGATCCGGGTGGCAAGGCCGGCGCTCAGCGCAGCATCTGCCACTGCCCATCCAGTCCCTTCACCAGCAGCATCCGCTTGGGGAAGAGCATGTTGAAGGTGATCGCCAGACAGAAGCCCCTGTCATTCGGCAGCGCCACATAGCGCTCGGCCATCCCTGGCTCATGGGGGAAGCTCATCACGAACCCCTCCTTTCCGCTGGCCACCACCACCGGGCTGCCTGTGGTGACCAGCTTCAGATCGGCATCGGCGGGTGCGGCCACCCGCATCCCGGTGGCATAGCCGGCCTCCAGGCACCCCAGGCGCCGGACCTCCGGCATGTCGAGCGTGATCCCCTGATCCTTCGGAAGGCGCCCGAGGAAGCGATAGGCGGCCTCGAAGTCGGGGGAGAACAGCGCCGCCCGAGCGCGAAGCAGCTCCAGGATGGCGGCGCGATCCGCGGGCGTGAGCGTGGTGACGGCCGGCGCGGCGTGCCAGGGCTCCACCCTGGCGAAGGGAGCCTGAAAGGCCTTCTGCACCGCCACCGGTCCGCGGGCCCCACGATCCTCCCGCCCCTCGGCCCCATGGTTGGTGGTCATCTCGGAGCCCCTGGCCGTGGTGCTGGTGGTGGTCCTGTCCTCGATGACCGCCCAGCGGAACTGACTGCGATAGGGCACGGTGCCGCTCTTCGGGGTGAACGTCAGCCGCAGCAGGTTGTCGCCGCGGCGGAGCAGCGGCTGCAGCTCCAGGGCGTTGATCCAGACGGCGGGAAACACCTCGATCCCCTCCTCGCTGCTGTCCATCAGCAGGGCCGACTTGGACTCAATCGGCAGGTCCATCATCGGCACCCCATTCAGCTCCAGTTCCACCACCCCCTCCACGGTGGTGACCTTCTCGGCGTCCCTGGCGGGGGGGAGATAGGGGGTGAACTTGAACTCCACGTTCAGCGGCCGGGCCGTCACCGGGGCCGGAGTGGTGAACAGAACCGGCGCCAGCAGCGTGAGAGCGAATCCAGTGATCGTCCGCCGGCGGCGGACGCCGGCATCGGCTGTTGCCTGCATGGCTCTGGGCTGCCCGAATGGGATAGGTGGTAGAGATTCTGAGTCGATCCAGGCTTCCGGCCTTCCCCATTCGACTGATCGTGATGACCACGGCACCCCATCAGTCCCCGATCCGCCGTTCTCGCTGCCACGCCTGGGTGAGATATGTGCTTCTCCTTGGCCTGCTGCCGCCTGGTGGCCCGATCCTCTCCACCCCGAAGGCCCTGGCAGAGCCCCTTGATGCGGCCGGCTACACCGAGCGCTGCGCCCAGCGCAACCGGGACCAGGACTGGAAAGGGGCGGTGGCCGACTGCAGCGAGGCAGTCCGCCTCAATCCGGCTCTGGTGGACGCCTGGCTGGATCGCTGCTGGGCACGCGTGGGCGTTGGGGAGGCGGACAAGGCGGTGGCCGACTGCCGTGAGGGGCTGCGCCTCGATCCGGCGAACTCCCGCGGTTACATCATTCAGGGCTACATGAAGACCGAAGGGCTGCAGGATTACCGTGGCGCACTCGCGGACTACAACAAAGCAATCGCCCTCAATCCTGATGTGGTGCCTTATCACGAGATGGGCAATGCCAGGATGGGCCTGAAGGAGTACAAAGCCGCCATCGACGACTTCACCAAGGCGATCGAGGCCGACTCGGACTTCAAGGCCCACTCGCAGCTCCGGCGAGGCGACGCCAAAGCTGCACTTCAGGATTACCAGGGAGCCATTGCCGACTATGACCAGGTGATCGCCCTGGACCCCAAGAATTATCTAGCTTATTTCAATCGTGCCATGGCCAGGTCTGATCTCAACAACCACAGAGAAGACATTGCCGACTATGACAAGGCGATCCAGCTCGACTCCACGGATGCAATGGCCTACCACAACAGAGGCCTCTCGAAGCTCGAGCTCAAAGACCTGAACGGTGCCATCGCTGACTACACCAAGGCAATCGAACTCAAACCCGAGAATGCTGATTTCTTTTTCGCACGCGGTTATGCCCTGGACGAGATCAAAGACTACAGAGGCGCCATCGCAGATTAGGACAAGGCCATTGCGTTGAACCCAAGCTTTGCTAGCGCTTACTACAATCGAGGTTTCACGAAGGCCAATGGCCTAGGGAATTACCAGGCCGCGATCGCCGATTACGACCGGGCGATCGATCTCGATCCCAAGGATCTTGCCGCCTACCAGAACCGTGGCCGTCTGCGCAACTGGACCGGCGATCAGGCCGGCGCTCTGGCGGACGCCAACCGCGCTCTCGCCCTTGATCCCAACGACAACTTCACCCACATCTATCTAGGGCTTGCTGAATTACGTTTGTGGGCTTTTCCGGCGCGCCCAAGGCGGATCT
>JANWUS010000026.1 GCA_024958715.1 Cyanobium sp. FGCU52 | reverse complement strand
AGCGTCTTGTTGGCGGGGTGCCAGGGGCTTGCGGAGCTTTGTTGCTGATCAAGAATCAATATGACTACCTCGTTCAACAATCTTCCCAGCTTCCATCACACAAATCAGATCCGCATTCACAATGGTGCTCAGGCGGTGGGCGATCACTAGGACGGTATGTTGACGTTCAAATTGTTCAATTGCCTCCTGCACAAGTCGCTCACTCTGACTGTCGAGGGCACTCGTGGCTTCATCAAGAATCAAAAGTTCAGGTTCGCGAAGAATCGCCCTCGCCAGAGAGATTCTTTGTCGCTGGCCACCACTGAGCCGGTACCCACTTTCACCAATCAAAGTTTCATAACCTTTCGGTAGCGCGCTAATGAATCCGGCCGCCTGGGCCTTAGCTGCGGCGGCCTCAATCTGGGAGTCCGTGGCACCAGGAGTTCCGAAAGCGATATTGTACGCAATACTAGCGTCGAACAGAAAGGTGTCCTGACTAACCACTCCAAGCCTCTGCTGCCAACTCTGTAGATCAATATCCATCAAATCCACCCCGTCTACAAGGATTTTCCCTTGACTAGGATCATAGAGGCCAACAAGCAAATCAGCTATCGAACTCTTTGCGGCCCCGCTGGCACCTACAAGTGCTACAGTATCTCCACGGCGAATCTTGAGGGTTACATCACGTACGGCAGGCTTATCCCCTGGCAGATAGGCAAGCGAAACATCACTAAATTCGATGTCTCGAGTGATTTTGCCGAAAGCGATTCCACCCTTGCGTCGGTATTGCTTGTCACCAGGCTCAAGAATTTCGTTAAGCCGTTCAATAGAAGCGCTATTCCGATTTAGGGCAGTAAAGTTTTCAGCCACAGATCCGAAAGAGCCATTGAGTCGCTGGAGGGCAACGACAAAGGTAACCAGGCTTGGCAATACACCCGAACTACGGGCACCAAAAACAATCATACTCATCCCAGCAATCAACGCAATCATCCCAATTGGGAGGAAGTTGGTAACCGGTCGAATAATCGAGCTCAATCTTGTGCTTGATCTCGTATTTGCCTCAAGCATATTCATTTTGAGGAGTAAGGCCTTATCTGCGGCATCGAGCTGACCAGCCGTGCGCAGAAGTCGGAGGGCTTGAATATTTTCGGTAATTTTAGTACTGATTGCAGTTCCAATACGCTGCTGCTCACGAGCGCGACGGCGAATCCTCGGCAGCAGCTCTCGCTGCAGAAAGATGAGTACAAACGCCAACAGCGCTGCAGCAGCAAGCAACCAAGGAGAGAGAGAGAGATCAAGACAATCAGATACACCATCACCATCAGGCCATTGACGATGAACGAGCTGGCTATATTGATCTGACTCATCACAGCGCCCGGACCAACCCCGGCGTAATAGGTAAGCTCACCAACTGGGTAGCGACTGGCACATGCAAGCGTAAACTGCATGATCTGGTGATGAATGAGTCCCGTCACCTCTGCATTAACACGCGCACCGAAGTCCCCCACAACCACCGAGGACACATACATCGACAAGCTCTGAATAAGCCTGAGCAGCACCGCCATGCTCAGCAGGATGATGAAAAGCGTGCCGATGGGCAGGCCACCAATCACCTGAGTCAGACCTGGCACAAAGGAAAGCAGGTGGTTGCCGCTCCAGTTCTGACCCAGAGCTTGCGAACTCTGCGACTGGGAGAGCAGATCTACCGCGAGGTAAACCACACCCAGCGTGGCGCCCTCTGCACCAGCCTGAATGAGGCTGAGCAGGAGATTGACCACCAGACGCAGCCATTGCTTCCTGGCGGTGGCACGAATCAGCCTGGAGGCTGGACGGGGATCATGCAGCGGATCTGCCAAAAGCGCAACCGCAGTGCGAATGGCTCGACGTAGCCAGAGCAAGGGAATCTGCTGGATAGAGGTTGTGCCATCGTATGTCACCTGCCCGATTCCCCCTCAACATTCCTGACTAGCGCAGGGAACCGGTAGCTCCCTGGGAGGCGACCGGGCTACACCTCAACGGGGAAGGAGGATCGCCACATCCCATCAACCATGCCGGTTGCGATGCCAGGCCCAGGCATGCTCAATGATCGTGCCGAGGTCGGGATAACGTGGGCGCCAACCCAGTTCCTCACGTGCCCGGGTGGCACTGGCGACCAACTGGGCGGGATCGCCTTCGCGCCGCCTGGCCACATGGGCGAGCAGACCTCGGCCAGTGACCTTCTTGGCGGTTTCGATCACCTGCTGCACCGAATAGCCGGTGCCGTTGCCGAGGTTGTACACCAGCGGATCCTTCGTCGGTTCCTCCCGCTCGCGTATTCGCAGCAGCCGCTCAAGGCCGAGCACATGGGCTTCGGCAAGATCGCTCACATGAATATAGTCACGAATGCAGGTGCCATCCGGTGTTGGGTAGTCATCCCCAAAGATCTGCAGATAGGGTTCCCTGCCACTCATGACATCAAGCACCCGTGGAATCAGATGAGTTTCAGGGGTGTGATCCTCACCCAGATCCCCGTCGGGATCAGCTCCTGCCGCGTTGAAGTAGCGGAAGATCACGCTGGGAAGCCCATAGGCGCGCCCGAAGTCTCGAAGCAACTGCTCCACCATGAGCTTGCTCTGCCCATAGGGATTGATCGGCGCCTGGGGATGATCTTCGGTGATCGGCACCTGCTGAGGCAGTCCATAGGTGGCGCAGGTGGAGGAGAACACGATCGGCAGCGGCCGCTCGCTGGCCACCAGGGCTTCGAGCAGAGTGAGGGTATCGCCCAGGTTGTTGCGGTAGTACTTGGCCGGATCCGTCACCGACTCGCCCACGTAGGCATAGGCAGCGAAATGAAGCACTGCCTCCACGGGGCGTCCCTCGTGTGGTGTGCCCACCAGGGAGGGGTGACGACCACGCAGTAGAGCCTCCAAGACCTCACGGTCGCCGACCTGGCCCACCACCAGAGGAATCCCCAGCACCTGCTGAACGATCTCGGCATGGCCGTAGACGAGGTTGTCGAGCACGACGGGCTGGTGGCCGGCCCGGTGCAGGGCTCGAACGGCATGACTGCCGATGTATCCCGCTCCTCCGGTGACCAGAACCCTCACGAATCGACTCCAACAGAAAAAGCCATGGGCCCAAGGTAGTCCGCCGTCTTGAGAGTCCCGGCCCGCCGCTCCTGCTGATGGGTTGCACCTGCGATCACAGCCGCACCTCCTGCCCCTGCCGTAGACCGGTGATGAACGCGCTGACCGTCCGGGGAAGGCCCTCCTGCAGGGGAATGCGTGAGCGCCATCCCAGGGCTGTGAGACGGCTCACGTCCAGGAGCTTCCTGGGGGTGCCATCGGGCTTGTCCGTATCCCAGGCGATCGTGCCGGTGAAACCCGTGGCTGTGGCCACCTGTTCCGCCAGTTCGCGGATGGACACATCGGTGCCGGTGCCCACATTGAGATGATGCAGCTCCCCCGGCTGGGGTTGCCAGCGCTCTAGGCAGAACACGGCGGCGTCGGCAAGATCGTCGACATGGAGGAACTCCCGCCTGGGAGTACCGCTGCCCCAGCAGGTCACCACGGCATCGCCCCGTTGGCTTGCTTCATGAAAGCGGCGGATCATGGCGGGCAGCACGTGGCTGTTGGTGGGGTGATAGTTGTCCCCCGGCCCGTAGAGATTGGTGGGCATCAGGCTTACGGCATCGAAGCCGCACTGGGCCTTGAGGGCCCGGCAGAGCTGGATGCCGGTGATCTTGGCAATGGCGTACCACTCATTGGTCGGCTCCAGTGCGCCTGTCAGCAGAGCGTCCTCGCGGATGGGCTGGGTCGCATATTTCGGGTAGATGCAACTGCTGCCAAGGAACAGAAGACGACGACTGCCCGTTCGCCATGCATTTTCAATGACATGGTTCTGGATCTTGAGATTCTCGAGAAGAAAATCAGCTGGATAAGTGGCGTTGGCAAGAATGCCGCCCACCTTGGCGGCTGCAAGCACCACAACATCCGGCCTGTGAATGTTGAACCATGCCGCCGTGGCGATCGGATCGGTGAGGTCAAGTTCTGAGCGGGATGCGGTGAGGATGCGTTGATAGCCCCCCTCAATCAGTCGCCGGACAATGGCGGACCCCGCCATGCCACGGTGGCCTGCCACGAAGATGCGATCGGAGGGATTGATCAACAGAGTCATGGCAGAAGGAGAAGGTGCGAAGCAAGCAGGATGACGTCAGCCGGAAACAGACAACTTCCGGTCAGATCCGCAGAGCTGTTGGCGGATTTTCCATCGATCCCACCACCGCAAAGCCTTCCCTCCGCAGCACGGCCTCCTTGGCCGCCTCCTCCCTATCAGCCTCCACCATCTCCGCCACAAGTTCCTCAAGCGAGGTGGTGGGTGTCCAGCCAAGCTGACGATGCGCCTTGGTGGGATCCCCCAGCAGCGTCTGCACCTCGGCCGGACGGAAGTAACGCGGGTCGATGCGCACCACCTCAGCCCCGGTGTCAGCACGGCGCCCCTTCTCGCTGACCCCTTCTCCCTCCCAGATCATGCCGCCCCAGCCCAGTTGCTCAGCGGTGAGCTCGATGAAGCGTCGCACCGATTCCTGCCGGCCCGTGGCGATCACGTAATCCTCGGGTGTGTCCTGCTGAAGCATGCGCCACTGCATTTCCACGTAGTCACGCGCATGCCCCCAATCCCGGAGGGAATGAAGGTTGCCCATGAACAGGCATTGATCTAGGCCGGCATCAATACGTGCGAGACCGCGGGTGATCTTGCGCGTCACGAACGTTTCACCCCGACGAGGCGATTCGTGGTTAAAGAGTATACCATTGCATGCAAACATGCCATAGGACTCCCGATAGTTCACCGTGATCCAATAGGCGTAGAGCTTCGCCACCCCGTAGGGGCTGCGGGGGTAGAAGGGAGTGGTTTCTTTCTGGGGAATCTCCTGAACGAGACCATAGAGTTCGCTCGTGGAGGCCTGGTAGATGCGGGTATGGTCGATAAGGCCAAGAATCCGCACGGCCTCAAGGATGCGAAGCGTGCCAAGGGCATCGCTGTTAGCTGTGTATTCCGGGCTCTCGAAGCTCACTGCCACATGGCTCTGGGCACCGAGGTTGTAGATCTCATCGGGCCTCACCTGCTGAATGATGCGGATCAGGTTGGTGCTGTCGGTGAGATCGCCATAGTGAAGAACCAGGCGCGGATCCCGTTCATGGGGATCCTGATAGAGATGGTCGATGCGATCGGTGTTGAAGCTGCTGGCCCGCCGTTTGATACCGTGCACCACGTACCCCTTCTCCAGTAGCAGCTCGGCCAGATAGGAACCATCCTGGCCGGTGATGCCGGTGATCAGTGCGGTGCGGGTCATAGGTCGGTGGGGAGAAAGCCAGGATAACGCAGCACTCGCAGGCCAAGTGCCAGGGGCCTTCCTAAGGGAGAATGGGCTGCAAGTCAAAGGGAAAAGGGGCGGAGGAGGGAGGATTGCACCTCCCAACCTCAGCCCCACAGGAGGGTCGGAGCGCTTCAGTCGCGACGACCGCCCCCCTGGAGGGCGATGATCAGACGTAGCAGGAAGACAAAGAGGTTGATGTAGGTGAGGTACATGCCAAGGGCGCCGGCCAGGTACTGGTCGTCGCGGTAGGTGCGGGGCATGGTGTAGAAGTCGACGAAGGCGGCTCCCACGAACAGAACGGTGCCGAAACCGGCGATCAGCAGTTCGAAACCACCGCCGCTGAACATGCCGGGGGCAAAAATGCTGCCCACCAGCTGCACCACCATGGCGATGATCAGACCGATCAGACCCAGACCCACGGCCCCGCTGAGGGCCTGGCCGACGCTGTCGCTCATGCGACGGCCCATCACCGAGGCCAGGACGAAGGTGATGCCGGTGGCCAGGGCTGCGGTACCAACGGCACCGATGCCCGCCGTGGTGAGGGCATAGCCGACGATGCCGCTGAGGGTGAAGCCGGTGATCAGGCTGTAGGCGGTAAGCAGGGGAAGGGCCGTGGCGCTGTCGCCCTTGGTGGCCACGTTCTGAGCCACGAAGAAGAGGATGAAGTTGCCGATCAACGCCACCCAGAACAGGGGCATGAACAGAACGGCATTGCTGGCCATCAGGGCCAGTCCGCCCATGACACCCGCGGCGGTGAGCACCATGCCCCCGCCCACGTAGGGCAGGGCCTTGTTGACGACGTTGGGACCCACCAGGCCACCGATCTGGGCCTCGCGAATCGCTTGCTGGAAATCACTGCTGGCCGGCATGGCGGCATCGGAATTCGGACTTGATCCATCCTGACAGTCCTCACCTGAGGGTGGCAGGGGTGCGTGTGCGGATCTCCTCCTTCCTCAGCGGGGGCGGCCGCTCGCATCACGGCTGGCATAGGCCTGCACCAGCCGCTGGACCAGCGGGTGGCGCACCACGTCGGCGTCCCCGAACCGGCAGATGGCCACGCCTTCCACCCCCTGAAGCACCTGGGCCGCCTCCACCAGACCGCTGAGCTGGCCGGGCGGCAGATCGATCTGGGTCGTGTCGCCCGTCACCACCATCCGCGAGTTCTCACCGAGCCGGGTGAGGGCCATGCGCATCTGGGCGCAAGTGGTGTTCTGCGCCTCATCGAGGATCACGAAGGCATCGGCCAGGGTCCGGCCGCGCATGTAGGCCAGCGGCGCCACCTCGATCGTTCCCTTCTCCAGCAACTGGGCCGTGCGCTCGTTGCCCAGCAAGGTGTTGAGGGCGTCGTAGAGGGGCCGCAGATAGGGGTCGACCTTCTGCTGCAGATCCCCAGGCAGGAAGCCGAGCCGCTCCCCGGCCTCCACGGCCGGGCGGGTGAGGATCAGCCGCTCCACCCGGCGCTCCTGGAGCATCCTCACCGCCTGCACGGTGGCCAGGAAGGTCTTGCCGGTACCGGCGGGCCCGATGGCCAGGGTGAGATCGTGACGTTCGATCGCCTCGATGAAAGCCTTCTGCCGCAGGCTTCGGGGCCGCACCGGACGGCCGCTGCGGCTGGTGGCCAGCACCTGGCCGCCCAGGGCACGGTGCTCCTCACCCCGGCCGTTGTCGAGGGCTGCCAGGGCGTTCTGGAGATCCACCGGGGTGATCGCCTCACCGGCCTGCCAGAGGGGCTGAATCAGGGTGAGCAAACCGGCGAGGCGCTGCCGCTGGCTGGGTCGCCCACTCACCTGCAGATCGAGGCCCCGCAGCACCAGGGTGGTGCCGGTGAGGGCCTCGAGGCGGCGCAGGATCTGCTCGCCCCGGCCCGCAAGGGCCAGGGCGGCGGCGGGGTCGGGCAGGGGAACAACGAGTTGGTCATCAGGGACCGACCCGGTTCCAGGCTGGGCGGAAGCGGAGGGAGGCTGGCTCAGGCTTCGGCGGAAGCCTCTTCGGCCTCAGGGGCAGCGGCGGCGGCTTGAGCCTCGGCGGCGGCGGCGGCTTCAGCTTCGGCGGCGGCCTTGGCCTTGGCTTCCGCTTCGGCCTTGCGGGCCTCGGCGGCGGCGGCCTCACGGGCCTGAGCCTGCTTCTGCTTGCCCACGATCTCGGCGGGGCGGACGGTCTTGGTGATCAGACCACCCTTTTCGAGCAGGGAGCGGACGGTGTCGGTGGGCTGGGCACCCTGGCTGAGGCGGGCGCGGATCGCCTCGGTATCGAGACGGGCTTCCTTGGTGCGGGGGTTGTAGAAGCCCAGCTCCTCCAGCGGACGGCCGTCGCGGCGCGACGTGCTGTTGGTGGCCACGAGGCGGAAGCTCGCTTCCCGCTTCTTCCCGAACCGCTTCAGGCGGAGCTTGATCATGGGTGGCCTAACAGATGGATGTCCGATGGAAGATCGTACCTGTTGACCGGCACCGCCCCCCGTCACGCCCGGCGGGGGACGCCTCAGAGCTCGCCGAAGCCCTTGCGCTTCTTGGCGGGCTTCGGAGGGCGTGGTGCCCGGCCACCGGTGCCCCTGCCCGGTGCGGCGGGGGCACCGCCCCCGGGAAAGCCACCCATGCCCGGGAAGCCCCCGCCCATGCCCGGCATGCCGGGCATGCCACCGCCGCGGCTCATCTGCTGCATGAAGCCGCGCATCTTCTGGAAATCGGCCAGCACCTTGTCCACCTCCGCCGGGGTATGGCCGCTGCCGCCGGCGATGCGCCGCCGCCGGGAGGGTGCCGAGGCCAGTAGATCCGGGTTCTCCCGTTCGGCCTGGGTCATCGAGCCGATCATCGCCTCGATCCGCTTGAGCTGCTGCTCGCCCTGCTTGAGCATGCCGTCGTCGATCTTGTTCATGCCCGGGATCAGCTTCATCAGGCCGCCAAGGGAGCCCATGCGCTTGATCAGCCGCATCTGCTGCACGAAATCGGAGAAGTCGAAGGTGGCTTCCTGGAGCTTCTGCTGCATCTTGGCCACATCGGCCAGCTCCACCTCCTTCTGGGCCTTCTCCACCAGGGTGAGCACATCGCCCATGCCGAGGATGCGGCTCGCCATCCGCTCAGGGTGGAAGGGCTGCAGGGCCTCCACCTTCTCGCCGGTGCCAATGAACTTGATCGGAGCGCCGCTGAGCTTGCGGATCGAGAGGGCCGCCCCGCCGCGAGAATCACCGTCGAGCTTGGTGAGCACCGCTCCGGTGATGCCCACCTGCTCGTGGAAGGCGCGGGTGAGCTCGGCGGCCTCCTGGCCGATCATCGCGTCCACCACCAGCAGCACCTCATGGGGCTGCACGGCCTCGCGGATCCGCACCATCTCCTGCATCATCGCGGTGTCGATCTGCAGGCGACCCGCGGTATCCACCAGCACGGTGTCGAAGCCTCCCTCACGCCCCCGGGCCAGGCCGGCAGCGGCAATCGCTTCCGGCGTGGCGTCGCTGCCGAGACTGAACACCTCCACGCCGATCTGCTGGCCCAGGGTCTGGAGCTGATCGATCGCCGCGGGACGGTAGACGTCGGCGGCCACCAGCAGCGCCCTGCGCCCCTGCTCCTTGAGATGCAGGCCCAGCTTGGCGGTGGCGGTGGTCTTGCCGGCCCCCTGGAGGCCGGCCATCAGGATCACCGTGGGGGCGGTGTCGGCATGGGCCAGGGGAGCGTTCTCGCCGCCCATGGTCTCCACCAGTTGCTCATGCACCAGCTGGATGAACTTCTGGTCGGGGCTGATGCCGCGCACCACTTCAGCCCCCACGGCCCGGCGGCGCACCTCGTCGACGAACTCCCGCACCACCGGAAGGCTCACGTCCGCCTCCAGCAGGGCGCGGCGCACCTGCTTGAGGGCGCCGTCGATGTTGGTCTCGGAAATCGCCGCCTGGCCGCGCAGGCCCTTGACGGCGTCCTCGAACCGCTGGGAAAGCTCGTCGAACATGAGGGAGGGAGAAGGGGAGAGGGAGGCGTTGCCGTCAGTCGGCGGCGTGGGTGGCGGCCAGGCGCCAGGTGCCGCCATCGCGGCCGAAGATGTAGACGTTGCGCAGGGTGGTGGGGGCCGTGCGCTCCACCTCCCGCCCACGTTCGT
This sequence comes from Cyanobium sp. FGCU52, assembly GCA_024958715.1. Lineage (GTDB taxonomy): Bacteria > Cyanobacteriota > Cyanobacteriia > PCC-6307 > Cyanobiaceae > Cyanobium. Next base: position 14,927 of record JANWUS010000026.1, on the reverse strand, counting down.
CGAGGCGGCGATCGCTGTAGGCCAGCTCCGCGGTGATCGCGATCCGCTGGGGATTGCGCTCGTCGATCGCCAGATCCTTCACCCTGACGTCGAGCTTCTGAAGCTCGCCGCGGCTGCGGTCCTCGCGCCGCTCCTCCTCCAGGCGCTGCACGGTGGCGGCGCGGGCAAGGCGATCGAGGGGAACCGTGGGCTTGTCGCCGGCCAGCACGGCGGCCTTGGCGGCGAGCCAGGCCTCCAGCAGGGCGCGCAGCTGATCCTCGCTCGGTTCGGCCGCTTGCAGGGGAACCCCGGAAGCGTCGGCGGCCTTGACAGCTGGACGCGAGGCCGGCGGAGGTGGCGGCGTGGGACGGGCGGCGGGAACCACCGGGATCGGCCGCGCGGTCCCCGTCCCCGCAGCCCCGGGAGTGCGGGGACGCAGCGCCCAGGTGCCGAGTGCAAAGGCCGCCACCACGGCGGCCAGCCCCCCCATCAGCCAGGGCAGGGGCAGGGGCAGGGGAAACGGGCCCCTGACGGGCAAGGGGCGGCGGCGCCGACGGGCAGGAACCTCCTCGTGGCCGACGGCGGCGTCTTCGTCGAGTGGTTCGCCGAAGGCGTCGTAGGCATTGGGGGGCACGAGGGGGCCGGAGCTGCCGGCAAGGCCGAAGGACGACGACGCCCCGATGGAAGGCCAGGCGGCGGAGGGGTCGGGGCTGGTGCGGAAATCGAAGCTTTCGCCGAAGGAGACGTCGCCGGGCTCGGGGAAGGAGCGCCCGACCCGACGATCCTCCTTCTCCACAAAGGCGATGACGTCACGGTCGCTGAAGTAGGCATCAAGATCGGGATCGGCATCGATGTCGCGGTAGCCAGGCAGCACGTCGTGGCTGAGCCAGTCTCGGCAGTAGGCACAGAGCTGGGCCAGGGGATCGTCGCTCTGACGGGCCGTCCAGGCGCGGAGCTCCCGGCTGGCGCCAAGGTCGAAGGCCTCCCGGGCTGCATCCACGTCGCCCAGCAGGAGATGGAGGTTGGCCAGCAGGGGTTCGATCCCGCTGCGACCACTGGCCTCGAGCCGATCGCGGGCGGCGGCGATCCGCTCAGGCTTGCGCTGGACGAATCCGGAGGCGGTGAGGGCCGTGGTAGCCAGGAAATCGGCTGCGGGAGAGCCGGCATCCCCCCAGCGGCTGAAGAGGTCCACCTGTTCCTGAACCGTGAGGAAGCTGCGGATCTGCTTGAAGAAGGCCTGGAAGGCCTCGGTGGTGAAGCTGGGATCGTCAGAACCCTCCAGACCGCCCCGCCGGCGCACCAGGTCTTCGAGCAGGCTGAGGCCTTCGCGGCGCTCCTCCACCGCGGAGAGATCGCGGCTGAGCAGATCGAGCACGCGATAAGGGGTGAGCCGGTCGAGCTCCTGACTCATCCTCTCCCGCAGCTCCGGCAGCTGGCCCATGCGCTGGAGCAGTTGCAGGCCCTGCTGGAGGGTCTGGGCCGCGGCTTCATAGCGGCGCTGGCTGTGGTAGTCACCGGCCGCCGCGAGGCAGGAGAGCCCTGCGAGCCTGGTGAGATCGGACTCGCGGCTGCTGCCGAGGGCCGGGGTCTGGGGCGGCTGCAGGGCACGACAGGCCAGATCGAAACATTCCAGAGGCTGTTCGGCCTCGAGCAGCAGCAGCAGGCCGGCGACCTCCCTGGAGGAGGCGATGTCCAGGGCCGGAACCACCCCCTCACCGGCGCCCACCAGGGCCGTGAGGTCGGATTCGTAGGCGGCACGCCGCTCCGGATCGCTGAGCACGTCGGCGCTGGCCCGCAGCAGCTCGGCCCTGGCCTCGAGGGTGTCACGGCTGAAGGCCTGATCGGGAACCCGGGCGAGGCGCTGGTGGTAGGTATGCAGAACCGTCTGGGCATCCGTGCCGGGGCCCACCCCGAGCAGGCGGAAATGATCGATCGGCAGCTCCAACCGTGGTACCAGACGGACGGTGAGCAAGTGTAAGGAGAGACAGCAGAACGCTCCTGTCGCTGGATCGGTTCGCTGAGCGGTCGGCCCCGGCCCGGGACATGGACTGGCCGGAAGCCGTTGCCGCCAAACAGTTTGCGGAGAACGGACCCACTACAGTCGGGCCACGACCCCGGACGCCGATTCGATGACCCAGGAGCTCGCCGCCTCCCTGCAGACCCAGCCGGCGGGCCCTCCCCCGGAAGCCGGAAGCCATGCCCTGAGGCTCGAAGGCCTCTACCCGGCGGAGCGGGCTCAGGTGAGCCGCGAGGAGGGGCTGATGCTCTACCGCGACATGGTTCTCGGCCGTCGCTTCGAGGACAAGTGCGCGGAGATGTACTACCGCGGCAAGATGTTCGGCTTCGTTCATCTCTACAACGGCCAGGAGGCGGTGAGCACCGGCGTGATCAGGGCGATGAAGCTCCAGTACGACTGGTTCTGCAGCACCTATCGCGATCACGTCCACGCCCTCAGCTGCGGCGTCCCCGCGCGTGAGGTGATGAGCGAGCTCTTCGGCAAGGAAACCGGATGCAGCAAGGGCAGGGGCGGCTCCATGCACCTGTTCTCTCGCGAGCACCACCTGCTCGGGGGCTACGCCTTCATCGGCGAGGGCATTCCCGTGGCCCTCGGCGCCGCCTTCACGAGCCGCTACAAGCGCGATGCCCTCGGCCAGGCCGACAGCGATGCCGTGACCGCCGCCTTCTTCGGCGATGGCACCTGCAACGTGGGGCAGTTCTTCGAGTGCCTCAACATGGCGGCCCTGTGGAAGCTGCCGATCGTGTTCGTTGTCGAGAACAACCGCTGGGCGATCGGCATGGATCACAACCGGGCCACCAGCGATCCGGAGATCTGGCGCAAGGCCGCGGCCTTCGGGATGGCCGGCGAGGAGGTCGACGGCATGGATGTGCTTGCGGTCCGGGCCGCCGCCCAACGGGCCGTGGCGCGTGCGCGGGCAGGTGAGGGTCCCACGGTGCTCGAATGCCTCACCTATCGCTTCCGCGGCCACTCCCTGGCCGACCCCGATGAACTGCGCGCCGCCGCCGAGAAGGAGTTCTGGGCCCAGCGGGACCCCATCAAGCGCCTGGCCGCCGATCTCACCGCCCAGGGCCTGGCCCGGGCGGATGAGCTTCAGGCCATCGACAAGGAGATCGATGCCGTGGTGGCCGACTGCGTCGAGTTCGCCTTGGCGGCACCGGAACCCGATCCCAGCGAACTCACCCGCTACATCTGGGCGGAAGACTGATACATCTCTGGGCGGAAGACTGAAAAGCAACCCCCTGATGGCCCCTCCCCTGGCGGAGGGGGCATCAATCTTGGGAAGGATTTCCTCAGAGAGTCGGCGGGATGCGGCGCGTGAGGTTGCGGAGCTTGCGCAGGGCCTTCAGCTCCACCTGACGCACCCGCTCCCGCGACACCTCGAGCTGACGCCCGATCTCGGCCAGGGTGTGGCGCTCGTGGCCATCCAGGCCGAATCGCAGGGCGAGCACCTCCCGCTCCTGTTCAGTGAGATGGCCGAGCCAGCGTCCGAGCTGCTCCTGGTGGATGCCGCGCTCCACCTGCTCGAGCGGCTCCTCGCTGGAGCCATCGGCGATCAGATCCCCGAGGAAGCTTCTTCCCTCCTCCGCGTGGATCGGGGCATCGAGGCTGGAGGTGGTGAGCGCCTGCCGCAGCAGTGAATCCAGCTCCTCGATCGGCATGTCGATGGCCTCGGCGATCTCCTGCCGGCTGGGCATGGCCCCAAGCTTGTGGGCCAGATCGAGGCTGACGCGCCGGATGGTGGTGAGGCGCTCGCTCAGGTGCACGGGCAGCCGGATGGTGCGGCTCTGGCAGGCGATCGCGCGCGTCATGCTCTGACGGATCCACCAGAAGGCGTAGGTGGAGAATTTGTAGCCGCGGGTGGGATCGAATTTCTCGACGGCACGCTCGAGCCCAAGCGAACCCTCCTGGATCAGGTCGAGAAGCTCCAGCCCCTTGCCCTGATACTTCTTGGCAACGCTCACGACCAGACGCAGGTTGGCCTTCATCATCCGTTCCTTGGAACGGCGGCCGATCTTGATGATCTTGCGCTCGTGGGGGGTGAGCTCTTCCCTCTTCTCGTCCAGCAATTGCATCATGGCCTGCACCTGATTGCCGAGTTCAATCTCCTCGGCAGGGGTGAGCAGGGGTTCCCGGCCGATGGACGCCAGGTACCAGGTCATGGAATCACCACTTCTGCGTCCGGAGCCGTCGCTCGACCTGACCGAAGAGGCAGTCATGGGGCTTGGAGCAGTGAGGAGGCCACTATCTCGCTCGATTGGCGTGAACAGTGGTCTCTTCAGCAACCTTTTAGATTTTACTCGCAAACGAACACATGAGCGGCTGCGCATCGGCAGCAAGCGCGAAGTTTGCAGTTCAGCGAACAAGGCAGTCGCGGCGAGTGCAGGGTTTGACCGCCTGTTGACCCCGCGTTTCCCTTTGTCTCTTTGTTCATTTGCCCACAGCATCAGCCAGGCTGGCCGCTACTGCCAGTGGCGTGGCCCCGCCCGGACCCCAGCGGCGCGCGGCCCCCTGACCGGCCCGGGCATGAACCAGTGCCGCCAGGGCCAGCAGCTGGGCATCGCCCCCCCCACCGGCTGCGGCAGCCAGCCCCCCCAGCCCAGCGGCATAACCCGCCAGCACGTCCCCCAGCCCCGCCCGCGCCGCTTCCGGGCAGGCCCGCAGCAGCTGCCAGCGCCGCCCGTCCGGGGCGGCGACCACGCTGCGGGCCCCCTTCAGCAGCACACTGCAGCCCGTACGGGCCGCAGCGCTGGCGGCCGCCTCCTGCGGCTCCGCCACCGCAAGATCGGGGAACAGCCTGGCGAACTCCTGCCGGTGGGGCGTCAGCCAGGTGGGGCCGCCACGGCGGCGCAGCCAGCTCTCGCCGGGAACGCCGGCGGCTCCGGCGGCAAGCCGGTTGAGCCCGTCGGCATCGAGCACCACCAGGCCACCGAAGCGCTCCAGGGCCTCCCAACCCCGAGCGGTCGCAGCGGCAGGTGAATCCGCTGCGTGTCCGATCCCCGGCCCAAGCAGGACCACATCCAGACGCTCCAGAAGGCTGGGATCCAGCCCTTCGAGGCGAAGGGCCCCGTCGGCATCGCAGTCCGGGGAGCGCTCCAGCACCACCTCCGGCTGCAGGGCCCAGAGCCCGGCGGCCAGCTCGGCGGGCACCATCGCCCGGAGGCTGCCGCAGCCGGCGGCGGCGGCTCCCGCCAGGGCCATCCGGGCGGCCCCCCTGTACTGAAGGCTGCCGGCCACCACCAGCAGGCGGCCCCGCCCGTACTTTCCCGCCGCAGGATCCGGAACGGGCCAGGGTGCGAGGCTCACATCCGCACGTCCGCTGCCCCGTCCGCCCAGCCCCAGGGGCTGACCGACCGGCAGGGTCTCCAGCAGATGCGGAGGCAGTCCGAGGTCGATCCGCTCCAGCCGCCCCACCCGGGCCAGGCTCCGGTCCTGCACGAGGCCCTGCTTGATCAGTCCGATCGTGTAGGTGACCCCGGACGTGGCCGCCTCCTCGCCCAGGCAACGCCCGCTGTCGGCGCAGAGACCGGTGGGGATGTCGATCGCCACCAGCTGATGGGGCCGCTGGCGCTGGCGCTCCGCCAGCAGCGCTTCGAGGGTGGGACCGGGCGGCCGGCTCTGACCGATGCCGAACAGGGCATCCACCCAGAGGGCATGGTCGCCGGGATCGGGGGCTTCCTCAAGCCGGGGGATCCCCAGCCAGGCCGCATGGCGGGCGTGGGCCTCGGTCAGCGGCCGCAGACGCTCGAACGGACACCACAGCCGCACGCGATGGCCGGCGAGGTGCAGCTCGCGCGCCACCACCAGCCCATCGCCGCCGTTGTGGCCGGGGCCCACCAGCACGATCACCCCCGGATCGGCGACGCCTGGTTGCCGCAACCGTGCCAGCCGCTGGATCAGGCGGCGGCTCACGGCCAGGGCGGCCTTCTCCATCAGGGCCTCCACGGGCAGACCACTGGCGAAGAGCTGCTCTTCGAGGGCGGCCATCTGGGACCCGCTCACCAGCAGGTGGTCGGCATCCCGGGGGGGCCAGGGAGCCGGAGTGGTCCGCTGGGACACGGCGGCGCTGGGCGGCGTCCTTCCATGATGGGGAGCAACCGGCCCGGCGCGAGCCCGGCGGCCCCCTTCCCGCTCCTCGTGCCCACAACCTCCCCCCCCGCGATCACTCCCACCACCGACCACGGAGTCGCCGGCATCGGCGCCACCCCGGCTGGCGATGCGGTGCTCGAGCGCCTGCGGGCCTGGCCCGGGGATCGGCGGGTGGCCGTCGGCCTCTCCGGGGGGGTGGACAGCTCCCTCACCGCGGCCCTGCTGCTGGCGGCGGGCTGGCAGGTGGAGGGGCTCACCCTCTGGCTGATGAGCGGCAAGGGGTCCTGCTGTGCCGAGGGGCTGGTGGATGCGGCCGGCCTGTGTGAGCAGCTGGGCATCCCCCACCATGTGGTGGACTCCCGCGAGCGCTTCCGCAACCAGATCGTGGACCTGCTGGTGCAGGGGTACGCCGACGGCATCACGCCGCTGCCCTGCTCCCGCTGCAACCGGGAGGTGAAGTTCGGCCCGATGCTGGCCTGGGCCAGGGAGGAGCTGGGGGTGGAGCGGATCGCCACCGGCCACTACGCCAGGGTCCGTCCCGCCGCCGCACCCGGAGAGCGCCATCAGCTCCTGAGGGGCCTGGATGCCCACAAGGACCAGAGCTATTTCCTCTACGACCTGCCGCAGGACGCGCTCGGTCGGCTGGTGTTTCCCCTCGGGGAGCTCACCAAGGCCGACACCCGCGCCGAGGCCGCCCGGCTGGGACTGCGAACCGCCGCCAAGCCCGAGAGCCAGGACCTCTGCCTGGCCGATCACCATGGCTCGATGCGGGCGTTCCTCGATGCCCACCTCGCGCCGCAGGCTGGGCAGATCGTTCTGGCCGACGGCACGGTGGTGGGCCGCCACGACGGCATCCACCACTTCACCATCGGCCAGCGGCGTGGGCTGGGTGTGGCATGGAAGGAACCCCTGCACGTGGTGGCGCTCGATGCCGCCCGCAACCGGGTGGTGGTGGCCCCGCGGGCGGAGGCCGCCCGCTCCCACTGCGAGGTGGGGGCGGTGAACTGGGTGTCGATTGCGCCTCCCGAGACTCCCCTGGAGGTGGCGGTACAGGTGCGCTACCGCAGTGCACCGGTGGCCGCCCTGCTCACGCCGCTGCCGGCGATCGCGAGCGATCACGCCGCCGATCGCCCCCATCGCTGCCGGCTGCGGTTCCAGGAACCCCAGTTCTCGATCACACCGGGCCAGGCGGCGGTGTTCTACGCCGATGAGGTGCTGCTGGGCGGTGGCCTGATCCAGAGCGCCGGCGAGGCCGACCCGGCATGACCTCACAGGCGCAGCGCTTTCTGGAGGGGCTGCCGGCGCATGCCGATCCCCCTCCCTACGACCTGCTGATCGTGGGGTGCGGCCTCTATGGCGCCACCTTTGCGCGCCTGGCGGCCGACGTAGGACTGCGCCCGTTGGTGATCGACCAGCGGCCGCACATCGGCGGCAACTGCTACACGGAAGAGCGTGAGAAGATTCATGTTCACGCCTACGGCGCCCACATCTTCCACACCAGCAATCGCCACGTGTGGGAGTTCGTGAATCGCTTTGCCGAGTTCAACAACTACATCAATTCACCCAAGGCGCTTTCCGGGGGAAGGATCTATTCCCTCCCGTTCAACATGAACACCTTCCACGAGCTCTGGCAGGTGCGCACGCCGGCGGAGGCCAGGGCCACGATCGAAGCCCAGCGCTTCCGAGGTGAGCCGACGAACCTCGAGGAACAGGCACTTTCGCTGGTGGGGCGGGATATCTACGAAACCCTGATCCACCACTACACCCGCAAGCAGTGGGGCAAGGATCCCAGCGAGCTGCCGGCGTTCATCATCAAGCGGCTGCCGCTGCGCTTCACTTACGACAACAATTACTTCAACGACCGCTGGCAGGGCATCCCGATTGGGGGCTACACCCGCCTGTTCCAGAAGATGCTGGAGGGAATCGAAGTGCGCCTTGGCATCGATTATCTCAGCGATCGCTCCAACCTCGATTCCCTGGCCCGCTGCGTGGTGTTCACCGGCTGCATCGACGCCTTCTTCGACCATCAGGAGGGCCATCTCGAGTACCGCTCGCTGGCGTTCGAACACGAGGTGATCGCCGCTGATAACCACCAGGGCAACGCGGTGATCAACTACTGCGATCCCGACCCGGCCTTCACGCGCACGATCGAGCACAAGCATTTCGATCCCGTGGGTTCACGCTCCGAGGTCACCGTGGTGACGAGGGAATACCCCCAACCCTGCCGGGATGGCGCCATCCCTTACTACCCCGTGAACAGCGAGGCCAACCAGGCGATTCACCGCCGCTACCGGGAGCGGGCCGAGGCGCTGCCGCACGTGATCTTCGGCGGACGCCTCTCCGAGTACCTCTACATGGACATGCACGTGGTGGTGGAGTCGGCGATGAACCGGGCCCGCAGCGTGCTGCCGGCCCTCACCAATGGGGATCTTCGGCGTAGGTCACCTTGAGCTCTCCCCGGGGGTGGCGCGGCACGGTGGCGATGCAGGCACGCACCAGGGTGCTGTTCACCTCGATCTCACAGGCGCCGCAGCTCCCTCCAAGGCAACCGGTGGGGATGCTGACGCCCGCATTCCGTGCCGCCAGCAGCCAGTCCGTGCCAGCCGGGGTTGTGCTGCGACGTCCGTCGGGCCACTGGATCTCCACGGGTGAAGGGTCAGGGGCCATGCCGACGGCTGGGAAGGAGTCCGAACCTACCGGGACGGTGTGTGTCCCAGCAGGGGCGTGAGATCGACATGGGCCTCGAAGGCATCGGCCAGACGATCCAGCAGCTGATCGCGCTGGCGGCCGTGGTGGGGCTGGTGCTCGCTGAGCAGGGGCAGACAGCGGCGCTGACGCAGCCGGTTGAGCCAGCGCCGACGCCAGGGGCCGTTCTCGAAGATGGCGTGCAGGTAGGTGCCCGCCACCACACCCCCTGCCGCTCCTGAGGGTTGCCAATAGCCGAGTCCGGCCGGATCGGCGAGGGGCGAAGCCTCGCAGAGGCTGCGGCCGTGATGGAGTTCGAAGCCCTCGATCTCCAGCGCCTCCCCCTCCTCGGGCCACAGGGCCCGACCCCGGGTGCGCCGCAGGGTCTTCTCGGCGGCGAAGAGCGTGTCCAACGGCAGCAGATCCAGTCCTGCCGCCGCAGCCCCAGGCCCCATCCCCTCCAGACCCTGCGGGTCCGCCAGCTGGCGGCCGAGCATCTGCAGCCCCCCGCAGATGCCGAACACGTGCCCCCCTGCAGCGAGATACTCCCGCAGCAACGGCTCCAGACCACCGGCCCGCAGGGCCGCCAGGTCGGCCAGGGTGCACTTGCTGCCAGGCACGATCACCGCATCGTGCCGTCCCAGGGGGTCGCCGGGGCGCACCCAGTCGAGCTGCACGCTGGGTTCGGCCTCGAGGGGATCGAGGTCGGAGAAGTTGCTCAGCGACGGCAGCCGCAGCACCGCCAGGCGGAGATCGGCCTCCCGCTTGCGGCCCCTGCGCTCGAGCAGATCGAGCGAATCCTCGGGGGGGAAGAGTTCATCGAGCCAGGGCATCACCCCCAGCACCGGCACACCGGTCTGCCGTTCGAGCCAGGTCCGGCCTTCGTCGAACAGAGAGCGTCGGCCCCGGAACCGGTTCACCAGGATGCCGGCGATCAGGGGCCGCTCCACCGGGCGGAGCAGGGCGAGGGTGCCCACGATCTGGGCGAACACGCCACCGCGCTCGATGTCGGCCACCAGCAGACAGCGGACCCGCAGGTACTGGGCCAAGCGCAGATTGGTGAGATCGCGCGCCTGCAGGTTCACCTCCACCGGGCTGCCGGCCCCCTCGAGCACCAGCCGGCCATCGGGATGGTCGGCCTGCAGCTCCATCAGACCGCTGCGGATCGCCTGCCAGCCCGGACGGAACCAGTCGCGGTAGTAGTGCTCCGCCCGTGCCGTGCCCACCGAGCGGCCCAGGTGGATCACCTCGCTGGTGCTGTCCCCCCGTGGCTTCAACAAAACCGGATTCATGGCCACCCGGGGCTCCAGCCCCGCCGCCCAGGCCTGGAGGGCCTGGGAGTAGGCCATCTCACCGCCGGCGGGATCCACCCAGGCGTTGAGGCTCATGTTCTGGCCCTTGAACGGCAGGGGCGTCTCGCCGCGGCGCCTCAGCACCCGGCAGAGCGCCGCCGTCATCAGCGACTTTCCGGCGCCACTGCTGGTGCCGAGCACCATCAGGGGGGTGGGACGACCGGAATCTGGGCGGGTCATGGCTCGCCTCAGAACCGGGGGCGATGGCGCAGGAAGTTCTCGTGGATGCGATCGCGCAGGCCGGCCCGAGGAATCTCACCGCGCCAGCGCGACAGCAGAACCCGGCCCATCGGTGTGAGCCGCACCCGTTCGGTGAGTCCCTGGCCATCCACCTCACGGCGGAGCACACCCAGCCGGATCAGCCAGATGAAATGATCCTCCGCCCGCTCCGGACCGAAGGGCGCAAACACGAGGGAGGGCCAGTCCTGCCGCCGGCAGAGTTCGCCGCTGCTGATCGGTCGATCGGCCACCTCCTCGTAGAACGCACGGCGGAAGGGAAGGCAACGCAGCGACCGGTCGGCCCGGTTCAGGGCCACCGCATCGATCCGCTCGTCCCCTGCTGGCGGCTCCGAACGGGCCATGGTCACTTGAACAGCCCGTTCAGGATCGTGTCCAGGGCCTGGCCGGGGGAGACGGGTATGGGGACGGGAGCCCCGCGGTCGCCAGGACCGTAACCCTGGCCATAGCCACCGTCATCGCCACTCCCCAAACCGCCGCTGCCACCGGCACTGCCGTACCCCCGATCCCCCGAGCGCCGGGAGGTCTCGAGCTGGAGGTCCGCCCAGCGGAACTGCACCCGGTTCCCCCAGTTCGATGTGGTCACCGGCCAGGTGCCGGTCGCGTCCCGCAGGACCAGGCGACCGTCGCGGGCATAGGTGAAGTCATAACGACGACCATCGCTGGTCTCGACCTGATAGGCCGTGCCGTTGAAGTCGTTGCGACGGGTGAGCCGGCAGCTGCCGTCGAACAGCCTGCGCCCCCGCTGGCTGAGCTGGCAGGTTCGATTGCCCGTCCCCGTCCCCCCCCACAGCTGCTGGGTCAGACGGTTGCTGACGTTGCGACGCCTGTTTCCGTCATCCCAGCAGGTGCGCTGACGCAGGTCGCAGAGCTCGCCGCTGCTGAGGGTGAACTCCTGGGCCGGGGGGCGCCCCGAGAGGCGGCGCAGCAGATCCTGTTCGGCACGGGAGCCGTACTCCCGGCGGGTCTGGCTCAGGGAGGGGCCATCACCCGTGTAGCAGATCCGGGTGCCGGTGTCGCAGATCACTCCTGCCTGGGGAAGATTCACCGCCGCGGCTCCCACCGGGATAGCCGCCGCCACGACGCCGATACCCGCTGCCAGAAGGGTGGGGATCCGGCGATGGGTGCGAGAGCAGGGCAGGGTCATCGGTGGCGCAAGGGAGCTCCAGGGAACGTAGCCAAGCCATGGCAAGGTGACGGCAGTCCCGGTCCCTTCATGCTCCTGCTGGCCTCCGCTTCACAGGCGCGCCGCCGTCTGCTTGAGCAGGCGGCGATTCCCCATGGCGTGCGGGTGAGTGGCGTGGATGAAGCCACCATCAGCGACCCGGATCCCGCCCGACTGGCGCTGCGTCTGGCAGAAGCGAAGGCCATGGCCGTGGCCGGCGGGTGTCGCCCGGGCGAACCATGGACCGCGGTCCTGGGCTGCGACTCGCTGCTGGTGGTGGACGGCGAGGTGTTCGGCAAGCCGGCGGACCCGGAGGAGGCCCGACGCCGTTGGTGCCGAATGGCAGGACGATCAGGGGAGCTGGTGACGGGCCACTGCCTGCTGCGGCCGAATGGGCCGGGACTGGAGGTGACGGATGAACACCTGGAAGCGGTGACCACTCGCGTCCATTTCGCGCCCCTGGACGCCGCAGCCATCGCTGCCTATGTGGCCACGGGGGAACCTCTGGCGTGTGCGGGCGGTTTTGCTCTCGAAGGAAGGGGAGGGATGCTGGTGGAGAGGATCGAAGGCTGCTTCAGCAATGTGATCGGCCTGAGCCTGCCCCTGCTGCGGCGCTGGCTGGTGCCGTAAGCCCACGAACGACAATTCAGCAATCGTTCATCCCACGCCGGAGGCATACGGTCGATCCCAGCTTCAGAGCGGGAAAGATGTCTATGTCAGGCCGACCTCCGAGAGAGGGGCAGCTCATCAATGGATCATGACGCCTCAGCTGAAATCCTGGTGAGCCAATAGTCCATGGACAGCTTCTGAAAACACTCCGATCAAACGCCAACGCGTCGAAGCACGACGCATATTGATTCAACCAGCTCTCCAGGACTTCACGATCAAGGCTCAAGCGCTCCCACGACTCCACATAGACAACCGGCAAGCCTTCGTAGGCCTTGGTGGTCTCGTTGACCTCAATGATCGGGATTGCCCCGCCAGCAAGGCCGTCCAGGCTTTTGGGGAAGGATCAAGGCCACCACCACCAACGCACATCACAAAGGGATAGCGGCTTACCGTGGAGAAGAAGCTGGAGGGCTCGACAGAAGAGTAATAGTCGACAGAATCTTTCCACTCGTTCAAAGCCTTTTCGGTAACCAACCTGCGCTTCTCCCACTGGAGACCAGGCCTGACTCGATGCGCACAAAAGACTTTCAGAGGTCAATCGCGAATGGATACTGCCCGCGAGTGGCGAAGGACTCGCCTGTCGAGACGAGTGCCACCCTTTTCCCAGCACCCAAGTGGAATGGGCGATAACATGCTCCACGCACTGTCTATATTCTGGGTGTACTAATTGACAATTCGCAGGTTATCGTGCAGCTTTCGCAGCAGCTCAACATCGTCCTTCCCGTTGGCAGAAAAACGCTGATCAGTCTGTAGAGGGATCGTCGCATCGGAGTCTCCTGCAAACAGAACAAACCGCGTACTTGGAGCAATCAGTGGCAGGCAGTCAGCGCAGAAACGCTTGATACAAGCCAGATCAGCCTTCACAAATACAAGTCGAGGCCGCCTGCCAAGATCCCCATTGAATCCCTGCCTGTGAAGATCCAGTCAGCCCAGTGCGCGATTGTCGCCAGCCTGGGGGACAGAAGCAGGTATTGAGAAGGATCGTAGCGACCCCTGACGGGGAAGACTTTTCAGACAAGTCGACGTAAGGCCGAAGCAAGCGACGGCAGCCCGATCTCGCAAGCTGTTCAAAAGGGGGACTTTGCTGTCGACATGCCCCTCAAAGAAGTTGCGGATACCGCGGCATAGCCAGAACGGATCAAGCAGAGTTCTTAACACCTTTTCAACCGCTTTTGCCCCGCGAGTGATCACATTGACAATCGATAACCTAGGCCAATCTAGCATTGGCATGAAAAAGCCTCTGGAGATCATCCAGAGGCTTTGAGATCAAGTGGTTGAAAAGGATGGCTGATCAGTCCAGATCGGGCATGGCCAGCGTGGGTTCGGCCTGACGGTCGATGCCCTTTTCAAAACCGGCCGCGGCAGCGCGTGCCCGACCGGCATGCCAGAGGTGACCCACCAGGAAGAAGAAGGCGAGCACGAACTGGGTCGCGGACAGCCACTGGCGGATGTTCACGAAGTTCACCGAGTTGGGTTCGGTGATGATGCCGCCCACCGAGTTGAGGGAGGCATTGGGGGCATGGGTCATGTACTCGGCTGCACGACGGACCTGCCAGGGCTGGATGTCGTTTTGCAGTTTGTCGAGGGAGAGGCCGTTGGGCCCACGGAGGGGCTCCAGCCAGGGACCACGGAAATCCCAGAAACGCATCGTTTCACCACCGAAGATGATCTCGCCGGTGGGGGAGCGCATCAGGTACTTACCAAGGCCTGTGGGGCCCATGGCCGAACCGATGTTGGCACCGAGGCGCTGGTCGCGCACCAGGAAGGTGAAGCTCTGGGCCTGGGAGGCTTCGGCGTTTGTGGGGCCGTAGAACTCCGAGGGGTAAGCGGTGTTGTTGAACCAGATGTAGGCCGAGGCGATGAAGCTCATGAAGCTCAGAGCGCCAAGGCTGTAGCTCAGGTAGGCCTCACCATTCCAGATGAAGGCGCGTCTCACCCAGCCGAAGGGCTTGGTGATCACGTGCCAGATGCCACCGAAGATGCAGATCAGGCCGATCCAGATGTGGCCACCGATGATGTCTTCCATCGAGTTGACCCCGATGATCCAGCCCTCGCCACCGAAGGGAGCGCGGAACAGATAGCCGAAGATCACGCCGGGATCAAGGGTGGGATTGCTGATGAGGCGAACATCACCACCACCGGGAGCCCAGGTGTCATAGACACCACCGAAGAACATGGCCTTGAAGACCAGCAGCAGAGCACCCACGCCAAGGAGGATCAGGTGATACCCGATGATGTTGGTCATCTGGTTCTTGTCGCGCCAGTCCTGGGAGAAGAACGCGGAGTAGTTCTCCAGGATCTCCGGACCGCGCAGGGCGTGATACAGACCACCGAGGCCGAGAACGGCCGAGCTGATCAGGTGGAGCACGCCCACCACGAAGAAGGGATAGAGGTCGGTGACCTCACCGCCGGGACCCACGCCGTAGCCGAGGGTGGCGACGTGGGGGAACAGGATCAGACCCTGCTCGTACATGGGCTTATCGAAGGTGAAGTGGCTCACCTCGAACAGCATCATGGCGCCGGCCCAGAACACCATCAGGCCGGCGTGGGCTACGTGGGCACCCAGCAGACGACCGGAGAGGTTGATCAGACGGGCATTGCCGGCCCACCAGGCATAGCCGGTGGAGTCGAGGTCCTTGCCCCCAACGGAGACGAGACCGGAATTAAAGGGCGTTTCCACGGGGCAGAACCTCTTCAGGGAAGACGAAGTTTTCATGCGGCTGGTCGGCCGGTG
>JANWUS010000025.1 GCA_024958715.1 Cyanobium sp. FGCU52 | reverse complement strand
CCCCCACCGGCTGCGGCCGGCATCGCCCCCTCGCTTCGGCGAGGGGGTTTTTGTTTGGGCCCATGCGGCCAATACTCCTGATGAATGAAGCAGGATGAACTCTTCGGATCCAGCAAAGATCAAGCTGTTTGGTCTGCCGGCAGTTCGTGGCCGCTGGTTGCTCATCCCCCTGGGCATGGCGCTCTTGCTCTGCCTGGGCACGGTGTACACCTGGAGCGTGTTTCGTCGACCACTGGAGGCGGAGTTGGCCATTGGTGCCACGGAAAGTCTCTTGCCCTACACCGTGGCACTCGTCTGTTACGCCATGGTGATGCCTGTCGCCGGCTTCTACATGATGAAGCTCGGGCCGCGCCGCATTGCGGCACTGGGAGGTGTGGTGGTGGGTTGCGGTTATCTCCTGGCCAGCTTTTCCAACCACATCGCCACCATCACCCTCAGCTACGGAGTCATCAATGGGGCGGGTGTTGGCTTGGCCTACGGCGTCCCTATGGCAGTGGTGGCACGCTGGTTCCCTGATCGCAAGGGATTGGCCGTCGGCCTCACCATCGTGGGTTTTGGCCTCTCACCCCTGATCACCGCACCCATCGCCAACGCCTTGATTGAGGATATGGGCGTGCGGTCCACGTTGCGCGTGCTGGCCGTGGTGTTCGGTGTGGTGATCGTCGCTATTGCCTCAACCCTCCGGCTGCCCCCCGTTGCCTGGGATCTCGGCAGTGCTGGTCCATCCAAGGCCACCCGGGTGACGCCAGGCCCAGGGCCTGACGCGATGAAGAGTCGCACAGCGCTCCTGCAGCTGCTGCGCAGACGCAGCTTCTATGGGCTTTGGATGGGCTACGGCCTGGCGGCCTGCGTGGGCTTGAGTGCCATTGGCATCTCCGGACCCGTGGGCGAGGAAATCATCCAGATGTCGCCAGGCGTTGCGGCGCGCAGTGTTGCGCTGTTCGCCCTGTTCAACGGACTGAGTCGGCCTCTGTTTGGTTGGCTCACCGATCGCTATCGCCCTCAATCTGTCGCCATCGCGTCTTATGTACTGATCCTGGTGGCGTGCATCCTGATGGTGCATGCCGGGCCAGGAGATGTGGCAACTTACCTGATTGCCTTCAGCCTGTTCTGGTTTTGTTTGGGGGGGTGGCTGGCGCTTGCACCAACGGCCACGCTGAAGCTCTTTGATCCGAAAGACTATGCCATGAATTACGGAATCGTCTTTACTGCTTATGGTGTAGGCGCTTTGTTGGGAACACTCGTGGCAGGGCGGCTGCGTGATCTGTTTGGCAGTTATATCTATGCCTTTTACCCCATGGCGGCACTCGCCATTTGTGGCATCGGGGTGACGAGCTGGCTGCTGAAGGCCAATGGCCCTCAGTAGAGAGCCTCCTCGGCGTGGGTCTCCACCGTGCAGTCGGAGGTGGGGATGGCCACGCAGGTCAGGATGAAGCCGGCCGCGATCTGGTCTTCATCAAGAAAGGCCTGATCCTGCTGATTGACGCTGCCGCTGATCAGCTTGCCGGCGCAGGACGAACAGGACCCAGCCCTGCAAGATACCGGAAGATCGATATCCTGATCGGCCGCAGCATCAAAGATCGACTGGTCGTCGGCGCACTCGATGGTGCGGTTCAGACCCTCGTTGGCATTGATGAGGGTGACCTTGTACGTGGCCATGAGGAGGGGTGTTTCAGGGTCCGGCGCGAGACCGGGTTGGCCTAGCCTGGCCAGATGGCCTCAACCTGGCCAAGTCCCCATTCGGGGTGATTGCCCCCCGATGGGGGGCGCTTCTGTCGGTGCTGGCATTCGACAGTGACCGCTGAAACGGGAGTAGGCCATGCAGACACTGATCAGCGAAGTGGTCCTGATGGCGATTCTGCTTGCGGTGGTGGTGGTGGCAGCACGCCTCTGAGCCAAGGGGATGGCCCCTGCGGATTCCATTCGTCCAGACGCGAGTGCCAAGCTGCGGGCTCTGATGAGGAAGACGCAAAAAAGATCGCTGTCCCGCAGTTTTCAGCAGGGCACAGTGATCTCTGTGGATGGCGATCCGGCGCCATCGGCTTGAAGACCTCTCCCTGAGAAGCGTGCATGCACCTGTCGTTGCGGCTCCAGTCCCCGTTCGCAGTCCTTCGGCGGCGGCTCACGCAGCAGCTCAGTGCTCATGGCGTCGCAGAGCTCCACACCGGAAACTCCATAGGTCCAGATCTCAACGCGACTATCCGGTGGGCTATCGAAGCACCAAGACTCCCACGGGAAAATCACCTTCTCCAGAACAAAGTCGCACGACCCGATGCAGCGCAGAATGATCAGCTGTGGGTGCTCATTGTGATAGCGGCAGCTCTCCATCCACCCAGCTGAAAGATTCCTCACCCTACCGACCCTCTGTGCCCCGGCGCGTGGTTGGGATCACATCTGGGCTGATTGTCCCCATTCAGGGGTAGGGAATGGGTTCGCCCTTGATGCTTCCGATCCACCAACCCCTCATCCAGTGCCGCGTCCACGACGATGGAGTGATGCCCAGGGTGGTCCCGGCTGCCGATTCACCCCAAATGGGGGTTTCGCCCACGGATGAGGTCATCGGAATGTCGTGACCACTTCGCCCGGTGACTCTGATGGGTCAGGCCGCGTCCACACCCAGAATCAGCATCGGCGCGCTGGAGGCCAGTTATCCGCTGTATTGCAAGGCCATGCGGATCCTGATCCGTGAAGGGAGATCCCTGGAGCAGATCCAGCGGAGCCTTTGCTGGGATCGCCTGCGCAGCCTGCACCAGTGCCTGCCGAAAAGCTACCGCGAGCCGGGGCAGCTGTACGTTCACCTGAAGCGAGAGATCTGCGCGTGAAGCGTGTACTGGCCATCATCCTCGGCGGCGGCGCCGGCACCCGTCTGCAACCCCTCACCCTCACCCGTGCCAAGCCGGCCGTGCCCCTGGGCGGCAACTACCGCCTGATCGATATTCCGATCAGCAACTGCATCAACTCCGGCATCAACCAGATCTATGCGCTGACGCAGTTCAACAGTCAGTCGCTCAATCGCCACATCAGCCTCACCTACAACCTCTCCTCGTCGTTCAGTGGCGGCTTCGTGGAGGTGCTGGCGGCCCAGCAGACGCCTGACAGCCCCAGCTGGTTCGAAGGCACGGCCGATGCGGTGCGCCAGTACCGCGAGCTGTTCGAGGCCTGGGATGTGGATCAGCTGCTGATCCTTTCGGGCGATCAGCTCTACCGCATGGATTACGCCGCCTTCATCGAGGCCCACCGGGCCAGCGGCGCGGCGCTCACGGTGGGGGCGCTGCCGGTGGATGCGGCCATGGCCCAGGGCTTCGGGCTGATGCGCACCGATGGTGATGGCCGCATTCAGGAGTTCCGCGAGAAGCCCCGGGGCGAGGCCCTGGAGGCCATGCGTGTGGATACCGCTGCCCTTGGACTGGCTCCGGAAGAGGCGCAACGACGGCCGTTCCTGGCGTCGATGGGGATCTATGTGTTCGAGCGGACCACACTGTTCGACCTGCTCAGCAGCCACCCGGAAGCGACGGACTTCGGCAAGGACATCATTCCCACCGCCCTGGCCAGCGGCCTGCGCCTGCAGAGCCATCTGTTTGATGGCTACTGGGAAGACATCGGCACGATCAAGGCCTTCTATGAGGCCAACCTGGCCCTTGCCGATGATCAGCCTGCATTCAGCTTCTATGCGGAAGCCGCGCCGATCTACACCCGCTCGCGCTATCTACCGCCCAGCCAGATTCACGATGCCCAGATTCGCCGCTCGATCGTCAGCGAAGGCTGCCGGCTCGATCGCTGTGTCGTCGACCACTGCGTGCTCGGATTGCGCCTGCGGGTTGAGGAGGGCGTGGTGCTGAAGGACACCCTGGTGATGGGTGCCGACAGTTCCGAGTCGGAACGCCAGCGTGCAGCCCTGCGCGCCCAGGGAGGCGTGCCGCTGGGGATCGGCCGGGACTCCCATGTGGCCAACGCCATCCTCGACAAAAATGTGCGGATCGGCTGCGACGTGCAGGTGATCAACAAGGATCATGTGCAGGAGGCCGATCGCAGCGCCCTGGGCTTCACGATCCGCGATGGCATCGTGGTGATCGAGAAGAACGCCACTCTCGCCGACGGCACCATCATCTGAGCGCAGATGACGACCGCATTCAGTGGCGCCTGCCGCCTGATCCACCACCCCGCAACCGGCGCAAGGGCCCTCCGTACGGGGCCCATCCTCATGGTGAGACGGGTTTTAGGTTGACTGGGGCTCCACGGGGATCCCCATGGCTGGCTTGCTGATCTGGTTGCTGCTCGGCCTGGGGTTCGGCCTGCTGCAGTGGCCCTACCAGGCCCTCTCGGAGCTCGGCTTCCAGCTGCAGCGCGGCCTCTGGCTGGCGCCGCAGCCCCAGGCGCTTGGCGGCTGCCTGCTGGTGTTCGCAGCCAGCCTTCTACTGATCCTGCTGGCCTGGGGCCCGCTGGCCGCGGGCCGCGGCGGTGGCATCGCCCCGCTGCTCGCCCTCGATCGCGCCGCCCCTGCGGTGCGGGCCGCTGCTGAAGCGCGCTGGTTGCAGCAGCTGAGCCTGGCCACCCAGCTGCGCCGGCTGCCGTTGATGCTGCTCACCCACGTCGGAGGGCTGGCGGTGGGGGTGGAATCGCCTTCGGCGGCGCTGGGGGCCAGTGCCCTGCTGGCGATCCGCCGGCGCTGGCCGGGCCTACAGCCCCTGGGCTCCCTGTCGCCGCAGCTGGTGGCGGTGATCGGCGGCGCGGCCGGGCTTGGGGCGGCGTTCCGCTCCCCCTTGCTGGCGGTGGCCTACGGCCTGGAGGAGCTGGGGCAGCGCAGTGGCCTGCCGCTGGTGCCGCCGGCGCTGCTGCTGGCGGGAAGCGGCACCCTGCTGGCCACCTCGCTGGGGCAGCCGGCTCGGCTGCCGGGCCTGGACCTCGGGCCGCTGGCGCCGCCGCTGTGGGGCTGGACCGCGCTGCTCACCCTGGTGGGCGCCGCCGGCGGTGCCCTGCTGGTGCGCCTGCTGCTGCCGGCGGCGGCCGTGGTGAAACGGCTGCTGACGCGGCGCCGCCTGGTGGGCGCGCTGCTGCTCGCGGGTGCCCTCAGCCTGCTGGCGCTGATCAGCGGTGGGCTGAGCTTGAACGATGGCTCCCTGTCGCTGGCGGCGGCCCTCTCCGGCGAGGCGGTGGGCTCGCCGCTGCTGCTGCTCTGGCGGCTGCTCTCGAGCGTGATCAGCCTGGCGCTGGGAGCCCCGGGCGGCCTGATGCACGACAGCATGACCCTTGGCGCCCTCCTGATCAGCCCGCTGCAGGGTCTGCCGGGCCTTGAGAGCACCGCCCTGGCTCAGCTGGCCGCGGTGGGGGCCACGGCCCTGTTCGCCGGCAGCACGGGCACCCCGCTGTTCTGTGCCGCCTTCGTGTTCACCCTGCAGGGCGATCCGGCGCTGCTGCCGCTGCTGTTGCTGGTGAGTGCCGTGGCCGCCGCCCTGGGCGAGCGCTGGCGCGGTGAAGGCTGGAACGAGCACCAGGTGGAGGCGCTGCTGCATCGGGAGGCGCGTGCGGGCTCGTCGGGCTGATGGTCCACTGCTGGGTCCAGCCGCCCCTCGATCAACCAGCGCTGCGCAGGTGCTCCCAGCAGCCCCGGGGATTGCACAACGGCAGAGGTGGGTTCGTGCAGGCCAGGACGCCATGATCGCCGGTCACGAACAGATCGGCTTCAGCAAGCACGGCACTGGCCAGCACCCACTCATCGTCGGCATCCACCAACCCCAGCTGGAGGATCGTGGCCGGCTTCTGTGCCACGGGCTGATCACGCAGGAACGCCACGATGGCCTCGATCTGCTGCGGGGGCATACGCACCTTGCGGCCGAGCACGTCCCGCAGCTCAGCCAGCACCACCTCACTGGTCACGAGGGTGTGCTGGCTGAGGACCAGTCGCAGCAGGTCGGCGCAGAGCCCGCGCGCCAGAAGGGCGCTCACGAGCACGTTGGTGTCGAGGAACACGCGCACGCCGCTCAGGAGATGGCAGCGAACACGTCGTCATCGGTCAACCAGCCAGCGGCTTCGCCCAAGGGCAGGGCCTGGCGTCGGAGGCGCTCAAAGCGCATCAGCTGAAGCTGGCGTCGCAGGGCATCGCGCACGATCTCTCCACGGGAGCGGCCGGTTTCGGTGCAGGCGGCTTCCAGCTCCTGCTCGAGCCCCTCGTCGAGACGGATGGTCAGCGAGCGATTGTTCATGCACGACATTGTAGTGCGAGTGCGTCAGGGGATCAGCAGTGCACGACCGCTTGCGTTCCCCAGCTGGCCACCCGCAACACCGCCGACCTCGAAGCGATCGGCCTGGAGCTGATGTGTACGGCGGACCCCCGTACAATCAGATCAGTGGTGTCGGTTGTCATGTCATCGGCCGAGGCAGCTTTCCATGCCGTGATCGAGGCCATCGATGAGCCCCGCACGGCCCGGATGGACCAGCGCACCAAGCCCTCCGTGAAGGCCAGCATCGAGGCCGCTGCTGACCTGATGGGTATCGAAGCCTCCGCCTTCGTGGTGATGGCGGCCTATGCCCGCGCCCAGGAGCTTCTCAGCGGCAGGGAGCAGACCCTGCTCCATCAGGCTGATCACCAGGCCCTGCTCGCCGCTCTCGACGAAGCGTCTGCGCCAACCCCGGCACTGCAGGACGCCTGGCGGCTGCATCAACAGCAGGTCGTTCGCTCCTGATCCGGTGCGCTATCGGATCGAGGCGTTTGCTCCCGACCGGCACGACACCAAGGGGTTCCGCTGCGGCAGAGCCAGTCAGGAGAACTTTCTGCGCCGCACGGCCCGTCGTCAGCAGCGTGATGGCTACACCCGCTTGTTATTCGCCACCTCGGCGGAGGACTCAGCCGAATCTCGGGTCGTTCTCGGTTTCTACCCCATCAACGCCCACGCCATCGGCACCGCTGATCTGCCTGCGAAGGCCGCCCCGCGGGCGCCGCGTTCCCATCTGATCCCCGCCGTCTTCCTCAGCCATCTCGCCGTTGACCGGAAGCACCAGGGTCAGGGGCTGGGTCGCATCCTGCTGGTGGATGCGCTGCAGCAGTGCCAACGGGTGGAGGCGATCCTGGGTGTGCGGCTGCTGCTCCTGGATGTGGCTGCGGAAGGTGGGGAAGAGGTACGAACTCGCCTTCATCGCTTCTACGCCGAGATGGGCTTCAAGCCCTTGCCGGGCCACCCGGAGCGGTTGTTTCTTTCTCTCAGCGCTCCTCCGCCCCTGCAGCCAGGCGGATGAGCGATCAGGGCCGCAGATCCGCCCGACGGCCACGCGTCTGCTCAACCTTCAAAGCTCGTAGGGATGCACCACGCCCCCCAGCTCCTTTGGGAAATCGCGGGTGTTGCGGGTGGCCAGGGTGAGATCGGCGCAACGGGCGGTGGCGAGGATGATCGCGTCCGGCACCTTCAGGCCGTGCTGCTGCCTCAGCCGCACGGTTTCGCGGGCGACGGCATCCTTGATCGGCAGGCGGGGAAAGGTCTCCAGCCAGGACTCCACCGCTTCCGTTTCGCCGTCACGGCAACCCACCAGCACCTCGATCCAGGTGATCACGCTGATCTGCACCCTGGGCTGCTGCTCCAGCCAGGCCAGCGCCACCACTTCGCCCCGCAGCACATCGATGAGGATGTTGGTGTCGAGCAGGAGCATCAGCGTTCGCGCCACTCCTGCCGCAGGGATTGCTGCAGGGCCAGGCTGTCCTCAGGCCGGTCGCGCCAAAGTCCGAACACCTGGCCATGCTTGGGCTTCTGCTGCTGCAGCCACAGCCGCAACGCCTGCCGCAAGGCTTCTGCCCGCGACAGCCCCCGCTGACGGCACAACGCGTCGAGCTGGGCCCGCTCGGGATCCGGCAGGTCGACGATGGTGCGCATGGTGATGCCGTCATCTGATGACGTCATCGTAGGCCGACCCCATCCACCCGCGCCTTCGCCACACTTCCCCCGCGGGCGTGGAGGCAGGCGGCGGTGCTGAGGGGGTTGGGCTGGGCCGGCGGCGCCCTGGCGCTCGCTTACGGCGGGCTCTGCCTGCTGATGTTCGTGGACCAGCGGCGCTTCATCTACTTCCCCCAGCCCGCCGCCGATCCCACGGGGCGGCTGGAGCTGATGGTGGAGGGCAAGCGGATCCTGGTGGCCCATCGGCCCCATCCCGGACCGCGGGCGCTGATCTACTTCGGCGGCAATGCCGAGGATGTGTCGATCACCCGAGGCGATCTGGCCGAGCTGCTGCCGGACACGGCCCTCTACCTGCTCCACTACCGCGGCTACGGCGGCAGCGAGGGCCAGCCTTCGGAGGCCGCCCTGCGCGCCGATGCCCAGGCCCTCTATGCCCTGGTGGCCCGGCGGCATCGCCAGGTGAGCGTGGCGGGCCGGAGCCTGGGCACCGGGCCGGCGGTTCACATTGCCGCCACGCGGCCGGTGCAGCGGCTGGTGCTGCTGGTGCCGTTCGACAGCCTGCTGGCGGTGGCCCGCAACGCCATGCCCTGGCTGCCGGTGGACCTGCTGCTGCAAGACCGCTGGGATGCGGCGGCCGAGGCCCCCCGGGTGACGGCACCCACCACGATCGTGGCGGCCGAGTTCGATGCGGTGGTGCCGTCGGCCCATGCCCGGGCGTTGCACGCCGCCTTCCGGCCGGGGGTGGCGCAGCTGCTGGTGGAGAGGGATCTCGACCACAACACGCCGCTGCTTGAGTCGGGGGCGATCCGCGGGGCTCTGCGGGGAGGGCCGGAGGTTCGCTGAGGGGCGAAAACTGGCGCATCTGCCGAGCCACCACCGTGTGCGCAGGCCACAGCAAGGAACCTGCTGATCAGGGCAGTTCCAGCCAGCCGCGCAGGGCCAGATCCAGCTCGATCAGTGCCTGGGGCTCCAACTCCCCGATCACCTCACCGATGGCCTGCAGCGGCACGGTGAACAGCTTGTCGACCATCAGCTGCGACGGCTTGCGCAGGCCATTACGATCCGTTGGCGTGACAGGGATTCGCGGCGCCGGGCCGCAGGGCCAGACCCGTCGTCATGCCGTCCAGTCATTCCAGTCGGGCAACTGCTCGCTCCAGTGCGGCGCTTCCCGGGCTGCCAGCAGCAGGGATTGGCGCCTGGCCTCGGCACCGTCGCCGTGGCGCTGCTGGTATTGCTGAATGGCTTCGCGGATGCAGGCGCTGCGGCTCTTGCCCATCTGCTGGGCCAGCTGGTCGAGCTGCTGTTCCACCGCTGGGTCCACCCGCACCCCGATGACCATGGCCCCGGCTGCCTATGTCACCCCGAGGTGTGCCGCGATCCGCACCAGCAGCGCCTCCATCCGATCCAACCGAGCCTCCAGCACAGGCAGGTCGCTGGCGGGCTTCACGGCTGGAGCAGCTGGCTCTTCACGCAGCCGGGCGATCAACTCGGCTTTGCGCAGGCCGCTGGTGCCCTTGAGCCCCCGCTGGCGGCAGCGCTCTTTCAGTTGCTTGAGATTGAGCTCATCGAGTCCATCGATCGGCAGGGCCCCATCCAGCTCCCGCAGCAGCCGGGCATCCGCCTGGGCCAGCTCGCGCAGATTGCTGCGCAGCGCCTCAGCGATCCTTCCCATCGGCCTGCTCCTGGGGTGGCACCGGCACAACGGCTGGTTCGGCGTTGGTCTCCAGGACGCCGCGCAGGGCCTGCTGCCGGGCCGACAGCTCCTCGAAGCGCTCCTTGCCGAGCCGCCAGCGGTTGAGGAAGCGGACCACCGCCTGGATCAGCCTGCGGATGCTGCCGCCGCCGTTGTACGAACGCCGGCCCAGCTGGTACTCGCCGAAGGCGATGCTCACCTCATCGCCCGCATCCTCCAGATGCTCCACCACATCGGTGACGATCTCGAGCATGGCGTAGGCCTCCGCCTTCACGCTCGCCTCCCGGGTGGCCAGCACTCGCAGCCGTTGGCTCAGCTCGCGCAGCTGCTCCCCCTGACGTTCGGCCCGGCTGCGGTGGATGCCGCGGCTGATCATCAGGCTCTTGTAGTTGCCGCGCAGCTCCAGATAGAGCGCATCCAGTCGGTCGCGCTCCAGGGCCGTGGGATCGCTCGGATAGGCCGAGGTGGGCGGCAGGGCCAGGGCGGGCATGGCGGCTACGGGCGGTCGGCGATCGACCATCCTCGCGCCCTTGCGTCCCCGCGGGTGAACGTTGCAGGAGCTGCATCGATGTCCCTGTTGGCGGTGATTCGCAGCCTGCCGTCAGATTTGCAGGTGGAGTGCGAGGAAGTGCTGCGTCGGGTGATCTGCGCCCAGAGCTGAGCCTTTCCGCGACCGACTCCTAGGGGGTGCCGGGGGGCAAGGCCATCAAACTCTTTGCCGCCAAACGGCGGGAGGGCGCAGCCGAAGCCACGGGATGGCATGGGGCTCGGCAGCATGGGACCACCGGTTGGACCTTCATGCTTCTGAACCCCTTCTGTCCCTTCGGCACCGCCAGGATCGTGGCTCTGCGGGCCACTGTTCTTCTGCTGCTGACCCTGCTGATCAAGGCCAAGGTGCGCATCGCCGCCTTCTCGGCTCTGGGCTTTGCGCTGCTGATCCTGCAGACCCTGATCTTCCTGGCGGCTGCAGGCGCTCTGGGCGTTGTGGCCGCTGCTGGTGGCTTGTATGCGATGCAGCAACGCCGACCGGGGGCAGCCTGACCAGGCGAGCGCCCGAAACGAAGTCCCCAGCCTTGGCGGTGGGGCGGCTTGAGCACCAGGGGCCAGTTGGCTGGGTAGAAACGCTGGGGAGTTCCCCGTACTGACTGGGCGAGAGCCAGCGGCTATCACATGGGTAGACGCCCGACCGGGGACAGGCCATCAGCCCGCAACCGGCGCAAGGGCCCTCCACACGGGGGGCCCTTCTTCATGGCCAGGGCTGCTCCGCGCCGGCAGTCTGCGACAGGATCGGCGCTGGAATGACCGCTGCTATTTCGCAGGGAAAAGGGCCTGTGCCGACCGGGTAGCGCCGACGCTGCTTGCAGCAACGCCGCCGCGGCCTGTGACTCTTGCCTGTGCCCATGATCCAGTTTGCGTCCGCCACTACCGCCCCGAAGGGTGTGCTGCTGCCCCGACGGGAGGCCAAGACTTTGTTGCAGCAAGCCTTGGAGCGTGAGGACCACAGGGTGGAGTTGCAGCCAGAGGCCTGCCAGGAGCCGGCCGCCTGGATCAAGCGCGCACGGGAAAGGGTCGCTGCTGGCTATAGCTCTGAGCCCGCACCTGCTGCGAAGCGGGTGGGTGGCGGAAACCGGACTCCTGCGACTGCCTTCGTTGCCACGATTGCCGGAGCTGCTCTGGTTGCTGGTCCCGGAGGGGCGATGAGCATCCGGAAGGCGCGGCTGTGCGCCCGACTCCTGCGGAGACTGACGGGGTGGGGGGCTTCATGCGATATCTGCATGGAAGTGGCTCCTGATCGGCGTTTCGGAGGCAAGAGGGTGGCTGCGCATCGAGGCGAGCGGACGCAAACTGGGTCGTGGGAGCGGCATGGTGCAGCGCCAATGACACTGGGAGGCAGTTCCTGCCTTTGCGTCTGCGTTGTGGGCAGCAAGGCTGAGGAGACGTGAGGGGATGGATGTCTTTTCCTTCCGCGATCGGGTGGTGGAGGACTACGGCCAGTTCAGCCGCGGCTTCACCCAGATCAAGGCTCACGACATCCGCGACTTCGTGGATGGACGCTATGGCGATGAGGAGTACTGGCCCTCACCGTTGATCCAGCTCAACCCCAGCTTTGTGAGCGGAGGAGTCATCGGCGAGCTGGTGGAGCAGGGCCTGCTGCACCCCGAGTGCCGGCAGATCTTCCGCTGGGGCAAGGAGGAGGGCGAGGGGCAGGAGCTGCAGTTGCATCTCCACCAGCTGGAGGCACTGAAGATCGTGCTCGCCGGTGGCTGCGTGGTGATCACCACCGGCACCAGCTCAGGTAAATCCATCGGCTACATCCTGCCGATGGTTCAGCGCATCATCGAAGCCAAGGAAGCGGGAGACACCCGAAAGCGGATTCGGGCGATCGTGATCTACCCGATGAACGCGCTCTGCAACAGCCAGTTCAAGGAACTGGAGAAGTACCTGTGCCTTGGATACCCCAAGGGGGCAGAGCGGGTCACCTTTGCCCGCTACACCGGCCAGGAGACCAAGGAAGAACGGGAGGCAATCCAGAACAACCCGCCCGACATCCTGCTCACGAACTACGTGATGCTGGAGTACATCCTCACCCGCCAGAATCCGCTCGATCAGCAGGTGATCAGGGCGTCCCAGGGGCTGGAGTTTCTGGTGCTGGATGAGCTGCACACCTACCGGGGCCGGCAGGGGGCGGATGTGGCGATGCTGGTGCGCCGGGTGCGCCAACGCCTCTCACCCAACAACGCCCTGATCTGCATCGGCACCTCGGCCACGATGGCCAGCGAGGGCAGCGCCGAGGAACGCAATGCCCTGGTGGCCTCGGTGGCCAGCAAGTTGTTTGGCACCACGATTCCGGCCACGAACGTGGTGACCGAGACGCTGGAGCGGGTCACGGAGGGTGATCTACCCAGTGCCCAGGAGCTACGCCAGGCCCTTGCCGCTGAAGTCCCCACGGGGGATGTGGAGAGCCTGCGCCGCCACCCCCTGGCCCGCTGGGTGGAGCTGCGGCTGGGCCTGCGCCGGGAAGACGACCGGGCCGATGGCAAGTGGGTTCGCTCCAACCCCAAGGCGTTCCGGATAGCGGCAGAAGAGCTCGCCCAGCTCAGTGGCGTTGATCCCCAGCAGGCCCGCGATCGGCTGCGGCAGTTCTTGCTGGCCGCCTATCAGGTGGAGGTGGCGCCCAACCGCCGCTTCTTTGCCTTCCGCCTGCACCAGTTCGTCTCGGCGGGTGGCGACATCTACTGCACGCTGGAGCCGCCCGGTGCGCGCCACCCCACGCTCAAGGGTCAGATCTACCGGCCGGGCAGCGATCGCCAGGCCTTGCTGTTCCCGCTGGTGTTCTGCCGCAGTTGCGGCCAGGAGTTCCATCCGGTGTGGGCCCACCTGCAGAGCAAGCACCCCGTTCGGCTGGAGCCCCGCGATTTCGGTGATCAGGCCAGCCTCAGAGATAAGCAGGTGGTTCATGGCTACTTCATGCCCGATGCAGCCGGGGCCTATTGCACCGATGACCCGGAGAAAGCCAACTACCCCGACGGCTGGTTGGAGCCGGGCAAGGACGGAGATCTGGTGCTGCGCCAGCACTACTGACAGGCGGCGCCGGTCCCCTGTCGCTTCCGCCCAGATGGCCTGGTCAGCACCGAGGGGCTGCCAGGTTGGTTGCTCGCGGGCAGCTTCCGCTTCTGCCCCAGCTGCGGAGTGGAGCACAGCCCCCGGGGCAGCGACTTCCGCAAGCTGGTGGGCCTGAGTTCAGAAGGCCGCAGTTCCGCCACCACCACCTTGAGCCTGTCGGTGCTGCGGCAACTGCTCAATTTCCCGGCGAAGGAGCTGCCTGATAACGCCCGCAAGCTGCTGGCCTTCAGCGACAACCGCCAGGACGCCTCGCTCCAGGCCGGCCATTTCAACGACTTCATGCGGGTGCTGCAGCTGAGGGCGGGGTTGGTGGCCGCGCTGCAGGCCCAACCGAAGCGGGAGCTGAGCCTGGAAACCCTGGCCCTGGAAACCGAAAAAGCGCTCAGGCTCGACGCTGACGATTTCATCGCGCAGAAGGGCATCGTGCCGGCGGCGGAGGGCAAATTCCGCAAGGCCCTGCGCGAGGTGCTGGAGTACCGCCTGGTGGTGGACCTGCGTCGGGGCTGGCGCTTGACCAACCCCAACCTGGAGCAGCTGCAGTTGCTGGAGGTGGATTACGCCGACCTGGTGGCCTGCGTGGAAGATCAGGCCCAGTGGGCCGATCAGCACCCCCTGCTGGCGCAATGCGCAGCCGTCGAGCGCTATCTGATCTGCCACCGCCTCCTGGAAGAGCTGCGCGAGCGGTTGGCGATCGAAACCAACGTGCTGTTCGCCGAGGAGTTCGAGCGTCGCCGCCGGGCCGCCGCCGAGCTGGAGGAGGTGTGGGCGATCGGCGCCGATGAGAAGGGCGAACTGGCGCGCAGCGTGGTGTTCGAAACGGTTCCGCGCGACGCCCGGGGGCGGGAGTTCCGCGGCCTGGAGGGGTTGTCACTGCGCGGCGAATTCGGCCGCTGGCTGAAGGCACGGGAGCGATGGCTGTCGCTGGAGGGGCTGCACGCCGGCCTGAAGTGGGATGAAACGCTCTACAAGGAGATCACCGCTGGGTTGGTCACGGTGCTGGGGCGCTACCACCTGGTGAAACAGGTGGATCTACGCCTCAGCCGGCGCGGTAGCGGCGAGAGCAAGAGCGGTTGGCGGCTCAGCAGCAGTGCCCTGCGCTGGACCCTGGGCGAACGGGATGAAGAGCCCCATGACGAGTACCACGCAGCACTGCTGAAGCAACGCCAGGGCTCGGGACGTCGCGGGCCGGTGAACGACTACTTCCGCACCCTCTACAACGACCTGGCCAGCACCCTGAGTGCGCAGGGCCGGCCGTTTCTGCAGACCTTGCTGGCCCGCGAGCACACCGCCCAGGTGGATGCACTGGAGCGGGAGAAGCGGGAGGAGGCATTCCGCGAAGCGCAGCTGCGGCTCCTCTATTGCTCGCCGACGATGGAGCTGGGCGTGGACATCTCCTCGCTCAACACGGTGTACATGCGCAATGTGCCGCCGACGCCTGCGAATTACGCCCAGCGCAGCGGCCGGGCGGGGCGCAGCGGCCAGCCGGCGCTGGTGCTCAGCTACTGCGGGGCCACCTCACCGCACGACCAATACTTCTTCTCGGCTCCCACAAAGATGGTGTCGGGCGCGGTGAGCGCACCCACGCTGGAGCTGGCCAACGAGGAGCTGCTGATCGCCCACTTCCGCGCCCTGTGGCTGGCGGCCACGGCCAAGGCCCTGCCCGTCAAGGTGAAGGAGCTGGTGGCGCTCGATGCCGAGCACAAACCGGTGATCCCCGAGATCGCCGAAGCGCTCGACAACCCCAGCGCACGCGACCAGGCCCTGCGGGCCTGCCAGGCGATCGTCGACGACCTCAAGCGCCACAACTGGCTGGGAGCCACGCCACCGCCCTGGCTCACCGAGAGCTGGCTGGAGGGGCTGATCAACAGCACGGCGGGGGATTTCGATCGCTCCCTGGGCCGCTGGCGAGGGCTGCTCGACGCGGTGACCAGCCAACTGGTGCAGGCCGGCAAGGACATGATTCATTACGCCCTGCCCGAGCGGGAGAAGAAGAACGCCGAGCAGCGCCAGCGGGCCGCCCTGCTGCAGCGCGATCTGCTGCTGGCGGAGAACAGCGGGCCACGGGGCGCCAACGGCGACTTCACCACCTACCGCTATCTGGCCAGCCAGGGCTTCATGCCGGGCTACAACTTCCCGCGCCTGCCGCTGCTGGCCTTCATTCCCGGCAGCCGCGAGCAGGTGAACGGTGGCACTTACATCAGCCGGCCGCGGTTTGTGGGCATCAGCGAGTTTGGTCCCCACTCGCTGATCTATCACGAGGGCAACACCTACAAGGTGCGCGGCGCGATTCTCAACCTGCAGGAACAGGCCAGCAGCACCACCAAAACCCTGGCCACCCGCGATGCGCTGGTGTGCGGCGCCTGCGGCCATGCCCACCTGGGCGACGACGCCGAGCTGGAGGTGTGCTGCCACTGCGGCGCCAGCCTCAAGCTCCATCCCGATGGCAATGCCCTGCGGATTCCGCACCTCTATCAAATCGAGCAGGTCACCACACGCCGCGCCGAGCGAATCACCTCCGACGACGAAGAACGCCAGCGGCTGGGCTACGAGCTGCTCACCACTTACGAATTCCCCCGGGAGAACGGCCAGGTGCGGGTGGCGGTGGCCGAGGTGAGCGTGGCGGGCCGGCCGCTGCTGGCCCTGAGCTATGGCGCCGCCACCCAGATCAGCCGGATCAACCTGGGCCGCCGCCGCCGCGAAAACCCGAACAACATCGGCTTTCCGATCCATCCGGTGAAGGGCCTGTGGGGCAAGGAGTCGGATCTGGTGGCCGGCGACGACGACGAGGGCGAATCAGAAGACGGCTACGTGAAGATCACGCCCTACGTGCAAGACCGCAAGAACGCCCTGCTGGTGCAGTTCCGCCAGGAGTGGACCGCCCGTGATCTGATTTCGGTGCGCCATGCG
Organism: Cyanobium sp. FGCU52; assembly: GCA_024958715.1. Lineage (GTDB taxonomy): Bacteria > Cyanobacteriota > Cyanobacteriia > PCC-6307 > Cyanobiaceae > Cyanobium. The sequence goes on along the minus strand of JANWUS010000025.1, from coordinate 8,661 downwards.
CTCAAGCGGGCGATCGAGGTGGCGTTCCAGCTCGATCCGAGCGAGCTGGCCGCGGAGTTGATGCCCAACGAGGCCAACGCCAGCGCGCTGCTGATCTATGAGGCGGCCGAGGGCGGCGCCGGCGTGCTGAGCCGCCTGGTGGAGAGTCCGAGCGTGATGCAGCAGCTGGGGCGGCAGGCGTTGGAGCTCTGCCACTGGGGCTGGGACGGCAACCTGCCCCAGCAGGCGATCGATCTGATCGACACCGACACCGAGTGCGAAGCGGGCTGCTACCGCTGCCTGCTCAGCTACAACAACCAGCGCGATCACGAGCTGATCGATCGACGGCTGCCGTCGCTCAAGCAGTTCCTGCTGGATCTGGCCCGCGCCGATGTGGTGGGCCAGGGCGGCAGCGCCGGCCGCAGTGAGCGGCTGGATCAGCTGCTGACGCTCTGCCAGAGCGGGCTGGAGCGGCTGTGGCTGCAGACGCTGCAGCAGCGCGGCTACCTGCTGCCCGACAAGGCCCAGTCGCCGGTGCCCGATCACTACGTGGTGCCCGACTTCACCTATGTGGAAGCCGCCGCGCTGGTGTTCATCGATGGTCCGCACCACCGGCAGCCGCTGCAGCAGCAGCTCGATGAACGCAAGCGCTCAGCCCTCGATGCCGCCGGCCTGAACGTGGTGGTGTTCGGCGACGACCCGCGCCAGTGGGACGCGGTGTTTGCCGAATACCGCTGGCTGTTCGGCGAGGGCCACGGGACTGCCGACCTTGGGGAGCAGATCGCCGCCGTGTTCGCCCAGCACGCCGACAAGCTGGGGGGAGCGCAGCCATGACCGCCACGCCAACCACCACCCCCACCACCCCCGGCTCGATCGTGCGCGCCCGCGGCCGGGAATGGGTGGTGCTGCCCAATGCGGCGCCCAACACCCTGAAGCTGCGGCCCCTGGGCGGAGGCGACCAGCAGATCGCCACCCTGTTTCTGCCGCTGGAGGGGGGCGATGTGGCCCCGGCCACCTTCCCCTGGCCGGATGCCGGCCAGAGCGGTTCGCAGAGCTCGGCGCTGCTGATGCGCGATGCCCTGCTGCTCAAGCTCCGCGCCGGTGCGGGGCCGTTCCGCAGCCTGGGCAACCTCTCCCTCGAACCGCGCGCCTACCAGTTGGTGCCGCTGCTGATGGCGCTCAAGCAACAGGTGACGCGGCTGCTGATCGCCGATGAGGTGGGCCTGGGCAAGACGGTGGAGGCCCTGCTGATCGCCCGCGAGCTGCTCGATCGCGGCGAGATCCGCACGATCACGGTGATCTGTCCGCCGCACCTCTGTGAGAAGTGGCGCAGCGACATGGCCCAGCAGTTCCACCTGGCGGCCGAGGTGGTGCGGCCCGGCACGGTGGGGCGCTTGAGCAAAGACCTGCCGGTGGGGCACTCGCTGTTCGAGGCCTACCCGTTCACGGTGGTGAGCCTCGACACGATCAAGCGCGACGACTACCGCGACGGCTTCATCCGCGGCTGCGGCGACTTCGTGATCGTGGATGAGGCCCACACCTGCACGGCCGGCAAGGGGCGGGGACGGCACCAGCGCTATGAGCTGCTGCGCGGCCTGGCGGCGCGGCCCGATCGCCATGTGGTGCTGCTCACCGCCACCCCCCACAGCGGCGACAGCGAAGGCTTCAACCACTTGCTGGGGCTGCTGGATCCGAAGTTCGCCGAGCTGGGCACGATGGCCGATGGGGCGCGGCGCGATGCTCTGCGCGAGGAGCTGGGCGCCCATTTCGTGCAGCGCCGCCGCCAGGACATCCGCGCCGAATGGGGCAGCGAGGGCGCCGATTTTCCCGACCGCGAAACCCGTGAGAGCACCTACGAGCTCAGCGGCGCCTGGGGGGCGCTGTTCCACGACGTGCTCGCGTACGCCCGCACCCTGGTGAAGCGCAGCGCCGGCCAGAGCCGGCTGCGGCAGCGGATGAGCTGGTGGGCGGCCCTGGCGCTGCTGCGCTGCATCAGCAGCAGCCCCGCGGCGGCGGCCGCCTCGCTGCGCACCAAGCTGGCGGGCCTGGATCAGGGCACCGGCGGCGATCTCACGGAGGAGCAACAGCTCAGCGAGCTGGAGGCCCAAGCCAGCCAGGGGGTGCTCGACGGCCTCGATGAAGCCATGAGCGAAGAGGAGGCCGCGCCGGGCGGCGATCTGGCGGTGGAGGCCGACCGCGCCCATCTGGAGGGGTTGATCGAGAAGGCGGAGGGTCTGCGCGGGCCGGCCAACGACCCCAAGCTGCGCCAGCTGCTGCGCCAGGTGCAGCAGCTGCTGGCCGAGGGCTACCGACCGGTGATCTTCTGCCGCTTCCGCCCCACCGCCCACTACCTGGCCGAGGAGCTCAATGCCGCCTTGCCCAAACGCAGCACGGTGATCCGGGCGGTGACCGGCGAGCTGCCGCCGGAGGAGCGGGTGGCGCGGATCGCCGAGCTGGAGGCGGACGCCTTCGATCCGGAGAAGCCGAAAACACCGGTGCTGGTGGCCACGGATTGTCTGTCGGAGGGGATCGATCTGCAGCGCAGCTTCGATGCGGTGGTGCATTACGACCTCTGCTGGAACCCCACGCGCCACGAGCAGCGCGAGGGGCGGGTGGATCGCTTCGGGCAGGCGCGGCCCACTGTGCGGGCGCTGATGCTGCATGGCGCCTGCGACAACCCGAAACACCGCAACCCGGTGGATGAGCGGGTGCTGGCGGTGATCCTCCACAAGGAAAAGCTGATCCGCAAGGAGCTGGGCGTGAGCGTGCCGGTGCCCGGAAACATGAACTCGATCACCCAGGCGGTGCTCGCCGATGTGCTGGGGGAATCAGTGCAACAGCTCGGGCTTGATCTCGGCCTGGCGACAACCCAGGGCATGCCCCCACTGCTGCCGCTAGCGGGCTGGGAGGCCACGCTCGATCAGCAGTGGCAGAGCGCCAAGGAGAACGCCAAGCGCACGCAAACGATCTTTGCCCAGCGGCGCCTCAAGCCCGAGGAGGTGCTGCCGGAATGGCAGCGGAGCAAGGAGGCCCTGGGCGATCACGCCGCGGTGGAGCGGCTGCTGGTGGAGGCCTGCGCCCGGTTGCGGCTGCCGGCCCCGGCGGTGGCCGGTGGCAGCTGGCTGTTCAACCTGGCCGAGATCCCAGCCGAGCGACGCGCCCTGCGCGAACGGCTGGAGAGCCAGGGGCTGGAGGGGCGGCTGAGCCTGGCCACCACCACCCCCTGCCGCGATGGCGCCCAGCTGCTCACCCGCTCCCACCCGCTGGTGGTGGAGCTGGCGGAGTTCGTGGCCGAGCGGGCGCTGAGCGGCGAGGAACCGGAGCTGGCGGCCCGCGGCGCCGTGATCCGCACCAAGGGCGTGGGCGAGCGCACCACCCTGCTGCTGCTGCGCCTGCGCCACCAGATCAACCAGGAGCGCCGCACCGAAGCCGGCTTTGAGGCGATGCCGCCGCTGCTGGTGGAGGAATGCCTCACCGTGCACGCCGGCGCCGCCGGGCTGCGGGTGCTGCCGGAGGCGGAGGCCCTGGCCCTGCTGCAGCAGCCGCCGGTGGGCAACGTGCAGCCGGGCCAGCGGCAGATGGAGCTGGAGCGGGCGCTCAAGCTGCTGCCGGCTCTGGAGGCCGACCTGCGCACCCTGGCCCTCGACCAGGCCGCCCAGGCGGAAGACGATCACCGCCGCGTGCGCCAGGCGGCGGTGGGCACCGGCGGCGCCCTGCGCATGCGCTTCCGCTGCGAACCCAGCCTGCCGGTGGATGTGATCGGCCTGTTTGTGCTGCTGCCGGCACCGCAGTTATGACGAGCGCCCACCCCAAGCCAAGCTGTCTACACTCGGCCGTACACACATGGAATGAAGGCCTTGGATTCGATTCCCAGCCGGGTGTTCATGAACGGCAACAGCCAGGCCGTTCGCATCCCAGCAGAGTTCCGGCTCAGCACCGATCGCGTGCAGATCAGCCGCACCGCCGATGGCGATCTGCTCATTCACCCCTGCCCTGCCCAGCGGGGGCAGGCCCTGCTGCAAACGCTTGCGGGCTTCGATGCCGATTTCGTTTCGGCTCTCGAGGAGCAACAGGCTCAGAAGCTGCCGGTGCAGGAGCGGGAGCTGTTGTGATCTTCCTGCTCGACACCAACATCCTGATCTATCTGCTCAAGAACCACCCGCCCCAGGTGGCGGAGCGCATCGACGCCCTCGACCCCAGCGATGGCCTGGCGATGTCGTTCATCACTTGGGCCGAACTGCTCCAGGGCGCCGAGGGCAGCCAACGGCGTGAGGCCATGCTTCGGCAGCTTGATCAGTTGGCCCGCCAGGTGCCAGTGCTTTATCCCGAGGGGGTAGAGATCTGCCGGCACTACGCCCAGCAGGCCACCGCGCTGAAACGCCGAGGCACCCCGATCGGCGCCAACGACCTGTGGATCGCCTGCCATGCCCTGGCGCTCGACGCCACGCTGGTGAGTCACAACGTCAGCGAGTTCGCCCGCGTCGAAGGGTTGCGCCTGGAGGACTGGGCCTCCAGCTGACCCCATGCCCCTGAGCCCCAGCGATGAACGACGCCTCACCTGGCGTGAATCTCGAAGGAGTTGCGACGATGACCACCCGAATCCAGCTCGCCCCCGAGATCGAAGACCGTCTCGAGAGGCTGGCCCAGGCCACCGGACGCAGCAAGGATTGTGTTGTGCAGGAGATGATCCATCTGGGCAAATCCAGCACGAGCCCACTGGATGCCGTCAGCCAAGACGTGGGGCTGGCCAGCAATTCACGAGTGAGCCTGGGAGATCATGGGGCATCCCAGCGATAAACCCGGCCGAATCACCACGTTGTGGAGCAGCTAAATCAGCACATTGGTATCGGCGACCAGCATCAGGATTCAGGGTGGATGCGGTTGCCGATGCGATCCAGTTCAGGCGGATGACTGTCGCGCTCGATCGCAGCGATGATCTCTTCCCTGGTGAGTGGCGGCCCCTTGAACTGGCTGCGCAGACGGTCAAGAAGCTCGCGCTCGGCTGCCTTCTCCTGCTCCGTCATCGGCGGCAGCGTCGGCACCTCAAGGATCGGCCTCCCCTCCGCGGCGGCGGCAGCGCGCAGACCGGCACGGATCTCGACCATGCGCCGCAGGGTGCCCTCCATCTCAAAGGGCTCAGGGTCTGGGACCGGATCGTCGGGCACGTTGCCGAGGCTCAGGCTGGCCATGGAAAAGGGCTCACACCAGCTTGGTTTGGTGACTCTTCCAGTCAATCAGCACATTGGTATCGACGACCACCATCAGGAGTCAGGGTTGATGCGGTTGCCAAAGCGATCCAATTCCGGCGGATGGCTGTCGCGTTCGATCGCCGCGATGATCTCTTCGCTGGTGAGCGGTGGCCCTTTGAAATGGCTGCGCATCTCGGCAAAGTGATCGAGTTCGGCCTGGATCTCTTCTGGCGTGCGCTTGTCCCGTTGAGCAGCGTTGGCGGCCCCAGGAAACCGCGCCTGAATCGCGCGGATCCTCGCCAAGGCACTCTCCCGATCAGAAACCGCGTGCGGCGGATCAGGAACCGTGGCGGCTGGCGTGTGGTCTGCGCCTCCCTCCCGCTCCTCCACCTCCGCAATCACGGCGAGCACCTCATCGCTGAGGCTGCGGCCGTTGCGCGCGGCCCGTTGCCGGAGCCGGTCGGCCAGGTCGTCGGGCACGTTGTGAAGCGTGAGGCTGGCCATGGCGCGGGCGTGCGGCGGCACCCAAGGCGTTTCAGCCCCATTTTGATGGCGTCCCTCCGGATCCGCCTGTCCGCGCGCCCGGAGCCCTCCTGACCCATGCCCCGCCGCCGCAGCGCCACCCTGCAGTTCAACGCCATCCAACTGGTGGGCGGCCTGCTGCCGGCGTCGTTGCTGGAGCAGATCGCGCTGCAGCAGGCGCCGGGCCAGAAGGCCAGCGACTACGGCCTGCCGAAACACCAGCGCCTGCAGGTGGCGGTGGACCAGGCCTGGAACCGCGCCAAGGCGTTGTGGCAGGAGGCCCAGGAGCTGCGCCGCCGCGGCGCAGGCGCCCCCTGGGCGGGCTGGTTCAGCCAGCGGCTGCTGAATCAGGTGTTCGGCTGGGCCGACCTGGCGCCCTGCCCGCCGCGCCCGATCGAAGCCGCCCTGTTCCCGATCACCCACCAGGCCTTCGGCGGCGCGGTGCCGGTGGTGCTCACCGGCCTGGCCAACGACGAGCTCGACAGAGGCCAGCCGCAGTTTGGCCAGGACGGCCGCCGCCGCTCACCCCACAGCTGCCTGCAGGAATGCCTCAATGCCGACGACGGCGCCAACTGGGGCCTGCTCTGCAATGGCACCAGCCTGCGGCTGCTGCACGACAACCCGGCCCTGGTGAAACCGGCCTACGTGCAGGTGGCGCTGGACCAGGTGTTCGAGGGCGGGCTGTTTGATGAATTCGCGGTTGTGTGGCTGCTGCTGCACGCCAGCCGCCTCCAGCGCGATGCCCACTACACCTGCCTGCTCGATGGCTGGAAGCAGGCCGGCCAGCAGAGCGGCGAGCGGGCGCTGAACAAACTGCGCGATGGCGTGCAGGCGGCCCTGGAGGCGGTGGGCCAGGGACTGCTGCAGCACCCGGCCAATGGCGAGCTGGTGGCCCGGCTGCAGAGCGGTGAGCTCAGCACCCAGGCGTTCTTCCGCCAGCTGCTGCGGCTGGTGTATCGGCTGCTGTTCCTGTGCGTGGCGGAAGACCGCCACCTGCTGTTTGCGCCGGAGGTGCCGCTGGAGCTGCGCCAGATCTACCGCGAGGGCTACAGCCTCAGCCGGCTGCGCGATCTGGCGATCCGAAGCGGCGCCCACGAGCAGCAGCACGGCGACCTGTGGCGCGTGCAGCAGCTGGTGTTCAGCGAGCTGGGCCGGGGCGGCTCCAGCCTGGGGCTGCCGGGGCTGGGTGGCCTGTTCGGCGAGCAGCAGTGCCCCGATCTCGACCAGGCCCAGCTGAGCAATGCGGCGCTGCTGGAGGCGGTGCGGGCGATCGGCTGGTTTTACGACGAGCAGAGCCAGAGCCGCACCCGCATCAACTACCAGGCGCTGAACACCGAGGAGTTCGGCAGCGTGTACGAAAGCCTGCTGGAGCTGCACCCGCAGATCCGCGGCAGCGGCGCCAGCCTGCGCTTCTCGCTGGGCGGGGTGGCCGGCAGCGAACGCAAAACCAGCGGCAGCTACTACACGCCCGAGGAGCTGGTGCGGCTGCTGATCCTCTCGGCCCTGCTGCCGGTGATCCGCGATCGGCTCAGCCGGGCGAGCAGCCCGGAGGACAAGGCGGCGGCGTTGCTGGCGATTCGGGTGCTGGATCCGGCCTGCGGCAGCGGCCACTTTCTGCTGGCGGCGGCCCGGCGGCTGGCGCTGGAGCTGGCGCGGATCCTGGCGGGCGACGACGAACCCAGCGAAGAGCTGCGCCGCCAGTGCCTGCGCCGGGTGGTGGCCCACTGCCTCTACGGGGTCGACAAGAACCCGATGGCGGTGGAGCTGTGCAAGGTGGCGCTCTGGATCGAGGCGATCGACCCCGGCAAGCCGCTGAGCTTCCTCGATGCCCACATCCAGTGCGGCGATTCGCTGGTGGGGGTGTTTGACCCCGAGGTGCTCAAAGACGGCATCCCCGATGGGGCCTACAAGCCGCTCACCGGTGATGAGAAGCCGGTGTGCACCAGCCTCAAGAAAGCCAACCAGGCGTTCGCCAAGCGGGGCCAGCGCGATCTGTTCTCCTTTGCCGCCGGCACCGTTGCCGTGCCCAGCCAGGCGGCACTGGACGCGGTGGCGGAAGACAACCTGGCCGGCGTGGCGGCCAAGGCGCAGGCCCACCGGGAGTGGCTGCAGCAGCCGGCGGTGCAACAGCAACTGTTGGCGGCCAATGTGTACACGGCCGCCTTCTTCCTGCCCAAAACCACCGCCACCCTGGCCACGGTGCCCACCAGCGAACACCTCGATGCGGTGCTGCAGGGCGGCTCGATTCCGCCGGCGATGGCGGCAGCGGTGACCAAGGCGGCAGCCGACTTCCGCTTCCTGCATTGGCATCTGGCGTTCCCGGATGTGATGCAGGCCGGCGGCTTTGACTGCCTGCTGGGCAATCCGCCCTGGGAGCGGATCAAACTGCAGGAGAAGGAGTTCTTTGCGGCACGATCGGAGGCCATCGCCACCGCACCGAACAAGGCGGCGCGGGAGCGATTGATCCTGGCGCTCAGGGCTGCTGATGCCTCAGCGGCTGATCAGGCGCTGGTGCGGGAGTTTGAGCTGGCCAAGCGGGAAGCGGAGGGCAGCGGCGAGTTCATCCGCGGCAGCGGGCGCTTTGCGCTCACGGCGGTGGGGGATCTGAACACCTATGCCCTGTTTGCCGAGCACTTTCTCAACCTGATTGGGCCAAATGGACGGGCTGGGTTGATCGTGCCGACAGGGATTGCGACGGATAACAGCACGAAAGCTTATTTCGACGAGGTCAGCGGCAAGGGCAAGCTGGTGGCGCTGATCTCATTCGAGAACGAGTCCTTTATATTCAAGGAAGTTCATCATTCTTACAAATTCTGTGTTCTCACTCTCCGTGCCAATGCTGAGAAGAATGCATCTGCTCAATACTGCTTCTACATCCGCCACTTTCCGCAGCTGAGCGAGGCCGATCGCTTCTTCTCTGTATGCGTTCAGGGGGCAGGACGCTCCGTCGCAGGACTCCATGCCTGAAAGC
>JANWUS010000024.1 GCA_024958715.1 Cyanobium sp. FGCU52 | reverse complement strand
CGTCTTGTTGGCGGGGTGCCAGGGGCTTGCGGAGCTTTGTTGCTGATCAAGTGCTTTGTTGCTGATCAAGTTACGTGATGCAGCGTCGCTAGGGCGTTGACGGATGCGCTAACCGCCTAAAGCCTTGCGGATGTCCTTGATCAGCACGTAGAGGTGTAGCGGGTCGGTCGGTGAGGCGAGGAAGCCGAAATGGACATAGAAACTCTGTGCTTCTGCGTCTTTCGCATGCGCCGCCAGTGCGCGGATACCTGCGATCTCGGCCGCCTGGAGTGTGCGCAGCATGGCATCCTTCAGCAGGCCGGAGCCCACGCCCTTTCCCTGCCATTGGCGGGCAACAGCCAGCCTGGCCAGGAGCATCAGCGGGATGGGATGGCTCGCCAGACCCTTGCGAAGCCGTTCGGGAGCCTCGCTGGGACTGATCTCAGCAACCACGAGGGTGTAATAGCCCACGACCTGATCATCGGCCAGGCCGACATAGGTCTGGGAAGCGTTCGCCTGCTGGCTTGCGAACGCGAATCGCTTAAGAAAACGGTTCAGGGCCTCCTGGCCGCAGTCGAAAGGGTCGAGATCATGATCACGGGCCAGCTTCTCGATGTGGAAGCGGCTCATTCAGGGCTGTCGTTGTCGAACAAACCGGGTTCCTGCAGCAGACGCTCCAGGCGCGGATGACGGCGCGTCGGAGCGTCGAGGGCCGTGAGGAAGGCCTGCCACTGCGTCTCATCCAGCCCGAAGCGCCTTCGCTCGATCAGGGCCTCATCGGCGCGTTCCAGGGCGCTTTCCAGCACGAACTCACTCACCGAACGCTGGGTCGCCGCGGCAGCACGCTGGAGGGTGGCCTTGGCCGAGGGGGTCAGGCGCAGGTCGAGCTTCTCGGACCGGGTCGGTGATGCCGCCATCAGGAACAGCCTCCAGGTCAACACCCTATCAGCTACGCCAGACACTGTCATGACAGGATCAACGGGCACGCCGATGGCCCGCTGCATCGCACCCTGCCCGCGGAGCCTTCGCATGTCCCAGACCTCCCTGCCGCCGATCGCCGGCAACGAGGCCGCGATCCAGGCCCTCACGACTCAGGCCGGCCCTGTCGTGCTGTCGCGCACCACGCTGCAGCTCGATCGCATGCGCTCGGCCTTCGCCTGTGCCCTGCACATGCACCAGCCCACGATCCCCGCCGGCGCCGATGGCCAGCTGATCAGCCATCTCCAGTACATGCTCGAGCACCCGGGAGAGGGCGACAACCACAACGCCGAACCCTTCGCCCACTGCTATCGCCGCCTGGCCGAGCTCATCCCCCAGCTGATTCAGGAGGGGGCCGATCCGCGGATCATGCTCGATTACTCCGGCAATCTGCTCTGGGGCTTCGAGCAGATGGGCCGCGCCGACATCCTCGAGGCGCTGCGCTCGCTCACCTGCGATCCTGCCCTTGTGCCCCACGTGGAGTGGCTCGGCACCTTCTGGAGCCACGCCGTGGCTTCCTCCACGCCGATTCCCGATCTGAAGCTGCAGATCCTGGCCTGGCAGCACCACTTCGCCGCCCTGTTCGGTCCGGAGGCCCTGGCGCGGGTGAAGGGCTTCTCCCTGCCGGAGATGCATCTCCCGAACCACCCCGACACCCTGTTCGAGCTGGTGAAGGCCCTGAGGGAGTGCGGCTACCGCTGGCTGCTGGTGCAGGAGCACAGCGTCGAGAACCTCGAAGGTTCCGGCCTGAGCCACGAGCAGAAGTACCTGCCCAATCAGCTGGTGGCCCGCAGCTCCAGCGGCGAGGTCGCCACGATCACCGCCCTGATCAAGACCCAGGGCTCCGACACCAAGCTGGTGGGCCAGATGCAGCCCTGCTACGAGGCCCTGTCGATGGATCGCCTCTCGCTGGCCGGCATCCCGGTGCCGCCGCTGGTGTCCCAGATCGCCGATGGCGAGAACGGCGGCGTGATGATGAACGAGTTCCCGCCGGCCTTCCTCCAGGCCCACCGCAGGCTCGCCGCTGAGGCAGCCGACAGCGGGGGCGGTGCCGACGCCACGGTGGCGCTCAACGGCACCGAATACCTGGAGTTGCTAAAGGCGGCCGGCATCACCGCGGACCACCTGCCGCAGATCCAGGCCGTGCAGCAGCACAGGCTCTGGCGCGAGGTTGGTGATGCCCCCGCCCCCGCTGCCACCCCAGCCGCGATGGATGCGGCTATCGAGCGGCTGCGGGCCGCCGATCCCTCCTTCTCGATGGCCGGCGCCTCCTGGACCAACGACCTCAGCTGGGTGGATGGCTACGCCAACGTGCTCGAGCCGATGAACCAGCTCAGTGCCGCGTTCCACCAGCGCTTCGACCCCCTGGTGGCCGACGATCCCGCAGTCACCCAGAGCCGGCCCTATCAGGAGGCCCTGCTCCATCTGCTGCTGCTCGAAACCAGCTGCTTCCGCTACTGGGGCCAGGGCGCCTGGACCGAGTACGCGCGCGAGATCCATCGGCGCGGCGAGGCCCTGATCGCCGCTGCGCCATAGCGGGGGCCGCGGGCGGGCTGGCTCAGGTGGGCAGGGTGAAGCCCGATTGCAGGTGCTTCAGGTCGAGCATCACCCAGCCCACCCATAGGAGCAGGGCCAGCACCCCGGCGGCGGCCGCCAGGCGGGCCGCTTGGCGGAGCAGCAGCTCCAGCGCACTGATCTCCTTCACGGGCTCGTTCCTGCCAATGCCTGCACTCTGCTCGCGCACGGGATCCGGTGGGGCATTGACACACCTGTGATCCACGACTAGTACGGGTGTACTTCCTCCAGTTTGCACCATGGCTACCGCCGCCTCCCTGGCCCGCGCTCTCCCCGCCAGCTCTCCCTACGCGGTCTTCCGCGCCAGTGACTGGGCCTGGACTCCGGTCTGGGCCCCTGCTGCCCCAAGCCCTCCGCCGGCCGTCGCCCCAACGCCATCGCGGCCCCGCAAGCGGGCTGCCGCCAGGGCGGTGATCCAGGGCGAGCTGTTCGCCTTTCAGCCGAACGTGCTGCCGTTCCAGCCCCACAGCCGGGCGGGCGCATCCTCGAAGCCGATGTAGATGCGATCCGCCGGCACCCCCAGATGCTGCTCGAGCAGAGCGCACACCGCCTGGCTCACCTGGCGGGGGCGCTCGCCATCGAGGGCGCCGATGCTCTTCACCTCCACGTAGCAGGCCGGCTCCGGGCTGCCCGAGAAGGTCATCGGCACACCCTCCTCCAGCAGCGTCATCACATAACGCTCGGGCTTGCCCAGCAGCTCCGCCAGGGTGGCGGAAAGCTCCTGCAGAAGGGCGGCGCCGCTGCTGCCCGCCTCTGCCGAGGTTTTCACGCTGATCAGGGGCATGGGGGTGGCCGGGCTCAGGGAGTGAGGGCTCCAGTCTGATCAGCTCCCTGCCAGCACCGCCAGCAGCGCCGTGCCGTAGCGCTCCAGCTTGGCGGCGCCGATCCCGCCCACCTCCGCCAGTTCCGCCAGCGAGCCCGGCCGGCGACTCGCCAGTTCCAGCAGGGTGCGGTCGTGGAACACCACGTAGGGCGGCACCGCCTGCTGGCGGGCCTGATCCGTGCGCCAGGCCTTGAGGGCGGCCACCACCTGTGGATCGGCCTCCCCCCACTCCGCAGCCATCGCAGCTCCCTGCCCCGTGGCGCCGCCGCGGGATCCGCTGCGGCGCCTCTCCCTGCGCGGCGGCGGCAGGGGCAGCTCCAGCGTCCGCTCGCCCCGCAGCACCGCCCGCACCTCCTCCTCCGGCCCCCACTGCAGACCTCCCCTGCCCTCGGGCACCGGCACCAGCAGCCCCAGGGCCGTGAGCTGGCGGATCAGCGCCCGCCACTGCTCCCTGTCGAGCTCGCCGCCGATCCCGTACACGCTCAGCTGCCCATGACCCAGGCTGCGGATCCGCTCGGTGTCGGCCCCCAGCAGCACATCCACCAGGTGGGCGGCCCCGAAGCGCTGGCCCGTGCGCCACACCGCCGAGAGCAGCTTCTGGGCCGGCACACTCACATCGCTGCGGGCCCGCGGCTCCAGGCAGCCGTCGCAGTTGCCGCAGGGTTCCGCAAGCTGCTCGCCGAAGTGGGCCAGCAGCACCTGGCGCCGGCAGCCGGGCGCCTCGGTGAAGGCGATCAGGGCGTCGAGCTTGCCGTGCTCGATCTGCTTCTGCCCCGCCGGCGCCTCCGAATCGTCGATGAAGCGCCGCAGCTGGGGCACATCCCCGGGGCCGTGCACCATCCAGGCCAGCGCCGGCAGCCCGTCGCGCCCCGCCCGCCCCGTCTCCTGGTAGTAGGCCTCCAGGCTCTTGGGCAGATCCACGTGGGCCACGAAGCGCACGTCCGGCTTGTCGATGCCCATGCCGAAGGCGATCGTGGCCACCACCACCACGCCGCTCTCGCGCCGGAAGCGATCCAGGGCGGCGCTGCGCACGCCGCTCTCCAGGCCCGCGTGATACGCCACCGCGTCGAAACCCGCCGCCCGCAGATCCGCCGCCAGCCGGTCCACGCGGCTGCGGGAGCGGGCGTACACGATCCCCGCCTCGCCGCGGTGATCCTCCAGGAAGCGCAGCAGCTGGGTCTTCGGTTCGTCCTTGTCCCGCAACAGGTAGCGGATGTTGGGCCGGTCGAAGCTGGTCAGGAACACCCGCCCCTCCGCCAGCTTCAGGCGCGTGCGGATCTCTTCGCGCGTGCGGGGATCGGCGGTGGCGGTGAGCGCCAGGCGCGGCACCGCAGGGAACCGCTCCGCCAGCACCCCCAGCTGGATGTACTCGGGCCGGAAGTCATGGCCCCACTGCGACACGCAGTGGGCCTCGTCGATGGCGAACAGGGCGATCTCCCCCTCCGCCAGCCGTTCCAGCAGATCCCCCGCCAGCAGCCGCTCGGGCGACACGTACAGCAGATCCAGCCCGCCGCTGGCCAGCGTCCGCCAGGTGGCGGCCACCTCCTGGGGATCGAGGGCCGAATGCAGCGCCGCGGCCCGCACCCCCGCCTGGCGCAGGGCCTCCACCTGGTCCTGCATCAGGGCGATCAGCGGCGACACCACCACCGCGGTGCCAGGCCGGCACAGGGCCGGCATCTGATAACAGAGCGATTTGCCGCCACCGGTGGGCATCAGCACCAGGGCCGAGCCGCCGCCGATCACGTGCTCCACAATCTCCGCCTGGGGACCCCGGAACGCGGGGTAGCCGAACACCTCCCGCAGCACCTGCGAGGGATCGGCGGCCTTCGGCATGGGCGGCGCGGGCGCGGGAGCTGGGCGGGAATCTAGGCACCACGCCCACAATGGGCCGATGGCTCCCGCCCCCCGTCTCTCCTCCGCCTCCGCTCCAGGCACCCGAACCGCCTGGAGCTTCCTGCTGCCGGCCCTGGTGCTGCTCGCCCTCTCCGTGCTGCTGCCCGCGGCCATGGCCCTGGTGATGAGCTTCAGCCGCAGCGGCCTGGACGTGTCCGAGCCGCTGCAGTTCGTGGGCCTGGCCAACATCCGCCGTCTGCTGGCCGATCCGATGTTCCTGCGGGTCGCCACCACCACCTTCCTGTATCTGATCGGCGTGGTGCCGCCGATCGTGCTGGGCTCGCTCGCCCTGGCGGTGCTGGTGAACCGCACCCTGCCGGGCATCCACGTGTTTCGTGGCGCCTTCTACACCCCGGTGCTGGTGTCGCTGGTGGTGGCGGCGATCGCCTTCCGGTGGCTCTACGCCGAGAACGGCCTGGTCAATTCCTGGCTCACCACCCTGCTGGGCAGCCGGTTCGAGCCGGTGGGCTTCCTCACCGACCCGCGCCTCGCCCTGCCCTCAGTGATGCTCGTGACCCTCTGGAAGGGACTTGGCTACTACATGGTGATCTTCCTGGCCGGCCTCCAGGGCATCTCCCCCGATCTCTACGAGGCAGCGGCCCTCGACGGCAGCGAGGGCTGGCGCCGCCACCTCGACATCACCCTGCCGCTGCTGCGGCCCTACGTGACGCTGGTGGCCGTGATCTCGGCCATCGGCGCCACCAAGGTGTTCGAGGAGGTGTTCCTGATGACCCAGGGCGGCCCGGCCGACAGCACCCGCACGATCGTCTACTACGTCTACGACCAGGCCTTCGGCGAACTGGAGATCGCCTACGCCTGCACCATCGGTCTGGCCCTGTTCCTGATCGTGCTGGTGCTCAGCGTGATCCGCTGGGCCTTCGCGGGTGATCGCGGCCTCACCTGAGGGTGGCAGGCTGAGGGGCACCTGAGAGGATGGGAGGTTTGGCCCGCATCGGGCTCTGCCGGGTGGATCCAAGCGTTTCCCTCCCCAGCCCCAACGGCGGCAACGGCCCGGCCGAGGTGATCGGCATCGTGGGTGGCGGCCAGCTGGCCCGCATGCTCGGGGAGGCCGCCTGCGAGCTGGGGGTGCGGCTGCAGGTACAGACCCCGGGCGCCGGGGATCCGGCCCTCGCCTTCGCCAGCGGCCAGGTGGTGGCCGAGGTGAATGATCCCGCCGGCACCGCCGAGCTGTCCCGCCGCTGCGGTGCCATCAGCTTCGAGAACGAGTGGATCCCGATCGAGGCCCTCGAACCGCTCGCTGAGGCCGGCGTGCGCTTCCTTCCCTCCCTCGACGCCCTGCGCCCGCTGGTCGACAAGCGCAGCCAGCGGGAACTGCTCGATGCCCTGCACCTGCCCTGCCCCCGCTGGATCCCCCTCTCGGTGGTCATCGAGCCTCCGCCCCCCCCGGAGGCCCCCGCTGGTGAGGGCCAGACCGGCGGCGACCTCCCGACCTACCCCCCGCCGCTCCCTGCCGACCCGGGTCCGGGGCCCCACCTGCCCGAGGGCTTTCGCTTTCCCCTGATGGCCAAGGCCGTGCGCGGCGGCTACGACGGCAAGGGCACCCGACCGCTGGTGGATCAGGCCGATCTCGAGGAGCTGCTGGAGCAGGTGGATCCGGCCCACTGGATCCTGGAGGAGCAGGTGGCGTTCGATTGCGAGCTGGCGCTCACCGCCTGCCGCGACCGCGAAGGCAGCGTGGCCTGCTTCCCCCTGGTGCAGACCCACCAGCACCGCCAGGTGTGCGACTGGGTGCTGTTCCCGGCGCCGGTGAACCATGCGGTGGAGGCCTTTGCCCGCAACGTGGCCGCCTCCCTGCTCACCGCCCTCGACTACGTGGGGGTTCTCTCGATCGAGTTCTTCTACGGTCCCGCCGGGCTGCAGGTGAACGAGCTGGCGCCCCGCACCCACAACTCCGGCCACTACACGATCGAGGCCTGCCGCTCCAGCCAGTTCGCCCAGCAGGTGCGCCTGGTGGCCGGCCTGCCGATGGGGCTGACCGATCCGATCTGGCCCGGGGCGCTGATGGTCAACCTGCTCGGCCTGTCCGAGAGCGACGCCGACCAGCAGGCCGATCGCCTGCGACGGCTGGCGGCCCTGCCGGGGGCCCATCTCCACTGGTACGACAAACAGGGATCGAGCCCCGGCCGCAAGCTCGGGCACCTCACCCTGGAGCTCCAGGGCCGCACCGCCGAGGAGCGGGCCCGGGAGATGGAGGCGCGGCTGACGGAAGTCCGCACCATCTGGCCCCTGCCGCCCGACGAAAAAGCCCCTCTCTGCCCCTAGGATCCTGATGGACTGCTGTGTTGGTGACTGCCTTTCACAGTTTTCTGATCTGACTCCCTCTTCGACATGGGGGGTCTTCAGCGACGGCAACGTAGGCCGGCCTCGAGCCGGAAACGAAGCCCCGCCTCTGACCCCCCTTCTGGTTCTTCCAGGTCGAACACTGGGGCAAGACGGCACGGTGGTCCACCCTCTTCCTTCCGCACACCTCGCTGGCCCTCAGCGGGCCTGGCGATCCAGCCACAGCTGCAGCTGCTCCCGGCTCCAGCTGGTCACCACGAACACCTCCTGAACGCTGGTGCCGTGGCGCGCTACCAGCTTGTGGCCGCCCGTGATCGGTGCCGACACCCGCAGCCGCAGCCCCTGGCTCCGGCCCCGCACCCTCCCGATCACCGCCGGCGTGATCGTGTCGATCCCCTCCTCACGCGCCAGGCGCCGCAGCAGGGCGATCAGGCCGTCGAGGTAGGTGCTGTGGGTGATCACCACCCGCCCCATGGCGGCCTCCTCAGATCCGCTCGAGCGGCGCCATCGTCAGCCCCTCGCTGGAGAGCAGCTGGTGGTAATGCTCGGCCTGCTCCTGGGGCCCGCTCCACACCACCGCCGAACCCTCGCCGTCGATGCGGTGGGCCAGTTCCCAGGCCCGGTCCGGGTTCATGCCCGGCAGGTGGCGCACCAGGCACTCCACCACGTGCTGGAAGGTGTTCACGTCGTCGTCGAGGACGATGACGCGGCAATGGGGGTAGGGCTGGCGCACCCGCGCCTTCTCGGGGGCCTGGACCGGCGAGGAGGCCGTGGCCCGCGGGGAAGAGAGGATCGTCATCTCGACGCCTGACCAGGCCCGCAGCCTAGGTAAAGTGCGGCCGACCGCTCCCGCTTCCGATGCTGATCACCCTCGGCTGGGCCTCCCTGGCAGCCATCTTCACCTTCTCGATCGCCATGGTGGTGTGGGGTCGCGGCGGCGACAACGTGCTGCCCTTCTGATCCCGTGCTCGACGCCAACACCGTGCTGGCGGGTCTGGCCACCGTGCTGCTCGTGTTCGTGAGCGGCGGGGTGCTCTATCTGTCCACCGTCGAATGGCGCGATCGTCGGCGTCGCAAGGCCCAGGAATCGCCCCGTCGCCCGTGATCCCGTGGCCCCGGGGCTGGCGGCGCCCGCCCCTGCCGATCACCACCGCGGTGATCGCGCTTCTCCTGCTCGGACCGGCCGCCGCCCTGTTCCGCCTCCCGAGGCCCCAGGCCGAGGGGCTCGATCAGCTGATGGATACGGCGAGCCTGCTGCAGAGCTTCGCCGCCAGTCCCCAGCGCCCCACACCGCCCCTCTGGCTGGAGCGGATGGGCAAACCCCTCGCCGACCGCCTCTGGAAGCAGCAGCGGCGGCCTTGGTGGCAGTTCTGGGGCCCTCACGCCGACGGCGCCCCCTATCTGGCTCTGCCCGCCGCCTCCCTGCCGCCGCTGCCGCCCGGAGCTCCCCTGCCGGCAGGTGCCGTGAGGGTCGGCGATCTGGTGGTCTTCTCCCCCGATCCCCTCTCGCGTCAGCTGCTGCTCGACCGCCTGCGCCCCGGCAAGCGACCCAGCCGTGGTCTGCAGCGCCGTTGCCTGCGGCTGATTCAGCAGGAGCAGGCGGTGTACTGGAGCCCCAGCGCCCTGGGGGTGATCGTGGGCCCGCTGGCGCCCCTGCTGCAGCCTTACCAGGCCGGCTGCCTCAGCCTCGCCCTCCAGAACCAGGGTCTGGGTTGGCAGGGCGAGGCCGCCGCGGTCGACGGCGTGCTGGCGGCCCCGGAGGCTGCCCCCGCACCCGTGGTCACCGAAGCGTTCGAGCCTCTTGCCGACGACCAGCTGCTGGAGATCCGCGGCGGCAGCCTCGATCCCCTGCTTCAGGGGCTGCTGGCCCGCCAGCTGATCCGCGATCCCTTAGCCCGTCGTTACGGCATCAGCGCCGATCGCCTCACGCTCCTGCGCGATGCTCCCTTCCGGCTGCGGCTGCGGCCCCGCACCAGCGGCCCCTTCCAGGCCTCGCTTGAACTTCAGCTGATCGCCCCCCGGGGCCGTGCGCCCTGGCTGCCCCTGCTGGCCGGCGTGTCGAAGGCGCTGAAGGAGCAGGGCCTCAAGGAGGGCGCCGAACCGGTCGCCGCTGCAAAGCCCGTGCCTGGGGCCGAGCCGTCAGCAACACCCCCCGAAGCGAAGGAACCGCCTTCCTCATCCGCGAAGCCGGCAGCACGGGCTTCCGCTGCTCCCCCCGTCGACGGTGCCACCTGGCGCCGGGACGACGGCGTGGTGGTGGGAGGCTGGCGCTGGATCCCCGGCACCGGCAAGGAGGCGCAGCTGCTGCTGTTCCTCGGGCCCGTGCCCCCCTCCCTGCCCCCGATTCCCCAGGGAGCCGGCGAACGGCCGCCGGCGGGCGAGCTGCTGCTGCGGGTGCGGCCGCGGGCGCTCGATGCCCTCGGACTGCTGCCGATGGAGATGCCGGCGCTGGTGCGGCGCGCCGACCAGCTGGCCACCAGGGCCCGGCCCCTGGCGGGGGTCCAGGGCCCGAGTCAGCCGATCAGCCGGCTGACGGGAGCCCTTCAGGTGCCCCGCTGACGGGCGGGGCCGCCTTCTCCTCCTGCTGGCGCTCGCGCCGGCGCCGATCGGCGGCCACCGTTTCCTCCATCAGTTCCACGGCCTGGGCCAGCTTCTCGAGGTTGGTGGCGTAGATGCCCAGGTCCTTGTCCACCCGATCGCGCAGCAGGCCCATCGCCGCCGCCAGGTCGTGGGCGTAGATGCGCAGTTCCTGCGGGTCCATCGCATCGGCGCCGCGGGCCTGCTCCAGCAGGCTCAGCAGCCCCACCGCCATCAGGCGGGAGTAGTGGAAATCGGGCCGGCGGATCGAGGCGAGGGCACTGGCCAGCGGCTCCGGGGCCCCCTCGCCCTGGCGCTCGATCCACTGCTTCACCTCCGCCACCTCGTGGTGACCGATCGCCACCATCGCGGCGTCCCGCTGACGGCGCAGCTCCGCCGCATCAAAGCCCGAGGCGGAGCAGAGGGCCGCCAGCAGGGGTTCACGCTGCTCCTGGGGCCGGTAGCCGCGGGAGAAGGCATCGAAGATCTGAATCAGCCCGATGGCGAACAGGGGATCGGCCTGGAAGCCCTTCTGGTGGCTCAGCAGATGCAGCTCCACCAGCAGCTCGTCGACCATCCGCCGGTAGATCGGACTGATCAGGTGCGGGAAGGCGGCGTGGAAGGCACGCTTGCTGTCGGCGACGGTGAGGGCGACGCTCACGGGGGGAGGTGGGGGTGTGCTGCGACCCTAGCGCTGCAGGGCGGAGTCCCGAACGGCCCGGCCTCCTGGAACTCAGTAGGATCCGCTCCAGCTTCCTGCAGACCGCCCATGATCCCGATCGTCATCGAAGAGTCGGGCAGGGGAGAGAGGGCGTTCGACATCTACTCGCGCCTGTTGCGCGAACGCATCATCTTCCTCGGCGAACCGGTGACCGCCGAATCGGCCAACCGTGTGGTGGCCCAGCTGCTGTTCCTCGAGGCCGAAGACCCCGACAAGGACATCTTCCTGTACATCAACTCCCCGGGAGGTTCGGTGTATGACGGCCTCGGCATCTTCGACACGATGCAGCACATCAAGCCCGACGTGCAGACCGTGTGCGTGGGCCTGGCCGCCTCGATGGGCGCCTTCCTGCTCTGTGCCGGCGCCAAGGGCAAGCGCAGCAGCCTCACCCACTCGCGGATCATGATCCACCAGCCCCTGGGTGGCGCCCGCGGCCAGGCCAGCGACATCCGCATCCAGGCCGACGAGATCCTCTACCTCAAGAAGAAGCTCAACGGCGAACTCGCCGACCGCACCGGCCAGCCCCTCAGCCGCATCGAGGAGGACACCGACCGCGACTTCTTCATGTCGCCCTCGGAGGCCGTGGACTACGGCCTGATCGACAAGGTGATCGAGAAGCGGCCGATCCGCTCGGTCTGAAGCGGCGCCGGTGGCCCGCCGTCGCGGCAGCAGGGGCGGTAACGGAGGCGATGGCACTCCTGAACGCCCCTCCGGCAGCAAAGGCCTCCCTCCGAGCCAGCGCCCGTCCAAGCAATGCCCCGTTTGCGGGCGTCCCTTTCTATGGCGGCGGAAATGGGCCGCCGTCTGGGATCAGGTGATCTATTGCTCAGAGCGCTGCCGCAACCGGCGCTGACCCGGCGGTTCCAGGCAAAGGAAAAGGGGGCCTGCGCCCCCTGGATCCTGTGTGTGGCCTCTCCTCAGCCTGCCTTCGATTCGGTGAGGAAGGGGGTGAAGCGCTCCTTCTCGGGGATCGGGGCGAATTCCGAGACGATCGCCCGGAATTCATCGCCATCGAGGGTTTCCTTCTCGATCAGCAGGTCCACCACGCGGTCCATGCAGTCGCGGTGAGCCGCCACCAGCTTCACGGTGTCGGCGTAGCAGCTCTGCACGATCGAGCGCACGGCGTCGTCGATGCGGCTGGCGAGGGCGTCGGAGCCGTCGCTGCGGGTCATCAGATCGCGGCCGAGGAACACCTCCTGGCTGCCGGAATCGAGCGAGAACTGGCCGATGTCGCTCATGCCGAAGCGGGTGACCATCTGGCGGGCGATCGACGCCACCTGCTGGATGTCACCGCCGGCACCGGTGGTCACCTCAGCGTGGCCGAAGACCACATCCTCCGCGGCCCGGCCGCCGAGGGCTCCCATGATCCGGGCCCGCAGCTGGGCCTTGCTCACCAGCGCCTGCTCCTCGTCGGGGGCGAACCAGGTGAGGCCCTGGGCCTGGCCGCGGGGAATCAGGGTGACCTTCTGCACCGGATCATGGGCCTTCACCAGGGTGCCCACCAGGGCATGGCCCACCTCGTGGTAAGCGATCAGCCGCTTGCTGCGGCCATCGGTGAGGGGCTTGCCCTCCATGCCGGCGATCACCCGGTCGACAGCGTCGTCGATCTCGGCAAGGGTGGTGGCTTCCTTGCGGCGGCGGGCGGTGAGGATCGCCGCCTCGTTCAGCAGGTTGGCCAGGTCGGCACCCGTGAAGCCGGGGGTGCGGCGGGCGATCGCCTCGAGCGACACATCCTCAGCCAGCTTCTTGTTGCGGCAATGCACCTTGAGGATCGAGAGGCGGCCCTTGATGTCGGGTGCATCCACCGTGACCTGGCGGTCGAAGCGACCCGGGCGCATCAGGGCCGAATCCAGCACGTCGGGGCGGTTGGTGGCCGCGATGATGATGATGCCGCTGTTGCCCTCGAAGCCGTCCATCTCGGTGAGCAGCTGGTTGAGGGTCTGCTCCCGCTCGTCGTTGCCGCCGCCGATGCCGGCGCCGCGCTGGCGGCCGACGGCATCGATCTCATCGATGAAGATCAGGCAGGGGCTGTTCTCCTTGGCCCGTTTGAACAGATCGCGCACCCGGCTGGCGCCGACGCCCACGAACATCTCCACGAACTCGGAACCCGAGAGGGAGAAGAAGGGCACACCGGCCTCGCCGGCGATGGCCTTGGCCAGCAAGGTTTTGCCGGTGCCGGGAGGGCCCACCAGCAGCACACCCTTGGGGATCTTGGCGCCCACGGAGGTGAAGCGCTCCGGGGTCTTGAGGAAGGTCACGACCTCCTGGAGGTCCTGCTTGGCCTCCTCCACCCCGGCCACGTCGTCGAACATGACGCCGGTTTCGGCTTCCATCGCGAAGCGGGCCTTCGTCTTGCCGAACTGCATCGCCTGGCCTGGCCCGCCGGGCATGCCGTTGGAACGGCGGGCCAGGAACACCAGCGAGCCGATCAGCAGCAGCGGGAACAGCAGGTTGCCAAGCAGGCCGAGGGCCGGCGGGGCCTGACGGGGCGGGTGAATGTCGAAGCTGATGCCCTGGTCCTTGAGCTTGTTCACCAGTTCCGGAGCCACCCCGGGCAGATCCACCCGCAGCCGCTGCACCCGGTTGTCGAGATCCGGATCCACCGCCTCGATCACGGCGGTGCGCCCGCCATCGAAGATGTCCACCGCGGTGACGCGGCCGGCGTCCACGTAGTCGAGGAAGCGGCCGTAGCTCATGCGGGCCACTGCCGCGTTGCGGGGAGCGGTGGTGACGCCGGAGGGGCTGAGGCGGTTAGGGCCGCCACCCAACAGCTGAAAGCCGAGGAACACGGCCACGCCGATCGGCAGAAGCCAGAGAGCCAGGAGACGCCAGCGCTGATTCATGGGATGCCGGTTTTTAACTAAGTGTAAAGGCGTCGCCCCGGCTGTCGCGCCCTCTCCGGCCCTCAGGATTCAGCTGGCTTCCAGCCAGGGATTCTCCTGCCGCTGCACCCCTTCGAGCGCCAGCTCCGCCAGCGGGGGAGTCGCGCTTTCCAGAGCGAGCTCGTGGGCCCGTAGCGTCTCCAGCAGCTCGGGTCCGCCAAGACCATGGGTCCAGATCTCAACTTCGCTGCCGGGGGGGCACTGGAAGCTCAGGAGCTCGAAGGGAAAGACCACCCGCTCGAGATAGAACTCGCTCGGACCGCAGCAACGGATGATCACCATGCGGTCCGAGGAGTTGCGGTAGCCGCAGTCGAGCAGGTCCAAAACCATTCCAATCTCGGGGAACACCCATGAAGCCATCAAGGCCTGTGGGCATTCGGTGACCGTCGCGACGCTTTGGTGACCTTAATCTTTTTTTCCGCTTATTGACCTTCCCCCACGCCCCTCCGCGTGGTTGGCAAGGCGGCCTCACAGGCTGTCGCCGGGCTCAGAGGCTGCGCAGCGCCACGATCGGATCGAGCTGTGCAGCCCGGCGCGCCGGCACCACCCCGAAGAACAGGCCGATCGATCCCGAGAGCAGCACCGTGATCAGCACGGTGCCCGTCCCCACCGCCGCCGGCAGGGGCGTCACCGCCGCCACGATCGCCACCGCCCCCAGCCCGAGGGCGCTGCCCACCGCCCCCCCCAGGCTCGAGAGCACCAGCGACTCCACCAGGAACTGCAGCATCACATCGGTGCTGCGCGCGCCGAGGGCCTTGCGCAGGCCGATCTCCGAGGTGCGCTCGCTCACCGACACCAGCATGATGTTCATGATGCCGATGCCGCCCACCAGCAGGGACACGGCCCCGATGGCGGCGAGCATCAGCGTCAGTCCGCCGGTGATCGTGCCCACGATCGTGAGCGCATCCTTCTGGGAGCGCACCACGAAGTCGTCCTCCCGGAGCAGCTGGTGCCGGCGGCGCAGCAGGTTGCCGATCTGGAACTCCGCCGCGCCGGTGCTCTTCTCGTCGCGGGCCTCCACGCTGATCAGGCTCAGGCTCACCCCGTAGGTGGGATCGCGGCCGCTCAGGCGACTCACCATCGTGGGCAGGGGCACGTAGGCGATCTCGTCCTGGTTGGCGCCGAACACCGCCCCCTTCGGTGCCATCACACCGATGATCTCGAAGCTCTGGTCGCGGATCCGCAGGCTCCGGCCCACGGCCTCGCCCGAGGGGATCAGCTTGTCGCGCAGGTCGGGCCCGATCACCACCACATTGCGGGCGCCGCGGATCTCGGCATCGCTGAAGAAGCGCCCCTGGGCGAGCTCGAAGCGCCGCACTTCCAGGAACTCCGGCGTCACGCCGGTCACCGTGACCGACTTGCTGTTGGCCCCCGCCTGCACCACTTCGTTGAGGGTGATCTGGGGCGCCACCCGCCGCACCGACGGCACCTGTTCGGCGATCGCCCGCGCATCCTCCAGCACCAGGGTCTTCGGCACTTCGATGCCCTGGCGCCGGGTGTCGTTGGTACCGGGGAACACGAACAGCACGTTCGCGCCCAGAGTGCTCAGCTGCCCCTCCGCCAGGTTGCGGGCTCCGTTGCCGACCCCCACCAGGCTGATCACCGAGGCGTTGCCGATCACGATTCCCAGCATCGTGAGCAGGCTGCGCATGCGGTTGGCCCGCAGGGTCTCGATCGCCATGGCCACGGTGTCGCGCAGCGGCAGCTTGGGAGCCATGGACGGCCGACCGGGATCGCTTCCGTTCTAGGGCGCGGGCTCAGCCGACCGACGTCCGCGCGCTGGCGTCTTCGCCCCGGGCTCCGCGATGCACCACACCTTCCTGCAGCTCCAGGGTGACGATCTCGCCCTGGCGCAGGTCGGCGGTGGCATTGGCCACCCCCACGATCACCGGAACTCCCAGGCGCTCGGCGATCACCGCGGCGTGGCTCTGGCGGCCCTCCTCCTCGGCGATCACGCCCCGGGCCTTGCGGATCGCCTCCAGATAGGCGGCGCTGGTTTCGCGCACCACCAGGATCTCGCCGCTCTGCAGCCGCGAAGCCTCCTCCGGCGAACTGGCGAGCCGCACCCGCCCGCTCACGGTGCCGGCGCCGATGCCGGTGCCGCGTCCGAGCACGGCCGACACGATGCCCACCTTCACCAGGTCGGTGGAGCCGCTCACCCCCTCCAGGGTCCCGGCGGTCTGCACCACCAGGTCGCCGTCGTGCAGCAGGCCCATCGCCTGGGCTTCGGCCATCGCCACGGTGAAGGTGCGGCCGCTGCTGCTCTGCTCCTGGATCAGAAGGGGGTTCACCCCCCACACCAGCTGCAGCTGGCGGGCGACGTCGACGTCGCTGGTGATCGCCAGGATCGGGGTGCTGGGGCGGAACTTGCTGACGCTGCGGGCGGTGGAGCCCGTTTTGGTGAGGGGCAGGATCGCCGCCGCGTTCAGCTGGCGGGCGATGCTGCTCACCGCCTGGCAGATGGCATTGGGGATGGTGGTGGCCATGTGGCTGTCCAGCACCCGGCGGGGGTAATCCCGCTCGATGCGGCGGGCGATCTGGGCCATCGTGGCCACCGCCTCCACCGGGTAGTCGCCCACGGCACTCTCGTTGGAGAGCATCACCGCGTCGGTGCCGTCGAGGATCGCGTTGGCCACGTCGCTCACCTCCGCCCGGGTGGGGCGGGGGCACGACACCATCGAATCGAGCATCTGGGTGGCGGTGATCACCGGGATGCCGAGGCTGTTGGCCTTGCGGATGAGGTCCTTCTGGAGCAGCGGCACCTCCTCCGCTGGCATCTCCACCCCCAGGTCGCCGCGGGCCACCATCACCCCGTCGCAGAGGGGCAGGATCGCGTCGATGGCGTCGATCGCCTCGAACTTCTCGATCTTGGCCACCACCGGTGTGCTGTACCCTTGGCTGCGGATCAGCTCGCGGATCTCCTGCATGTCGGAGGGGTTGCGCACGAAGCTCAGGGCCACCCAGTCGACCCCCTGCTTCAGGCCGAAGGCCAGGTCGCTGCGGTCCTTGTCGGTGAGGGCCCGGATCGAGAGCTGCACGTCCGGGAAGTTGACGCCCTTGTTGTTGGAGAGCACCCCGCCCACGGTGACGCGGCAGTGGAGGGTCTGGCTGGGCAGATCCACCTCCTCCACCACCATCTCCACCCGGCCGTCATCGAGCAGGATGCGGCTGCCGCTGGTCACCTCTTCGGCCAGGCGCCCGTAGGTGACGGTGGCGATGCTCTGGTTGCAGGCCACCTCGCGCGAGGTGAGGGTGAAGGGATCGCCGGAGGCGAGGGTGATCGGGCCGCCCTCGAAACGGCCGAGGCGGATCTTCGGGCCCTGCAGGTCCTGGAGGATGCCGATGTGAACGCCAAGCTCGTGGGCCACCTGGCGGATCGTGGCGATCCGGGCCGCGTGGTCCGCGTGGTCGCCGTGGGAGAAGTTCAGCCGGAAGGTCGTGGCGCCGGCCTCGATCAGCCGTCGCAGCATCTCGGGCGACTCGGTGGCGGGGCCGATCGTGGCGACGATCTTCGTGCGACGCATGAGATCGGGTACGGCCATCGGAGCGTCGCGCACTGGGGCGGAAACTACCATCCGGTGCCATCGCCACCGGCTCTCCATGGACTTCCGGGCCTACCAGCAGCGTTCGCGTGAGACGGCCCGCTACCCGGAGGTCGGCGCCAATCCCATCTATCCGACCCTGGGATTGTGCGGCGAGGCCGGGGAGGTCGCCGACAAGGTCAAGAAGGTGCTGCGCGATGCCGACGGCCGCTTCGATGACGCCGTGCGCGACGACCTGAGACTGGAGCTGGGGGATGTGCTCTGGTATGTGGCCCAGCTCGCCACCGAGCTGGATCTCGAGCTCGAGGACATCGCCGCCGCCAACCTGGAGAAGCTCGCCAGCCGCGCCGCCCGTAACGTGATCGGAGGCAGCGGCGACCGGCGGTGATCCCAGTGGACTGGCGTTCGGACTGGCGTTCGGACAGGCGGTTGGACAGGCAAGGTGAACGCAGGCACCGGCCCTCGGGCCTGGTGCGTGCTCTGGTGGGTCTCTGTTGCGCCCTGCTGCTGCTGTTTGGCGCCGCCCCTCAGGCCTGGGCCGCCACCCTCACCGTGAGCGAGGTGCGGCTCGAGCCCTGCCCCGCCAGTGATGTGGGCAGCCAGGCCGGCCGACGCGGCCCCGGGGGCGCCAGCTGCTTCGCCCTGCGCGGCGTGGTGGAGAACCCCGGCCGCCGGCCGGTGGTCGACACCGACGTGTTCGCCCTGATCCTCGATGCCAGCGGCGAGCCGGTGCTGCCCAACCGCAGCCGTGTCGGCACCATCGGCGATGTGCCTCCCGGCCGTTCTGAGTTCGCCCTGCGGCTGGCGGTGCCCGCCGGCACCCCCGGACCGTTCCGGATCAGCCAGGCCCGCGCCCGCGGCTTCTCCTCACCCGTGCGCACCCGCGCCGCCGAGGGCGAGGAGCTGCTGCCGCTCGAGCAGGCCCTCGCCCCCGCTCCCCTGGAGCCGCTTCAGTAGCCGACGCCGGCCATCAGGCTGGCGCTGGCGCCGGTGAGCAGGCTCTGGGTGAGCTGAAGGGCCAGGAAGGCCACCAGGGCCGAGAGATCGAGGCCGCCCACCGGGGGAATCAGGCCGCGGAAGGCGTTGAGATAGGGATCGGTGATCGCGCTCACGCCCGAGAGCAGGGGGTTGCTCCAGTCGAGGTTGGGGAACCAGCTCAGCAGCACCCGCACCAGCAGCACCAGCAGGTAGATGCTCAGGGTCTGGGCCAGCACCTGGAGCAGGAAGGCGACGACGGCCATGGACGATGCCGGATCCGGCAGGGGACAGACCCACCGACTCTATGCAGGAGGGCCCCAGGCTCAGGCCGCCTGACGCTGGGAGCCGGGCAGGTCGTCGGCCTGCACGGCGAAGGTGCGGTGGAACTTCTCGCTCAGGCTCAGCCAGTAGGAGCGGCCCTCGCTCTGGCGCTTGCGCTCGATGAAGTTCTGGGCCAGCAGTTCCTTGATGTGGTCGTAGGCGCCGGAGCCACGCAGTTCCACCAGCTCCGACTGCAGGATCCGCCGCTTGAGGGCGATGGTGGCCAGGGTGCGCAGGGTGGCGGTGGACAGGTCCACCGGCAGCAGGTTCTGCACCAGATCCCCCAGGCTCTCGCGCAGCTGCAGGCTGTAGGTCTGGCCCTCCTGGCGGATCTCCAGGGCCGTGTCGCGATGGGCGTAGTCGGCCATCAGCGTGATCAGGCCCACCTCCGCCTGTTCGCGGTCGATCCCGGCGATCTCAGCCAGCTCCCCCAGCCCCAGGGGCCGGCCCTTGAGGTAGAGGATCGCCTCCATGCGCGCCGGCAGGGAGAGGCCGGCCATCGCCGGCAGGGCCGCCGCGCCGCCGGCGGGTTCGGATTCCGCTGGATCGGGGCTGGACATGGCCGGCTGCCGCGATGGGGCAAGGCGCAAGGTATCGCAGCCGTCAGGCTGAAACCAGCGAGTCGAGGGCGGGGAGCGAGGGGGCCATCTGGCCGAGGAACAGCCGGTAGGCGTGGTTGTCGGTCTCCTCGCACCACTGATACGGCAGTTCCGCCAGGAAGGCCCGCCAGTCGTCGATCTCGGCCGGCGGCACCTGCACCCCCACCACGATCCGCCCCACGTCGGCCCCGTGGTTGCGGTAGTGAAAGATGCTGATGTTCCAGTTGGGATGCAGGGCGCTCACGAAGGCCATCAGGGCCCCGGGGCGCTCCGGGAATTCGAAGCGGTAGAGACGCTCCTCCCCCTGCGCCAGGGCAGCACCCGCGCTGGCCGGCAGGCGCCCGCCCACCATGTGGCAGAGGTGGAGCTTGGCCAGTTCGTTATCGGAGAGGTCGAGGCAGGGGAAACCGCCGGCCTGCAGGTCGGCCATCAGGCGGGCGGTGTCGTCGCGGCCGCTGATCTGCACCCCCACGAAGATGTGGGCCAGCCGGGGATCCGCCAGCCGGTAGCTGAACTCCGTGAGGCTGCGCTGGCCGAGCAGGTCGCAGAAGCGCCGCAGGCTGCCCGGTTCCTCCGGGATCTCCACCGCCAGCAGGGCTTCGCGGTCTTCACCGAGCTCGGCGCGTTCGGCCACGAACAGCAGCCGGTCGAAGTTCATGTTGGCCCCGCAGGCCACCGCCACCAGGGTGCGATCGCGCAGCCCCCGCGCCTGCACGTCCTGCTTCATGCCGGCCACCGCAAGGGCACCGGCCGGTTCCAGGATCGAGCGGGTGTCCTCGAACACGTCCTTGATCGCCGCGCAGATGGCGTCGGTGTCCACGGTCACCATGCGATCCACATGCCGCCGCGCCAGTTCGAAGGTGTGCTCGCCCACCTGGCGCACGGCGACGCCATCGGCGAACAGGCCCACCTGCTCGAGCCGCACCCGCTCGCCGGCCGCCAGCGAGCGGGTCATGGCGTCGGCATCCACCGGCTCCACCCCCACCACCTCCACCTCGGGCCAGAGGCTCTTCACGTAGGCGGCGATGCCGGCGATCAGCCCGCCGCCGCCCACCGCCACGTAGATGGCATGGGGCGGCTCCGAGCACTGGCGCAGGATCTCCAGGGCGATCGTGCCCTGGCCGGCGATCACATCGGGATCATCGAAGGGGTGGATGAAGGTGAGACCGCGGGCCTGCTCCAGCCGCCGGGCCTCGGCCTGGGCCTCGTCGTAGGTGTCGCCGTGGAGCACCACCTCGGCGCCGCGGGCGGCCACTGCCCGCACCTTCATAGCCGGCGTGGTGACGGGCATCACGATCACCGCCGTGCAGCCCAGGCGCTGGGCCGCCAGGGCCACCCCCTGGGCGTGGTTGCCGGCGCTGGCGGCGATCACGCCCCGCTGCAGCTCCTCCGGCGCCAGGCCGGCCATGCGGTTGTAGGCGCCGCGCAGCTTGAAGCTGAACACCGGCTGCAGGTCCTCGCGCTTGAGCAGCACCCGGTTGCCGAGGCGGCGGGAGAGGTTGGGGGCGGGATCGAGGGGCGACTCGATCGCCACGTCGTACACCCGCGCCCGCAGGATCCGCTGCAGGTAGGGGCTGGCCACGGGGCAGGGATGGGCGCGGTCGTCCTGACTCATGGCCACATGTCGTCGGTCCACTCTCGCAACCCGGCCGCTTGGGTGGAATGGTCGCCGTTGCCGCCGTTCGCCCTGACACACCCCGTAGATTGACCCCTTCAGAGCCGAAACGGGCATGCATCTGAGCGAGCTGACCCACCCGAACCAGCTGCATGGCCTGAGCACCGCCGAGCTCGAGGCGATCGCCCGCCAGATCCGGGAACGCCACCTTGAGGTGGTGTCCACCAGCGGCGGTCACCTCGGCCCTGGCCTGGGGGTGGTGGAACTCACCCTCGCCCTTTATCAAACCCTCGATCTCGATCGCGACCGGGTGGTGTGGGACGTGGGCCACCAGGCCTATCCCCACAAGCTTGTCACCGGCCGCTGGAAGGAGTTCGACACCCTGCGCCAGAAGGGCGGTGTGGCGGGGTACCTGAAGCGCTGTGAGAGCCGCTTCGACCACTTCGGCGCCGGCCACGCCTCCACCAGCATCTCGGCGGCCCTGGGCATGGCCCTGGCCCGCGACGCCCGCGGCGAGGACTTCCACTGCGTGGCCGTGATCGGCGACGGCGCCCTCACCGGCGGCATGGCCCTGGAGGCCATCAACCATGCGGGTCACCTGCCGCGGACCAAGCTGCTCGTGGTGCTGAACGACAACGACATGTCGATCAGCCCGCCGGTGGGGGCCCTCTCCACCCACCTCAACCGCATGCGGCTGAGCAAGCCCGTGCAGTTCCTCTCCGGCAGCGCCGAGGAGGCGGTGAAGCACCTGCCGTTCCTGCACGGCGAGCTGCCCCCCGAGCTCAAGACCCTCAAGGAGAGCATGAAGCGCCTGGCGGTGCCCAAGGTGGGGGCCGTGTTCGAGGAGCTGGGCTTCACCTACATGGGCCCGATCGACGGCCACGACATCCCGGCGATGGTGCGCACCTTCCAGGCGGCCCACCGCGAGGAGGGACCGGTGCTGGTTCACGTGGCCACCACCAAGGGCAAGGGCTATCCCTATGCCGAGGCCGATCAGGTGGGCTACCACGCCCAGTCGGCCTTCGATCTGGCCACCGGCAAGGCCTACCCCTCCAGCAAGCCCAAGCCCCCCAGCTGGAGCAAGGTCTTCGGCCAGACCCTGGTGAAGATCTGCGAACAGGATGCGCGGGTGGTGGGCATCACCGCCGCCATGGCCACCGGCACCGGCCTCGATCTGCTGGAGAAGGCCCTGCCCAAGCAGTACTTCGACGTGGGCATCGCCGAGCAGCACGCCGTCACCATGGCGGCCGGCATGGCCTGCGAGGGTCTGCGGCCGGTGGTGGCGATCTACAGCACCTTCCTGCAGCGGGCCTACGACCAGCTGATCCACGATGTGGGCATCCAGAACCTGCCGGTCACCTTCGTGCTCGACCGTGCCGGGATCGTCGGCGCCGACGGCCCCACCCACCAGGGCCAGTACGACATCAGCTACCTGCGCGCCGTGCCGAACTTCACCGTGATGGCGCCGAAGGATGAGGCGGAACTGCAGCGGATGCTGGTCACCGCCATCGCCCACGACGGCCCCTGCGCCATCCGCTTCCCCCGCGGCGAAGGCGAGGGCGTGCCGCTGATGGAGGAGGGCTGGCAGCCCCTGGAGATCGGCCGGGGCGAGCAGCTCACCGACGGCGACGACCTGCTGATCGTGGCCTACGGCTCGATGGTGGCCCCGGCCCTGGCCACCGCCGGCCTGCTGCAGGAGAAGGGTCTGCGGGCCGCCGTGGTCAACGCCCGCTTCCTGCGGCCCCTGGATGAGGCGCTGATCCTGCCCCTCGCCCGTCGCATCGGCCGGGTGGTGACGATGGAGGAGGGCGCCCTGGCCGGGGGCTTCGGTGCCGCCGTGGTGGAAACTCTGGTGGATCACGAGGTGCTGGTGCCGGTGCTGCGCCTGGGCATCCCCGACGTGCTGGTCGATCACGCCAGCCCCGAGCAGAGCAAGCAGACCCTGGGCCTCACCCCGCCCCAGATGGCGGACCGCATCCTCGAGCGCTTCGGCCGCAGCGCCGAGCTCCAGGCGCCCCGGGCCCTGGCCGTCTGAGGCCCCTTGCCGGCGGCCCTCACCCCCTCTCCCTCACCGCGCTGCGCCCTCCCCTCCCGCCTGCACTGCCAGGTGCTGGTGGTGGGTGCCGGGCCGGCGGGGGCGGACCTGGCCCGCCAGCTGGCCATGGCCGGGGTGGAGGTGCTGCTGGTGGATCAGCTGGCCGATCTCTCCCATGCCGCCTTCAGCAGCGCGGCCCTGCCTCTGGCCACGATGGATCGCTTCGGTCTGCCTGCACGGGTGGCGGCGGCCCGCTGGAGCCGGTGGCAGCTGATCGGGCCAGGGGAACGCCGGCGGGAGTGGAGCGGCAGCGCCCCTCTCGGGGTGGTGCTCGACTTCGCGGCCCTGCGGCGCTGGCTCGCGGACGAGTGCCAGGCCTGGGGAGGACAGGTGACCCTGGGGCTGCGGGCGGTGGCGTGCCGGCCGGAGGGGAAGGGTCTGCGCACCCGCCTGCGCGACCGCAGAGGCGCGCTTCTCGAGGTGGAGAGCGCGTGGGTGGTGGATGCCACCGGCCAGCAGCGGGCCCTGATCGGTGAGGTGCCGGCCGCCCGGGATCCCCTGGTGAGCGGGCTGGGCTGCGAGTGGCTGGTGGAGGCGCCCCAAAGTCTCTGGGAGCAGTGGGCCGATCGGCTCGCCTTCTGCCTCGGCAGCGACTGGGTGGGACAGGGCTATGGCTGGGTGTTCCCGATGCAGCCGGGCCGGCTCAAGATCGGCGTCTGCCGTCTGGCGGATGAAGGGCGGCCCCAGCGGCCGCTGGCGGCGGAGCTGTGCGCCCTGCTGGATCGGCTGTTCAGTCCGCAGGAGCGGGCGGCGTTGCGGGTGCTGGATCGCCATGGGGGACTGATCCGCAGCCGCATCCACCGGCGCGAACCCCACCGCCGCGGCCGCCTGCTGGCCCTGGGTGATGCGGTGAGCACGGCGAACCTGCTGGGGGGCGAGGGCATCCGCCATGCCCTCGCCAGCAGCCGGGTGCTGGCCCCGCTGTTGCTGCGGGCCCTCGATGGAGCCGGAGCTTCCGATCCGCTGCGCGCGTACCCTGCCGATCTGCGCCGGGCCCTGGGCTGGCGGTGGAGCCTGAGTGGCCGTCTGGCCCGGAGAACCTGGCTGGGGTTGCGCAGCCCCGCGGCCGATCGACGCCTCGAGGCCCTGCTGCAGGGTCTGGAGGGCTGCACGGCCGAGGACCTCTCGGCGCTGCTGTTCGACTATCGCTTCGAGCGCTACGGCCTGCGGGCCGTTCCCTACCTGCTGGGCTGGCGGTGAACACAGGAAGGCGCACCCTGTCCCACCGGGGTCAGGGTGCGCCGTGGGATTGAGGGAACCGCGGTCAGAGAACGCCGCGGGAGGCCAGGCCCTGGATCGCGCCCATGCCGAGGATGTGACCGAGGGCGGTGGTGCCGAGCATGGCGCCGTGGCTGAGGCCGCCGAAGAGGTTGGCGCTGGGAAGCTTCAGCCCTTCGTTGGGCTTCTGGATGGTGGCCTTGCCGATGGCGATGGCGATGACGTTGCAGACGATCATCACCAGGCCCACCTTCGGCGACCAGGTGACGGTGGCGGGAGCCAGGGCCAGGAGGGGAGCGATCATGAATCGGGTGCCGACGCCCCATCTTCCGGGGAGCGGCGATGGGCCAGGCGGGTCCTTCACCGTTGTTCACCTTCATCGGTCGTGCCGGTTCCCGGCGGCTGAACCGTCGCCGCCCGCAGGTCCCCCACAACCCCGCTGCGTTTCAGGGAGCTGATCGCCTGGTCGATCCGCTCGGCCGTGTCCTCGGGCAGGGTGGGGGCGAAGGCGAAGGCCTGGGATTCCGGCCGGATGCCCCGCAGCGACAGCAGCGGCAGCCGGCCACCGGAGCGGCCGGTGCGCACCAGCCAGGAGAGCTGCAACTCATCGCCGAGCACCGCATCGGCCCGGTCCTGATCCAGCAGGGGCAGGGCCTCATCGATGGCCCCGATCGGCACCGGTCGGATCGCACGGTCGGGCTGGGACTCGCGGTTGAGCTCGCGGATCAGGGTCTCGCTGATGCTGCCCC
This sequence comes from Cyanobium sp. FGCU52, assembly GCA_024958715.1. GTDB lineage: Bacteria > Cyanobacteriota > Cyanobacteriia > PCC-6307 > Cyanobiaceae > Cyanobium. Next base: position 112,842 of record JANWUS010000024.1, on the reverse strand, counting down.
GCCGTACCGCCACGCGCAGACCCTCCAGATCGGTGAGGTCGCTGATCCGACCCCGGGCCCGTCCCTGGGTCTCGTCCACCACCCGCACGGTGAGGAAGCCCACCAGCAGCGACGCGGCCACGATCCGCACCAGGTAGGCGGCGATCACGATCGCGTTGCCCCGGTTCGTCTCCACGATCGTGTTGCCGCCCGGGCCGGTCGCCAGCACCTGGAACAGCTTGCCGCAGGAGCGCAGGCGTCCCAGACGCCGGGTTTCGGCACGCTCCCCGTAGTGCTCGACCCGCCAGGTGAGGGCGGTGAGCAGGGCGATCGCCAGCAGGAAGCCCCCCAGCAGCTGCAGCAGGCCCGGGCCGATCAGGGCGCCGAGGAAGGCGCGGCCCAGATCGAGGGGGGTGCGCATCACCAGCACCGCCAGCCCGTCCTCCTGGAACGGCAGCGAGAAGCGGTAGCGCAGCAGCCGCTCGGGCGAGACGTTGATGCAGCCCACCGCCACGTCGATCCGGCCGGTGCGGGTGGCTTCCAGCAGCTCGCCGGTGGAGGGCCAGCCGCTGAGGCGGAAGGCGAGGTTCTCGCGACTGGCCACCCGGTTCCACAGCTCCGGGGCCAGCCCCTGCCAGACGCCGTCGCGGCGCACGCTGCAGGGCGGCGAACCCTCCACCACGCCCACGCGCAGCACGCTCGCTGTCACCCCTGTCGCCGAAGCGGTGGCGGCAGTCCCGGGCGGAACGAGACCCGGACCGAGCCCGGCGGCGATCAGCACCATCAGCGCCCAGGGGCGGCTCACGGACGGGGTTCGCGCTCACGGTTGAGGAACCCCACCATCACCAGCACGTTGCTGAGGGTGAGCAGGGCCTCGGCGCCACCGTGGAGGGGGTCCACGTCGGCCAGCTGGCGGCCGTAGCGGGTCTGGGCGATCACCGCCGCCACGATCGTGGCCCCGACGAACACCAGGGTGAGTTCAAAGCCCCGCAGGGCCAGCCGTGGGAACGCCCGCACCTGCCGGGCCCACCACAGGAAGGCCAGATAGGGGATCAGCGAGAGCACGAACAGGGGGGCCGGATCAAAGGCTGCCAGCCGTTGCAGCAGGTTCAGCAGGGCCTCGTTCATGCCCGGGGCTCCACGGCGCTGCGGCGCTGCAGGCGCAGCAGGTGGAAGGTGGCGGCCGCCAGGGCCAGGTTGCCGGCCACGGTGCAGCCGGCCTGCAGCACCACCAGCCCCCGCAGGGCCTCGCTGTTGTCGAACAGGTGCCAGGTGCAGGCCGCCATCGCACTGACCAGGGCCGGCAGCATCGCCAGGGCCAGCCAGCGCCAGGCCGGCTCCCCGCGCCGTCGCCCGAAGGCCTCCACCGCCACGATGGCCAGCACCCACTCCAGCACCGAGGTGATGTGGATCCACCAGGTGGCCAGGGAGAGGGCGTGCATGGGCCGGGGTCAGGCCGGCCGAATCTAGGCAGGGGGGCCGGTTCGGGGCCGTAGGCTCCGCAGCATCCGTTCCGCCTCCGTGACCGCCCGCTCCGTTCCGCCGCAGGCGCCTCGGCCGCGGGTGCTGCTGTGCGGGTACTACGGCGAGCACAATCTCGGCGACGACGCCCTGCTGCAGGTGCTGCTGAGCCAGCTGCCGGCGGGGGTGGATCCCCTGGTGACTGCCGCCGATCAGGCGGCCGTGCAAGCGGCCTTTCAGGTGGCCACCGTGGATCGGCGCCGGCTGGCGGAGGTGCTCCGGGCCCTAGGGGGCTGCCAGGCCCTGGTGCTGGGCGGCGGCAGCCTGCTGCAGGACAGCACCAGCTTCCGCAGCCTGGTGTACTACGGCGCCCTGATCACGGCGGCCCGGCTGCGGGGCCTGCCGGTGCTGCTCTGGGGCCAGGGGCTCGGTCCGCTGCGGCGGCGCCGCAGCCGCCTGCTGGCCAGGGGTCTGCTGGCGATGGCCACCGCCATCAGCTGGCGGGATGCGGCCTCCGCCGCCCTGGCCCGAAGCTGGGGCATCGACGGACGGCTGGGCACCGATCCAGTGTGGGCCCTGCCGCCCCGGCCCTGGGTGGGCGCCGGTGGGCCGATCGTGCTCTGCTGGCGGCCGGTGGCGGCCCTCGAACCCGATCGCTGGCGGCCCTGGCTGACGGCGGTGGCGGCCCTGGCCCGCCAGGCCGACCGTCCGGTGCTCTGGCTGCCCTTTCATGGCGAGCAGGACCGCGGGCTGCTGGAGCGGCTTGATGCGGCGGGGCTGCTGCCGCCCGATCTGCGGAACCGCAGTCGCGCCCTGCCCGCCGCCGATCTGGAGGGGGCGATGGCCACCTTCGCCGGCGCCGGGCTGGTGCTGGCGATGCGCCTGCATGGGCTGATCCTGGCGGCCCAGAGCGGCAGCCCCTGCGCTGCTCTCAGCTACGACCCCAAGGTGGCCGCCGCCGCCGAGGGAATCGGCTGCCCCTGCCACGACCTGGCCCTGCCGCCGCCCCCGTCGCTGGCCGAGGAGTGGCGGGCCGTTCTCGATCAGCCCCCGCCGCAGCAGCGCCTGGTGGCCCTGCGGGAGGGGGCCGCCGCGCACCGGCTCACCCTGGAACGGCTGCGCCTGCCGGGTTGAGCACCGCCCGGTCGATGCGGTTGCCGTTCAGGTCCCAGGCGTCGATGGTGAGCCGCTCGCCCCGCACCTGCAGCTCAGCGAAGCTGTGCACGCTCACTGCGCGGGCCGCGTGGGCCTCGGCCTTCACAGGCCGCAGGCTGGCACCGCCGCCGCCGACGGTGAGGTAGGTGGTGCCCTGGAGGGGGTTCGAGCGCTCGTAGTTGTGGTCGTGGCCGTTGATGTACAGCTGGACGCCGTGGCGGCGGAACAGGGGGGTCAGGCGGGCGATGGCGGCCGGGTCGTTGCCGTAGTAGCCGGAGGAATAGATCGGGTGATGGCCCACCACCACCTTCCAGGGGGCGTCGCTGGCGGCCAGTTCCCGCTTCAGCCAGGGCAGCTGGTGCTGCCAGGGGGCGTTGACGTTGGTGTCGAGCATGAAGAAGGCCACCGGTCCGCGGCGCAGGCTGTACCAGCGGCCCTTCATGCCGAAGGGGGGATAGGCCACCTGGGGCTTGCCGTTGCCGGTGCGGATGTCGTGGTTGCCCAGCACCGCATGGAAGGGCACCCCGGCCGCCAGCAGCTCGCGGTACGGCCGATCAAAGGTGGCCTTCACCAGCGCGAGATCGCCGCTGGGATAGATGTTGTCGCCGGCCATCAGCACCAGGTCCACCGGATCGCGGCGGTGCACCGCCCCCATCTGCCGCCCCACGGCCCGCTGGTTGCTGTCGCCGCTGCCGCTGTCGGCGGTGGCGAGGAAGTGGAGCTCCTGCGCGCCGCCCGATCGCACTGCGGCGCGGCCCCGGCCCAAGGACCAGAGGGCCAGGCTGCCGGCGGTGGCGGGCACCAGGGCGAGAATCCGGCGGCGGGGGATCCGCGGCTCCGTCAGGTGCCGACCGCTCATGGTTCAGCCCTGCAGACGCTCGAGTTCCGCCAGCACCTCCTGGCTGTGGCCCGAGGGCCGCACCGCCGTCCAGACGGCCCGGAGTGTGCCCTGGGGATCGATCAGGAAGGTGTGGCGCTGGGAGAAGGGAGGAATCCAGGAGCCGTAGGCCTTGCTGACGCTGCCACCGGCATCGGAGAGCAGGGGAAAGGCCAGGCCCTCGCTGGTGCAGAAGGAGGCGTGGGAGTCGCCGTCATCGGCACTGACCCCCACCACGGCGGCGTTGCGGGCGCTGAAGCCGGGAAGATCCTTCTGGAAGCCGCGGGCCTCGAGGGTGCAGCCGCTGGTGAAATCGCGGGGATAGAAATAGAGCACCAGCCAGCGGCCGCTGAAGTCGTCGAGGCCCAGCTGCACCTCATCGATGCCGGCGGAGCCTGGGGCCACCCCAGGGAGGCGGAAGTTGGGGGCCGGCTGATCCAGATCAGGGAGAATGCCGCCCAGAGCAAAAGCTCCCGCTGGGCGGACCAGCAAGGAGCAGGAGGCCAGGAGCAGACCCTTCAGCAGGGAACGACGGCTTATCGGGGCTGCCGGCATGACGCCGAGTCGGGCGGACGGGCCCGACGGTAACGCCGACCGGATCAGATCCGCGCCAGATCGATGCCGAGCTGCTTGGCGTAGGCGCCGAGACCCTTCTTCTGAATGGTCTTGAGGGCGCGGGTGGAGACGCGCAGCTTGATGAAGCGGTTGCCCTCGGCCCACCACAGGCGGCGTTCCTGCAGGTTCACCTGCTGCAGCTTCTTGGTACGCACGTGGGAGTGGCTGACGGCCATCCCGTTGTTGGCGCGCTTGCCGGTGAGCTGACAAACCCGGGACATGACGATCAACCAGATGTTGGGAACAACTTGGGCCCACTGCCCAAGCGGCGATCGTATCAAACGGCTCGCGCCCTCCCCTGCTGGCGCCAGGGACCGGCGCCGTCGATCCGCCGGCCGTCGGCATCGAACCAGAGTTCGTTTTCGGCCCGCCAGCCCACCATCAGATAGTCCAGGAGTTCACCCCCCGCCGGCAGCAGCATCCGCAGGGTGCCGTGGGGGGTCTCGAGCCAGACCAGCGGCTGGTGCCCCCACCACTCCCGCCGCAGCGGCCGGGCCGCGATGCCGCCCTCCGCCTGGGGCCGCAGATGCTCCGGCCTCACCCCCAGCACCCTGCCCCCCTCTGCGGGCAGCCAGTTGATCGCCGGCCGGCCGAGGAAATCAGCCACGAAGCGGGTGCGGGGATCGGTGTAGAGCTCGCGCACGCCCCCCACCTGCTCCAGCCGGCCCGCCTGCAGCACGGCGATCCGGTCGGCCATGCCCATCGCCTCCTGCTGGTCGTGGGTCACGTAGAGCACCGGCGGTTCGCCGCCGCAGAGCAGCCGCCGCAGCTCGGGCCGCAGGTCCTCCCGCAGGCGGGCATCGAGGTTGCTCATCGGCTCGTCGAGCAGCACGATCCGCGGCTGGCGCAGCAGGGCCCGGGCCAGGGCCACCCGCTGGCGCTGCCCGCCGGAGAGCTGGGCCGGGCGGCGTCGCACAAGCGGGGTGAGCTCGAGCAGCTCCAGCACCGCCGCGATCCGCCGGTCGCGCTCCGGCCTTGGCACGCCGCGGCTGCGCAGCCCCAGCGCCAGGTTCTCGCCCACGTCGAGGTGGGGGAAGAGGGCATAGCTCTGGAACACCATCGCCACCTGCCGCTCGCCCGCCGGGCGATGGGTGATGTCCTCGCCGTTCAGCAGAATCCGGCCGGAGGAGCAGGGATCGAGACCCGCCACCAGACGCAGGGTGGTGGTCTTGCCGCAGCCGCTCGGCCCCAGCAGGGCCAGGCATTCGCCCGGCGCCACCGCCAGGTCGAGCCCCTCGAGCAGCACGCGATCACCGCTGCGGCGGCTCACCTGTTCCAGGCTCAGTCCGCTCATCCCTTCACGGCCCCCTGGGTGAGGCCCCGCACGATCCAGCGCTGGGCCACCAGCACCAGAAGCAGCAGCGGCAGGCTGCCGAGCACGGTGGCGGCGGCGAAGGCGCCGTAGGGGACGGTGAACACCGAGGATCCGGCGAGGCGGGCCATGGCGGTGGGCAGGGTGAGTCGGTCGACCCGGCTGATCCAGGTGAGGGCGATCGGGTATTCGTTCCAGCTGAACAGGAAGGTGAGGATCGCGGTGGAGGCCAGGGCCGGAGCGAGCAGCGGCAGCAGCACCGCGCGCACCCGCATCCCCAGCCCCATCCCCTCCAGCCGGGCGGCGTCCTCCAGCTCCGGCGGCAGATCGGCGATCGCCGCCCGCAGCAGCAGGATCGCCAGCGGCAGGGCCAGGGCTGTGTAGGGCAGGCAGAGCGCCGCCAGGTTGTTGCCCAGGTGGAAGGTGCGTGCCAGCTCCAGCAGCCCGAGGAACAGCAGCACCGTGGGGAACAGGGCGGCGGCCAGCAGGGCCGCCCCCACCCCCCAGGCGAGCGGGCCCCGGCGCCGCTGCAGGGCGTAGGCGCAGGGCAGGGCCAGCAGCAGGGTGAGCGCGGTGGTGCCGCCGCCCACCAGGGCGCTGTTCAGCAGCGAGCGCCACAGCGGCGGATCACCCGCCAGCACCAGCCGGTAGTTGGCCAGGGTCCAGGCCGCCGCGCCGGCGGGCCCCTGCCCCACCAGCGCCTCGGGGGGCAGCAGCGAGGTGTGCAGCTGCCAGAGCAGCGGCCCCAGGCTCCAGAGCAGGGCCAGCAGCCTCATGCGTTCCTCCGCGGCAGCCGGTTCTGCAGCAGCAGCCAGGCGAGGCCCGGCAGCAGCAGCAGGGCGAAGGTGGCCATCAGCACGGTGGACCCGTAGCCGAAATCAAGGAAGCGCAGCGCCTGGCGATAGGCGTAGACCGCCAGGCTCTCGGTGCTGCCGGCCGGCCCGCCGCCGGTGAGCACCTGGATCAGGTCGAACACCCCCAGGGCCTGGGCGAGGCGGAACAGCAGGGCCAGGCCGATCCAGGGGGCCAGCAGGGGCAGGGTGAGCCGTCGCAGGATCGTCAGCCGGCCGGCCCCCTCCAGCTTAAGAGCCTCCACCAGGTCGGCGGGGATCGACTGGAGACCGGCCAGCAGCAGCAGCGCCACGAACGGGGTGGTCTTCCAGACGTCGGCCATCACGGTGGCCAGCCAGGTGGTGGCGGGGGTGGTGAGGAAGCCGTAGGTGGGGAGTCCCAGCCGGCTCAGCAGGGCGTTGAACGGCCCGTGGGGGTCGTTGAGGATCCAGCGCCAGCCGAGGGCCATCACGGTGGTGGGCAGGGCCCAGGGCAGCAGCACCAGGGCCCGCAGCGCCCCACGGCCGCGGGAGGGCCGGTGGAGCAGCAGGGCCAGGGCCAGCCCGAGCAGCAGCTCCAGAGCCACCGACACCCCGGCGAAGCGCAGGGTCTGCCAGGCGTCCTGCAGGAAGCGCTCGTCGCCCAGCAGCCTTCGCCAGTTGGCACCCCCGTTGGGCACCGCCACCAGGCCGGTGACCACCGAACTGGCATGGAGGCTCAGCCAGGCGGCCCGCAGCAGCGGCAGCAGGAACACCGCCGCCAGCAGCAGAAGCGCCGGCAGCATCAGCAGCAGGTCGAGCGCGAGTTCGCTCATCCGCCGGCCCCCGTCATCGCCCGGACCACCGCCTCGCTGCGCTGCTGGGCGCCGGCCATCGCCGCCGCCGGCGCGGTCTGGCCGGTGATCATGCCGTTGATCTGGCGCTGCAGCACGTCGCTGAGCTGGGCGTAGAGGGGCGTGAGGGGGCGCAGCAGCGGGCCGGCAGCCAGGGCGGCGCGCTGGGCCTTCAGCAGCGGGGCCGCCTTCTGCAGCTGGGGATCCTCGTAGAGCGCCGTCCAGGTGGGCGCGTAGCCCTGCTCCACGGCCAGCCGGCGCTGCATCTCCGGCCCGGTGAGCCAGCGGATCGCCGCCGCCGCCTCCCGGGGATGGGGGCTGCCCCGGAGCAGGGCGAACCCCCAGGTGCCGAGGGTGCCGCCGGCCTCCTGGCCCGGGGCCACCACCACCGGCGCCACTCCCACGTGGCCCACCACCGGCCCGCCCCCCTGCTCGATCACCTTCCAGGCATAGGGCCAGTTGCGCAGGAAGGCGGCCTCGCCGGCGGCAAACACCTGCAGGGCCTCGTTCTCCGCGAACCCAGCCACGGCGGCGGGGCTGATGCCATCGCGCACCAGGCCGTCGAGCAAGGCCGCCGCCTTGATCGCCGCCGGCCGCTCGAGTTCGGTGCGGCCCAAGGCCGGATTCCACCAGCGGCCGCCGAAGGCGTGGATCGCCTCGAGCATCACGCAGCTGAGGCCCTCGTACTGGCGGCCCTGCCAGAGGTAGCCCCAGCGCACCTTCCCCTGCCGCTGCAGGTCACGGGAGATGCTCACCAGCTCCTCGGTGGTGCGGGGCGGGCGCGCCATCAGATCGGTGCGCCAGTAGAGCAGACCTGTATCGCCGCTGAAGGGCAGGCGCCAGAGGTGACCGTCGAAGGCATTGCCTGCCCGGGCCCCCGGTTCCATCGCTTCCAGCACCCCCTCCCCCACCAGGGGTTCCAGCGGTTCGAGCCAGCCTGCCGCCGCGAACAGCGGCGTCCAGGTGATGTCCACCATCAGCACGTCGTAGGGGGCTTCCCCCAGCAGCAGGCTCCCGACCGCCAGGTCGGCGATGGTGTCGGTGTCGAGCGGGCCCCGCACCAGCTCGATGTCCAGTCCGGGATGGCTGCGTCGGAAGTCGGACAGCGCCCCCACGGTGGCGTCGTAGAAGGGCGCCGGCAGCAGCACCCGCACCGGGATCACGGGTGCGGCGGTGGGGGCCCCGCGGGCGGCGGGCAGCAGCAGCAGCAACCCGGCCGCCAGCAGGGTGAACAGTCGCCGCAGGAGCCGAGACAGTCGGGGCGCCATGGAGACGACGTGCTCGTCCCTGCCTAGGACCGCCCCTTCAGGCCGTCAACAACCGGCCGTGACCCGGGGCCCCGGGGGCCTTCAGAGGCCCCGCTCCATCAGCCGGCCCATCAGATCGCAGCTGCGCTGCTGGAAGCCGGCCAGTTCATTGGGCTCCAGCCCTCCCACCGCCAGGCGGGCCATCTCATAGAGGTGGCGGCCCAGCTCCGTGGCGAGCTGCTGGCTGGGCGAGACAGCGCCGCCGGCGGTCAGCACCGAGCCTTCCGAGAGCCGCCGCAGACCCTCCACGAGCGGATGGCGGCGGTTCACCAGCAGCACGTGGTGCTCCGGCAACCCCGGCAGCCGCTGCTCCATCAGGGCCCCCATGTCGTTGAGGCGGCGCATCTGCTCCGGCAGCAGGATCAGGGCTGCAGGGGCGTTCTCCCCCTTGAGCGACTGCACTTGAACGGTGATCCTGTCGTTGGCCAGGGCGCTGCGGAACAGCTCGCGCAGCTTCTCGCCCGCGTCCTTGCCCTCGGCGTCGGTGAGCTCGCTCTCCTTCTCCTGCAGGCTGTCGTCGAGTTCGGCGTCCACCCGCTGGAACTTGAGTTCGCCGTGGCGGTGCTCGAGCCAGGGAATGAACTGGGAATCGATCAGGGTGTCGGCCAGCAGCACCTCGGCGCCCTGCGATTTCCACAGGGCGAGCGCCCCTGCCTGGGCCGCCTCATCGGTGCAGTAGAGGATGCGGGTGTCCTTGCCCGCCTCGAGCCGGCTGCGGTAACCGGCGAGGGTGGTGTAGGCCCGATCACCGCAGGCCACCGGATCGGGGCTGGCCAGTTCCGCCTCGCCCCCCTCCTGGGCCGGCGCCGTGGTGCCGAACAGGATCAGCTCGGCCACCTGGTCGGCGAACTTGTCGTCCTCCATGGCTCCGATCTTGATGAAGGGCGCCAGCGAGTCCCAGATCTCGGCGTAGCGGCGGGGATCGTCGCGGTGGAGCTCCTTGAGACGATCGCCCACCTTCTTGGCCACGAAGCCGCCGATCGAGCGCACGCGGCGGTCGGTCTGCAGGGCCGAGCGGCTCACGTTCAGGGGGATGTCGGGCGAGTCGATCACGCCCCGCAGGGGCAGCAGGTAGCGGGGCACCACCTCCTTGATCGAGTCGCTCACGAACACCTGGTTGCAGTACAGGCGGATCTCCCCCTTCTCCCAGTCGGCGCGGCCGGTGATCCTGGGGAAGTAGAGGATGCCCTGGAGGGTGTAGGGATAGTCGGTGTTCAGATGGACCCACAGCAGGGGATCGCCCTGGAAGGGGTAGAGATAGCGATAGAGCTCGATGTAATCGTTGTCGCTCAGGTCCCGCGGCGACTGACGCCAGGGAGCCTGGCGCTTGTTCACGGTTTCACCGTCGAGCTGCACCGCCACCGGCAGGAAATCGCAGTAGGTGGTGATGAGGGTGCGGATGCGGGAGGGCTCGAGATACTCCAGCTCCTCCTCCATCAGGTGCAGGATCACGTCGGTGCCGGGTTCGCTGCGCTCGGTCGCCTCGAGCTTGAAGCTGGGCGAGCCGTCGCAGGTCCAGCGGACCGCCTCGCTGCCCTCGCGGGCGCTGAGGGTCACCAGTTCCACCTCGCGGGCGACCATGAAACTGGAGTAGAAGCCCAGTCCGAAGTGGCCGATGATCGCGTCGCTCTCGCTCTTGTACTTCTCGAGGAACTCCTCGGCGCTGGAGAAGGCCACCTGGTTGATGTAGCGCTTCACCTCATCGGCGTTCATGCCGATGCCGTTGTCGGAGATGGTGAGGGTCCTGGCCTCGCGGTCGATGCGGATCTGGATCGCACCCTCCGGGCCTTCGCTGCAGTCGCCGCCCATGGCGGCCATGCGCCGCTTGGCGATCGCATCGACGCCATTGCTCACCAGTTCCCGCAGGAACACTTCATGGCCGCTGTAGACGGCCTTCTTGATGATCGGAAAGATGTTCTCGGTGTGGATCTGGATCTGACCCTGCTCTTCCAGCACCGGCATGGCATCGCGCTTGATGGCCTTCGAACCCTAGGGGTGCGTTCGCCGGCGCTTCAACGGCGGCCGTGGTGGGGTCTCCGAACCCGCGGGGAAACGCTTGCCCCGAACTCAGCCGTTGCGCTGGAGGTCGGCCCGCTCCTCCGGCAGGATCGCCCCCGCCACCGGACACACCTGCAGGCAGATGCCGCAGTCGATGCAGGTGTCGAAATCGATCCAGTAATACCCCGTGCCCTTGCGGTTGGCGCCCGCGCCGGGATGGATGCAGGCCACCGGGCAGGCATCCACGCAATCGGCCACCCCTTCGCAGACATCGGTGACGATCGTGTGGGCCATCGCTTCAGAAGTGGAGTCGGCGGATCCTAGGCAGCGATCCACTGGGCACCGCGGCAGCCCCGCTCCCGGGCCCGCTCCTCGGCAGTGGCCCTGTCCGGGCAGGGCTCCCCGCAGAGCTCCGCGGCTTCCCCGGCGGCGTGCAGGTCGGCCATGCGCCCCAGGGCCGCCCGCAGGCCCGCCTCGGCGGTGGCGGCCACCAGCCAGGGACCCGGGGCGCTCTCCTGAGCGGCCTCGGCATCCAGCAGCTCGCGGATCGCTTCGACGGCAAAGGCGAAGCCCGTTCCCGCCGCCCGTTCCGGATCGCTGCTGAACCGTCCCACCAGCGCGTCGTAGCGGCCGCCGCTGGCGATCGCCACCGGCGCCTCGGCGCCCTGGCACACCAGCTTCAGCACCAGACCGTCGTAGAGGTCGAAGTGGGGCTGGAAGGTGGGATCGAGCTGCAGCCGCACCCCCTGGGCCCGGCAGGCATCCGCCACCCCCTCCAGGGTGGCCGCCAGGCTGTCGAGCAGCTCCACCGGCCCGAGCCACTGCTCCAGCTGGTAGAGCACCTCCGCAGGCTCCCCCCGCAGGGCCAGCAGGGCGGCGAGGCGCCGGCGCAGGGCCTCCGGCAGGGGCAGGGCCGCCAGGGCCAGGGCGTCGAGATCGGTGAGCGCCCGGCGCACCGCAGGCCGCTGGGGCTCGGGCACCTCCTCCAGCAGCCGATCCAGCAGGCCGTGGTGCCCCACCAGCAGGATGGGCGCATGCTCGCGGCGCAGGCCCAGGGTGGCGGCCGCCGCCAGCAACAGGTGCATCAGTTCGCCATCGGCGGCCGCCGACGGCACCCCCAGCAGCTCCACGCCGCTCTGCAGCTCCTCGCTGATGCGCCGGCCGCCCCCTTCCCCCGCCACCGAGCGATAGATCGAACCGCAGGCCCACAGCCGCAGCGGCCGGGGCCGGGCCGCCAGGCGGGTGCCGGCGGCCCGGGCGATCGAGGCGGTGAGCTCGGGCCGCAGGCCCAGCGGTTCGCCCGCCGCCAGGCGGATCAGGGCGTTGGCGTCGATCGCTCCACCGGCCTCGAGGGTGTCGAGCCGCTCGATCGTGGGCGGCGCCACCTCCTGGTAGCCCCAGAGCCGGTACACCTCCGCGAGCTGCTCGCACAGACGCCGGTTGCGGTCCACCTCGCGGGGATGGAGATCTCGGGCGCCGGCGGCGGGTTGCAGGGCCATGCGGGAGGGGGAGTGGGCGGTGAGCGCGGGCCGATCCTATGGATCACATCCCCCGGATCCCGACCCTCTGGATCGTTCAGACGTCGAGCTCCGGTGCTCCGTAGGCGGCACCGGGCAGGGGACGGCAGGCGGCCAGGCCGTCGATCAGGGCCTGGCGCAGCCCGGGGCCGGCGGCGATCACCCGGCCCTCGCCGAGGCTGAGCGGACCGCCGTCGTAGGCGCAGACCACCCCACCGGCCTGCTCCACCAGCACCACACCGCAGGCCAGATCCCAGGGGGAGAGGCCACGCTCCCAGTAGCCATCGAGGCGGCCGGCGGCCACATGGGCCAGATCCACCGCCGCAGCCCCGGCCCGGCGCACGCCATGGGTGCGGTGGGTGAACCAGGCGAATTCGGCGTAGTTGTTGTCGAGCCGTTCGGTGCGGTCGTAGGAGAAGCCTGTGGCCAGAAGGGCATCGTCGAGCCGTTCGCAGGCGCTCACCTGGAGGCGGGCGTCGTTGCACCAGCTGCCCATGCCGGGGGCCGCCCAGTAGAGCTCCTCCATCACCGGCAGCGCCAGCGCCCCCAGCAGCGGGATGCCGCGCCAGGTGAGGCCCACGGAGGTGGCGAAGAAGGGGTAGCCGTGGGCGTAATTGGTGGTGCCGTCGAGCGGATCGACGCACCACTCCAGATCACCGCTGCCGGCCCGCCGGCCGCTCTCCTCGGCCAGCACGCCCCAGCCCGGGGTCTCCTGCTCCAGCACCGCCAGCACCGCCGCCTCGGCCGCCTCGTCGGCCTCGGTGACCAGGTTGCCGGCCACCCCCTTGGACCGGACCCGCTCCAGCTGGCCGAACAGCCGCCGGAGCGGGCCGGCGCCGGCCTCGGCGGCCCGGCGGGCCACGGTGGCCAGGCGCTCGATCTCAGCCTGCGGCAGACCGCAGCCCGCCCGGGCGGCCTCGGACGCGGCGAGGGATTCGGAGGCGGTGGGCAGGGTGCTCATTCGTCGTCGAGGGGCAGACCGGCACGCACCCTGCCACGGCCGAAGAAGCGACCGAACTGGAGGTCGTAGACCTCGTCCTCGTCCTGGGTCTCCACCACCAGCGGACCGTCGGCCCGCGCCACGCACAGCAGGCCGTATCCCTTGGCCCGCAGCTCGCGCGACAGGCCCAGAGCCTCGCTCTGATCGATCGCTCCCTCCAGCACCCGCACCGCACAGGCGGTGCAGCAGCCGTTGCGGCAGCTGAAGGGCAGGGGATCCCCCTGCTGCTCGAAGCTGCGCAGGATGTACTCCCCTTCCGGGACGTCGTGCTGGATCACCCGGCCGGCCTGGCGCCAGTGAACGGTGATCGGAAAGGTGCGGGTCATCGGGCCGAGGTGGTGGGGGCTGGTCCCCTGCTACATTCGCACTTGCCCCATTTTGCCGCTGGAGAGGTGGCCGAGTGGTCGAAGGCGCAGCACTGGAAATGCTGTATAGGGGCAACTCTATCGAGGGTTCGAATCCCTCCCTCTCCGTTGAAGAAGCCGGTCCGAAGGGCCGGTTTTTTTGTGTGAACCTGGCAATGCCTCCTCTGGTTCATTCTCGTCCCGATGGAGCGGCGATGAGATCGGCGGGTTGCGATCCTCAGCAGCGGATGGCGGTGAACAACCCTCAGCAGCCGTAGGGTGGCCTTGATCAACACATGTGGATCTTGAGCATGAACCTGATGCAGGTTTCCACGCAGCCTCTGGTGCCGCTGGTGAGTGCCGCCGTGCTCTCCTTCGCTGGTCTGCTGGCCGGGCTTCCGGCACAGGCGGATACCGTGAAAGCACGCTGCGATGCGTTTCCGAAGGGTGAGGATCGGGCCACGTCGTCGGGATTGTGCACCTTTTCCCAACGACAGGGCTTCGTGAGCATCCAGCTCATGAACGGCCAGCGCATTGAACTCTCGCCCCACGGCGACAAGCCCAATGCCTATCGCGATGCCAGCGGCATGCCGGCGACTCGCGAGCTTGCCGATCAGGGAAATCTCCAGATCTACCGGTTGGCCAAGCAGTCGATCTTCGTCTACTGGGACACCACGCCCTACAAGTGAAGGTGTGCCGCGGGTGGCTGCAGGCGAGGTGTGGAGGTGGACGGGATGGGTGCGGCGCGAGCAACTCAGCCGAACCGGCCGCTCACGTAATCCAGGGTGGCCTGCTGGCCAGGTGAGTTGAAGATCACCTCGGTTTCGGCGAACTCCACCAGATAGCCCACCTTGCCGCTGCCGCCCTCCACGGCTTCGGCGTTGTAGAAGGCGGTCATGTCAGCCACGCGCACCGCCTGCTGCATGTTGTGGGTCACGATGATGATCGTGTAGTTGCGCTTGAGCTCGTGCATCGTTTCCTCGATCTTCAGCGTGGAGATCGGATCGAGGGCCGAGCAGGGTTCATCCATCAGGATCACTTCCGGCTCGGTGGCGATGGCGCGGGCGATGCAGAGGCGCTGCTGCTGGCCGCCGGAGAGGGAGAAGCCGCTCTGCTGCAGCTTGTCCTTGCACTCATCCCACACGGCCGCCTTGCGCAGGGAGCGCTCCACCAGTTCGTCCATGTCGCCCTTGTAGCCGTTGATGCGGGCGCCAAAAGCGATGTTCTCGTAGATCGTCTTGGGGAAGGGATTGGGCTTCTGGAACACCATGCCGATGCGCCGGCGCACCTCCACCGGATCCACCTTCGGGTTGTAGATGTCGTGGCCGTCGAACACCACCCGGCCCTTGAGGCTGCAGCCCGGGATCAGGTCGTTCATGCGGTTCAGGGCCCGCAGCACGGTGGACTTGCCGCAGCCCGAGGGGCCGATGAAGGCCGTGACCCGACTCCTGGGCAGCTCGAGATGCACGTTGCGCACGGCCTCGAAGCTGCCGTAGGAGATGGTGACGTTCTCCAGCGACATGCAGACCGAGTCTGTGACCGTGGGGGCAGAGGCGGAAACGGGGGAAGGCATCGGACTCTGGAGAGAGGCGGCGGAGAGGGAAGTCTTGGGATCGGTGGCCATGGGGAGGCGGCTCAGGGACGTGCCGCCCGGGCGATCCAGCGGGCCAGCAGGTTGGCCGCCAGGATCATCACCACCAGCACGAAGGAGGCGGTCCAGGCCAGGGCGTTCTGGGCCTCGTAGGGCATGATCGCGAAGTTGAAGATCAGCACCGACATGGTGGCGATCGGGTTGAAGATGCCCTCCGGCCAGAAGGGGGAGAACAGTGCGGTGAAGATCAGCGGCGCTGTTTCACCCGCCGCCCGGGCGATGGCCAGAACCGCGCCGGTGGCGATGGGCGTGAAGGCCGCGGGGAGGATCACCCGTGTGATCGTGACGAAACGGGAGGCGCCGACTCCGTAGGCGCCCCAGCGCAGCTCCTGAGGCACCAGCTTCAGGCCCTCATCGGTGGTTTTGATCACGGTGGGCAGCATCAGCACCGCCAAGGCGATGCCGCCCGCCATGGCGCTGTAGCTCTGATTGAAGAACACCCGCGTGGCCACGATCAGGCCGTACACGAACACGCCGCTGATGATCGAAGGCACGCCCGCCAGCACGTCGTTGGAGAAGCGCACCGCCTGGGCGAACCAGCCTGATCGCGAGTACTCGGAGAGATAGATGCCGCCCCCGACACCCACCGGCAGGGCGATCAGGGTGGCGATGGCGGTCACGATCAGCGTGCCGAGGATGGCGTTGCCGATGCCACCTCCCTCCATCCCCGGAGCGGGCGGCAGCTGGGTGAAGAGCTGGAAGCTGATCAGACGGCCGCCATTCCACAACACGTAGAGCAGGACCAGCAGAAGCGGCAGCACGGCGATGGTGGCGAAGACGCCGGCCACGGTGGTGCACAGCTTGTTGATGCGGTTGCGGGAGAGGCTGGGGTCGAAGAACATCGACCGGCCTTCTCTGGTGGGGAAGCCCTGAGCGGATCTGGAGGCCAGGGGTTGGGTGCTGGTCATGTCAATAGCGCAGGCTCAGGCGACGCACCACCCACTGGGCAAGCACGTTCACGGTGAAGGTGAGCAGCATCAGGATCAGGGCGGCATACATGAGGGCCGATACCTGGATGCCATCCGCTTCGCCGAACTGGTTGGCCAGCATCGAGGCGATCGTGTTGGCCGGGGCGAGCAGGGAGAAACTGAAGTTAAGGGCGTTGCCGATGATCATCGTGACCGCCATGGTTTCGCCCATCGCCCGTCCAAGGGCAAGCATGATCCCGCCGGTGATCGAGGAGACGGCCGCCGGCAGGATGATGCTGTACAAAGCCCCCCAGCGGGTGGTGCCCACCCCATAAGCGCCCTGACGAAGCTCATCGGGAACCTGGTTGAGGGCGTCGCGGGAGATGGCTGTGATGATCGGCAGCACCATCACCACCAGGATCAGAACGGCCGGAGCCATCCCTGGCCCCTGTGCAGGAGTGGAGAACAGCGGAAACCAGCCCAGCACCTGATGCAGGAAGTTGAGGAAGGGGCGGAGGAAGGGTTCCATCACGAAGATGGCCCAAAGCCCCAGCACCACCGAGGGGATGGCGGCCAGCAGTTCCACCATCAGGCCGATGGCGTCGCGGAGAACCTTGGGGATCAGGTTTTCCGTGATGAAGATCGCGGTGCCCACTCCGAGCGGCACGGCGATCAGCAACGACAGAAGAGAGGAAACCAGCGTGCCGTAGATGGCGGTGAAGGCTCCGTAGGTGCCGTTCACCGGATCCCAGGAGGAGGTGGTGAGGAAGTTCAGGCCAAAGGTGGCCATGGCCTCCCGGGCGCCGTGGAACACGGTGAGCACGATCGCCAGCAGCACCACCCCCACCAGGGCGGCCAGCGAGAGGGAGAGCTGGCGGAAGCCGATGTCGAGCAGACGTTCCGACGCCGGCCGGCGACGCAACGTGAAGGCATCGGCCCTGGGGATCGCGACGTCGCTTGTCATGGGGGTGGTGGAAGGACTCGGAGACGCGCGAACGGCGGGGCGTCGAAACGGAGGCCCTCGTGTGGGAATTTAAGGAGCCGGCCGGCCCCTGACGGTGAAGCGCTGTTTAAGGAACGATCGCGCCCGGTAGCTTGGGGCGATCGAACGCGTGTTCATGGGGCGGATCGTCGGAATCGACCTCGGTACCACCAACTCGGTGGTGGCCGTGCTCGAGGGCGGCCGGCCCCAGGTGATCGCCAGTGCCGAAGGGGGCCGCACCACGCCCTCGGTGGTGGGCTTCAGCCGCGAAAAGGAACTGCTGGTGGGGCAGCTGGCGCGGCGCCAGCTGGTGCTCAATCCCCGCAACACCTTCGCCAATCTCAAGCGGTTCGTGGGCCGCAGCTGGGACGAACTCGACGAGGTGAGCCTCGGGGTTCCCTACACGGTGCGGGCCAACGACCAGGGCAACGTGCGGGTGGTCTGTCCGGCCACCGAACGGGAATACGCCCCGGAGGAACTGGTGGCCAGCATCCTGCGCAAGCTGGTGGACGATGCCGCCACCTACCTGGGCGAGCCGGTGGAGGCGGCCGTGATCACGGTGCCGGCCTACTTCGATGACGCCCAGCGCCAGGCCACCCGCGACGCCGGCCGGCTGGCGGGCATCACCGTGGAGCGGATCCTCAACGAGCCCACCGCCGCCGCCCTGGCCTACGGCTTCGATCGCAGCGCCGTGAAGCGGGTGCTGGTGTTCGACCTTGGGGGCGGCACCTTCGACGTGTCGGTGCTGCGGATCGCCAACGGTGTCTTCGATGTGAAGGCCACCAGCGGCGACACCCAGCTGGGCGGCAACGACTGGGACCGCCGGATCGTGGACTGGGTGGCGGATGCCTTCGCCACGGAGCACGGCATCGACCTGCGCCGCGACCGCCAGGCGCTGCAGCGGCTCACCGAGGCGGCCGAGAAGGCCAAGATCGAGCTCAGCGGCGTCACCAGCACGCCGATCTCGCTGCCGTTCATCGCCACCGCCGAGGCCGGCCCGCTCCACATCGAGACCACCCTCGAGCGGCGCATCTTCGAGGGGCTCTGCCCCGATCTGCTCGATCGCCTGCTCCGCCCGGTGCAGCGGGCGCTGCGGGATTCGGGCTTCACCGCCGACGACATCGATGACGTGGTGCTGGTGGGGGGATCCACCCGCATGCCGATGGTGCAGGAGATGGTGCGCACCCTCATCCCCCGGGAGCCCTGCCAGTCGGTCAACCCCGATGAGGTGGTGGCGATCGGCGCGGCGGTGCAGGCAGGCATCCTCACTGGCGAGCTGCGCGACCTGATGCTCAACGACGTCACCCCCCTCTCCCTGGGGCTGGAGACGATCGGCGGGGTGATGAAGGTGCTGATCCCGCGCAACACGCCCATCCCCGTGCGCCGCAGCGATGTGTTCAGCACCTCCGAGGCCAACCAGAACTCGGTGGAGATCCATGTGCTGCAGGGCGAGCGGCAGATGGCCGAGGGCAACAAGTCGCTCGGACGCTTCCGCCTCTCCGGCATCCCCCCCGCCCCCCGGGGCGTGCCCCAGGTGCAGGTGTCGTTCGATATCGACGCCAATGGTCTGCTGCAGGTGTCCGCCACCGACCGCACCACCGGCCGCCAGCAGAGCGTGACGATCCAGGGCGGCTCGAACCTCAGCGAGGAGGAGATCCAGGCGCTGCTGGAGGAGGCCGAGCGCAAGGCGGCCGAGGATCGCCGCAAGCGTGCCGATGTGGATCGCCGCAACAAGGCCCAGACCCTGGTGGCCCAGGCGGAGCGGCGCCTGCGGGATGCGGCCCTCGAACTTGGCCCCTACGGAGCCGAGCGCCAGCAGCGCTCGGTGGAGATGGCCCTGCGCGACGTGCAGGACCTGCTGGCCGGCGATGACGTTGTCGGTCTGGAACTGTCGGTGAGCCAGCTGCAGGAGGCCCTCTTCGGCCTCAACCGCCGGCTGCTGAGCGAGCGGCGCGCGGAGGCCGGCCCCCTGCAGGGGTTGAAGAACACCCTCGGCTCGCTCAAGGACGAGCTGTTCGCCGAGGACGACTGGGACGAATGGGAGCGCGACCGGGCCCGCTCCAGCGACCCGTGGGCCACCCCCTCCCGCTACGGCACAGGCGGCGACCGCTGGGAGCCGGAGCGCTGGGACAGCCGCCGCAGCGACCAGGCCGACAGCTGGTCCCCGCAGGACAGCGTGGCCCGCAGAGGCAACGGAGGCCGAGGTGATGAGCCGGACTTCGACGACGAACCCCGCTACAGCTCCCGCCGGGGCAGCGATCTGGAGCCGTCCCGCAGCCGGGCGTCCCGGCCCTCCCTGCCGGACGACGATCCCTGGGCCTCCTGATCGCCCCTGCCCCCCCTGCGAACCAACCGCCCCGCCCGCGTCCCTTGTCTCCCTTCGCCACGGTCGATTACTGGCAGGTCCTCGGCCTGGAGCCCGGTGCCGATCCCGCCAGCCTGAAGCGGGCGTTCCGGCAGCAGGCTCGCCGCTGGCATCCGGATCTCAACGGCAACGATCCCGTGGCCGAGGAGCGCTTCAAGCAGGTCAACGAGGCCTATGCGGTGCTCTCCGATCCGCGCCGCCGGCGGGCCTGGGAGGCGGGGGAGGACCCGGCGGACCAGGCGGCGGTCGATGCCGATCCCTTCGCCAGCGGCTTCCCTCCGTTCGAGGACTATCTCGAACGCCTGTTCGGGGAGGTGCCCCGGGCGCAGCGCCCAGCCCCGGAGCGGGAGGCGCCCGCCCGCGACGAGGAACCCCTGGAGCGTGAACCGGTGCGCGAACGCGCCGGCGACGTGACGGCCTCCCCACCACCGCCGCCGCCAGTGCCCGCAGCCAGCGACGAGGAAACCACCGTGCTGCTCACCCCCGAGCAGGCGGTGGCCGGCACCCGGGTGGAGCTGACCCTGCGGGACGGCACCGTGGTGGAGGTGTGGACCCCGCCGCTGGCCGGCGACGGCTGGCGTCTCCGGCTGGCCGGCGTTGCTCCGGGCGGGGGCGATCACTTTCTCCAGCTGCGCGTGCGCACGCCCGAGGGCCTGCGGGTGGATGGCCTGCGGGTCCACTACCTGCTGGAGATCGCTCCCGCCGAGGCGGCCCTCGGCTGCCAGCGGGTGGTGCCCACCCTGGAGGGCCCGGTGCGGCTGCGGGTGCCGGCGGGCTCCTCAAGCGGTCGCCTGCTCCGCCTGCGCGAGCGCGGCATGACGGCAGGGGACCGGCGCGGCGACCAGCTGGTGGAGGTGCGGATCGTGGTGCCCGATGAGCTCGATGGCGCCCGCGAGGCCCTTTATCGCCGCCTGCGGGAACTCGACAACGAACAGCAGGAGGACAGGGCGGACGACGGGTGACACACTGAGGCCCAGCCCGATTGATTGCCACGGTGCCCGCCAGCGAGCCCCCTTCCCGAACGGTGCACGTTCTTCTCTTCGATACCGGCAGTGACCAGGAGGGCATCCACTCGCTGGAGATCAACGGCCAGACGGTGGTGCTGCTGTTCGAGGATCCCGATGATGCCGAGCGCTACGCCGGCCTGCTCGAGGCCCAGGACTTCCCCGTCCCCACCGTTGAAGCCCTGGATCGTGAGGAGCTCGAAGGGTTCTGCGCCCAGGCCGGCTATGAGGCCCGCTTCGTGCCGGCCGGTTTCCTTCCCCGCAGCGACGAGGACCGGCTGCTGATCGCGCCGCCCGAGCGGAACATGGACGTGACCCACTGGCGCGAGCAGGAGGCCGCCGCCGAGGCTGACGGCCATCGGCTCGAGGCGGAAGCGGCACCCGCCCAGGAGCTTGATCCGGAACTGGAAGCCTTTCGCCGCCGCCTGGAGGGACTGCTGTGAGCACCGCCGCCAGCGTCGACCGCGGCCACCTGCTCACCGAGCAGCCCAATCCCGTCAGCGAGGCCCTCGACTGCCTCGACACCCCCGCCCTGGTGGCCCTGTTCTGCGAGAACGATCTCGAGCCCCAGCGGGCGGTGACCGCCGCCGCCCCCGCCCTGGCGGAGGCGGTGGAGGCCATCAGCGAGCGGCTCCGCTCCGGCGGCCGGCTCTTCTACCTGGGGGCCGGCACCTCCGGCCGCCTCGGGGTGCTCGATGCGGCGGAGTGCCCGCCCACCTTCTGCTCACCGCCGGAGCTGGTGCAGGGGGTGCTGGCGGGAGGGGCCCCCGCCCTGCTGCGCAGCTCGGAGGGGCTGGAGGATCTGTTCGACGCCGGCCGCACCGACCTGGAGCAGCGCGGCTTCGGTCCGGCCGATGCCCTGGTGGGGATCGCCGCCGGCGGCACCACCCCCTACGTGCTCGGCGGCCTGAGCCATGCCCGCGCCATCGGCGCCCTGGCGATCGCCATGGCCTGCGTGCCGGCCGCGCAGGCGCCGATGCCCTGCACCATCGACATCCGCCTGCTCACCGGCCCGGAACTGCTCACCGGCTCCACCCGGCTGAAGGCCGGAACCGCCACCAAGATGGCCCTCAACATCCTCTCCACGGGAGTGATGGTGCGGCTGGGCAAGGTGCACGGCAACCGCATGGTGGATGTGGCGGTGACCAACAGCAAGCTCGAGGACCGGGCCCTGCGGATCCTGCGGGATCTGGCCGGTGTGCCCCGGGAGCGGGGGGCCGAACTGCTGCGCCAGGCCGGCGGCTCGGTGAAGCTGGCCCTGCTGCTGGCCGCCACCGGTCTCGATGCCGAGGCGGCGGCCGCCGCCCTCGCCCTCCACGGGCCCGCCCTGCGGCCCACCCTGGAGGCGCTCGGCGCCGAGCTCAGGCCCCAGGCTCAGGAGCCTGAGGCTCAGGAATCCGTGGCTCAGGACTCGGCGGTTTCGTAGGCACCCCAGTAGGTGGCGGTGAACAGATCGATGCGCCGGCGGGTCAGGTGGGGCACCTTCTCGGGCGGCGTCATCAGGGCGTGGCGCAGGGCGTGGTGGGAGGCGCTGGCAGGGCGCCGCTCCGCCACCGCCAGCGCTGCGGCGTGGATCACCTCCTGGGCGAGCGCGGCATTGGCCTGCAGGTTCTGGATCACCATCTCCACCGTCACGGCGTCGTGGTCGCTGTGCCAGCAGTCGTAGTCGGTGACCATGGCCAGCGTCGCGTAAGCGATCTCCGCCTCCCGCGCCAGCCGTGCCTCGCTGTGGTTGGTCATGCCGATCACGTCGCAGCCCCAGCTGCGGTAGAGCTCGGATTCGGCGCGGGTGGAGAAGGCCGGCCCCTCCATGCACAGATAGGTGCCGCCCTGGTGCAGCTGGCGACCGCCGGGCATCAGGGGGCGGGTGGCATCGGCAAGAAGCCCGGAGAGCACCGGGCAGAACGGATCCGCCACCCCCACGTGGGCCACGGCACCCTCGCCGAAGAAGGTGAGCGGCCGCTGGTGGGTGCGGTCGATGAACTGATCCGGGATCAGCATGTCCAAGGGACGCACCCCCTCCTGCAGGGAGCCCACGGCGGAGGCGGAGAGGATCCAGCGCACGCCGAGGGAGCGCATGGCCCAGAGGTTGGCCCGGTAGGGCACCTCGGTGGGGGTGAGGGTGTGGTGGCGGCCGTGGCGCGCCAGGAACACCACCTCCAGATCACCGATCCGCCCCACCCGCAGGGTGTCGGAAGGGGTGCCGAAGGGGGTGTCGATCTCCAGTTCCCTCACCTCCTGCAGACCCTGCATGGCGTAAAGCCCGCTGCCGCCCAGAACCCCGAGGCGGGCATCGGAGAGGTCGAGGCTGGGGCTGGCGGCCATGGCGGAGCAGGGTGGGGCTCCCTTCCTACCGCATCCGACCGGGCGGAAGGACGCTGCCTAGATTGCGGTTTCGTTCTTCTCCCCCGCCGTGACCAAAGCCGTGATGGACACCGATGCCGGCACCATCGAACTGGAGCTGTTCGATGCCGATGCGCCGGGCACGGTGGCCAACTTCGTCAAGCTGGCGAAGGATGGCTTCTACGACGGCCTGGCCTTTCACCGGGTGATCGATGGCTTCATGGCCCAGGGCGGCTGCCCCAACAGCCGCGAGGGTGCCCGCGGCATCGCCGGCACCGGTGGCCCCGGCTACACGATCCCCTGTGAGATCAACGCCCGCAAGCACGTGGCCGGCTCGCTGTCGATGGCCCATGCCGGCCGCGACACCGGCGGCAGCCAGTTCTTCCTGTGCCACGGGCCCCAGCCCCACCTCGACGGCGTTCACACCGTGTTCGGCCAGACCGGCAACACCGACGTGGTGCTGGCCCTGCGCAACGGCAGCCGCATCAACAAGGTGACGATCCAGGACTGAGCTCCCACGGGCGGCCTGATCAGGTCTGCTGATCGAAGCGTTCACGCAGCGGTGTCGCAGAAACTCCTTTGCTCTGATCCCGGCCGATCCTTTGCCCCTCTGGCCGCCCGCGGCCGGAGGGGCGTTTGTTTGCGCGTGTGCCTTTGAGCAGCACCTCCGCACAGGAGGCTGAGGGGGTGGTGTTGTGGGAGTTGGCTGTGCGGATGGCAGGGGTCGAGGAGAGCACCGATCGATAGCCCTTGAGACAGCACAGGCGATCTCAGGCGTTCACGAGCGAGCGGCACCACCCCAGCCGCAGCCTCGACGGGGTGGCTTTGATGGCGAAAGAAGAGTCTTGCAGAAGTGCGAATCTCGCGAGGGCATGAGATTTCGGCGGTGAAAACCATTCTTCCTATATGGAATCTTTCGGAGAGTTGATGCGTAATTGTGGTGAGTCGCCTTGCTTCGACACAACGCAATTCCGCTGCAGATGCGCAGAAGCTTCATGGAGCTGCACAGAAATCCATGGCGTCCACCTGTCGAGAAGGTGATCAGAGTGAAGAGCGGCCCGGCTGAGAACTTCTGCCTTGCCCGCCTGGGATCACAGGACTTCCAGTACCTTCATCCTCACCAACCATGACCGCCACAAACACCACCCGCACCGTCGGGATCGAGAAGACGAAGATCGAGGTGGGCACCAGTACGACGCTGACAGCCTCGGCAGCCTCAACCACGCCGGCCAGCGACACCGTGGTTTCCGGTGACGCCAGTGCCTCGGCGAACACCACGGCACAGGCCGCCATTCTCAATACCAAGATCAGAATCGGCACCGCCGGCACCCTCAATGCCACCGAGAACGGGACGGTGTCGGCCTCTGCCACCACCACCACCGGCGATGCAGCGGCCAGCGCCAGCAACGACGGACCCACCGGCGGCATCATCAACACCCATCCGCATCCCAATCAGATCAAGATCGGCACCGATGCGGTGGTGAACGCGCTCGCCACCAACACCGCCACGGCTCAGGCCACCGCGGTGGATGGTGCCACCACGGCGACGGCGAACACCGGCAAGGTCTTCGGCCTCAGGAATGTGGGGCTCAGCGCCGGCAACGGCACGAGCCTTGATGCCGATGCCACCGGCATCAACACCGCAACCGCCAGTTCGGTGGGGCTGCCGCCCGGAACCGGGAATGCCTCGGCTACCGCGGGTGACTCCAGCGCCAGGGTGGTGGGCATCTATGCCAGCGGCGCCGGAGCCATGCCTCCGCCGAACGATGCGGAGCCGGCGGAAAGCATGGACGCGGCTGATGCCTCGATGCAAAGCAATGGCGATGCCCATGCCGGTCCCCTGAAGATCTCCTTCGGCAACAGCGGCACCCTGAACGCCTTTGGCACCGGTGGTTTCGGCTCCACCGCCACCAGCGTCACCGGAGCGGCGGACGCGGCCAGCCTGGCCAAGCTGGTGGCGGGCATCGCCGTCGGCCGGAACAAGGGCTACAACCAAAGCAGCGGCGGAGACACCGCCCAGCCCAATTCATCGACGCTGTCGGCGGGCGGCCTGGCCATCAGCTTTGGCGAGAACGGCACCGTTGCCGCCCAGGGTGATACCACCGCCAGCGCCAACGCCCAGACGGTGACGGGTCCGGCGGCGGCCACGGTGGACATCGGAACGATCGGCGGCATCGTCGACGTGAACAAACTCCCCGGCGGGAACCCAGCCGCCACCGACCTTTCGGAGCCACTGGGGGGCAGCACCCTCACCATCGGCAAGAACGGTGATGTTCAGGGGGTCGCGGTGGCCACCGGCACCGCCGCGGCCACCTCGGTGACCGCTCCTTCTGGAGAGGACGTGAGCGCCACCACCAACCACCACAACGTGGTTGGCATCGCCATCGACAAACTCGCCATCGGCGAGAACGCCACCCGGCTCTATGGCGGTGCCGGCAGCAGCCAATCGGCCACAGCCCAGAGCACCACGTCCGGGGGCGATCCGTTGGCCGAGACTGCCGAAGGCGATTTTGTGGCCGGCATCCACGACACCACGGTGACGGTGGGCAGGAACGCCACCGATCCCACCACCGAGGCCGTTCTCAATGCCACCGCCAAGGCCACGGGCGTGACCACCACGGTGGGCAGCACCGCGACTGCCGGGGTCGGCTCCACGGTGGTGGGCTTCAACAAAGGCAGTCTCTCCATCGGTCAGAACATCACCGGCGGCGGTGTGTTCGAGACCAGCGGCGAAGCCGCTCTCTCGGCTGACGCCTCGGCCACGACCGGGATTTCCACAGCCCAGGCCGGCGGCAGCGGCTCCCGCGTGATCGGCCTGAATGAAGCTCCGGTGGCGGTCGGCCAGGCCGGCAGCGTGGCGGCCAGCGGCAGCGGCAGCGTCAAGGCGGTGGCCGCCTCGGTGACGGGCGATGTCGAGGCCGATGCCCAGCAGAAGGCCCTGGGCATCAAGGACAGCAAGATCACGATCGGCACGGACGGCAACGCGAGCGGCAGCGCCGCCCTCACCGGTCAGTCCTCGGCCACCACCACCACCGGCAACGCCTCGGCCAACACCGAGCTGGCGAGCAAGGGGATCGACAACGACGTGAGCATCGCCATCGGCAAGACCGGCAACGTGAGCGGCACGGCCTCCGCCAGGGACCTCGGCACCCTGGCCTCCGCGGTGTCGGGCGATGCCTCCGCCACCTCCGGGCTCAAGGCGATCGGGATCCATCTGGGTGCCGACCCGTTCTCGATCGGCACCATCGGCAACACCACCGGCACCGCCACGGCCTCGGCCCCCAGCGTGCTGGCGACCACCACCACGGGCGACGCCAACCTGTGGGTGGAGCAGAAGGTGGTGGGGATCATGGGCAGCGGTGATGAGCGCGGCATGAGCTCGCTCACCAAGGATGGGGGCCCCTTCATCAGCGCAGGCCTGTCGGGCAACATCACCGGCACCGGCAGCGGCAGCGCCACCGGCACCGCCAACACGGTCGCCGGCGACGCAACCACCGACACCGATGCCTTCATCGCCGGCATCAAGAAGGTCAATCTCTCGGCCGACAACGTCACGGCGAACGGGAGCGGCACCTACAGCACCACCGCGACCGCGGTCACCGGTGATGCCAGCGCCGACTCCAACGTGAAGGTGGCGGGTCTGCTGGGGCACTGGAACACGGCCAGCCTCGGCGGGAATCTCACCGCTTCGGCGATCCTGAGCAACACCGTTCTGGCCTCCACGGTCACCGGTGCGGCCACCGCCAACGCGAGCAGTGACGTCGTGGGGATCTCCGGGTACCAGCTCAACATCCTCGAAAGCGGCACCATCACGGCCTCGGCGGTGAACAACACCAGCGTCATCGCCTCCACCGTGACGGTCTGAGACCCCGACGCGGTCCCATCAGCAGGGCCGGCTCTTCGGGGCCGGCCCCCTTCCTTTCACCGTTCGGTTCCTGCGCCCGTAGGCCACCATGCCGCTCCAACCCATCACCACCGCTCTGTCGCGCGCGCTGGCCCTGCGCCTCGAGCCGAGCAGCACCTTTCTCGGCGGTGGTCTCCAGCTCACGATCTCCCCCCGTGCCCAGGCCAGCAACAGGGTGGTCCAGCCGGCCAGCCAGCCGATGGGCTCGCAGGCCACGGCCCTGGGCCTGGGGCTCGGCTCCAGCCGGTTTCTGGCGGATGCGGGCCACGCCGAATTCTTCAACAGTCCCGCCCTCTCGGTTCTCACCGGCGGAGGTTCGATCGCCGGTGCGGCCGACGCCACCGCCACTACCATCGGCCGCAACGACAACAGCGCCGAGGCCACGGCGGTCAACATCGGCCTGGCGAATCTCGATGTGCTCACCCGTGGCGGCGGGGTCCTGCAGATCGGCACCTCGTCCAGTCCGCTGACGGCCTCGGCCTCGGCCGCGACCCGTTCGCTGCTGGCGCCCCGGAGCTCGCCGCTGCTGACCGCGCAGCTCACCGCCCTGGCCACCGTGCGGGGACTGGAGGGCGTCAGGACCGCCGATCCGGCCACCACCGATCTGCCAAGCTTCTACGGCCAGCCCAAGGCGGCGGTGCTGGCGCGCGCCGTTCTCGATGCGGATCCGGGGCCCGCCGCCACCAGCGCCCGCGCCGGCGCCGATGCCAGGGGTATCGAGGGCTACCGGGTGATGGCCCTGGCTCCCGGCGGCGGAGCTGCAGCCCAGGTGAGCGGACTGGCCACCGCCATCCTCTCCCTCATCGGCGCCCCACCCACCAGCAGCCTGCCGGCCGACCTGACGGCGACGGCCATCGGCATCGACCACGTGACCCTGCGCGGGCCGGGCAGCGGGGCTGTGGTGGTCCAGGGATCGGGCCTGGCCCTGCTCGAGGCCAGCAACGCTCCGCCTTCGGACTCCCTGAAGCTGAACAGCCTGCAGGGGATCGGCATCCTCGCCGGCGACATCCAGAGCAACGGCGGCGCTCCCCTCACCAACGAGGGCGCCACCGTGAGGGGGTGGGGCGGCTTCGCCGCGCCCCCTGCCGTGGGCCTGCTGGGTTCCATGGATGCCGCCGGCATCGATCGCTCCACCGTGCTCACCGGCTCAGGGAACGACACGGTGGAAGGCCGGATCCTCACCGAGCAGGAAACCGGCGTGGATGCCAACGGTGATGGCCGTCGCTCCCCGACCACCTTCCTCGACGCCTCTGCCCTGCAGGGGGGGCAGGGAGGCTTCGACGGGATCCGCAACAGCCTCATCCACACCGGCGCGGGCGATGACAGCGTCCGCGGTTCGGCCAGCGCCAGCGTGATCGACACCGGCAGCGGCAACGACCTGATCCAGCTGGATCGGGCACGCGACTCCAGCATGGATGGCGGTTTCGGTAACGACACGGTTCGGGTCACGGACCTGGCCCTGGACAACGGATTCAGGGGCGGCTTCGGCAACGACACCGTGGAGGTGGCCGCCGGGTCCGGCAACCGCCTGGATGGTGGCTTCGGGCAGGACCTGCTGAACGGTGGTGCCGCCACCAAGACCATCTTTCAGCAGTCCAATGCCGGCGCGGCGCTGGATGCCGCGGCGCTGATATCCACGACCCCGGCGACGACGGTGCTGCCGGGCGCCTCCTTCGCCGAACGGCTCACCGATCCCGACTTCTGGAATTCCGAGAAGGGAGGACTCAGCGCCGAGGAAATGCAAACCCTGTGGACAGAGGGCACCCTGCAGCAGGGCGCGCAGGCGTTCGGCGTGGACACCATGAGCGATTTCAGCGCCGCCCGGGGCGACATCCTCGAGCTGAGCAGTTCGCTGGGCTCCCTCACCCAGGGCCTCTGGGAGGGCCAGGGGGCCCTGTTCGGCGTGCAGGGCGGCCAGCTGGTGGTGCGCGAGGGCCCGGTGAACAGCCAGCTGGGCGTCGTGGTGGGAACCCTGGCGGACATCCATTCGCTGGGGATCGGCTCGCCTTCGCTGGCCTATGCCACCGACACCCGCCAGCTGATGTTCGACGCCGACGGCGACTGGAAGGACGGCGGCAGCCGCAGCCTCGGCACGGTGAACATGGCCGATCCCGCCGCCCTGACCAAGGCCAACATCCAGTTCGGCACCGGCGCCTGAGCCGCGAGACACCCATGCTTCCGGTTCCCCAGCTTCACAGCGAACTCCTCGCCGCCGTGCACGCCATGGCCCGCCGGCCCCTGCACGAGCTGCTCGACCAGCAGGGAATCCTCCAGACCGTGGCCCGCGATCTCGCGCTTGAGGCCATCCGGCGAGAGGCCCGCTTCTGCCCCGAGGACAGCGGGCAGCTGCTGGCCCAGGTCTGCGCGGGCCTGCCCTGTGCTCCACCCCAGAGCGCCGACGGCGACTGGATCGCCAGCCTGCCAGTGAACCTGCAGGACACGGTGAGACAGCGGTGGGACCACCTGCGGCTCCAGAAGGCGCTGGAGGATCGGTATGGGGAACGTGTGGAGGCCCATTTCCTCGAGCGTCGGGAGGATCTTGAGCATGTGGTGTTCCGGCTCATGCGGTTGCCCCACCAGGGGCTCGCCGAGGAGCTCTATCTGCGCCTGGTCGACGATGACGCCAGCTTCGGGGATCTCGCTGCCCGCCATTCGCTCGGGGAGGAGAGCCTCACCCGGGGGATCGTGGGCCCGATCGAGGTCGCCCAGCTCCAGCCCAGCCTCCGGGCCGTGCTGCGGTCACTCACCGTCGGGGAGATCCATCCCCCCGTTCTGCTGGACCAGTCGATCCTGCTGGTGCGGCTCGAGCACCGGCGGCCAACCTCCCTGAACGAGTCCTTGCGGCATCGGCTGCTCCAGGAGTTGTTGCAGCCGGATCTGCAGGTCGCCATCGACGGCGCCCTTAAGGAACTGCGCCGCTCCCTTGATCCGGCGGTCCCTCCGGCCACCGCCGCCCTGGCCCTGGCACGAGGCTGATCCATGACGACCACCACCCGGATCGACGATCTGCTCCGCTGTTTTGCCTTCCTGGCCGATCAGCCGGAGGATGTGCTGCAGCGACTCGCCGACCAGGCCGAACTGCAGCGGTTCCAGCAGGGCCAGCCCATCTGTCGCGTCGACCTGCCGCCGGCGCGGGTCTACTTCGTGCTGGAGGGCACGGCCCGCGCGGTGGTGTTCGCATCCCGCCTCCCCCGGGGGGTGGCCACGCTGCAGCGGCTGGGGCCCGGCACCGTGATCGGCTGGACCCTGCTCAGCAGCGGCCGCTGCTGGGAGACGCTGATCGCCTCCAGCGATCTGGTGGTGGTGGCGCTGCCCCAGGGGGCCCTGGAGCAGGAGATGGAACGGCATCCTGCTCTGGGTGAGCGGGTGCGGCGCAGTGTCAGCGCGGCCGAACTCTTCGCCGTTCTGAATGCCAACCTCCAGGACTATCCGCGCCCCCTCTCCCAGGAGGTGCTGGAGGCGGCCACCCGGTTGGCCGATGACACGGTGGCGCTGCTCTGGACGCCAGCCGATCCGCCCCTCGTTGAGCCGCGTGAGGATCGCCTCTGGCTGGTGGCGGCAGGACCGTTGCCCCTGGGCAGGGCCCTCGACCCAACGGAGCCGATCGCGTCCCAGGAGGCCATACGGCTGCTGGGGGTCGACCGCCAGCGGCTGACAGCGATCCTCGAACCGCCGGAGGCAGACGCCTCCGAGGCGGCCGGCAACGGCTGGCACGCCAGGCTTCTGGCCCGCTGGGAGCAGCAGCGCCTCGCGCTGGAGCCCACCGCGTTCGCGGCCGCCGAGCCCATCGACCTGACGGCACCGGCGACGGCGGCCGAGACGGACCTGAAGGGACCTGCGGCCTTCCCCTGGGTGCGGGGCGTCGGGCCGCTGGAGTCCCCGATCGCGGCCTTCCAGATGCTCAGCCAGCACCTCAACCTCCCCTTCCGGCGCGACATGCTGCGCCGCGTCTTCGGCGATCAGGTGCAGCGGCACGGTGAGGCCTCCCTGCCGCTGGCCGGTGCCGTGGCCGAATCGATGGGGCTGCAGACCCAGCTGCTGAACCTCCAGGTCGGAGCCCTGCCCCGTCTGACCCCGCCCCTGATGATTCGCTGGGGCAACGGGCTGGCGGTGATCTATCGCTGCACCGGTCGATCGCTGGTGATCGGCATCCCGTCCGTCGGCAACCAGGACCTCTCCCTCAGCGACTTCCGCGAGCAATGGGGGGAGGCGGGGGATGTGCTGACGCTGCGGGTGAACGACCTCACCCCCCAACGGCGCTTCGGCTTCCGCTGGTTCCTGCCGGCCCTTCAGCAGCACCGCACCGTGCTGATGGAAGTGCTTCTGGCCAGCTTCTTCGTGCAGCTGTTCGGTCTCGTCAATCCGCTGCTGATCCAGCAGGTGATCGACAAGGTGATCATCAACAACAGTCCCGGCGCCCTCGGTGTGCTGGGCGTGCTGCTGGTGGTCTTCGCCCTGTTCGAGGGTCTGCTGCTGTGCCTGCGCACCTTCCTGTTCGTGGACACCACCAACCGGATCGATCTGAGCCTGGGCACCCAGATCATCGATCACCTGCTGCGGCTGCCCCTGAGCTATTTCGACCGGCGACCGGTGGGGGAGGTGAGCAGCCGGATCGCCGAACTGGAAAAGGTGCGCGGTTTCCTCACCGGTACCGCCCTGACCACCATCCTTGATGCCATCTTCTCAGTGCTCTACATCGGGGTGATGCTGATTTACAGCTGGCAGCTCACCCTGCTGACCCTCGCCTTGGTGCCGTTCCTGGTGGTGCTTGTGCTGGTGGTGTCACCGATCGTGCAGCTCCAGCTCCAGAGCCGCGCCGTGGCCAATGCCCGCACGCAGAGTCACCTGGTGGAGGTGCTCGGCAGCATGATGACAGTGAAAGCCCAGAACATCGAGCTGCGCAGTCGCTGGAAGTGGCAGGACCTCTACACCGACTATGTGGCTGATGGCTTCGACAACACCCTGGTGGGGACGACAGCCAGCTCGATCAGTGGCTTCCTCAACAAGCTTTCCGGGCTGATCGTGATCTGGGCCGGGGCCGGCATGGTGCTCTCAGGCTCCCTGAGCCTGGGAGAACTGATCGCGTTCCGCATCATCGCCGGCTACGTCACAGGCCCCTTGCTGCGCATGACCTCCATCTGGCAGTCCGTGCAGGAAACGGCCCTGTCTCTCGAGCGCCTGAGCGATGTGATCGACCATCCGCAGGAAGCTCCCGCGGACAATGCCAGCCGGCTGATCATGCCGCCGATCCAGGGAGAAATCTGCTTCCGCAACATCTCCTTCCGCTACAAGCCCTCGTCTCCCCTGCTGCTGAAAGGCCTCAATCTGAAGATTTCCCGTGGCAGTTTCGTGGCGATCGTGGGAACGAGCGGTTCGGGCAAGAGCACCCTCACCAAGCTGCTGGCCCGGCTCTACAGCCCGGAGGAGGGTGTGGTGCTGGTCGACGGCATCGACGTGGCCAAGGTGGAACTCCATTCCCTGCGCCGTCAGCTGGGAATCGTTCCCCAGGACACCGTGCTCTTCGATGGCTCGGTGGAGGAGAACATCACCCTCACCAACCCCGACGCCAGCACCGAGGAGGTGATCGAGGCCGCCCGCATCGCCGCCGCCCACGACTTCATCATGGAGCTGCCGGCCGGGTACTCCACCGAGGTGGGGGAGCGGGGCAGCAGCCTGTCCGGCGGTCAGCGGCAGCGGATCGCCATCGCCCGCACGATCCTGCAGAAGCCACGGCTTCTGATCATGGACGAGGCCACCTCCGCCCTCGATTACCAGACCGAGCGGGTGGTGAGCGAAAACCTGATGCAGGCGCTGCGGGGCTGCACCGTTCTGTTCATCACCCATCGCCTCTCCTCGATCGTCAAGGCCGACACGATCGTCTGCATGGGGCAGGGGGCCGTGCTCGAGGTGGGCACCCACGAGGAGCTCATGCGGGCCCGCGGACCCTATTTCGCCCTGTTCCGGCAGCAGGGCCGCTCGTCGCCGCCGTCCTCGCTGGCGCCCGCGTCCCCGCCGCTGGTGGCCCCACCGCCCCCGGGGGCCGATGCCGGGATCACGGCAGGAGCGTTCGAGGCATGAGCCCCTCCAGCAACGGCCACGGCCAGGGGAACGGCGCGGTGCCGGCGAACGTAGGGGCCCGGTCCGTCGCAGCGCCCCCTGGGGAGGCAACCCCCGGGTCGACTCCGCTGCAGGGGATGCGCCTCTCCCACCAGCGCCGCCGTACCCATCTGCCCCGCTCCACCCGCGGCTGGAGCCGCGCCATCGTCTGGAGCCTGATCGGACTGACGGGCTTCGGCGTGATCTACGGGGCCGTGGCCCGGGTCGACTCCTCGCTCAGCGCCAACGGCAAGCTGCGGCCCATCGGCGGCAGCCTCGCCGTCCTGCCCCCGTTCACCGCACCGATCCGAAAGGTGCACGTCCGGGACGGCCAGACCGTGAAGGCCGGTCAGGTGCTGGTGGACTTCGACGACCGGCAGTCGCGGCGCGAATGGCACGACCTGCTCCTGCAGGCGGACCTCCAGCGCCGGCAGGTGAACCAGACGGCGCTGCAGCTGGGACTGCCTCCCCTGCCGAGCGCCAGTCGTGAGGAGCGGCAGCTGCTGGCTCTCGAGCGCAGGGACCTTGAGCTCCGCCAGCGCGTGGCGCTGGAGCGGCTGCATCGCAGCGTGGCGGGGCAGCAGGAGCAGGCGGACGTGCTCGTAGCTCTGCGGGCCCGTTATGCCCTCAATGCCAACATCCGCAAGCGGATGGAGCAGCTGGCCCGGGAGGGGGCGATCTCCCATCTCGAACTGGAACGGCAGGACGAACGTCAGCTGGACCTGCTCAGCACCATCCGCCGCACCGAGCAGCAACTCGCCGCGGCCGGCAGCGGGGTGAGCGAGAGCCTGCTCGTCCGGGACCAGGTGGACACCGACAACAGCCGTCGGCTGTGGGAACGCCATGACGAGGCCCGCTCCCGGCTGCTGGAGATCTCGACACGCCTCTCCCAGGTGGAGGAGCGGCTTCGTCTGGGGCGGGTTGTGGCCCCTCGCCCGGGTCGGATCTTCGACCTCCAGGCACGGGCCGGGGAGCTCTCCACCCCGGGGCAGCCCCTGCTGCGCCTGGTGGGCCAGGAGGGGCTGGAGGCGGAACTGGCGATCTCCAACCACGACATCGCCTTTCTTCGGCCTGGGCTGCCGGTCGAAGTCCGTGTGGATTCGCTGCCGTTCACGGATTACGGCTCCCTCAAGGGCACCGTGGTCCGGGTGGGGGCGGATGCCCTGCCCCCCGATCCGCGCACCGGCCAGGAATCCTTCCCTGTTCTGGTGCGACTGCACCGCCTGACGCTCGAGCGCCACGGCCGTGGCTACTCCCTCCAGGCCGGCATGGCCGTCACGGGGCTGGTTCAGCTGGGGTCCAGACCGCTGCTGGCCCTGCTCAACGACCGCTTCGGCGGCTTCATCGACGCCACCCGCACCATGCGCTGAGGCCCCGGATCAGGCCATGGCGCCGGGGGTGGCACCGGAGACAGGGACGGTGTCGGGGCCGATGGGCGGTGTGCGGAAGCCGGGAAGATCGGCGATGGCGGTGATGCTCCGGTCGGACCCCAGCAGCACCAGCCGGCTGCTGAGATCCCCGGTGGCGATCGCCAACTGATCCGTGCCGCCGGTCTGGGTGGCCATGCCGCTGATCAGCTGATCGAGAGGAGCGATCGGCAGCAAGCTGGGCTGGCCGATGCCCTCGAGTCCCGCGGGCGTCAGCTCGTCGAGCACCTCCTCTCCCCCCTTGTCCACCAGGATTCCGTCCCTTCGCCACGCCAGGCGGTCGGTGAGTCCGATGCCACCGTCCGCGGGGCCACTCCTGTCCAGATCGGCCAGGACGGGCAGGGCACGCTCGCCGGCGTAAGCCATCCGGCGGATGACCTCCATGCCGGACAGGACGAAGCGGTCGCGTCCCCCACCGCCGTGGATGACCCAGGCGGCTGTGTCCGACGTCCCGGCCGACACGGACGCCGAGAGATCGAGGTCGATCTGGTCGTCCCCATCGCCCCCGACCAGTTCCACGGTTTCGCCGGCAGCGATCAGCCAGTCGTTGCCGCTGCCGCCCGCCACCGCCTCGAAGCCGCCGATGCCCCCCAGGATGCCGCTCGCCAGGCCCTTGACCAGATCGACATGCACCGGCTCCTGCCAGGCTGCGTAGTCGAGCCTGTCCAAGCCACCCCCCGCTTCCAGCACCCCGAAGAGGATCCCCTTGACCCCGATGGAGACACGGTCGTCGCCGTCGGCGAGGGACAGGTTCTCGATTCCCTCAAACCCCAGCCTGCCGATCAGGCCGGCCCCTGGACCATCCAGGCTGATGGACATCGGTGCCGGCGTGGCCACGGAGGGCACCCTCAGTGTGTCGAGCCCCGCCCCCCCGTCCACCGAGCCCTCCAGGCCGGCTCCGGGCAGCAGGATCAGATCGTCGCCGCTCCCCAGCTGAAGGTCCACGGTTGCCCGGGCGTCTTCCGGCAAGGCGACCGCGAGCGAATCGTCGTGTTCGACCAGCCCGACGGACGTGTTGGAGTCCGCACTCAGGTTCAGCACCGAGTCCCGCACCGCTCCGACGATCCGCACGGCATTGGTACCGCCGCCGGGATCGATGCTGGATCCGATCACGGCGCCCTGCAGGCTCAGCAGGTCGTCTCCTTCCCCCAGCTGGATGGTGGACTCCAGCATGGCGATCCGCTCCAGCGCGGCAGGCGAGGCTTGCTCCAGCCAGGTCGCGATGCTCACCTGGTCATCTCCGCCACCGGCGTCGAGCAGGCTGTGCACCAGTCCGAGTGCCCGGCCCCGCAGCTCGAGGGTGTTCCCTCCCTCGCCGCGGCGGAAGCCACTGTCGATCGTCACCCGGTCGTCTCCGTTCCCCAGCAGAACGACGCTGTCCTGCATGGCCTGCGCGAGCAGATCGACGTCCAGCAGCAGCTGCGATCCCGCTTCGGATGCCGTCAGCTGCACCTCGGCCAGGGCGCTGAGTTCCAGCGCGCCGCCGCCGCCGGCATCCTCGAGCCGACTGTCCTGCATCCCCACCAGGCTCTGCTGGATCTGCCCCCTGGCCAGGTCGCCGGCCATCAGCGCCAGGTCGATGACATCGGAGACCAGGACCCGGATGTCGTTGAACTCCGGACCCAGCAGCAGGCTGGTGCGCTGCAGACCGGTATTGCTGATCTCCACAACCAGCTCGGCATCCTCGAGCACCGAGAGGGCCAGCAGCTGCAGATCGCGCTCGGAGCCCACCCTCACCTCCGGTGCGGGGGTGTCGCGCAGGTCGATCACGGCATCGGTGATGGCGCCGAGGGACTGGTGGTAGCTGGCCTGGGCCTGCCCCTCCACCGAGCGGCTGACGAGGCTGTCGGAACTCCTGACGAGCACCCTGAACCCCGGCACCTCCGGCACCACCGCGGGGGCGGATTCGACCGCCGGCACCACGACAGGGGGATCTGCGGCCAGCGGCGGGGCCGCAACATCCACCGGTGTCCCCTCCTTCACCCCTGGGCGATCGGATCCCTGGCCCTGCCCGGTGGATCTCCGCTCCGAGGAATTGCCTGAGGAGGCGTCCCAGGGGAGAGGAAGGGTGCCGGCCGCCAGCGAGCCGGTGCCCGGCACCGCTCCCCCCTGGTCCTGGAGGCCCGGGGAGGGGACAACCCTGTGGCCCACCGGCGCCTGCGACCAGCCCCCGCCGCCGGCTGCGGAGTCCGGGCTGTCGCCGACGGCCGAGCCGGCGGCTGGAGTTTGGCCCTCGGCGAACCGTGCCTCCGGTGCAACAAGGGAACGCCTCTCACCCTCGCTGCCTGTGCGGATGGGCGTCCGGTCCATGGCGGTTGCCCCCGTGTCACCGTCGGGGGGCTGTCCGCTGCCCAGCTGTGCGTTGATCGAGCCGGCTGCAGCCGCCCCTTCCTGCATCAGGTAGAGGAAGGTCAGCCACAGGGCTGTTCCCGTGAGCAGCGTCTCCAGCGAGAGCCGGCCCGGATCGTTCCGGAAGCTCATCACTCTGCGGACATGGTGGCTGGCCTGACCCATTCCCTCGCCGACTCGCCGCGCGATCCTTCACCCTGCCCAGCTTTGCGACGGCGAGGGCCCTGTGGTGCAATCACGCGGTGAGGATGCTCCGCGGCAGCAGGGCGGAACGTCCTTCAGGACCAGACGATGAAGGCGCCGGGGGTCAGGTTGAGGAGGGGACAGGCGAGGTTCTCCCCGCCTGCTCCATCCGCCGTTTCCGGGGCGGTGGGGGCGAGATCCGCCAGGGGCCTCCGCTCCGCTTCCAGGTTGACGCTGGGGTGGCCCTTGCGCCGGGCATCGGGCGCCAGCAGCAGCTGCACCCCGGTCGTGCCATGCCAGCGTGCCATCTCCATCAGCGCACCGGCCAGGTCGGCGGCAGTGAGCTGGCGGTTCTGGTGGGCGGCCAGCAGCAGAGCCAGCCCCGGACGGTCGAGGAGA
The DNA here is from genome assembly GCA_024958715.1 of Cyanobium sp. FGCU52. Lineage (GTDB taxonomy): Bacteria > Cyanobacteriota > Cyanobacteriia > PCC-6307 > Cyanobiaceae > Cyanobium. The sequence goes on along the minus strand of JANWUS010000024.1, from coordinate 76,003 downwards.
GCGAGCAGCCTTGGATCCTCCTCGCGCTCCAGCAGAAGCCCCTTCCGCTGGGCCCAGTCCCGCAGGCTCTCAAGCCGGCTCGCCCCCAGCAGGGGGTCGTGGGGGCCATGCCAGCCCAGCACCGCGGTCACGCCGTGGGCCGCCTCCTCCATCAGGTGGCCCAGCTTGGTGCGCTTCACCCGCAGGTACTCGGCATTGTGGGTGCCGGCATCCATCACCAGGGGGATGCGATCTTCCACCTGCAGGCCATACCCGCCGAGGCCAGCGATCTTGCGCGGGTTGTTGGTGATCAACCGCAGCCGGTGCACGCCCAGATCGCTGAGGATCTGGGCGCCCACGCCGTAGTTGCGCAGGTCGGCGGGGAAGCCCAGCCGTTCGTTGGCCTCCACCGTGTCCAGGCCCCCGTCCTGGAGGCCGTAGGCCTTGAGCTTGTTGATCAGGCCGATGCCCCGCCCTTCCTGGCGCAGGTACACCACCACCCCCTCGCCGGCCGCCTCGATCATCCGCAGCGCCGCCTCCAGCTGGGGGCGGCAGTCGCAGCGCAGGGAGCCGAAGGCATCGCCCGTGAGGCATTCGGAGTGCACCCGCACCAGCACCGGCCCTTCAGCCCGCTCCGGGTAGCCCTTCACGATCGCCACGTGCTCGCTGCCGTCGAGTTCGTTGCGGTAGCCGATCGCCCGGAACTGCCCGAAGCTGCTCGGCAGGCTGGCCTCCGCCTGGCGGCGCACGAAGCGCTCGGTGTCGAGGCGGTAGCGGATCAGATCGGCGATCGAGATCAGCCTCAGCCCGTGGCGACGGGCGTAGTCCACCAGCTGGGGCAGACGGGCCATCGAACCGTCGGCGTTCTGGATCTCACAGATCACACCGGCGGGATAGAGCCCGGCGAGGCGGGCCAGATCCACGGCGGCTTCGGTGTGGCCGGCCCGCTTGAGCACCCCGCCCTCGCGGGCCCGCAGGGGAAAGATGTGGCCGGGGCGGCGCAGGTCCGCCGGCCGGGTCTCCGGATGGATCGCCACCTGGATCGTGCGGGCCCGGTCCTCGGCGGAGATTCCCGTGCTGACGCCGTTCTCCGGACCGGCATCCACGCTCACGGTGAAGGCGGTCTGGTTGCTGTCGGTGTTGCGATCCACCATCAGCGGCAGATCGAGGGCATCCAGGCGCTGCCCCTCCATCGCCAGGCAGATCAGCCCCCGGGCCTCGGTGGCCATGAAGTTGATCTGCTGGGGGGTGGCGAACTGGGCAGCGCAGATCAGATCGCCTTCGTTCTCGCGGTTCTCGTCATCGACCACAACGATCGATTCACCGTTGCGGATCGCGGCGAGGGCATCAGCAACCGCGTCGAACCGGATCGGCGCCGGATCCTGGGGCACCGCACCGGTGCCATCGCGGGGGGAGGAGGAAAGGAGGGTCAAGGGGAGCGACGGCAGGGGGCGGGAACGGCCGTCCGGCGTGGGCCCCGCAATCACTCTTTATAGAGCCCGGTACGATCGGCCGTTCCCGTTGCTTCGGCATGGCAGGCAAGCGCGTCGCGGTGATCGGTGCCAGTGGCTACGGAGGGCTGCAGACGCTGCGCCTGCTCCACGGCCACCCTGCATTCTCGGTGACGTTCCTGGGGGGCGAGCGCAGCAGTGGCAAGCGCTGGAGCGAGCTGGTGCCCTTCCTGCCGCTGGAGGGGGATCCGGTGGTGCGCAAGCCCGATCCCGAGGCGATCGCCGCCGCCGCCGACCTGGCGGTGCTGAGCCTGCCCAACGGCCTCGCCGCCACCCTGGTGCCGCCGCTGCTGGAGCGGGGCATGAAGGTGGTGGATCTTTCCGCCGACTATCGCTACCGCTCCCTGGCTCAGTGGCAGGAGGTGTACGCCAGCGAGGCCCGACAGGTGCCCCGCAGCGACGGCGACCTCTGCTCAGAAGCCGTCTACGGCCTGGTCGAGTGGGAGGAGGAGGCGATCCGTGCCGCGCGGCTGGTGGCGGCCCCGGGCTGCTTCCCCACCGCCAGCCTGCTGGCCCTTGTGCCCTTCCTCAAGCAGGGCCTGATCGAGACGCGCGGCATCGTCATCGATGCCAAGACCGGCACCAGCGGCGGCGGCCGGGCGGCCAAGGAGCACCTGCTGCTGGCGGAGGCCGCCGAGGCGGTCGCCCCCTACGGCGTGGTGGGTCACCGCCACACCAGCGAAATCGAGCAGCTGGCCGGCCGGGTGGCGGGCCAGCCGATCCAGCTGCAGTTCACACCCCACCTGATGCCGATGGTGCGCGGCCTGCTGGCCACCGTCTATGCCCGCCTGCGGGATCCGGGCCTCACCGCCGACGACTGCACCACCCTGCTGCGCGCCGCCTACCGCGATCGCCCCAGCGTCGAGGTGCTGCCGGTGGGCACCTACCCCTCCACCAAGTGGGTGCGGCAGACCAACCGCTGCCTGCTGTCGGTGCAGGTGGACCAGCGCACCGGCCAGCTGATCGTGATGAGCGCGATCGACAACCTGGTGAAGGGTCAGGCGGGGCAGGGCGTGCAGTGCCTCAACCTGCTGGCGGGCCTGGAGGCCGGCACCGGCCTGCCGCTGCTGCCCTTCTACCCCTGAGGCGCCCTGAGGCGGTCCGCCGCCAGCCGCACCGCCAGGGGCAGGATGCGGTGCTCCTGCCGGTGGATCCGCTCCGCCAGGCTGTCGGCGTCATCGCCGGCGAGCACCGGCACCGCCGCCTGCACCAGGATCGGCCCGGCGTCCACCTCCGGGGCCACCAGGTGGGCGGTGCAGCCCGCCAGGGTGACGCCCGCCGCCAGCGCCTGGCCGATGGCATCCACGCCGCGGAAGCTCGGCAGCAGCGAGGGGTGGATGTTGAGCAGGCGATCGGGGAACGCCTCGATCAGCAGCGGCGTCACAATCCTCATCCAGCCCGCCATCACCACCAGATCCACCGCCGCCTCGCGGAACGCTGCGATCAGGGCCCGGTCGAGGGCTTCGCGGCCCTCGAAGCGGCGGTGATCGAGCAGGCGGCAGGGCACCCCCAGCCGCCGGGCCCGTTCCTCGGCGCCGCAACCCTGGTTGTTCACCACCAGCAGCTCCACCTGCCCCGCCAGCCGGCCGTCGCGACAGGCGGCCACCAGCGCCTCGAAGTTGCTGCCGTGGCCGGAGGCCATCACCCCCAGCCGCAGCCCCGGTCCCGGATCGCCGCCGGGTGGTGGCAATGGCCACTGGACGCCGGCTCCGGGATCGCTAGGGTCTGCCCCAATGGCCATGGCACCGGTGTCCCACCTCTCCATCCTGCCAACCGTCCTCCAGGACGCCGACTGCCTGGAGGCCAGCCTCCGCGCCCTCGGACTCCATCCCAGGCGCGGTGGCGTCCTGGAGGGGTTCGCCGGTGAGGCCGTGAGCGTGGAGCTGCAGGTGGCCGTGGGACGGGGCCGCAGCCTCGGCTGGGGCCGTCAGGCCGACGGCAGCCTGGCGTTGGTGGGGGATCTGCAGCGCATCGCCGCCTCCAGCTCCCTCCAGACCCTGCTGGGCAGGATCACCCGTGCCTACGCCGCCCGACGGGCGCTCGCGGAGGCGGCCGAGCAGCTTCCTCAGGCCGTGATCGACGTTCATGCCTGAGTGCCTGCTCCGTGCCTGAACGCGATGCCGCCGGGGCTGCCGAGCCTTCCCTGCTTCTCGATCTCACCGCCCCCACCAGCCACCTCGTTCAGGCCCGCCTGCAGTTCACGCCGCCGCAGCAGCGGCTGGTGCTGAGGCTGCCGGCCTGGACTCCCGGCTCGTACCTGATCCGCGACTACGTGAGCCGCCTGGAGGGCCTGGAGGTCGTCCAGGGAGGGCGCCGGGTGGCCCTGGAGCGGCTGGAGGTGGCCGCCTGGGTGGCGGAGCTGCCCGATCGTTCGCCGGTGGAGGCCCGCTGGCGGATCCTGGCCACCGAACCCAGCGTGCGCACCTGCGAGCTGGGGGGCGACCATGGCTTCCTGGCCCTGGCTGGTGTGGCGCTGCTGGTGGAGGGCCTGCGCTGGCAGCCCCACCGCCTCGAGCTGCGGCTGCCGCCCGGCTGGCATCCTTTCCTGCCCCTTCCCCCGGACGAGGAGGGCGGCTGGCGTGCCGCCGACTACGACGCCCTGATCGACACGCCGGTGGAGGCGGGGCCCCATCCCTGCCACAGCTTCTCGGTGGCGGGGGTGCCCCACCGCTGGGTCACCCGCGGCGGTGACCTCCCCGCCAGCGATCCCGCCTGGCTGGCGGAGGTGGAACGGGTGTGCCTGGCCTGCTGCCGGCTGATGGGCGTGGAGGCCCCGGCTTCCCCCTCCTACCTGTTCATCCAGCAGCTGCCGGAGCAGGGCTACGGCGGCCTGGAGCACGACCACGCAAGCGTGCTGGTGTACGGGCGCACGGCTCTCGCCAGGCCCGAGGGGCGCCGCAAGCTGCTGCAGCTGGTGGCCCATGAATACCTGCACCAGTGGAACGTGCGCCGGCTGCGGCCGGCTCCCCTCAGCCCGATCGACTACGACCGGCCCACGATCGTTCCCACCCTCTGGTTCGCCGAGGGGGTCACGAGCTACCTCGACACCCTGCTGCCCTTCGCCGCCGGGCTGGGCACGGAGGCCGAGCTGCTCGACGACCTGGGCGCCGACCTCAGCCGCTACCGGCTCACCCCCGGCCGCCGGGTTCAGAGCCTGCGCGAGAGCAGCCAGGAGGCCTGGGTGAAGCTCTACCGCGCCGATTCCCACGCGGCCGACAACCAGGTGAGCTACTACCTCAAAGGGGCCGTGGTGGCCCTGGTGCTGGATCTGCACCTGCGCCGCCACGGCTCCTGGCTCGGGGCGGTGCTGCAGCGCCTCTGGCACAGCCATGGCCGCTGGCGGCGGGGCTATGGGGAGGACGATCTGCGCCGGGCGTTCACCGCGCAGGCTCCCGATCTCGACGGGCTTCTCGACGCGTGGCTCACCGGCACCGACGACCCTGACCTGGAGGGCTACCTGGCGGATGTGGGCCTGCGGATGGAGGCGGATGTCTGCCGCCATGCCGATGCGGGCTGGCAGGTGGAGGCCACAGCGGCGGGGCTTCAGCTGCGGCGGGTGCGGCGCGACGGCCCCGCCCAGCGGGCGGGGCTGCAGGTGGGCGATGAACTGCTGGCCCTCGATGGGCGGCGCCTGCGCCGCGAGGACGACCTCCAGCTCCCGCCGGGCCTCGGTGGAGCCCCGCCTGAGCCGCTGGAGGTGCTCTTCTGCCGCGATGGCAGGGTGCGCCACTGCAGGCTGCAGCCCGCCCCCCCGCAGGTGGAGCGCTGGCGCCTGGTGGCGGATCCAGAGGCGCCGGCGGCCGCCCTGGAGCGCCGCCGGCGCTGGGAGAGCCTGGAGCCGTGAACGAGCGGCTTCGCCCCCTGCTGCTCGCCTGCGCCGGTGCCGGGGTGCTCAGCCTCGGGGGGCTCGTCTGGCTGGCGCGGGATCTGGTGGCCAGCCCGGGCAACGCCGAGGGGCGCCCGTCCCTGCTCGACATCCTCGAAGAGGTGCGCCAGGGCCGCCCCCAGCAGGAACGGCCGCGCCGGCCGGCCCCACCACCTCCGGATGAGCGCCGCTGGCTCACGCCCCTGGCCGGGCGCTGCGCAGCCCCCGACCCGGCACTCGTCCAGCGGATGCAGGCCCTGGCCGCCACCCTCGAGCAGCGGCGCATGCGGGTGAGGATCGACCCCAGCAACTACGGCCAGCGCTTCCAGGCGGACACCTTCGGCAATCCCGTCGACCCCACCCCCCGGGTGGTGGTGCTCCACGAAACCGTCTTCGGGCTGCGCTCGGCCCTCAACACCTTCCTCACCCCCCATCCACGCGACGAGGACCAGGTGAGCTACCACACCCTGATCGGGGAACGGGGCGAGATCGTGGAGACCGTGGCGCCCGAGGACCGGGCCTTCGGCGCCGGCAATTCCGCCTTCGACGGCCGCTGGGTGGTCACGAACCCTCGGGTGAGCGGTTCGATCAACAACTTCGCCCTCCACCTCAGCCTCGAGACCCCCGTCGACGGGGAGGACGAGGAACCCGCCCACAGCGGCTACAGCGAGGCCCAGTACGACGCGATGGCGGTGGTGCTGGCCGACTGGATGCGGCGGTTCCCGATCGAACCGCAGCAGATCACCACCCATCGCCACGTGGATCTCAATGGCGAGCGGGCCGATCCCCGCAGCTTCGACTGGGGCAAGCTCGGGACCCGCCTGCAGGCCCTGGGGATCCGCTGCTGAGTCCCTGCCCGCCGACCCTTGAGGGGGCGGGGCGGGGTTTTCAGATCAGCGGGCTGGTGACGGGGCGGCGCTCGCCGTAGAGGAGGGCGTGCAGTTCAGGATCCTGCATGTAGCGCAGGATGCGTCCGGGGTAATCGAGCTTGCCGTTGTGCAGGTAGGCCAGGGTGGCGATCGCCTTGGCATCCCGCGGCGAGCGGCTGGCCATCAGGGTGCTCTCCTGGGGAAGGTCGAGGGCCTTCTTCAGGCGGGCGAACTTGCCCACCAGCAGCTGCACGTTGTGGTCGGGGTCGAGGAGCTGGAGCCGGGCCTGTTCCACCTCCTCCGGGGTGGCATCGGGAGAGAGGAGGCCCTGCTTGACCATCTCGCCGACGCTGAGCTGGGCCGGACCATGGGTGTGCAACAGGCCGGAGCGGGCCACGAGCGGCACGTTCTCGCCGGGCTTGACGTGGTGCAGTTCATCGAACAGCACCGCCGTGACCAGCATCGGATTGATCCCGTGGCGGGCCGATTCACTGAGGATCACCGGGCGCAGTTCTTCCAGGCGTGCCAGGGTGTGATTGCGAAGGGCCTGCAGCTGATCGAGGCCCTCGGTGAACAGCTGGGCCAGGGGCGACTGGGGGCCATGGACACCGAAGCGGCGGTTGAGCTCCTGCAGCTCAGCGGCGGTGAAGTCGATCGGATCGGGCCTGGCTCCCTCGCTGGGAGTGCCGTGGCGGCTGGTGGCGTCGATCAGGCCGGGGTCCGTGACCAGCAGCGGCTGGGGCTGCGTCAGGCGTACGGTCGCCAGCGCTCCGGCAAGCAACAGGCCGGAGGCGATCAGGGGACGCAGAGAAAGACCCCGGTGCCGAGGGCGCTCCTGGAGGGGATTCCGGAGGGTGGTCCAGAAGGGATGGATCACCGGGTCGTTCACCAACCGAAAGGAATCTTTGGATCATTCTCTCGCATGAATCCCGTTCGTCCAGCGTCGGCATCGTTCGGTCTGTCGGCTGGTCCACACTGCCGGCCGCCGGTCCGGCCGCCTCCGGACGATCGGCCTGCCTGAGGTCGATACGGTTGGCTCGCCTCCCGGCGGCCGTCCTCCGCACGCATGTCCACGCTTCCCCCCCTGAACGGCCACGATCCCGCCAGCCTCTGGCAGCGCTTCCGCGACCTTCTCTGGTACGACGAACCCCTGGGGGTCTGGCTCGACGTCAGCCGGATGGGTCTGGAGGAGCGGCACCTGGCAGCGCTCACTCCCTCGTTCGCGCAGGCCTTCGCCGCGATGGAGGCCCTGGAGGCCGGAGCGATCGCCAATCCCGACGAGCAGCGTCAGGTGGGCCATTACTGGCTGCGGGCTCCTGAGCTGGCCCCGGATCCCGCCGCCGGCGAGCACATCGCCGCGGAGGTGGATCGGCTGGAGGCCTTCGGCAACGCCGTGCGGGAGGGCGGAATCACAGCCCCGGGCGGTGCACCCTTCACCGACGTGCTCTGGATCGGCATCGGCGGTTCGGGCCTCGGCCCGCTGCTGATCCTGCGGGCCCTCGGACGGGAGGAGGTTGGGCTGCCGTTCCACTTCCTCGACAACGTCGATCCCCAGGGGATCCACCGCACCCTCACGCTTCTGGGCGAGCGGCTGCGCACCACCCTGGTGGTGGTGGTGAGCAAGTCGGGGGGGACGCCCGAGCCTCGCCTGGGGATGGAGCAGGCGCGGGCCCGCCTCGAGGCCGCCGGCGGCACCTGGGCCGCCCAGGCCGTGGCGATCACGATGGGCGGCAGCCAGCTCGACCGGCTGGCGGAGGGCCAGGGCTGGCTGGCCCGCTTCGACATGTTCGACTGGGTGGGCGGCCGCACCAGCATCACCAGCGCCGTGGGCCTGCTGCCCGCTGCTCTTTCCGGTGTGGATCTGCGCGCCTTCCTCGCCGGCGCCGCCCGTATGGATGCCCTCACCCGGGTACCAGACCTGCGCCGCAACCCCGCCGCCCTGCTGGCGGCCGCCTGGCATGCGGCCGGAGACGGCCGCGGGCGCCGCGACATGGTGGTTCTGCCCTACCGCGACCGGCTGGAGGTGTTCAGCCGCTACCTGCAGCAGCTGGTCATGGAGTCGCTGGGCAAGCGCCTCGACCGCGCCGGCGGCGTGGTGCACCAGGGCCTGGCGGTGTACGGCAACAAGGGCTCCACCGATCAGCACGCCTACGTGCAGCAGCTGCGCGACGGCATCGACAACTTCTTCGTGGTCTTCATCGAAGCCCTCGACGATCCCGCCGAAGTGCAGGCGATCGATGGTGAGCACCCGGGGGATTTCCTCGAGGGTTTCCTGCAGGGCACCCGCGCCGCCCTCAGCGAGGGGGGCCGCCAGAGCCTCTCGATCTGCCTGCGCCGCTTCGATGCGGCGGCCCTGGGCGTGCTGATCGCCCTGTTCGAGCGGGCGGTGGGTCTGTATGCCGAGCTGGTGAACATCAACGCCTACGACCAGCCCGGGGTGGAGGCCGGCAAGAAGGCAGCCGCCGGCATCCTGGAGCTGCAGAGCCGCATCGGCGACCTGCTGGCGGATGGCACCCCCCGGGATCTCGAGGCGATCACCGCCGCCCTCGAGCTGCCGAGCCCGGAGCCGGTGTTCTGGAACCTGCGCTACCTGTGCGCCAACGCCCGCGGCTACAGCGCCGACGGCGACTGGGGCCAGCCCGCAACCCTGCGCTTTCGCCGTTCCTGATCCCGCAAGGCCCGTCCTAGGTTCCTGGTCTTTGCGGACATGATCCGATCAAGCGCCGCGGTGGCCTGGGCCGCTGGAGAGCCGCTCGAGATCACCGAGGTGGACGTGGCCCCGCCCCAGGAGGGGGAGGTGCTGCTGCGGGTGGTGGCCACCGGCGTGTGCCACACCGATGCCTTCACCCTCTCCGGCGCCGATCCGGAGGGCCTGTTCCCGGCGATCCTGGGCCACGAGGGCGGCGCGATCGTGGAGGAGCTGGGGCCAGGCGTCACCTCGGTGGCGGTGGGCGATCACGTGATCCCGCTGTACACGCCGGAGTGCCGGGCCTGCAGCTTCTGCCTCTCCGGCAAGACCAACCTCTGCCAGGCGATCCGCGGCACCCAGGGGCGGGGGCTGATGCCGGACGGCACCAGCCGCTTCTCCAGCGGCGGCCGCATGATCCACCACTACATGGGCACGTCCACGTTCTCGGAATACACGGTGGTGCCGGAGATCGCGGTGGCGAAGATCAGCCGCCAGGCCCCGCTGGAGAAGGTGTGCCTGCTGGGCTGCGGCGTGACCACCGGCATCGGCGCCGTGCTCAACACCGCCAAGGTGCAGCCCGGCAGCAGCGTTGCCGTGTTCGGGCTGGGCGGCATCGGACTGGCGGTGATCATCGGCGCGGTGATGGCGGGTGCCGAGCGGATCATCGGCATCGACGTGAACCCGGCCAAGTTCGCGATCGCCCGCCAGCTCGGCGCCACCGACTGCATCAACCCGCGGGAGCACGACGCCCCGATCCAGCAGGTGATCATCGACCTCACCGACGGCGGGGTGGATTACTCCTTCGAGTGCATCGGCAACGTGGAGGTGATGCGCGCGGCCCTCGAGAGCTGCCACAAGGGCTGGGGCGAGTCGACGATCATCGGCGTGGCCGGCGCCGGCCAGGAGATCAGCACCCGCCCCTTCCAGCTCGTCACCGGCAGGGTGTGGCGCGGTTCGGCCTTCGGCGGCGTGCGCGGGCGCAGCGAGCTGCCCGGTTACGTGGAGCGCTTCCAGAAGGGGGAGATTCCGCTCGATACCTTCATCACCCACACCATGGGCCTGGCGGACATCAACCGCGCCTTCGATCTGATGCACGCCGGCGAGAGCATCCGCTCGGTGGTGCATTTCGATCGCTGACCCCGCCGCCCCTCAGCCCTCGATGCTCGAACTTCTGGCCGAGAACCGCTGCTTCGGCGGCGTCCATCGCCGCTACCGCCACAGCTCCACGGCCCTCGGCTGTCCGATGGTGTTCGCCGTGTTCCTGCCCCCCCGGGCCCTCGCCGGCGAGGCGGTGCCGGCGCTGTGGTGGCTCTCCGGGCTCACCTGCACCGACGAGAACGTGATGCAGAAGTCGGGCATGCAGCGGCGGGCGGCGGCCCTGGGGCTGGCGGTGGTGGCCCCCGACACCAGCCCCCGCGGCCCGGAGGTGCCCACCGACCCCGACGGCGCCTGGGACTTCGGCCACGGCGCCGGCTTCTACGTGAATGCCACCGAGGCCCCCTGGTCGCGCCACTACCGCATGGGCACCTACGTGAGCGAGGAGCTGCCTGCGCTGGTGGAGGCCGAACTGCCCCTTACCGACCGGCGCGGCATCAGCGGCCATTCGATGGGCGGCCATGGGGCCCTGGTCACTGCCCTGCGCCATCCCGGCCGCTACCGCTCGGTGTCGGCCTTCGCGCCGATCTGCCGGCCGAGCGCCTGCCCGTGGGGCGAGAAGGCCTTCGCCCGCTACCTCGGCCCCGACCGCGCCCGCTGGCAGGAGTGGGACGCCTGCGGGCTGATCGCCCAGGCCTCCGAGCGGCTGCCCCTGCTGGTGGACCAGGGCAGCGCCGATCCCTTCCTGGAGAGCCAGCTCCAGCCCCAGGCCCTGGCGGCGGCGGCCGAGGCCGCGGGCCATCCGCTCACCCTGCGTCTGCTGGACGGCTACGACCACAGCTACTTCTTCATCGCCAGCTTCATCGACGACCACCTGGACCACCACGCGGCCGCCCTGCTGGCCTAGGGCACCAGGTTCACGAGTTTGCCCGGCACCACGATCACCCGGCTGGGGGCGCGGCCCTCGAGCCAGCGGGCGGCCACCTCGCTCTCGAGCGCCAGCTTCTCCAGCGTGGCACGATCGGCATCGGCGGGCACGTCGAGCTGGCCGCGCACCTTGCCCTTCACCTGGATCACCAGGGGCACGGTGTCCTGCACCAGCGCCGCGGCGTCGGCCACCGGCCAGCGCTGGCCGTGCACGCTGCCCGGGCCCCCGAGCCGGTGCCACAGCTCCTCGGCCAGATGGGGGGCGAAGGGGGCCAGCAGCAGCAGCAGGGTGCTCAGGGCCTCCAGGGCCACCGCGGGTGAAGCGGCCTCCAGGTGGGCGGCCATGGCGTTGCTGAGCTTCATCAGCTCCGACACGGCGGTGTTGAACTGGTAGTGGCCGTCGCTGAGGTCGTCGTCGATCGCGCTGATCGCGCCGTGCACGGCCCGCCGCAGCTCCCGTTCCCCCTCACTGAGGGCCGCCGGGTCGATCGCCGACACTGCCTCCGCCAGCCCACCCGTCGGGGCCGTCGCCAGGGAGAGGCCCCGGCTGGTGGCCCCCTCCACCAGGCGCCAGAGGCGCTGGAGGAAGCGGAACTGCCCCTCCACGTCGGCATCGTCCCACTCCAGATCCTTCTCGGGCGGGGCCTTGAACAGGATGAACATCCGGGCCGTGTCGGCGCCGTAGCGGTCGATCACCACGGCCGGATCGACGCCATTGTGCTTCGACTTCGACATCTTCTCGTAGAACACCTCCAGCGCCTCGCCGGTGACCGGATCGCGGGGGTCGCTGGCATCGCTCACATCGCCGGGGGCGATGTAGCGGCCGCTGTGGGGGTTCTTGTAGGTGATGCCCTGCACCATCCCCTGGGTGAGAAGGCGCTGGAACGGTTCATCGAAACCGAGCAGGTTGCGGTCGCGCAGCACCTTGGTGAAGAAGCGCGCATAGAGCAGGTGCAGGATCGCGTGCTCGATGCCGCCCACGTACTGGTTCACCGGCAGCCAGGAATCCACCGCCGCGCGGCCGAACGGCAGGGCGGTGTTGGCCGGATCGCTGTAACGCAGGAAGTACCAGCTGGAGCACATGAAGGTGTCCATCGTGTCGGTCTCCCGCCGGGCCGGCTTGCCGCAGCACGGGCAGGCCACGTTCACCCAGCTCTCCAGCTGGGCCAGCGGTGAAGCCCCCTTGCCGCTGAAGGCCACGTCGCGGGGGAGCTCCACCGGCAGCTGCTCGGCGGGAACCGGCACCACGCCGCAGTCGTCGCAGTGGATCACCGGGATCGGGCAGCCCCAGTAGCGCTGGCGGGAGATCAGCCAGTCGCGCAGGCGGTACTGGATGCGCTCCTCACCCCAGCCCTCCTCGGCGGCCCGCGCGGCGATGGCGCTGCGGGCCTCGACGCTGGTGAGGCCGTCGAAGGGGCCGGAGTGGATCAGCACCCCCGGCTCTGTCCAGGCGCCCCCCTCGAAGGCGTGCTCGTCGGAGCCCTCGGGAATGATCACCTGCCGCACCGGCAGTTCGTACTGGCGGGCGAAGACGAAGTCGCGCTGGTCATGGGCGGGAACGCCCATCACGGCGCCGGTGCCGTACTCGGCCAGCACGTAGTCGGCGATCCACAGCGGCAGCACTTCGCCGCTGGCGGGGTTGCGGACGAAGGCCCCGATCGGCACGCCGCGCTTGGGCCGGTCCTCGGCGGTGCGCTCCTGCTCGCTCTGGCGGCTCACCAGATCGCAGAAGGCCTCCACCGCCACCTGCTGACCCGGGGTGGTGAGGGAGGCCACAAGCGGATGCTCGGGGGCCAGCACCACGTAGCTGGCGCCGTAGATCGTGTCGGCGCGGGTGGTGAACACCGGGATCGTGTCGCCGGTGGGTTCGCCGGCGGCATCGAGCACGGGGAAGCGCAGCTCGGCGCCCCTGCTGCGGCCGATCCAGTTGGCCTGCATCGTGCGCACCCGCTCCGGCCAGCCCTGGAGCTGATCGAGGTCGTCGAGCAGCTGGTCGGCGTAGGCGGTGATCTTGAGGAACCACTGGCGCAGCTGGCGTTTCTCCACCAGGGCGCCGCTGCGCCAGGAGCGCCCCTCGCCATCCACCTGCTCGTTGGCCAGCACCGTCTGGTCCACCGGGTCCCAGTTCACGGTGGCCTCGCGCCGGTAGGCCAGGCCGGCCTCGAGGAACTGCAGGAACAGCCACTGGGTCCAGCGGTAGTAGTCCGCGTGGCAGGTGGCCACTTCCCGCTCCCAGTCGATCGACAGGCCCAGCCGCTGCAGCTGGGCGCGCATCGCGGCGATGTTGCGATCGGTCCAGGCGCCGGGGTCGACGCCCCGCTCGATCGCCGCGTTCTCCGCCGGCAGGCCGAAGGCGTCCCAGCCCATCGGATGCAGCACCCGCCGGCCGCGCATGCGCTGCACCCGCGCGATCACATCGGTGATCACGTAGTTGCGCACATGGCCCATGTGCAGGTTCCCCGAGGGATAGGGGAACATCGAGAGGGCGTAATAGGGCTCTCCGCTCCCACTCTCAGGTGTGTGGTCGCGTCCTTCCTCCTGCCAACGCCTCTGCCAGGGCTCCTCGATCGCCTGGGGGCGGTAGCGGGCGGGTTCGCTCACGGGAGGTCGCTGACCGGATCACCCGCCAGACTGTGCCACAGCCCCTGCGGACGGGATCAGGGCAGGGCGCGCAGCAGGCTGATGGCGTTGCGGTTGAGCAGCACCAGGGGCAGGCTGGCGTCCTGGCGCAGGGCCAGGAAGTCGTTGTCCTGCCAGCGGAGCGTTCCCTCCAGTTCCTGGCCACCCATCAGCACCACGTGCACCATCGTGCGGTTGCGGATCAGCTCCTGCACGTGGCGGACGCTGGGGAGGCTGGTGTCCAGGCGGGGACCCCGCCGTTCGAAGAAGCTCTGCATAGGATCGGGCCGTCCATCCATCTTGGAACGGTGCTCCGATTCAGCAAGATTCAGGGCCTGGGAAATGACTTCCTCGTCATCGATGGCCGGCATCTGGCCGCCGACGAGGCGGATGGCTCCGCGCCCCTGGGGCTGGACGGATCCACCGTGCGCCGACTCTGCGATCGCCGCTTCGGCGTCGGCGGCGATGGCGTGATCCTGGCCCTGCCGCCGCGGGAGGGCGGCGAGCTGCGGATGCGCATCTTCAACGCCGATGGAACCGAACCTGAGATGTGCGGCAACGGCATCCGCTGCCTGGCCCGCTTCCTGGCCGATCAGGAGGGGGCGGCGCCGGGTCGCACCTGGCAGGTGGAGACCCTGGCCGGTCGGATCGTGCCGGAACTGCGCCCCGAGGGGCTGATCCGGGTCGACATGGGGCCGCCGTTCCTCGAGCCCGCGGCGGTGCCCACCACCCTGCCCATCGGGCCGGCCGGCCTTCCCCAGGGTGAGCTGGAGGTGGAGGGGCAGTGGCTGACGGTGGCCGCCGCCGGGATGGGCAATCCCCACGTGGTGGTGCCCGTCGCCGATGTGGCCGCCGTGGACCTGGAGCATCTCGGTCCCCTGCTGGAGCACCACGACGCCTTCCCGGCGCGCACCAATGTGCACGTCGTTCAGGTGCTGGCGCCCGACCACCTGGTGATGCGCGTGTGGGAACGGGGGGCGGGCCCCACCCTCGCCTGCGGCACCGGGGCCTGCGCCACGCTCGTGGCCTGCCACCGCCTTGGTCTCAGCGCCGGACTGGCCCGGATCGATCTGCCCGGCGGTCCGCTGGAGATCGAATGGGACGGAGCGGATGGCCACGTGTTCATGAGCGGTCCCGCCGAGGTGGTGTTCGAGGGGGTGCTGGCGCCGGGCCCCGAGACCCTCGCCCCCGCCCAGGAAGCCTCCACCCCTGCCGCTGCCGGCGAACCGGCCGGTCCTGCTGCCGCCGAGGCGATCGACTGCGCCACCGCCTGCGTCAACGGCTGCGTGCGGCCGGAGGCCTGTCCCAGTGCCGCCGCCCGGGCCGCCGTCGCCGCCCTGCTGGAGAAGCGCTCCCTCGATGAACTGGTCACGATCGCCAGCGACTCCTTCGAGTCCCGCACCAGGGCGCGGTTCGAGCGGGATGCCGGCCTCCCTGGCTGAAACGGCGGGCCGCGCCCGCTACCTCGACACCTGCGCCACCACGCCCCCCTCCGCCGGGGTGAGAGCGGCGATGGAGGAGGCCTGGGCCACGGCCTGGGCCAACCCCTCCAGCCTCCATGGCCCGGGGCTGGCGGCGGCGGAAGCCCTGGAGCGCAGCCGCCAGCGCCTGGCCGATCGGCTCGAGCTGGGCAGCGGACGCCTGGTGTTCGTCTCCGGGGCCAGCGAAGCCATCCACCTCGCCCTGCTCGGGACCTGCGCCTGCCTGCCCCCCGGCCGGCTGCTGATCACGGCCGTGGAGCATCCCGCCACCGTGGCCGCTGCCGAACGATTGCAGCGCAGTGGCTGGAACGTGGCGGTGGTTCCCGTCGACCGGCGCGGCGTGATCGACCTGGAGGCCCTCATCCCCCTGCTCGCCCCTCCCACCCGGCTGGTCTCGCTGATCTGGGGGCAGAGCGAGGTGGGCACCCTGCAGCCGATCGAGGCGATCGGTGAACTGTGCCGGGCTTCCGGGGTGCTCCTGCATGTGGATGCGGTGCAGGTGGTGGGCCATCGCCCCGTGGCGTTTTCACGCCTTCCGGTGGATCTGCTCAGCTGCACCGCCCACAAGCTCGAGGGACCGCGCGGCATCGGTGCCCTGCTGGTGCGATCGGGTCTGACGCTGGAACCCCCCATCGGCGGCAGCCAGGAGGGGGGTCTGCGGGGAGGCACCGAGCCGGTGGCCCTGGCGGTGGGCTTCGCCACGGCGCTGGAGGAGGCCACCGCCCGATTCGCCGATGGCGAGGATCCCATCGCTGCCGTTCGCGACGACCTGCTGGAGCGGCTGCTGGCCCTGGAGGGCACCAGCCTGCTCGGGCCGTCTCCGGTGGAGTCGCCGGGCCGCCTGCCCCACCACATCGCCCTGGCGATGGCCGACTCCCAGGGCCGTCCCCTGCCCGGCCGCGCCGTGGTGCGGGCCCTGGCCCGCCGCGGCTGGGCGGTGAGCAGCGGATCGGCCTGCCGCAGCGGCTCCAGCGCTGGCGCCAGTCCGATGCTTCAGGCGATGGGCTTCGATCCGGCGGCCGCCGGATCGGGACTGCGGATCAGCCTCGGCTCCTGGCACACCCCCGCCGACCTGGAGCCGCTGGCGGCCGATCTGGCGGCGGCCCGGCGGGAGGTGGAGCAGCAGGGGTAGGGTCCGCTGCGGTTGCCACCTGCCCATGCTTCCCGCTGATCTGCTCGCCGCCGAACAGCAGCTGCTGCAGGCGCTGCGCTCGGCCCTGGCGGCGGATCCCAACGGCCGCTGGACCGCGGAGCTGCGCTTCGAGGGGTTGCGGCTTCTGCCGGTCGCCCTGCGGCTGGCCGAGGAGTTGCGCGTGGACCATCCCGCCCTGCGCCTGCTGTTCCCCGACGCGGGCGCGGCGGCCCTGGCCAGGCGGGATGCCCCCCAGCTGGCGGAGGCTCTCGGGAGCTACGGCGACGAGCGCCGCCGCCAGGCCCAGGGCGAGGAGGCCGCCGCTGCCGATCTGCTGATCCTGGTGGCCCCGGCGCAGACCGAGTACGAGGAGGTGGAAGCCCTCTGCGAGCAGCACCGGGGGCCGGTGGTGCTGCTCAATCCCTCCCTGGAGGATGCGGCGGTGGGCATCGGCAGCGTGGCCCGCCAGCGCCGCCGCGGCTTCCTCTCCCTCTGGCAGAGCGCCTATGCCCTGGTGCCCCAGGCGGGCAGTGCCCTGCGCCGTGCCCATCCGGGCGAATGGGAGTTGTACCGGCTTGATCCCGACGGATTCCGTCCCGTGGCGACCTTCGAGCGCAAGCCCGATGCCGAGGAGCAGGAGCGGGCTCTGGCGGGGGGAGCGGAGCCCGGGCTGGGGGCCAACCTGCGCGCCCTGGGCGATCTGATCGAGGGACTGCAGAAGTAGGCAGCGGGCCTGGTGCGGCCGGGTTGTCCTGCGTACACTTCGCGGACCTTGGTTGTCCTATGGCGAACCCTGACTCTCCCTCCCGTTCCTGGAGCCTGGTGGATCTCGGCGCTGCCGCCGCCGTGGTGCTGGCGGTCGGTGGGGTGATCTGGTCGCCGAAACTCAGTGGTGCCGTGGCCCGCGCCACCGGTGCCCTTCAGCCCGTCACCGTCACGGTCGACGTGCGCGGTGTGCCCTCCGCCGATTCGGCGAGCCTGCTCCGCAGTGCCGAGGCCGACGGCAAGGTGCAGATCGTGATCCGCAACCAGCCCCACGGCTCGGTGGCGATCCGCCGCATCATCCCCCTCGAGCGCCGCATCTCCACTCTCAGCCCCGACGGCAGGGTGGTGAGCGCCCCCGACCCCAACCAGAAGACCTTCGGCAGCTTCGACGCCCGCTTCATCCTCGAGGGGCAGGGCCGCAAGACCAAGGACGGCCTGGTGTTCGGCAACCAGGCGATCAAGATCGGCGCCCCGGTGGAGCTCGAGGGTTCCACCTACCGCTTCGGCGGCAGCGTCACCGACCTCAAGATCGGAGCTCTCTGACCATGCGCCACTCCTCCCCCGCCCGGCTGGCCTCGTTGCTCCTGGGTGGCAGCCTCGTGCTGCCTCTGCTCGCACCGGTCACGGCGCTGGCATCCCCGGCCCCCGCCCTGGGAGCTCCGGCCCTGCCTCCCAGTCGCGGCCTTCGGCCCGTGCCGCTGGCGGCGCTTCCGGAACTGCCCGCTCCCAACGGCCTGCCCCGTCTTCAGAGCCAGGTCAGCTGTCCCGCTCTCCAGCAGCGGGTCGCCTCGCTGGTGGGGGAGGAAAGCTTTGCCTGGAGCATCTCGGTGGCCGATCCCGCCGGCCGGCTCCTGGCCGACGTGAACGGCACCCGGCCGCGGGTGCCGGCGTCGAACCAGAAGCTGGTGAGCAGCGCCTTCGCCCTCGACCGTCTCGGCCCCGACCATCGCCTCGCCACCCAGCTGTGGCGCCTGCCCGATGGCACCCTGCGGCTCACCGGCCAGGGGGATCCCGATCTGGCCCTTCCCCATCTGCAGCGCTTCGCCCGCCTGGCGCTGAACTCCGGCGGCAGCAGCGGAGCGATCGGCTCCGCCGTGCGGATGCAGCTGGCGGAGGAACCGGCCCAGGCCTGGTGGCCCCAGGGATGGAACTATGCCGACCGCGCCTATGCCTACGGCGCGCCCATCACCCGTCTGGCCCTCACCAGCAACGCCATCGACGAGGCGGTGAGCAATCCCCCCTCCCGCCTCCAGATCCTGATGAAGCGGGCGATCGCCCAGCAGGGTGGCAGCGCCCAGCTCAGTGTGGTGTCCTCGCGGACGCCGATCCCTGCTGACGCGGTGCTGATCCATGAGGAGCCCTCGATCTCGATGCATGGGCTGCTGAGCCTGGCGAACACGGAGAGCCACAACTTCACCGCCGAGGTGCTGCTGCGCACCGCCGCCGACACCTGGGACCTGAACGAGGCGACACGGCGCAACTGGAGCTGGCTGAACGCCCAGGGCCTGCCCCTCGAAGGGGTCTCCATCCACGACGGCAGCGGTCTCGACCGGGCGAACCGGCTCACCAGCCGCTTCCTCACCGCCCTGCTGCTGCGGATGGATCAGCATCCCTACCGCCGCGACTACGTGGGCTCGATGGCGATCGCCGGCCAGCGCGGCACCCTGCGCAACCTGTTCAAGGGCACCAGCCTCGACGGGCAGGTGTACGCCAAAACCGGCACCCTCACCGGTGTGCGCTCGATCAGCGGCCTGGTGCTCACCTCCGATGGCCCGCGCTACTTCAGCGCCATCTCCAATGGGGCCTCCGCCCCCAACGCCACGATCGGCCGGGTGCTGCGGCAGGTGCAGAACGTGTCCCTCTGCGCCGGAACCCAGGCCTACTGAACCACCGCCACGGGGCGGCTGAACGATTGCACCCCAGCAGAAAGCCCCCGGAACCGCAAGGTCCCGGGGGCTTTTCCTTGAGAGTCGCGTGGCTCAGCTGGCCAGGCCGCGGGTTGCACGGCGCAGGCGCCCGGCGGCCCGGCGGGCCCGGTTCATCGGTTCCACCTGGGGCAGGCCGTTGGCCGCCTCCGGCAGCGGCACCACGGCCCCGTTGGTCGGGGTCTCCGGGTTCTGCATCCGCACCAGTTCGCGCCGGCCCCCCAGCACCACCTGGCTGAGCTCCTTGAGCCGACCCTCGAGTTCGCCGAGGACCTGCTCCGCATAGCGGTTGGCGCCCTCCTGGATCGTGGCGGCCTCCTGACGGCTGCGGGCGATCAGGGCATCGCACTGCTGCTGGGTCTGCTGGCGGAACTGGAGGGCGTCGTTGTGCAGGCGCTCGGCTTCCACCTGGCTGTCGCGCTGCACCCGCAGCCCCTCCTGGCGGATGGTCTCCAGCTCCTGCATCGCCTGCTGCCGGGCGCGCTCGTGCTGCTCCACCAGCACCCGGTTGCGCTCGGCGGCCTCGCCCTCCAGCTGCTGACGGCGGGTCTGCGCCTCCTGCTCGAGCTGCTGACGGCGCACCGCGAACTGCTGCTCCAGCTGGGCCATGCGGCTCTGCAGTTCCTGCTCCGTCTGGGCGGCCTGCTGACGGGCCTGGGCGATCATCTGCTCGCACTGCAGGCGGGCCTGCTCGCGCAACTCCGCCACATGCCGCTCGGCCTCATGGCGGATCGAGGCGGTGGCGATCAGCTGCTCCCGCTCACGACGGGCGGCGGCCACGATCTCCTCGGCCTGCTGGCGGGCCTTCTCCACGAAGGTGTCGCGCTGGCGGATCAGCTCGTCGGCCTGGGTGATCTGGCTCGGCAGCGACTCCCTCAGCGCATCCATCACCTCGATGGCGTCCTGCTCGTTGACGAGGCGCCCGCCGCTGAAGGGGATGCGACTGCCGTCCAGGACGATGTCCTCGAGCTGGTCCAGCTGGTCGAGAACGGTGATGCGGACCTCTGACATGTCAGACGTGAGGGGATGATCGATTAAAGAGCCTCTCCAGGTCGCGCGCCACTCCAGCCGGCACCATGTGCGCCACATCACCACCGAAGCGCGCCACCTCCTTCACCACCGAGCTGCTGAGGAAGCTGTGGTGCACCGCCGTGGCGAGGAAGAGCGTCTCCAGGTGCGGGGCGAGGCTCTTGTTGGTGTGAGCGATCTGCAACTCGAACTCGAAGTCGGACAGGGCCCGCAGACCCCGCAGGATCACCTCGGCGCCGCAGGCGCCGGCGAACTCCACCGTGAGCCCGTCGAAACTGGCCACCTCCACCCCCTCCAGGTGGGCGGTGGCGCTGCGGATCTGCTCCAGCCGCCGCTCCAGCGGGAAGGCGGGCTGCTTGCCGGGGTTCTGCAGCACCGCCACCACCAGGCCGTCGAACAGCCGGCTGGCGCGCTCGATCAGGTCGAGGTGGCCGAGGGTGAGGGGATCGAAGCTGCCCGGATAGAGCGCGCGCATGGAACCGTGCAGCAAGCCCGGAGGGTAGGGGGGCCCGCCCCCGCCCGGCATCCGCCCGGTTCCTAGAGTCCAGAGGACCTCCCACCCAGCACGTCCTCCATGGCCGAAGTCAGCCTCGACGCCGCCGCCAAGAAGACCCTGCTGCGCAAGATCCCCCACGGCGTGTTCATCTGCGGCGTGGCCGAGGGCGACGAGGTGAACGGCTTCACCGCCAGCTGGGTCACCCAGGGCTCCTTCGAACCGCCCCTGGTGGTGATGGCGGTGCGGGCCGACAGCACCAGCAACGGCGTCATCCAGCGCACCGGCCGCTTCTCGCTCAACGTGCTGGCGGCCGACCAGAAGGACCTGGCCGCCGTGTTCTTCAAGCCCCAGAAAGCCCTCGGCGGCCGCTTCGACGCCGCCCCCTTCCAGCTCGGCGCCCTCGGCCTGCCGATCCTCGACGACGCCCTCGGGGCGGTGGAGTGCCAGCTGGTGGGTCAGGTGGCCGCCGGCGACCACACCGTGTTCGTGGGCGAGGTGAAGAGTGCCGTGCTGCACCGCGACGGCGCGGCGCTGGAACTCGGTCCCACCGGCTGGCAGTACGGCGGCTGAGGGGGCAGGGCCGATCGAACGCCCCACCCATGCCGATCCGGCCGGCGCCGCCGGCCGCCCCCTGCTGCTCCAGCCCGAACGCCTGCGCCAGCGCCTGAAGGAGGTGCCGGCGGAGCCGGGCTGCTACCTGATGCGCGACGCCGACGACCGCATCCTCTACATCGGCAAGGCGAAAGTGCTGCGCCAGCGGGTGCGCAGCTACTTCCAGAGCGGCTCCGGCCACGGCCACAGCCCGCGCATCGCCCTGATGGTGCGGCAGGTGTGCGAGATCGAGTTCATCGTCACCGACAGCGAAGCCGAGGCGCTGGCACTGGAGTCGAACCTGATCAAGAACCATCAGCCGCACTTCAACGTGCTGCTGAAGGACGACAAGAAGTACCCCTACCTCTGCATCACCTGGAGCGAGGCCTATCCGCGCATCTTCATCACCCGCCGCCGCCGCTTCCGCTCCCCCCTCGATCGCTTCTACGGCCCCTACGTGGATGTGGGCCTGCTGCGCCGCACCCTGGGCCTGGTGAAGCGGGTGTTTCCGCTGCGCCAGCGGCCCCTGCCGCTCCACCGCGACCGCACCTGCCTCAACTACGACATCGGCCGCTGTCCCGGGGTCTGCCAGGAGAAGATCAGCTCCGACGACTACCACCAGACCCTGCGCCAGGTGGCGATGGTGTTCCAGGGCCGCAACGAGGAGCTGATCGATCTGCTGCGCGAGCAGATGGAGCGCTATGCGGAGCGGCTCGATTTCGAGGCGGCGGCCCGGGTGCGCGACCAGCTCCAGGGTCTCGACGCCCTCACCGCCGACCAGAAGATGAGCCTGGGCGACAGCTCGGTGAGCCGCGACGTGATCGCCCTGGCCAGCGACGGGCGCCTGGCGGCGGTGCAGCTGTTCCAGATGCGGGCCGGCAAGCTGGTGGGCCGGCTGGGCTTCACCGCCGATGCCGTGGCGGGCCAGGGGCTGGCGGGCGAGGGGGTGGCGGAAGACCCCGGCCGCATCCTGCAGCGGGTGGTGGAGGAGCACTACAGCCAGGTGGAGCCGGTGGAGATCCCGCCGGAGCTGCTGCTGCAGCACCCCCTGCCCCAGCAGGAGCTGATCGGCGAGTGGCTGGCGGAGCGGCGGGGCCGGAAGGTGAAACTGGCGGTACCCCGCCGGCAGCAGAAGGCCGAGCTGATCGAACTGGTGGAACGCAACGCCGGCTACGAGCTGCAGCGGGCCCAGCGCACGGCCGAGCAGCACCAGCTGGCCACGGAGGATCTGGCCCAGATCCTGGAGATGGTGCGCCCGCCGCGCCGGATCGAGGGCTACGACATCAGCCACATCCAGGGCAGTGACGCCGTGGCCTCCCAGGTGGTGTTCGTCGACGGCCTGCCCGCCAAGCAGCACTACCGCAAGTACCGGATCCGCAGCAGCTCGATCCACGCCGGCCACTCCGACGATTTCATGGCGATGGCCGAGGTGATCCGCCGGCGTTTCCGTCGCTGGGCCCAGGCCAAGGCCAGCGGCGTGGATCTGGGCGAGGTGCGCCGTGCCGCCGGCAGCGCCCTGCACACCGGCGGCCTGAACGACTGGCCGGATGTGGTGATGATCGACGGGGGCAAGGGCCAGCTGTCGGCGGTGATGGAGGCGCTGCGGGAGCTGAACCTGCACGAGGAGCTGGTGGTGTGCTCCCTGGCCAAGCAGCGGGAGGAGGTGTTCCTGCCGGGGGCGAAGGAGCCGCTCGACACCGAGCCCGACCAGTTGGGGGTGCAGCTGCTGCGGCGGCTGCGCGACGAGGCCCACCGCTTCGCCGTGAGCTTCCACCGCCAGCAGCGCGGCGAGCGGATGAAGCGCTCGCGCCTCAGCGAGATCCCGGGCCTTGGCCCCAAGCGGGTGCGGGATCTGCTGGCCCATTTCCGCTCGATCGATGCCATCCAGCTGGCGAGCGTGGAGCGGATCGCCGAGGCCCCCGGCATGGGTCCCGCCCTGGCCCGTCAGGTGTGGGAGTACTTCCATCCCGACGCGGAGGGGCCGAGCCCCGATGGGGATGGGGAGAGCGAGACCACGGCCGACGCGCTGGTGGGGGCCGGAGCAGACTGAGCCACAGGCCTGCGATCCAGAACGATGCGAGCGCTCATCGCCAGCTCCGCCCTGGCGATCCTGCTGCTGGGTCCGCTGGCGGTCGCTGGGGTCGGCTGGGCCGAGGGCGTCCGCCCCACCGTGGTGGATGTCCCCTCACGGCCGGCCTTTGTGCAGCCGCCCGGCAGCGGCGAGCGCCCGGCCCGGGTGGGGGAGAGCCTGGTGGAACGGAGCCTGGTGGGCACCCGCACCCCCGGGCGGCTGCAGGTGCGGCTGGCGGATGGCCGCAGCCTGCGGCTGGGCGGCGATGCGGTGCTGCGGCTTCAGGGCGGTGATCTGCGGCTGGAGCGGGGACGACTGATCGCCTGGATCCGTCCCGGCGCGTCCCGTCGCCAGCCCCTGCGCATCCGCACCCGCAGCGCCACGGCCTCGATTCTCGGCACCACCGTGTTCCTGGAGGTGTCGCCCGAACAGGAGCGGATCTTCAGCTGGGAGGGCAACGTCGCGGTGCGCACCGCGGAAGGGCGCGAGTGGGTGCTGGCGGGGGGCCAGCAGCTCCTCTGCGTGCGCGGCCGCTGCGGCGAACCCCAGCCCATGCCGGCGGCGGAGAAGCAACAGCGGCGCCGCAGCAGCGATCTGCTCAACGGCTTCACAGCGCCGATGGACACGTTGCCGCTGATCGATCGCGCCCTCGGGCTGCAGAGCCCTCCGTGAAGTCGCCGGTGCCGGTCGCCGCGGCGCTGGCCCTGCTGCCGCTGCTGGTGCTGCTGCCCCCCCTGGAGGGGAGCGGTCCGCAGCAGGCCCTCGAGGCCAGCGACACCCTGCTCCAGGGACTGCTGGTGAGGCTGCGCGGCCGCCGGTCCGTGCCGCGGGATCCGCTGGTGCTGGCGATCGATGACGATTCCCTCGCCCTCGATCGGGTGCTGACGCCCCAGGAGCGGCGCCGCTATCCCCTGCGCCAGCGCATGGGGCCGTGGCCCTGGCCGCGGGAACTGCAGGCGGCCCTGGCTGAGCGGCTGCTGCGCAGCGGCGCCCGCCAGGTGGTGTTCAACGTGGTGCAGGCGCAGCCGAGCCCCAGGGGGCCAGCGGACGACCAGGCCTTCGTCGGCACATTGGCCCCCTGGCGGGAGCGGGTGGTGCTGGCGGCGGCCGTGCTCGACACGGAGGAACCCGGCGGTCTGCGCACGACGACGCTGCTGAGGCCCACCGCCGCGATCGCAGCCGGCGGGTTTCCAAGGGTGGGGCTGACGAACCTGCTCCAGAGCCCGCAGGGGGTCACCGAGGCGATCCCGGGTCGGCGCTGGCTCGATCAGGCCCTCGGCGACCCTGGCGCCGCCGTGCCGCCTCCCCTGGCGGTGGTGGCCAGCGGCCGGGCCCTGACCCAGGAGCCGGTGCTGATCGATCCTCGGGCCGCGGCGGAGGCTCCCCGACAGGTGCCCGCCTGGCAGCTGGAGGCGATGCCGGCGGCTCTCTGGCAGGGCCGCACCGTGCTGATCGGGCTCACGGCGGCCAGCCTGGGCGATCAGCTGGAGACGCCCTTCGGCCCCCGCAGCGGCACCGAACTCCAGGCCGAGGGGCTGGCCACCCTGCTGGAGCGCAGCGGCCGGGGTCGCCCCTCCCCGGGGATGACCGTGCTGCTGCTCGGGCTCTGGGCCGCCGCGGTTGCGCTGACGCTGGGCCGCAACCGGCCCGCTGCCCGTTTGGTGCTGCTGGGGCTCGGCCTGATCGTGCTGGCCCTGGCGGCCAGCGCCCTGGCCTGGCTGGGCCTGGGGCTCCGGCTCCCGGCCAGCGCCCTGGTGCTCGCACCCCTGCTGGCCACGGTGGGGGTGGCGGCTCCCCGCTGGCGCCGGGAGGGCCGGGAGCGGGCGGTGCTGCAGCAGGCCCTCTCCCGCCGCCTGGCCCCGGCCCTGCTGGCCGATCTGCTGCGCCAGACCGACCGGATGGGGGATCGCCTGGGCGGCGAGCGCTGCCGCTGCGTGGTGCTGTTCGCCGATCTGGTGGGTTTCACCGGCCTCAGCCACGGCATGGAGGCCGAGGCCCTGTTTTCCCTGCTCAACCGCTGGTTCGCCGCCGTCGCCCGGCCGGTGCTGGAGGAGGGCGGCCTGGTGGACAAGTTCATCGGCGATGCGGTGATGGCCGAATTCGGGCTGCCCCGCAGCCGGGGGGATCGGCATGAGGCCCTGGCGGCGGCCCGGGCGGCCCTGAGGATGCAGCGCGCCCTCGAGGAACTGAACAGGGAGCTCCAGGCGGCGGGTCTGGCGCCGCTGCGGATGGGCATCGCCCTGCACGTGGGCGAGGTGATGGCGGGCAACCTGGGGTTGCCGGAACGGCTGGAGTACACGGCGATCGGTGCGGCGGTGAACGTGACCAGCCGGCTGGAGGCGCTCACCCGCCGCTTCGCCGACCAGCCGGTGCTGATCAGCGGCGACCTGCTGGCCCTGATCGCGGATCGGGCCGACACGGTGCCCCTGGGACGCCACGAGCTGCGCGGCTGGCCGGAGCCGCTGGACGTTCACGGACTTCGGGCCCTGCGGCCCTGATCGGGGAGGATGCGGGGGTGATGAAGCCCCTGCGGCCCTATGGCCCCTGCTGTCCCCCTCCGCCGCCGGCGCCGGCTGGCTGTCCTGCTGGGGGGACTGCTGGTTCTGGCGGCCCTGGAGTGGTTCCCGGTCCAACCGGCGGGGGCGGCCCCGGGCCTGTGCGTGGGTCCGGTCTGCGCCGACGGGATCCAGCGCAGCGCCGAGCACTCCTGGCAGCTGCGGCTGCGGATCGAGGATCAGCTGGGGCACCGCGAGCGCATCACGGTCGACTGCCGCGACGGTCGCATCAGCCCGCTCACCGGCACGGTGGAGCGCGGCTATGCCGCCGCCCTCGCACGGCGGGCCTGCCGGCTAGCGGCCTAACTTGAGCGCCAGTGTTCGTCCGGGGAGCGGATGTCGGTTCCGGTGGCTGCCTTCACCTTCGCCACGGCGGGCTGGCCCCCGGAGGCCTATCTGTGGTTCAAGACCCTCCACATCGTGGGCGTGGTGGTGTGGTTCGCGGGCCTCTTCTATCTGGTGCGGCTGTTCATCTACCACCGCGAGGCCGAGGATCTGGCTCCCCCGCTGCGGGAGGCGTTCCAGCAGCAGTACCAGCTGATGGAGCGGCGCCTGGCCAACATCATCACCACCCCAGGAATGGTGGTGGCGGTGACCATGGCCGTGGGCCTGCTGCTGGTGAACCCGCTCTGGCTGCACCAGGGCTGGATGCACGCCAAGCTCGCCCTGGTGGCCCTGCTGCTCGCCTACCACGCCTTCTGCTACCGGCTGATGGGGCAGCTGGCGGGCGGCAGCTGCCGCTGGAGTCCGAATCAGCTGCGGGCCCTGAACGAACTGCCCACCCTGCTGCTGGTGGCCGTGGTGATGCTCGTGGTGTTCAAGGGACAGTTCCCCACCGGCGCCGCCACCTGGTTCCTGGTGGCGCTGGTGGTGTTCATGGCCGCCTCGATCCAGTTCTATGCCCGCTGGCGGCGGCTGCGGGGTGAACGGCTGGCGGCCGCCGCCGCGACGGGAGGCAGCGCGGGAGGCACGGGCGGTGCTGCGGCCTGAGGCCCGCTCCCATCCCCTGGCCCCGGTGCTCGCCACCGTGGGGCCAGCCAGCTGCCCGGGGCAGCTCAATTTCCACTGCCACACCACCGCCAGCGACGGCAGCCTCAGCCCCGAACGCATGGCCGAGCAGGCCCTGGCAATCGGGCTGGAGCACCTGGCCGTCACCGATCACCACAGCCTCGCCGCCTACGCCCCCGTGCGCCTGGCGTTCGAGCAGGCGGCCGCAGCGGGGCGCCCCGTGCCGATGCTCTGGCGGGGCGTGGAGATCAGCGCCCTGCTGCAGGGCTGCCTGGTGCACGTGCTGGCCCTCGGGTTCAACGAGGACCACCCGAGCCTGCTGCCCTACCTGCGGGGCCATTCGCTGATCGGTCCCGGACTGCGGGCCGAAGCCGTGGTGGCCGCGATCCGACAGGCGGGGGGTCTGGCTCTGCTGGCGCACCCCGCCCGCTACCGACTCCCCCACGCCCGCCTCATCGACGCGGCGGCGGCGCTGGGGTTCGACGGGGCCGAAGCCTGGTACGACTACGACATGAACGACCGCTGGCAGCCCACGCCGCTGGTGTGCGAGGCGATCGCGGCCGATCTCAGCGATCGTGGACTTCTGATGAGTTGCGGCACGGATACCCATGGTCTGGCGCTCCATGGCCGCTAGGGTTCCCTGACACATTTCTCTCCGCTCCGATGGGTCTGTTCGATCGCCTGCTCGGTTCCCGTTCCTCCTCGGTGAAGGTGTCCGGCCAGACGCCCGACGCCAAGCCGAAAAAGGACGAAGCCACCTTCTTCCTCGACCCCGATGCCTCCAGCAGCCTGGGCGATGTGAAGTTCATGCGCCGCTCGAACACCATCCGCCACACCTTCCCCGGCAATGCCGACAGCCCCGGCGAGAAGGAGATGGTGGCGGAGGTCGCCTCGATGGAGGCCAAGCTCGAGAAGATGACGCCGGGTCTGGCCGGCACCAGCGTCAGCGACGACGTGACCGTGGACCTCACCGGTGGGGTGCCCAAGCCGGTGAAGAAAACCTTCGCCCAGCAGATCTCCAAGGCCGTGCTGGACCAGCGCAAGAAGGGCAGCGCGGTGGCCACGAACGTGCCATCCCAGGCCGGCCCCGCACGTAAGGACTCCAGCCAGCAGGCCGAGACCCCTTCGGTGAGCGGCCAGGCCGCCAAGCCCGGGGCGATCGATCCCTGGAAGGCGATCGCCAAGGATCTGCGCGCCTGATCCGCGGCCGGTCCTGGCCTGATCCTTCTCTGGCCCTGGTGGTGCGGCCTCAGCGCTGCTCCACCAGGGCCTCGCTTTCGAGCACGAGCCCCCGCAGCCGCTCCAGCTGAGCGGCGTCGGCGCCCTGCCAGAGGCCCCGGTGGTGGGCCTCCAGCAGGCGTTCGGCCATGTCCCGCAGGGCCCAGGGATTGCTGCGCCGCAGGAAGGCCAGCACCGATGCTTCCGCCAGCCAGCCCTCCGCCAGGGCCCCGTAGCTCCAGTCCGGCACCCGGTCGGTGGCGGCGTCGTAGGCGAACAGGTAATCGAGGCTCGCCGCCATCTCGAAGCCGCCCTTGTAGCCGTGGCGCTGCATGCCCTCGATCCAGCGGGGGTTGAGCAGGCGCGAGCGCAGCACCTTGTCGAGCTCCCGCTCCAGCCGGTGCACCCGCGGCCGGGCCGCCCGTGAGTGGTCTCCGAACCACAGGGCCGGCGCCTCGCCCCGCACCCGCTCCACCGCGGCGCTCAGGCCGCCGTGGAACTGGTAGTAGTCGTCGGAATCGAGCAGGTCGTGCTCGCGGTTGTCCTGGTTGTGGAGCACCACCTGCACCGCCGCCAGGCGGCGCTCCAGGCCCTCCCGATCGGGCTCGGCCCGGATGCCTTCCGGAGCCTCCGCATCGCCGTCGTAGCGCCAGGCGCTCCAGGTGAGGAACGCTTCCCCCAGCTCCTCCCGCCGCTCCCACTGGCCGCTGTCGATCAGGGCCTGGAGGCCTGCCCCGTAGCCCCCGGGGGCCGAGCCGTACACCCGGCCCACCAGGCCGTCGGCGCGGGCGGCGGCCGCCAGCGGGTTCACCGCCTCGGGCTCCTCGACGGTCGCCACCAGCCGGCAGGCCCGGTTGAACCAGCCCACCAGCTGGGGGAAGGCGTCGCGGAACAGGCCGGAGATGCGCAGGGTCACATCCACCCGCGGGCGCCCCAGCACCCCCGCGGGGATCAGCTCCACGTTCACCATCCGGCGGCTGGGGCCGTCCCACACCGGCCGCACGCCCATCAGCGCCAGGGCCTGGGCGATGTCCTCGCCGCCGTTGCGCATCGTGGCCGTGCCCCAGACCGACAGGGCGAGGGTGCGCAGATCCTCCCCCTGCTCCTGCAGGTGGAGATCCAGCAGCAGTTCGGCGCTGCGCCGGCCCAGGTCCCAGGCGGTCTCGGTGGGAAGGCCCCGCAGATCCACGCTGTAGAAGTTGCGGCCGGTGGGCAGCAGATCGGGCCGGCCGCGGGTGGGAGCTCCGGAGGGGCCGGCGGCGATGCGGCCCCCGGCCAGGCCCTTCAGCAGCGCCTCGCGTTCGGCATCGCCACAGGCCAGCAAGGGGGGCAGCAGACGGGTGCGCAGCCGCTCCAGGGCGGCCACCGTGGCCGGACCCGGCAACGAGGCAGAAGGCGCCGGCAGCTCCGGCGCCGCCAGCACGCCACTCACCAGGGCCAGGGCCCGCGCCTCCAGCAGGGCGACACCATCGCCCACCCGGCGCAGCAGCGGGGCCCCTCCGGCGGCGTCCATGGCCTGCAGGCGCTGCCGGTCGTGGGCGCCCAGCGGGGCGTCCTCCGGGTCGGCCCAGGGATCGAGGTCCAGCTCCAGATCACGGGCC
Organism: Cyanobium sp. FGCU52; assembly: GCA_024958715.1. Lineage (GTDB taxonomy): Bacteria > Cyanobacteriota > Cyanobacteriia > PCC-6307 > Cyanobiaceae > Cyanobium. The sequence goes on along the minus strand of JANWUS010000024.1, from coordinate 46,577 downwards.
AGGGCCTGGGTGAGGCCGGGCTGCCCCTCCTGGGGCGCCCGGGCCAGGCAGAGCAGCAGTTCCGCCAGCCGCTCGGGCGGCGGCAGGGTGCCGTACTGGTGCAGCCCCAGGCGGATCTGGGCCTCCTTGAGCTCACACAGGTAGCCGTCGGCGGCCTCGATCCGCGCCTCCACGGCCGCGTCCTGGTCCACCGCCCCGCCGCTGGCGGCCGGCAGATCCAGGGCCGCCAGCCGCTCATGCAGCCGCCGGGCCAGAGGCGCCGCCCGCTCGCCGCCGAGTTCGCTGGCCTGCCAGTACTCGTCGAGCAGGCTCTCCAGCTCGAGCAGCTCCCCGTGCAGGCCAGCGCGCCCCAGGGGCGGGGTGAGGTGGTCGAGGATCACCGCCTGGGCCCGGCGCTTGGCCTGGCTGCCCTCACCCGGATCGTTGACGATGAAGGGATAGAGATGGGGCAGGGGCCCGAGCGCCCACTCCGGGAAGCAATCCGCAGAGAGTCCCACCCCCTTGCCCGGCAGCCATTCCAGGTTGCCGTGCTTGCCCACGTGCACCACCACATGGGCCCCGAAGCTCTGGCGCAGCCAGAGGTAGCGGGCGAGATAGGCGTGGGTGGGGGGCAGGTCGGGACAGTGGTACGCGCGCGACGGATCCCGGTCCACCCCGCGGTCGGGCTGGATCAGCACCACCACCTGGCCGAAGCGCAGCCCCTGCACCGGGAATCCGCCGCTCTCCAGATCGGCGTCCTGCTCGGGGGGACCCCACTGGGCCTCCAGCCGCTCGCGGCCTTCCCCGGGAAGCCCGTCGTACCAGGCGCGGTAGCGGGCCAGGGGCAGATGGGCCAGGGCCGGCCGGTGGCCGCTGGCCGGGTCGTTGCTGCGGCCCTCCAGCAGCTGCTGGATCAGGGCGTCGCCGTCGGCGGGCAGGGGCCCCGCCAGGCCGTAGCCCGCCTGCTGAAGCCAGCCCAGCAGGGCGGCGACGCTGGCGGGCGTGTCCAGGCCCACGCCATTGGCCAGGCGGCTGTCGCGGGTGGGGTAGTTGGCGAGCACCAGGGCCACCCGGCGGCCGGGGGCCGGGGTGCTCCGCAGGCAGCACCAGGCGGCGGTGAGCTGCGCGATCCAGTCGAGCCGCTCCGGCTCCGGATGATGGCAGCTGAGGGCCGTGGCCAGCACCTCACTGCTGCCGGTGGTCTCCCGGAAAGCCCCCACCCGGGTGGTGAGGCGCCCATCGAGTTCCGGCAGGGCGATCTGCAGGCTGAGGTCGAGGGGCGCCAGGCCAACGGCGCTGGCGGCCCAGGCTTCCCGGGGGCGCCCGCTGGTGAGCAGCTGCAGCACCGGCACCCCGAGCCGCTCCCACAGGGGCGCCCCCAGCCCGGCGGCCTCCTGCCGCACCGAGGCGAAGCCGGTGCTGCAGAGCACGGCCTGCACCCCCTCACGCTCCAGCAGATCGCCCACGCCGCGCTGGATCGCCTCCTCCCGCAGGCTGCTCACCCACAGGGCGCGCGGCGCGAGTCCCTGGCGGCGCAGGGCCGCGCCGGTGGCCTCCACCAAGGCCAGATCGCCCGCCTGGCGCAGGGCGCGATAGAGGATCAGCCCCACCCGTGGCCCCGGTTCCTCCCGCCAGTCATGGGGCAGGGGATCGGGGGCGGGGATGACCGCCGGTGGCTCGGGAGTATCGCCGGCCCGCAGCTGCCGAAGGACCAGCAGCAGCGCCCGCAGATTGGCCTCGCCCCCTTCCCGCAGGGCCGCCGCCAGGGCGATCGCCAGGGATGGCGGCACGCTGCCCAGGGAAGCAAGGCTTTCGTCTTCGTCGGCAGTGCCCGCCAGCACCAGCAGCTGCCGCCCCGGTGCCTCCTGCTGCCAGGCGCGCAGGCGCTCCAGGCCGTAGCTCCAGTGCCCCCGCCCGCCCAGAAGGCGCACCAGCACCAGCCGGGCCTGGCTGAGGGTGACCGCCAGGTAGTGGTCGAGCACGGCGGGATGGGCCAGGGCCGCCAGGTTGAGAGCCCGCAACTCCTCCCCCAGCAGGCCCGGTTCCGCTGCCAGCAACGCCGCCACGGCGGCCAGGTCGGTGGCGGCGCTGCTGAGGAACACCACCGGCGCCGGCGGTTGCTCCACGAACGTCACGCCCTCGTCGCTTCCCTCGCCGGGGACCGCCGCCAGTCGATGCATCACCCCATCCTGCAGCCTGCAGTGAGAAGATCGGGCGATCGTCCCCGACCCGCATGCACCAGTTCCTCCCCTTCGCCTGGTTCGGTGGTGCCTGCGTTCCCTTCGCCGAGGCCACCCTGTCGGTGGCCACCCACGCCCTCCACTACGGCACCGGAGCCTTCGGCGGCATGCGCGGCCTGCCCAATCCCGATGATCCGGGGGAGATCCTGCTGTTCCGCGCCGATCGCCACGCCCGCCGCCTGAGCCAGAGCGCGCGGCTGCTGCTGGCCGACCTGCCGGAGGGGACGATCCACCGCGCGATCGACGCCTTCCTCAAGGCGAACCGTCCCACCACGCCGATCTACCTGCGGCCGTTCGTCTACACCAGCGATCTGGGCATCGCCCCCCGGCTGCACAACATCCAGACCGACTTCCTGATCTACGGCATCGAGATGGGCGACTACCTCTCGCCGGAGGGCGTGAGCTGCCGCATCAGCAGCTGGTGCCGCCAGGAGGACCGCTCGCTGCCGCTGCGGGGGAAGATCAGCGGCGCCTACATCACCAGCTCCCTCGCCAAGACGGAGGCGGTGAAGAGCGGCTTCGACGAAGCCCTGCTGCTCAACAGCCGCGGCAAGGTGAGCGAGGCCAGCGGCATGAACCTGTTCATCGTGCGCGACGGGGTGCTGATCACCCCCGGCGTCGATCAGGACATCCTCGAGGGCATCACCCGCGCCAGCATCCTCGAACTCGCCCGTGACATGGGCATCCCCACCCTCGAGCGGGCGGTCGACAAGACCGAGCTGTTCGTGGCCGACGAGGTGTTCCTCAGCGGCACCGCCGCCCGGGTGACGCCGGTGCGCCGGATCGAGACCACCGACCTCCCCAGTGAGCGGCCGGTGATGGAGCGTCTGCGCGAGCGCCTCACCGCGATCACGGAAGGCCGCGATCCCTCCTATGAACACTGGGTGACGCGGATCCGCATCGACGGCTGAGCCCATGGTTGCCACCGCCCCCAAGGTTGCCCCCGCCCGCATCGGCTTTCTGGAGCGCCTGCACGCTCCCCAGCGGCCGGTGCTGGTGTTCGACGGCGCCACGGGAACCTCACTGCAGCAGATGGGGCTGACGGCCGAGGATTTCGGCGGCCCGGCCCTGGAGGGCTGCAACGAGAACCTGGTGTTCACCCGCCCCGATGCGGTGCAGGCGGTGCATCGCCAGTTCCTGGAGGTGGGGTGTGACGTGATCGAGACGGACACCTTCGGAGCCGCCTCGGTGGTGCTGGCCGAGTACGGCCTGGAGGATCAGGCGTTCGCGATCAACAGGCGGGCGGCGGAACTGGCGCGGGAGGTGGCCGATGCCTACAGCACGCCGGAGAAGCCCCGCTTCGTGGCCGGCTCGATGGGGCCCACCACCAAGCTGCCGACCCTCGGCCACATCGACTTCGTCACCCTGCGGACCGCCTTCCGCGAGCAGGCCGAGGGGCTGATCGCCGGTGACGTGGATCTGTTCATCGTCGAGACCTGCCAGGACGTGCTGCAGATCAAGGCCGCCCTGCAGGGGATCGAGGAGGCCTTCGCCGCCACCGGCCAGCGCCGGCCGATCATGGTGTCGGTGACGATGGAAACCACCGGCACGATGCTGGTGGGCTCGGACATCGCCGCGGTGGTGGCGATCCTCGAACCGTTCGCGATCGACGTGCTTGGCCTCAACTGCGCCACGGGGCCTGAGCAGATGAAGGAGCACATCCGCTATCTCAGCGCCCACAGCCCCTTCGTGGTGAGCTGCATCCCCAACGCCGGCCTGCCGGAGAACGTGGGCGGGGTGGCCCATTACCGGCTGACGCCGCTCGAGCTGAAGATGCAGCTGATGCACTTCGTCGACGACCTGGGGGTGCAGGTGATCGGTGGCTGCTGCGGCACCACGCCCCAGCACATCGGCGCCCTGGTGGAACTGGCGGCGGAGCTCACCCCCGCCGTCCGCCCCGTGCGCGGCGCCGGCGGCGCGGACGGTGGCCCTGCGGGGAAGGGCCCGCGCCCGGAGCTGGGCTATGAGCCTGCCGCCGCCTCGATCTACGGCGTCACCCCCTACCACCAGGACAATTCCTTCCTGATCATCGGCGAGCGGCTGAACGCCAGCGGATCGAAGAAGGTGCGCGAACTGCTCGATGCCGAAGACTGGGACGGCCTGGTGGGGGTGGCCCGGGCCCAGGTGAAGGAGAACGCCCACGTGCTCGATGTCAACGTCGATTACGTCGGCCGCGACGGAGAGCGTGACATGCACGAGCTGGTGAGCCGGCTGGTGACGAACGTGAACCTGCCGCTGATGCTCGATTCCACCGAGTGGCAGAAGATGGAAGCGGGCCTGAAGGTGGCGGGGGGCAAATGCATCCTCAACTCCACCAACTACGAAGACGGCGACGAACGCTTCTTCAAGGTGCTCGAACTGGCCCGTCGCTACGGCGCAGGCGTGGTGGTGGGCACGATCGATGAGGAAGGCATGGCCCGCACGGCGGAGCGCAAGTTCGCGATCGCCCAGCGCGCCTATCGCGATGCCCTGGAGTTCGGCATTCCCGCCCGCGAGATCTTCTACGACCCCCTGGCCCTGCCGATCTCCACCGGCATCGAGGAGGACCGCAACAACGGCGCCGCCACGATCGAGGCGATCCGGCGCATCCGCGCCGAACTGCCCGGTGTGCATGTGGTGCTGGGGGTCAGCAACGTGAGCTTCGGCCTCTCGCCGGCGGCCCGGATCGTGCTCAATTCCGTGTTCCTGCACGACTGCTGCCAGGCCGGGATGGATGCGGCGATCGTGAGTCCGGCCAAGATCCTTCCCCTGGCCAAGATCAGCGAAGAGCACCAGCAGGTGTGCCGCGACCTGATCAACGACCGGCGCCGGTTTGAAAACGGCATCTGCGTCTACGACCCCCTCACCGCCCTCACCACCCTGTTCGAGGGGGTTAGCGCCAGGGAGGCGCGGGCCTCCGGCCCCACGCTGGCGGATCTGCCGATCGAGGAGAGGCTGAAGCAGCACATCATCGATGGCGAACGCATCGGCCTGGAAGCGGCGCTCGATGAAGCGCTGGGCCAGTATCCACCGCTGCAGATCATCAACACCTTCCTGCTCGATGGCATGAAGGTGGTAGGCGAACTGTTCGGCTCAGGACAGATGCAGCTTCCCTTCGTGTTGCAGAGCGCCGAGACGATGAAGGCGGCGGTGGCCCAGCTCGAGCCCCACATGGAGAAGGTGGAAGGCGAGTCCAACAGCAAGGGCAAGTTTCTGATCGCCACGGTCAAGGGCGATGTGCACGACATCGGCAAGAACCTGGTCGACATCATCCTCACCAACAATGGCTATGAGGTGGTGAATCTCGGCATCAAGCAGAGTGTAGAGGCGATCGTGGAGGCCCAGAAGCAGCACCAGGCCGACTGCATCGCCATGAGCGGGCTGCTGGTGAAATCCACCGCCTTCATGAAGGACAACCTCGAAACCTTCAACCGCGAAGGCATCACCGCCCCCGTGATCCTCGGCGGTGCCGCCCTCACCCCCCGCTTCGTCCACGGCGACTGCCGCTCCGCCTACAACGGTCAGGTGGTGTACGGCCGCGATGCCTTCGCCGATCTGCGCTTCATGGATGCGCTGATGGCGTCCAAGACCGCGGGCCGCTGGAGCGATCTCGAAGGCTTCCTCGATGGGCCGCCGCCGGGCTCGGGCCTGGAGGCCCGCGACGACGTCGCCGATCCAGCGTCCGGTGCCACGGACGAACCCCAGGCCGCCGCCTCTGCCGAAGCGGCCCCACCGGTCGGTGGAGCCGAAGACGCCGGCCCCGGCGACGCCCGCTCCGAAGCGGTGCCGGAGGCCCCGGCGATCACCCCTCCCTTCCTGGGCAGCCGGGTGCTGGAGGGGGAGGCGATCCCCCTGGCGGAGGTGTTCGCCTACCTCGATCGCAACGCCCTGTTCGCCGGCCAGTGGCAGCTGCGCAAGGCCCAGCAGCAGAGCCGCGAGGAGTACGAGGCGATGCTGGCGGAGAAGGCGGAGCCGATCCTGCAGGAGTGGATCGCCCGCTGCACCGCCGAGCGGCTGCTTACGCCGCGGGTGGCCTACGGCTACTTCCCCTGCGGCCGCCAGGGCAATGCGGTGGTGGTGTTCGACCCGAAGGATCCGCAGCGCCAGCTCGGCCGCTTCCTGCTGCCCCGCCAGCGCGGGGGGAACCGCTACTGCATCGCCGATTTCTACAGGGATCTGGAGGCGGGGCCCGATGGGGCCGCCGTGCCCACCGACGTGCTGCCGATGCAGGCGGTGACGATGGGCGAGAAGGCCACGGCCTTCGCCCGTGAGCTGTTCGCCGCCGACCGCTACACCGATTACCTCTACTTCCACGGCCTGGGGGTGCAGATGGCCGAGGCCCTGGCCGAGTGGACCCACGCGCGCATCCGGGCGGAATGCGGCTTCGCCGATCCCCAGGGCATGCCGCTGCGGGAGGTGCTGGCCCAGCGCTACCGCGGCAGCCGCTACTCCTTCGGCTATCCCGCCTGCCCGAACGTGGCCGATTCCCGCCAGCAGCTCGCCTGGCTGGGGGCCGAGCGCATCGGCCTGACGATGGACGAGAGCGACCAGCTCGAGCCCGAGCAGAGCACCACGGCCCTGGTGGCCCTGCACGAGAAGGCCCGCTATTTCAGCGCCTGAGGCGACGGTCGCCAGCCCGCCACCGCCCGTGGCAGGCTCGCCGGGTTCTCCGCTTCCCTGCCCCATGGCCATCGCCGGACCCGGTGGCGTCGACGACGCCATCGCCGCAGGCCTCGACCTCGACGGCACGCCGATTCCCCCTGCCATGCTCGCCCTCTACAACGAGGTGATGGAGCTGGAAAGCCAGCGGGCCCGCAGCGGCGTGAAGAAATCGATGCGCAACCGGATCGTGCGCACCGGTGCCAAACACCTGGATCAGGCCACCCTCGACCGCCGGCTGCAGGAGGCGGGATGGGACGGGCTCAAGCCCAGGGAGATCGCCTTCTTCTACGGCTGATCCCTCAGCTGCACATCTCCTCGAGGGTGTCGATCACCTCCTGCTGGAACTCCTCGAGATCCTCGGAGTCGCTCAGATCGATGCCCTCGCCGGCGGCATTCTGGGAGAGCTCCTGAAAGTGGAAGGCACCCTCGCCATGGGCCAGGAACTCCATGGCGGAGGGTTCACCGCTTTCCTTGTAGGCGTCGCACAGGGCCAGGAAGGCCGCATCCTCGGTGAAATCCCAGCTCATGAAGGGGGGTCGTGCGGAACGAAGAATGATCAGATGATCTGACGTCTAACGCCTCCCCCCCGGAATCCGTCAACCTCCCGGACGCACTTTGTGCCGGTCCATGGCCAGACTCGGACGCTGAACCGTGTCCGCCGGCCCCGTGTCCAGCAGCGATCCCGCCGTCACCGCCACCGGCACTGCCGCCCTCAACGTTCTCGGAGAACCCCTCCAGGAATGCGGCTGTCAGCCGATGACCGGCTGGTTCCGCGACGGCCACTGCCGCACCCATCCCTCGGATCTCGGACGCCACACCGTCTGCTGCGTGGTCACCGAGGCCTTCCTGTCCTACAGCCGGGCCCAGGGCAACGACCTCAGCACCCCGGCCCCGGCCTGGGGCTTCCCCGGCCTGAAACCCGGCGATCACTGGTGCGTCTGCGCCGGCCGCTGGCTGGAGGCCTACGAGGACGGCATGGCCCCGCCCGTGCGGCTGGAGGCCAGCGAGCGCTCCACCCTGGAGGTGATTCCGCTGGAGGTGCTCCAGGCCCACCGCGCCTGACTCACCAGGGGATCGGGCTGCCGTCCCAGGCCAGGAAGGCGCCGCTGTCCTCAGGCGTCTGGTGGGGCAGCCGATCGAGCAGGTGGCCGGCGGCGCGCTCCGGGGTGAACAGACCCTCCGGGGGGACCCCGCCGCGGAACGGCGCCGAGAGACCGGTGGCCGTGGTGCCGGGGTGCCAGAGGGTGACGCAGGCCTGGGGCCGGGTGCGGCGCCACTCCAGGGCCAGGGTGCGCAGCAGCTGGTTCTGGGCGGCCTTGGCGGCCCGGTAGCTGTACCAGCCGCCGCTGCGGTTGTCGCCGATGCTTCCCACCCGGGCCGAGAAGCTGGCGAAATGGCTGGGTTGGTGGCGGGGCACGGCCGCCTCCAGGGCCTGGGCCAGCAGCAGCGGCCCCCAGGCATTCACCGTGAAGCTCCGCTCCAGCTGGGCGCGCCGCACCCGGGCCAGCCGCTTCTCCGGCTGTAGCTCGCCGTCGTGCAGCAGGCCCGCCGTGCAGATCAGCAGGCGCAGGGGCGTCAGCTCGGCCGCCCGTGCCGCCAGGGCCGCCAGGCTGGCGTCGTTGCTGAGATCGAGGGGCAGGTGGCGGGGACCGCTCCGGGACCGGCGACCGGCCGACCAGAGGGTGAGGGCCGGGGCCCTGGCGGGGAGGGCGTCCAGCAGGGCCTGGCCGATGCCGCCCACGCCGACCACCAGCGCATGGCCCTGCCAGTCGGCCCAGGGGGAGGTGGAGGAATCGGCCATGGCCGCCGCAGGGGGATGGAGCATGATCGCAGCCATGACACTGCGCATCGGCGTTCTGGGGCGGGGAGCCTGGGGCGGCACGCTGGCCCGGCTCTGGCAGGGGAGCGGTCACCAGGTGACGCTCTGGTCCCGCCGCGACGGGGGCAGCGCGGTGCCCCTGCTGGGCTCCTCCGATCTGGTGGTGGTGGCGGTCTCGATGGCCGGGGTGGAACCGCTGGCGCGTTCCCTGGCGCCCCACTGGCCGCCGGAGCTGCCGCTGCTGAGCTGCAGCAAGGGCATCGATCTCGATGGGCTGTGCACCGCCAGCCGCCTGTGGCAGCGCTGGCTGCCGGCGGTGCCGATCGCCGTGCTCAGCGGCCCGAACCTGGCGCAGGAACTGGCCCAGGGCCTGCCGGCCGCCAGTGTGGTCGCCAGCGATCAAGGGGCCCTGGCCTCCCGCTTGCAGCAGGAGCTGCGGGTGCCGAACCTGCGGCTCTACACCAACGGCGATCCCATCGGCACCGAAGCCGCCGGGGCCCTCAAGAACGTGATGGCCGTGGCCGCCGGGATCAGCGACGGCCTCGGGCTCGGGGCCAATGCCAAGGCCTCCCTGCTCTGCCGTGGTCTGGCGGAGATGGGCACGGTGCTCGAGGCCCTCGGAGGCCAGAGCGCCACCCTCTACGGCCTGGCGGGCCTGGGGGATCTGCTCGCCACCGCCAACAGCGCCCTCAGCCGCAACTACCGCTTCGGGGGCCTGCTGGCCGAAGGCTGCGACGAGGCCCGGGCCCTGGCCCGCATCGATGCCACGGTGGAGGGACCCCGCACCGCACGGGCAGCCCTGGCCCTGGCGGCCCGCCACGGCTGGCGGCTGCCGATCTGTGAGCAGGTGGTGGCGCTGCTGGAAGGACGGGTCGACGCCCCCCGGGCGGTGCGCGCCCTGATGGAGCGCGACCCGAAGCCGGAGAGTTTGCGATGAGCGGCCCTTCGCGGGAGCCGGGCGACCTGCCGGCGGTGCTGGTGGAGGCCTTCGCCGATCGCCACTTCCACGGCAATGGCGCGGCCGTGGTGCGGCTCGACGCCCCGGCCGACGACGCCTGGATGCAGTCGCTTGCCCGCAGCCTGAATCAGTCGGAAACCGCCTTCCTGCTTCGCCGCGGCGACCAGTGGCTGCTGCGCTGGTTCACGCCGCAGTGCGAGGTGCCGCTGTGCGGCCACGCCACCCTGGGGGCCCTGCTCGCCCTAGGCCACTGGGGGGACGTGACCGCGGGCCAACCCATCTGGTTCCACACCCGCAGCGGCCCCTTGCCGGTTCAGCTCGATGCCGGCGCCAGCAGGCGCGGTTCCCTGGAGCTGCCGAGCTCCGGCCTGCGGCCGTCACCGGTCCCAGGGGATCTTGAAACCCTGCTGGCCGAGCACCTGGCCACCGCGGCCGAGGCGTTCTGGACCTCGCCCCTGGGGTATGTCGTGGCCCTGCTGCCGGCCGCCGCCTCCCTTGCAGGCCCCCTGCCGCTGGCGCCGCTGCTGCAGGGCGATCTGCGCAACGGTCTGGTGCTGATGCAGCCCGCCGGCATCGCCGCAGCCGGGGAGCAGGTGGGGGGTGAGATCCCCGACTACCGCCTGCGCTTCTTCGCTCCGGGCCTTGGGATCGACGAAGATCCGGTCACCGGATCCGCCCATGCCCTGGTCGCCCCCTGGTGGATGGAGCGGCTCGGGCGCCGCCGCGTGGTGGGCTGGCAATGCTCCGACCGTCCGGGGGGGATGGTGTGCGAAGGGTCGTCTTCAGGCATGATCCGCCTGATCGGTACGGGTCATCTGCTGTGGGACGGTTTTCTGCGAACAGCGCCGCCTCCCTGGGACGCCAGCTCGTCGCCCGGCTCCGACGCGGCCGAACGGGCCCGCCGGAGCTGGGACAGCCTGCTGCCTCCCGGCTGACCCTGCCGGCGGCCCTGCGCGAACTACGGCGCCACCCGGTGCTGCTCACCGCACCCCTGGCCTTTCTGGCGGTGGGCGCCGGCTTCGCGGCCCAGGGCCTGCTGCAGCCCGGCGTGCCCAAGGCCCAGGGCGACCTGCTCGATGCCCTGATCGCCGCCCCCGAAGCCGCCAGCCTCGACACGGGCACCACCATCACTCAGGGGCGGCCCGACGACGCCATCGCTGCCAGCGGACTCAGGGCCCAGCGCGCCGTCGGGGGCGGCGCCATGGCGGAACCGGGAGCGGGCCCGGAGGTTCCCCTGGAGATCCGTGTGGCGCTGCTCAAGCTCTCCGCCTCGCCCCGGCTCACGGCCAGTGGCCCCTGGCAGCTCAGCGACCGCGAGGGAAGGGTGCTGCAGCGCGGTGGGGCCGGCGAGCCTGCGGATGTGGGCTCCCACCTCGCCAGCGCCTCCGAAGTGTGGCTGGAAACCGGCAGCGACGGCCATCTGCTGGCCGACGGGCGCCCCTATGGGGGCCGCTTCCGGGTGCTTCGGGCCGCGGACGGGGTCCAGGTGATCAATCACCTCCCCCTGGAGAGCTACATCGCCTCGGTGGTGGGCGGCGAGATGCCGAGCTCCTGGAACATCGAGGCCCTGCGGGCCCAGGCTGTGGCCGCCCGCTCCTACGCCATGGCCCACATGGCCCGTCCGGCGGATGCCCACTGGCACCTGGGCGACACCACCCGCTGGCAGAACTACACCGGCCTGGAGGCCGTCAGCGGTCCCACCCGGGAGGCCACGGCCAGCACCGCCGGGGTGATCCTCAGCTACCAGGGCGGGATCGTCGAGAGCCTCTACGCGGCCACCCAGCAGATCGTGGATGAGGCCCACGGCCACCTCGGCGCCAGCATGAGCCAGACCGGGGCGCAGGAACTGGCGCAGCAGGGTCTCCGCTACAACGAGATCCTCGGTCGCTACTACCAGGGAGCGTCACTGGCCCGCCTGCAGGCCGGTGCGAGCTGAACGCACCTGGCAGCGGGCGCGGCAGGTCACGGAGCGGGCTCTGGCCGGCGGTGCGCTGGTTCCGCTGAGCACCGAGGCCCTCACCCCGCCCGAGTTCTCCCCCTTCGTGCTGCGGCGGCTGCTGTCGGCCCCGCCGCGCCACCTGCGGGCCGGAGGTCCCCGGCCGAACCCCTTCCTGCCCTGGGATCGGCCGCTGGAGGTGGAGCGTCTCGCCTCCGGCCACGTGGTGCTGCTCAACAAGTACCCGGTGCAGCAGTGCCATCTGCTGGTGATCAGCGACGGCTGGAAGCCCCAAAGCGGCTGGCTGGAGGAGGGCGACTGGCAGGCGGTGGGCCGGGTGGCGGCGGACACCGGCGGGCTGTGGTTCTTCAACAGCAGTGCCGTGGCCGGGGCCAGCCAGCCCCATCGCCACCTGCAGCTGCTGCCGCGAAAGGCCGCGGAGCCCAGCTGCCCCCTGGCTCCGCTGCTGCTCGCCCAGCTGGCGGGTGAGCGGCCGGCGCCGCCCTGGCGTCACGCCCTCAGCGCCCGCCGCGACCCTCTGGGGGGCACGGATCTGCCTGCCCTGTATCGCGAGCATTGCCTGCGTCTGGGCCTGGGCCAACCGGAGAGCGAGCCCGCCCCCCTGGCGGCCTACAACCTGCTGTTCGATGACGACTGGTTCCTGACCGTGGTGCGCGTCCGGGAACACGGGGCCGGCTTCAGCGTCAATGGCCTGGGGTTCGCCGGCTATCTGCTCTGCACGGCGGAGTCCGACCTGCCGTGGCTGCGCCAGCACGGTCCCTGGCAGCTGCTGCGCAGCGTGGCGGCCGCCGCCTGAAGCGCCCCGGCACGACCCCCGCTATCGGGGAATTCCGTGAATTCACGGTTGCGGTTCGCCCGTCAACCGGCCCTTCCTGGAGAGAGGCGGCCCGAGCTGCCCAGCGTCCCGCCAGGACGCTCCCATCCACTTCTCCATCTCCTGTTTCGTCATGCTGACCAGCCTTGTTCCGGCCGAGCCGGGTGCTGCGCTGCTGCGCTCCCTGCCCTCCCCCGCTGTTGCGCCGCGGCGGCGCCCCGATCCCCCACGGTCCGTGCTCCGCCGCAACCGCCGGGTGGAGGCACACCGTGCCATGGTGCGGCCCCTGGCCATCCACTACGCACGCTGCAGCGGTGAGCCGAGTGAAGACCTGCTCCAGGTGGGTCTGCTGGGTCTGATCCGGGCCGCCGAGCTGTATCGCGCCGCCACGGCCACCCCTTTCGAGGCCTTCGCCCGGCCCCACGTTCGCGGCGCCATCCTCCACTACCTCAGGGATCTGGCGCCGCGGGTCCGGCTCCCCAGGCGTCAGGCCGAAAGGCTCGAGCTGCTGCAGCGTCTGGAGCGCAGCACCGCCGGCCAGCCCGGGCGCCTGGTGGCGGAACTGGAGCGGATCGGCCTGGATCCGGAGCAGTGCCGGCTGCTGCTGAGGCAGCGGCAGCTCTGCCGGGCCGGATCGCTCACCCCCGAGCAGCTGGCCGCACTTCCAGCGGAGCAGGATCCCCCGACGGGAGAGGGACCGACAGGCGGGCGGCAGGCCGACGCCATGCTGGCCGATCTGCCGGAGGAGCAGCGCCTGGTGGTGCGCCGCATCGTGCTGGAGGGGTTCAGCTGCCGCCGGCTGGCCTGCGAACTGGGCGTGAGCCCGATGACGGTGCAGCGGAGACTGCAGCGCGGCCTGGAGGGCATCCGGCGGGGGCTGGCAACCGGTGATGGGGGCCGCTCGAGGATCAGCTGCCCGACTCCGCCTGGTCGCGTTCCATCTGCCGTTCCAGGGTGCTGATCGCCGCGTTCACGGCCGCCAGCTGACGCTCGAGCCCATCACGCATGAAGGCGAGCATCTGCCACTTGCGCTCCTGGTAGCGCCGCCGTCCCGTGCGGCCATCCTCGGGACCGGCGCAGCAGAAGAGGGGGGGGAACATGGCAGGATCGGAAGGATGCCAAGGTTCTAGCCAGCACGAGAGGGGGATCGAGGGTGTCCCGGTCCCCCCACCCGGCCCGGATGGCGCCAGGATTCGCGGCCAATCCAACGGGTCCGCCTCCTGGTCCCGCTTCCCTCGTCGCCTTCCCGATTCCTTGCTCCAGGTCCGTTCCCTCCCCTCGCGCCCCTGGGTCCTGCTGGTCTCGCTGGGCCTGGTTCTGCTCGATCCCCTCAGACCCGCCCAGGCCTGGGTCGCCCTGATGGCCGGCCAGCGGGCACGACCGCTCGACGGCATCTTCAACCGTCTGCCGGTGCTCCACTCCAATCAGCCGGAGGAGGTGGAGGGGCCAGGGATCCTGATCAGCACGGCGCCGGGCTACGCCTATGCGGCGGAGACGGGTCAGCCGCTGCGCAATGCCGAATTCACCTTCAAGGGTCCGTTCGGCATGCATCTCCACCACAAGTACTTCCCGCCCTACCGTGCCTCGATCGCCCCGGGGCAGCGCCGCAGCGAGCTGACGCTGGCGGCGATCCTGATCAATCCGGGGATCAGCCCGGTGCACATCCGCTTCGATGCCGGAGCCGTGCGCAACAGCTTCGAGGCCCCCTATCTGGCCAACAATCTGATGGGGGTCAAGCCCCTGGGCCCCCGGCCCTGGAACACCGGTCCCGGGGACGCGACGGCCATCCAGATGCTGCGTGGCCGGCTCGATCGCAAGCTGGAGGACGAGATCACCATTCCGGCCCGCAGCCGCCTGGTGCTGTTCCAGACCGCGCTGCCCGCCCTGGGCATTGCCAATGCCCTGCTGCGCGGGCACAGTGACGGGCCGTTCCAGATCGCCGTGGTGGCGGCCAGCAATCCCACGTCCGATGCCGATGTGCTGGCGGTTCTCGACTCCGGCCGGCTCGCGCCGGGGAGGGTGTATCTCAACCAGCTGCAGCAGATCCGCGATCGCACCGTCTTCTCCCGGGTCGGTGGCGTGGCTCTCGGAGACAGCTACCGGGCGCGCCTCAGCCACGACCTCGCCGTGCAGGGGCCGCTGCACGTTCCCTTCACCAGCACCAGCCGCCACACCTTCGGCACCGGTGAAGTCCAGGTGAACGCCCTGGCCAGCCGGATGGTGGATTCCTCCCTGGATAACGTCGGCACCTACGGGGTGCGCTTCGATGTCGACATCAACCTCAAGGGCAGCGGTCCGTACGACCTGGTGATGAGCCATCCGGCCCCGACCGGCGGCCGCCCCTTCACCGCCTTTCGCGGTTCGCTGCAGATCCAGTTGCCGGAGGGAATGCGCGAGGTGCATGTGGGCTTGCGCTCGGGCGAAAGTCTCTCGCTGGCCTCGCTGAATCTGGTGCCTGGGGAGCCTCTACCGATCCGGGTGAGCATGGTGTACCCGGCCGACGCCACCCCCGGCCACCTGCTGAGCGTGGTGCCCTCCGCCCAGCTGGCGCGGGTGCAGGAGGAGGAGCGCCAGCTCGCGATCGCCCGGCAGCGGGTCCGCCCCGCGACACCACCGCCGGCCCCGCCGCCGGCCCTTGGTGGGGGTACGGCCCCGGCCCCCCTGGCCCCCGTCCCCAGAGCAGTCCCGACGCCACCGCACTTGCAGCGCCTACTCCCTGCCCCGCCGCCCCTGGTCCCTCCGCTGGGCATTCAGCAGGGCCGTGATCAATCGGCGATCGAGGTGCAGCGCCAGCTGATGCGTACCTGGCAGAGCCCGTGAGCGAGTCCCCCACGCAGGAGTCCCCGGCAGAAGCGCGCGAGCCCGAGGGTCGTCGTCGCCTGAGCATCGAGCTCTCCAACAACCGCATCGCCCACATCGATGCCCTGAAGAAGGAGTGGGGCCTGCGCAACCGGGGGGATGTGCTCGAGCGGCTGCTCGACGACCTGTTCGCTCCACCCGGGGACGAGAGCGAGGAGGAGGAGGAACGGGAGGACAGGGCGAGCAACGCTGTCGACGAGGGCGACGACCTCGACGAGGAGGCCGCGCTGGTTCTGGTGGGACGGGGCACCCTGGAGCAGCTGGATGTGGAGTTCGACCCCGGGCCGACCCTGCCCCGGGAACGGGAACTCCACCGTTCGGCCCCATCGAGCGCAGGCGGTGGCATCGACCTGCCGGGCTTCGTGCGCAAGAACACCCGCCAGCTTCGCCGCAGCCTGCGCACGCCGTCCCCCGGTCGACCTGCTCCGACGCCGGCGGTGGGGCCCCTGCCCCATCTGTCGGCGGAGCGCGTGGACGAGGCGATCGGGGTGGTGCGCGAGCACTGGCAGGGGCTGTATGGCAAGCCGGCGAACGAGGCGGTGCTCGAAGCGGCGATGGTGTGGCTGGCCCAGGACATCTGGCCCAGCTCCGATGCCAGCGAGGGCCGCAGTTTCACCTGGTCGGCCGCCTGTCGACTGATGGCCGAACTGGTCCCCGGGTGGGGGGATGGCCCCCCCAGCTTCGAGCGGGTGGTGGTCACGGCCGGCTTGCTGGAGGACCCGTTCAGCGGCTCCACCCTCAGCCTGCGCATTCCCACCCTGGTACGTCGGTTCGTGCAGCGGTTCCGTCGGCGCCGCCGGGGGACGTCGTTCCAGACGCTGGAGCACACGATGACGCTGCAGGGGGCTCTGCGACTGCTGCAGCTGCCCACCGATCCCGGCCAGCGGCTCACCCTGGCCCAGATCCGGGAGGCCTACCGGCAGATGGCCCTCAGCCACCATCCCGATTCCGGTGGCTCGGAGGAGGCCATGCGGCGGGTGAACGAGGCCTACCAACTGCTGAAGGAGCTGTACCGGCAGAAGGAGCGCAACCCCTGATCGGCCAACTCATTCGAGTCTCATTGCAGGACCTGGGCTGCGCCAGGATTGCGACTCGCGAGACCTCTCGCTCTCGACTCGCCTCCCCGCCATCCCGTCGGGGTGGGTCGCCGACCTGGAAGACCTCGCGACTTGCTAGAAGCGCATGCCACCCATTCGCCATCATCCGGAGAGTCAGGTATCTCAGCTGCGGCACGTTGCAGGACCAGAGCCGCGTCTCTTTCGCGACAGATGCGAAGATTAAAAACCCCAGATTTTCGCGATTTCAGCGGTGAAGGGGGGTGTCTCCTCATCTCAACGGGATGTCCCCCTGCACCGAAAGATCAGGGATGGTCGTGGAGGGCGTCGCGTTCCATCCTTGCGGCTGCGGAGGCCCCAGTGCCAGTCCAGAACGTTGCCTGGCCCTGTCCAGGCGCGGCTGGCCTCCTTGTGTTCTCCCGTCAGAACTGGGGCGAGGGTGTCTGCGTACCTGCTTTAGACACAGGTACGCAGGGCCCGATGGTCCAGGGCGGACGCGAGCGAGCCAATCCGCAGCTCGAGCGACGTGGACGACATCCCAGCCATTCCCCCAATTCGGCGCAGAAGTCTCATCTGAGATGCTGACCGCGACCAGTAACGCGTCTCCCGTGGGATGACTGAGTCGGGCGGACGGCAGATTCGGCGGGTGACACATCCCGACTCGCCGAACGCGGATACCATCCGCACGTTCCATCGGTACATCCACCTCTCGAGGCAAGGTGGACCAAGGTCTTCGGCAGCATGAGTCATTTGTCTCACACAGGACACAATGCGGGTCCAGTGCCTGTCCCCACCCGAGATTCCTGGTACTGGTGAATTGTCGGATTCGGCTGCCCTCCTCCCCCAGCACGTCCATTCCACGAACAACTCGTCCAGCGCCTAGCTGCTGCATCTGCACATCCACGCCTTGAACCCACTCGGATCGACCAGCCCAGCCTGGCGGAGCGCTTGTCTCACTCGGGACACATTGCGCGTCTTATAGCTTTACACAACCGAGATAGCCGAGACTCATGAATAGCCGTGATCACCACCACCCTTCTGCCTCAACACTTCGATGCCAAAAACCCGACCACCTGGGTGATCGGGTCAGCGAGGTTGGTGCATCGGCCTGAGCGGCCAGGCTCAGGTGGTGGTCTGCATCCCCTGGATCAGGTAGTCGAAGTAGGGGGCAGCCAGGGCGGCCTGGTCGCCGCCGAGCAGGGCGAGCGAGGCGTCCTTGAGCGTGCGCATGGCTTCCACCATGCCGGGCATGGGCACGCCCAGGCTGTTGTACATCTCGCGGGCACCGACCAGCCCGATCTGCTGGATCATCTCGGTGGTGCCGGCCAGCACCCCGTAGGTGACCAGCCGCAGATACCAGCTGAAGTCGCGAAGGCACTGGGCCCGCTGCTTCTGGCCGAAGGCGTTGCCGCCGGGGGCCACGTACTCGGGCTTGCGGGTGAACAGCTGCTTGGCGGCCTCGTCCACGATCTTCTTCTCGTTCTCCGTGAGGGCCTTCACCACGGACAGACGACGAGAACCTCCACTGAGGAACTCCACCATCGAGCGCAGCTCGCCACCGGTGGGATAGCGCAGCTGATCATCGGCCTGAAGGATCAGATCGCGAACGACGCTCATGGAAGCGACCACAGACGGCACCATCCTATCGACCCTCGCCAGGCAACACCTGCCGCCTCCGGCCAAGGTGTAACGCCCCTTTGCACGATCCCCACGGGCGATAGGGTCCGGGAGTGGCGGCGGAGCGCGGATGGCGGCGGTGGGTGAACGGATCGATCTGCGGATCGACGACCTCAGCCATGACGGGCGAGGGATCGGCAGGATCGACGGCCAGGTGGTGTTCGTGGCCGGAGGTCTTCCGGGCGACCAGCTGCGGGTGCGGCTCGGCCGCCGGGCCCGCGGTCACTGGCACGGCGATCTGCTGGCGGTGGCCGAACCTTCCCCCCAGCGTCGCCGGGCTCCCTGCATCCTTTCGGACCACTGCGGAGGCTGCAGCCTGCAGGCCTTCGACGACGGCGCCGAGGCGACCTGGAAGCAGGCCACGGTGGCCGCCGCCCTTCAGCGCATCGCCGACCTGGATCCGGGGTTGATGAGGCCCTTTGCCCCGTCGGATCCCGCCCTGGGAACCCGCAACCGTGCCCTGATCCCCCTCGAGCGCACCGAGGAGGGGGTGCTGCGGGCCGGCTACTACCGCCGCGGCACCCACCGGATCGTGAACATGAACCAGTGTCCGGTGCTCGATCCGAGGATCGATCGGCTGATCCAGCCGATCAAGTCGGATCTGGAGGCCAGCGGCTGGCCGGTCGACCGCCACGGCCACAGCGGCGGCCTCCGTCATCTCGGCCTGCGGGTGGGTCAGCACAGCGGCGAGGTGCTGATCACCCTGATCGCCAGCCAGCGGGATCTGCCGGGACTTGAGGAGCTGGCCCAGGAGTGGCTCTCCCGCTGGGACGAGGTGGTGGGCGTGGGCCTCAACCTTCAGCCCGAGCCCACCAACCAGCTGATGGGAGCCCGCACCGACACGCTTGTGGGCCGCGGCTGGCTGAACGAATCCTTCGCCGGACTGGATGTCCGCATCGCCGCCGACACCTTCTTCCAGGTGCACACCCTGCAGGCGGAGCGAGTGGTGCCCTGGCTGATCGAGGCCTTCGGCACCCCCGACGGCCGGCTGGTGGATGCCTACTGCGGCATCGGCACCTACTCCCTGCCCCTGGCCGCCGCCGGCTGGCGGGTGCAGGGGGTGGAGCAGCATCCGGGCGCGGTGGACCTGGCCCGCCACAACGCCGCCGCCAACGGCCTGGCGGACCGGGCCGGCTTCGAATGCCACGACGTGGCCCAGGTGCTG
Organism: Cyanobium sp. FGCU52; assembly: GCA_024958715.1. Classification (GTDB taxonomy): domain Bacteria; phylum Cyanobacteriota; class Cyanobacteriia; order PCC-6307; family Cyanobiaceae; genus Cyanobium. The sequence goes on along the minus strand of JANWUS010000024.1, from coordinate 27,413 downwards.
GCCGAACGGCTGAGCGACGCCAACGCCCTGTTCGTGGACCCTCCCCGCAAGGGTCTCGATGCCGGCTCCCTGGCCGCGATTCAGGCGGCCCGGCCCCAGCGGCTGGCCTACCTCAGCTGCGACCCGGCCACCCTCGCCCGCGATCTGGGGCGACTCTGCGCCGAGGGCGTCTACGAGCTGCGCTGGGTGCAAGCCCTCGACCTGTTCCCCAACACCAGCCATGTGGAGACGCTGGCGGTGCTCAGCTGCGCAGCTGGGCGTTGAACTGCTTCTCCAGCGCCTGCCGCACCTTCTGGTGGGCCCCCTCCACCACCTCATCGGTGAGGGTGCGGGCCGGGTCGCGGTAGCGCAGGCGAAAGGCCTGGCTGCAGAATCCCTCGCCCACCTGGCTGCCCTCGAAGCGATCCACCAGTTCGGCCTGCTCCAGCAACGGCTTGCCGGCCTTGCGGATGGCGCTGAGCAGGCTGGCGGCGCTCACGCTGCTGGGCACCACCAGGGCCAGGTCGCGCTCGGAGGAGGGCACGGTGGGGAAGGGGGCGAAGGCGGGCTGCCAGCGGTTGCGGCGGGTGGCAGCCGTGAGCAGGGCCGGCAGGTCCAGCTGGAACAGGTAGGTGGCTGCCGGCAGATCCATCTCCTCCGCCAGGGCGGGATGGAGCTGGCCAAACCAGCCGGCCGGCCGGCCCTCGATCGCCAGCTCCGCCACCCGGCCGGGGTGGAGCCGTTCGATGCCGCTCGAGGGCCGATCCTCCACAGGGAGCCGCAGGGGATCGAGGGCGGCCTGCAGCACCCCCCGGGCCTCGTAGTAGTCGGGGTGGCGGGGCTTGCCGCTGCTGGTCCAGCGCTCGCCGCGGCGCTCGCCGCAGATCACACCCACCAGCAGCGGGCGCTCCACGGGGGCGCCTCCCTCGCTGGCGGCCTGGAACACGTGGCCGATCTCGAAGCCCCAGAAGCCGGGCTGGGAGGCCTGCAGGTTGCGCCGGGCCGCCTGCAGCAACTCCTCGTGCAGGTTGTCGCGCAGGTGGCCGTAGTCCGCCAGCAGGGGGTTGGCCAGGGGAATGCGCCCGTCGCCCCCCTCCACCAGCGAGAAGTGGCAGGTCTCCTGCAGGCCCGCCGCGCACAGCCCGCGCCGCAGCCGGCGTTCGGCCTGCTGGGCCGGCTCCAGGCCCCCGGGCACGAGGGGATCCGGCAGGTGGGCGGCGAAGTGGTCGTAGCCCACCAGGCGGGCCACCTCCTCGATCAGATCCACCTCCCGCTGCAGATCCATCGCCCGGGAGGGGGGCACGGTCACCCGCCAGCCCTCCAATTCGTCGTCGCTCTCCAGCCGGCAGCCCAGGGCCTCGAGGGTGGTCTCGATCCGTTCGTCGGCCAGATCCTCCTCCTCGCCGTCCACCACCACGGGGCCCAGCAGGTTGTAGAGGGCATCGCGGCGCAGGGGCAGCGGTTCGCGGCCCGCGCCCGGCCGCTGATGGCACCAGCGCCCCTCCACCGTCGCGCCGGCCAGCTCCACCAGCAGGGCCACGGCCCGGTCGGAGGCGGCCAGGGTGGCCTCGGGGGGCAGCCCCTTCTCGAAACGGCTGCTGGCCTCGGTGCGCAGGGCCACGCTGCGGGCGGAACGGCGCACGGCCTGGGGGGCGAACACCGCCGCCTCCAGCCAGATGGCCGTGGTGGCCTCGCTCACCGCCTCGCCCTGGCCACCGATCACCCCGGCCAGAGCGATCGGCTGGTCGGTGTAGGTGACCACCAGCGCCTCCGCATCCAGGGTGCGCTCCTCGCCGTCGAGGGTGGTGAGGCGTTCGCCGCGATGGGCCTGGCGCAGCCCGAGACGGGCGGGATCGGCGGCGCCGCCGCCAAGGTGGGCGAGGGACTCCCGATCGAAGGCGTGCAGGGGCTGGCCTGTCTCCAGCATCACCAGGTTGGTGATGTCCACCACGTTGTTGATCGACCGCACGCCGGCCCGCTCCAGCCGCTGCCGCAGCCAGGCGGGGGAGGGGGCCACCGTGACGCCACTGAGGGCGGTGACGCTGAACAGGCCGCCCGCCTCGATCGCCGCCTTGGCTTCGGGGGTCACCGCCAGGGGTGCGGCCGGCGCGGCCTCGTTCACCGCCGGAAAGCGGGTGCGGCCGCCGCTGAGGGCCGCCACCTCGCGGGCGATGCCCTGCATCGAGAGCCCGTCCGGGCGGTTGGCGGTGATGGCCAGCTCCAGCACCTGATCATCCAGGCCGAAGCTGGGCCCCACCGGGGTGCCGATGGCGGGCACCGCCTCCAGCAGCTCGTCGAGGATGGCGATTCCCTCGGAACTCTCGGCAAGGCCGAGTTCCTGCAGGGAGCAGATCATGCCGCTGCTGGCCACGCCGCGCAGTTCGGCCGGTTTGATCGTGAGACCGACAGCCGGCAGGGTGGCCCCAATCAGCGCCACCGGCACGTGGATGCCCGCCTTCACGTTCGCGGCGCCGCAGACGATCTGCAGGAGCTCGGCCGCCCCCACATTCACCCGGCAGACGCTCAGCTTGTCGGCATCGGGATGGGGATCCCGCTGCTCCACGAAGCCCACCACCACCCCGGCGGCCCGGGCCGAGAGATCCTCGATCTCCTCCACCTCGAAGCCGGCGATCGACAGCCGCTCCGCCAGCGCCTCGATCGCCAGAGCACCGGGATCGACCTGCACGAGCTCCTCGAGCCAACGGAGCGAGACCCGCATCGATCCAGACCAGAACAGCGGCTGATCCTAGATTTCCAGCGTTCGGGTTCCAGCCTTCGAGGCCCCCTTTAACAGCTCCGGCCCGGCAGTTCCGGCGTCGCGCCAGGGGGGGGAAGGCCGCCAGGTATGGTGAGCGATTGTCCCCTCGCATCGCTTTCGCGGCGCAACGTCCTTCCATGGCAAAGAACAAGGGCGTCCGGCTCGTTGTCACCCTCGAGTGCACCGAATGCCGGTCCAACCCCGCCAAGCGGTCTCCTGGCGTGTCTCGCTACACCACCCAGAAGAACCGCCGCAACACCACCGAACGGCTGGAACTCAAGAAGTTCTGCCCCCACTGCAACTCCTCCACGGTTCACAAGGAGATCAAGTGAGCGCGGCGGCCTGAGGCCACCCGTTCGCTTGCGCAGTCGCAGAACCCCTCTTCGTTTTCCTTCCCTCCCCCATGGCCAGCTCCTTTTTCAAGAAGCGTCTTTCGCCGATCAAACCCGGTGATCCGATCGACTACAAAGACGTCGATCTGCTGAAGAAGTTCATCACCGAACGCGGTAAGATCCTGCCCCGCCGTCTCACCGGCCTCACCGCCAAGCAGCAGCGCGATCTCACCAACGCTGTCAAGCGCGCCCGCATCGTGGCCCTGCTCCCCTTCGTAAACCCCGAAGGCTGAGTTGCCGTCCGCGGCTGCCGCAGCGATCGGCCCCGGCGACCTCGTCGGTGTAGACGAATCCCGCGGCCCGCGGCTGGCGGTGGTGCTGGCCCTGAAGGGAAGTCGCGCCAACCTGGCGGTGGGCTTCGACGCCCGTCCGCAACAGCTCCCCCTGCGGGAGCTCACGCTTCTGGCCTCCCTGCCCGGCGATCGTGGCTGTCCAACGCGGCTCGACCAGGAGCCATGGCGCCTCGATGCCGCCCGCCTTGCCGAAGCCGCCTTCCCCGCAGGGGAGTACGGGGCGGCCTGGCTGCTGCTGCAGGCCGATCCCGACGCCGAGGCTCTGCCCCTCAGCGGTTTCGTCGATCTGATCGGCGATGGCGCCGATCCGGCCCAGCGGGCTGCGGTCTGGCTCTGGCTGGCGGGCACCCAGCCCCTGTTCCGCTTCCGCCACGGCCTGCTCGAGCCCCGTCCCCTGGCGGAGGTGCGGCGCCTGAGGCGGGAACGGCGGTTGCGCATGCTGGCAGAGCAGCGCCAGCACGCCTGGCATCAGGCCCTGCGGGAGCGCCGGCCGCTCCAGGCCGATGCGCTCGGGCCAGTCGAACTCCAGGAGCTGGCCCTGCTGCGCCGCCATGCCGCCGGCGACGACCAGGAGCCGCTGCCCCCCGCCCTGCGGCAGGCGCTGCAGGCCGCCCACTGCGGCGGCGAAGCGGCGGACCTCCGCCATCTGCTGGTGGATCTGGGCCAGTGGGAGCGCCACCACCTGCCCTCCCTGGAGGCCACCACCTGGGAGCAGGGATTCTCCGCGGCCCTGGAAGCCGAGGCAAAGGCCCTGGCGGCCGCCGCCGACGAACCCCGGCCCGGTGATGCGCAGCGGGTGGATCGCACCGGCCTGCACACGGTCACGATCGACGACGACGACACCGCCGACATCGACGACGGCCTGGCGCTCGAGCGCCTTGCCGACGGCCGCCAGCGGATCTGGATCCACATCGCCGATCCCAACCGCCTGATCGAGGCCGGCAGCCCCCTGGATCTGGAGGCGCGCCGCCGCGCGTCCAGCCTCTACCTGGCCCGGGGCACCCTGCCGATGTTCCCGCTGGTGCTGAGCACCGGCCCCCTCAGCCTGCGCAGCGGCCGGCGTTGCGCCGCCTGGAGCCTGGCGGTGGTGCTCGATGCCGAGGGTGCGGTGGCCGAGGCGCAGCTGGAGCGCACCTGGATCAAGCCGGCCTATCGCCTCTCCTACGCCGACGCCGATGAGCTGATCGAGCTGGCACCGCCCCAGGAGGCCGATCTGCTCGATCTGCACCGGCTGCTGCTGCTGCGTCGCAGCTGGCGGCTGCGGCAGGGCGCCCTGCAGCTCGACCAGCCGGAGGGCCGCATCCGCTGCCGCGAGGCCGGCGATGGGCAGGAGCCGCAGGCCGAGCTGGAGATCATCGAACCCTCCGCGTCCCGCCAGCTGGTCGCCGAGGCGATGATCCTGGCCGGGGCGGTGGTGGCGGACCACGGCCGCCGCCATGGCCTGGCCCTTCCCTACCGCAGCCAGCCCGCCGCCCCCCTGCCCTCGGAGCAGGAGCTCGAGCCCCTTCCGCCCGGACCCGTGCGCCATGCCGCCATCCGGCGCTGCCTCAGCCGCGGGCACATGGGCTTCCGCCCAGCCCCCCACTTCAGCCTGGGCCTGGAGGCCTACGTGCAGGCCACCTCGCCGATCCGCCGCTACGGCGATCTGGTGGTGTGGCGCCAGATCCTGGGCCAGCGGGGCGAGGGCCCCCTGCTGAGCGAGGCGGAGCTGGAGCCGCTGCTGGCCGAGCTGGAGGGGCCCTTGCGCCAGGGCATCCAGATCTCCCGCGACGACCAGCGCCACTGGCAGCAGGTGTTCTTCCAGCAGCAGGCGGCACCCCAGTGGAACGGCCTGTTCCTGCGCTGGCTGCGTGAGCAGGACCGGCTGGCCCTGGTGCACCTGGAGGATCTGGCCCTCGACCTTCCCGCCCTCTGCCCGGCCCGCAGCGCCCCCGGCGATGCGCTGCTGGTGCGGGTGCGGGAGGTGGATCCGCTGCGCGATCGCCTGCGCCTGGAGGCGGGGGCCTAGGCCGCCAGCCGCGACACCCGCAGCCAGGGCCCCCAGGGGTTGGCGCAACCGATCAGCCGCACGGGCCGATCCTCCTCCTGGCTCGCCAGCCATTGATGCAGGGCCGGCTCCAGGGTGATCACCAGCCAGGGCTGTCCATCCGGCGAGGCGGGGCCAGCAAGGCGGTAGCCGCCGCTGCCATCCACGAGAAGGTCCCCTTCCCACAGCCGTTCGTGCGGCTCCTCAGGGGCGCCGAAGGGATCCTCTTCACCCGCTCCCATCGGCACCCCACAGGCATCCAGCCGGGAGGGGTCGTCGAGCACCACCTGCAACCGTTCGCGCCAGCGGGGGTGGTGCCAGGGGGTGCTCCAGAGCGGAACCGGAGCAGCGGGGGCGAGGGGGTCGTCGACCAGGGCCTGCTGCAGCTGGCGCACCGGCAGCTGGGCCGGAAGCAGCCCATCCCGCAGGCAGAGGGCCGCCGCCAGACCGGCCGTCTGGCCGAGGTTCAGCGCCAGGGGCTGGAGCCGGGTGGCGCCGTTGGCCATGTGGCTCACGCTCAGGCATTTGTCGGCCGCCAGCAGGTTCACCACCGTGCGGCTCACCAGGGCGCCGTAGGGCAGGCAGAAGGGCGTGCCGCTCCAGCGGCCGCCCCAGCGGCAGCTCTTCGGCGCCAGGGGCCAGTCGGGGCCGGGGTAGTGGTGGTCGTTGGCGTAGTTGCCCACGGCGATGGCGGTGGTGGAGCCATCAGCAGCGAGCGGCAGCGGCGCGATGCGGGCGCCGGGGCCATCCGGCAGCAGCTGCTGCTCCACCACCCGCTCCAGGCCCACCAGCCGCCGGCCCTCGCGCCAGTAGGGCATCAGGGCGAAGGGTTCGTTGCCCTCCAGGGCGCCGTTGGCGGCCTCCTCTGCCGTGGGAAAGGCGGCTCCTGGCTGAAGCCAGCCGTCGCTGGCCTGCTCGAGAGCCCGGGCGAAGGCCTGGCTGTGGGCGCGCATCTCCAGCGCCAGGGCCTCCTCGGCCCGGGGGGCAGCGCCCCGGGGGTCGCCGGCGAAGGCCCGCTCCAGCCCGCCGTGCCAGTCGTTGCCCTGCAGGGGCCAGTTCAGCATCACCAGCCCGCCGGGCAGGCGGCCGTAGGAGAGGGTGCGCTCCAGACCGAAGGCATCGGCGGCGCCGGTGAACGGGGCGGGCAGGGCCTCACCGGCGTCGGCGTCGAAGGCGGGCCGCCCCTCCGCCAGCTGCCCCATCACCACCCAGGTGGGTGACTGCACCGGCTGGCGCTCGAAGAAGGGATTGGTGGCGAGATCGGCCTCCAGCGGCGCCGAAGGCTCCCCGTAGCGCTCGCGGGCCTCCCAGCCCAGGTCGAAGGCCGCGCCGGCCAGGGGGAACACATCCCCCCGGTCGCTGCCGTCGATCACCAGTTGGGGATGCAGGGTCCAGAGCTCTCCCGAGCGCTCGACCGTGAGGGCCGTGAGCCGGTCGCCGCTGCGTCGGGCGTCCCGCAGCCGGCAGAGCGGCCACCACTGCAGCCGCGCCTCCGCGGCCACCCACTGCCGCAGGATCGTTTCAGCGGTGGCGGGCCGGTAGCCGAAGCAGCTCACCCAGTTCTGATCCAGTCCGGTGGGCTCGGCGGCGGCCAGGGCCCGCAGCAGGGCTCCCCAGAGGCCCGTCTGCCAGGGGGTGAGCTCGTTGCCGTCGGGGGCGCAGACCCCCGCCGCGCTCACCATCCCGCCAAGCCAGGGCCCTGGGGTGAGCAGCAGGGTGTCGGCGCCGGAGCGCGCCGCCTGCAGGGCGGCCGCCACCCCGCCGCTGCCGCCCCCCCACACCAGAACGCCGGGGGTTGCCTCGTTCGGAACGGCCATCGGGGAGCGCGCGACGGCCCCAGGATCGCCCGTCGCCGGTGCGGAACGGCCGGCCGGAGCCTCAACCCCCCGGATCTCTGCTCCCGGGCCTCAGACCCCTGCGCTCTCCTCCATCTCCGCGAGCCGGCAGAGGCAGCGGAAGCGCAGGGCCACCAGCTGCTCGTAGAGGGGATTGATCTTGCACATCGGCGGGATGTGCACCACCTTCCGGCCGAACAGCACGACATCGCGCTCGAACGGGCACTGGGCCGGGATCAGCCGCACCAGGAACCGGGCCACGGCCGGGTCCGTTGGATCGATGTCATCGAGCCAGCGCCGCAGCCCGTTCAGCAGGCCCGGATCGCTGTCGGTGTCGCAGCCCAGGCGCTGGGGGTGGAGATCCGCCAGGGCCTCCTGGCCCACCTGCAGCACCGCGCTCCAGTGCTGCAGCAGCTCGCGCTCGATCGGGCTGATGCAGCCATCCGCCAGGGCCACCACCGCCGCGGTGCGCAGGAACTGCTCCGCCAGGGGGCTGCCGGGCCCGAAGCGATGGGCCAGGGCCCCGGCACCCGGCAGGTGCAGGTCGTCCCAGTCGATTCCGGGCAGCTCGCGCCGCAGTTCCTCCTCCAGCAGCGCCACTTCCGGGGCGGAGAAGTCGCCGTCGGCGATCGCCAGGTGATGGAGGGCCGCCAGCCAGAGACGGCGGCGGCGCAGGTCGGCGTCGGTGTCGCTGACTGTGACGGAGAGCAGGGTGTCGGAGCGGTCGGTGGACGGCATGGCGGCAGGCGGCCCATGGGTAGGATCCGGCCCCGGGGCAGGGCCGACAGGCACCCGAGAGAGCCCTTCACCCGCGCCCCGATCGAGAGCCTTGACCACCACGCTCACGACTCCGCTCTACTACGTCAACGACCGACCGCATCTCGGCAGCACTTACACCACGCTGGCCTGCGATGCGATCGCCCGTCATCGGCGGCTGCGCGGCGAGTCGGTGATGTTCATCACAGGCTGTGACGAGCATGGGCTGAAGATCCAGCGCACGGCCGAGGCCGCCGGCCTCAGCCCCCAGGCCCACTGCGATCGTGTGAGCCAGCAGTACCGCGATCTCTGGCAGCGGTGGCACATCGGCAACGACCGCTTCATCCGCACCACCGACCCCCGCCATGCCGCGATCGTGGCCCAGTTCTTCGAACGGGTGCGCGCCAGCGGCGATGTGGTGGAAGGGCGGCAGCAGGGCTGGTACTGCGTGGCCTGCGAGGAGTTCAAGGACGATCCCCACGAGGCCGACGATCCGGAGTGTTCGATCCACCGCAAGCCGCTGGAATGGCGCGACGAGGTGAACCTGTTCTTCCGCCTCTCCCGCTACCAGAGCGCGATCGAGGAGCTGGTGGCCCGGCCCGGCTTCATCGCCCCGGCCTCCCGGCGGCGGGAGGTGGAGAACTTCGTGGCCAGCGGCCTGCGCGACTTCTCGATCTCCCGCGTCGACCTGCCCTGGGGCATCGCCGTGCCGGGGTATCCGGGCCACACCTTCTACGTGTGGTTCGATGCCCTGCTCGGCTACCTCTCGGCGCTGCTCGAACCCGAGGATCCCGCCGATCTCGAGCGGGCGGTGGCCCGGGGCTGGCCCGCCAGCCTGCATGTGATCGGCAAGGACATCCTGCGCTTCCATGCCGTGTTCTGGCCGGCCATGCTCCTGTCGGCCGGGCTGCCCCTGCCGGAGCGGGTGTTCGGCCACGGCTTCCTCACCCGCGAGGGGCAGAAGATGGGCAAGTCCCTCGGCAACGTGCTCGATCCGGAACGGCTGCTCGATCTCTGCGGCCGCGATGCCGTGCGCTGGTATCTGCTGCGCGACATCCCCTTCGGCGACGACGGCGATTTCCAGCAGCAGCGCTTCGTGGATCTGGTCAACAACGACCTGGCCAACACGATCGGCAACCTGCTCAACCGCACCTCGTCGATGGCCCGCAAGTGGTTCGATGCCGCCGTGCCCCCCGCCGGCGACGCGGCCGGCCCCTCCCATCCCCTGGCGCGACTGGCCGACGAGGCCGATGCCCGCTACGACGCGGCGATGCAGGACTCCGATTTCCGCTCGGCCGCCGAGGCAGCCCTGCAGCTTGCCATCAGCGCCAACGGTTTCCTCAACGACCAGGCCCCCTGGAAGCGGATGAAGCTCGAAGGCATGGCCGGGGCCGTGGGGGCCGACCTGTACGCCGTGCTGGAGGCGACCCGACGGGTGGCGGTGCTGCTGGCGCCGCTGCTGCCCGATCTGTCGGCGCGGATGCTGGAGCAGCTGGGACAGGCCCCGCTGGTCAGCGGGCCCGGCGACGACGGCGATGGCACCCCCTGGCAGACCGCCCGCCGGTGGGGTCGGCTGGCGGTGGGCGCGCCGTTGCCCCCGCCTGAGCCGGTGATGCAGCGCCTCGAGCTCGACGGACCCCTGTGAGCCGGACGCCCCGCCGCACGGCTGCCGGCCTCCTGCTGCCGCTTCTGCTGCTCCCGGCCGGTTGCCAGCGGGCACAGGAAACAAACCAGGATCCTTCTCCTCCCTTCGTTTTCCGCTCCCTCGACCTGCGCCAGCAGGATCGCCAGGGACGTCCCGCCTGGCAGCTGCGCAGCCCGGAAGCGCGCTACGACCTTCGCCGCCGCGTGGCCCAGGCCCGCGATCCCGAGGGGGTGATCTTCGCCAAGGGCGAACCGCTCTACCGGCTGTCCGCCACCCGCGGCACCGTGATCAACGACGGTGAGGCGATCCTGCTGGAGGGCACGATCCGGGTGGATCGTCTCGGCGAGCAGCTCCTGCAGATCCGGGCCTCCCGGGCCCGCTGGCTTCCGCGCAGGGACCGCCTGATCATCGATCGCGGTCCCGAGGCCTTCGACCGCCAGAACCGGCTCTCGGCACGACGGGCCATCTTCAAGTTCGACAAGGGCCTCCTGGAGATGAGGGGCCGGCCGCGCCTGCAGCACTGGGCCCGTCCCTTCGATCCCCGCCGCGCGCTGCCGGCGGGCCCGCCGGAAACCCTGCTCACCGTGGGCAAGGCCGACTGGTACCCGGCCACCGGCGTCCTCGAGACCCGCGGCCTGGTGCGCGGCACCCGGCGGCCGGCCGGCCGCGCGGCCGATCGCCCGGCCCAGACCCTGATCGCCGGCTCCCTTTCGGGCAACACCCTCCAGCAGCGCTACACCCTCGGTTCTCCCGTGCGCTTCGAGGACCCCGCCGAGGGCAACGCCCTCACCACCGGCTCGGTGGAGATAGATCTGGCCGCCGAGCGGGCGACCACCGATGGGTCCTTCCAGGCTCGTCGCGGCAGCCTGCGGGCCAGCGGCGTCGGTCTGGAGGTGGATGGGAAGAAGGAGCAGGCCACCATCGCCGCCGGCTGCCTGATCGAGCAACCGGGCGAGAGCCTGCGGGCCGACCGCTGCCAGTGGAACTGGAGCAACCAGGCCGTGGAAGCCGACGGACCGCTGGAGCTGCGACGCAGCGCCAACAGTCAGATCACCCGGGGAACGCGGCTTCGGGGGCGTCTCGGCAACGACGGCACGGTGGAGGTGACGGCTCCCGGCGGGCGGGTGGTCAGTCGCTTCCGGGCCCGTCCGGGCCGCTCGGCCAGTCCTCGCTGAGGCGCCGGCTCCAGCCCTCCACCCAGAGCAGATCGGCGCGGCTGAAACAGCGGGCCGACCAGCCGCCCAGCAGCAGCAGGCCCCGCTCGCCGATGGGCTGCACGAGCACGGAGGGCAATCCAGCCAGAAGCCCCTCGAACTCGTTGCGGCCCGGATAGAGCCGCAGATCCACCAGCGAGATCGCCCGACCGGTGGTGAGGGCCCGCTCGGCGATGGGGCCGGGAACGTAGGGGGTGTCGGCCAGCAGGCCGCGCCGCAGCAGCGGGCGGCCATTCCAGAGCACCAGCACCACGGCGGCGGGGGTGGCCGTGAGCAGCAGGGTGCTGCCCCAGCCCAGCTCCCTCGCCAGGGCCGGAGGCAGGCCCTCGGCCAGCTCCAGCCCCTCGCGGCCGCTCAGGGCCGCCCGCTCCGCATCCACCGGCAGCACCCGTTCGCCGAGCACGCCCACCAGCATCAGCAGCACCGAGAGAATGCCCGCGAGCACGGCGGCACGCTCCAGCGGCGGCTCGAGGCCCGGCGCCGTGGCCTGGTTCACCACCGTCAACACCAGCCCCAGAACCCCCAACCCCACGACGATGCGGGCGGGTGCGGGCATTGCCATCGGAGCCGGCCATGTCGTTCAACGGCTCCCAGGATGCCGGAGGGAGCGGGCACTGCTGCAATGGGCCCAGTCCTGCCCCCCTCCCCATGACCCCCCGAGAGGCCTTCGCCGCCATCGCCCTGGTCGCCGTGGCCTGCGACGGAACCCTCGACCGCCAGGAAGCCCACGCCCTGCGCGAGCAGCTGGAGGGCCGCCATCCCTACCGCCAGGCCTCCGAGGAGGAGATGGGCAACCTGTTCGACGGGCTGCTGCAGCGGCTGCGCAGCGATGGCTGGCAGCAGCTTCTGGCCCAGTCGCTGGCGGCCCTGAACGGCCCCCAGCAGGAGACCGCCCTGGCGATGGCGGCGCAGCTGGTGCACAGCGACCGGGTGGTGCAGCCCCATGAGCGGGAGCTTCTGGCCGCGATGGCCGAGCAGCTGGTGATCGGAGCCGAACGCGCCCAGCAGATCCTGGAGGTGATCGAGATCCTCCACCGCGACAGCCTGGCGGCCTGACGTCAGACTGGGGGAACCTGCGCTCCGTTCTTGGCCATTCCGTCCCTGCTCCGGCCGGTTCGCCATGCCCTGCTGCTGGCCCTCCTGTTGCTCACCCTGGCGGTTCCGGCCCGCTCGGCCCTGGCGCTCACCCTGGCCGACCTGCCCGCCTCCCCGCCGCCGGAGCGGGTGCTGGACAGCGCCGATGTGCTGAGCCGGGCCGGCCGCAGCGAGATCGAGCAGAAGCTGGAGAGCTTCGCCGCCGACCACGTCGATGCGCGGCTGATCACCGTCACCCGTCTCGATTACGGCGTGAGCCTGGAAAACCTGGGCCGACAGGTGCTGCAGCGCTGGACCCCCGACCCGGTCGAGGGCAACCTCGGCGCCGATCCGCTGCTGCTGCTGCTGATCGACGGGCAGACCCGCGGCACGGCGATCGTCGCCTCCCCACCCCTGGAGCGCCAGCTGCCGCCTGAGCTGCTGCGCAGCACCGCCCGCACCACCATGGCCCAGCCGCTCAAGGAGGGGGATCGCTACCGCCAGGCCACCCTCGATGCCCTGGCCCGACTGGACGTGGTGATCGACGGGGGCGAAGATCCCGGAGAACCCGACGTTCCCGAGGCTCCTGCCGTGGTGAGCAACATCCCCAGCCAGGAGGAGACCGCCTCCAGCAATGCCTTCACCTGGGTGGTGGTGCTGCTGGTGGTGGGCTCGGTCGTGCCGATGGTCACCTGGTGGGTCTTCTCCCGCTGAAGCGCACCCTCCTCCACCCCCATGGGTCTCAACGACTGGATGGGCGCCTTCGGCCGCGCCCGTACCCTCGACCTCAGCCATGACCTGGAGCGGGGCTACGAATCGGCCCTGCTGATCCAGAGCATCGAGCTGGAGCATTACAACGACCGCCCCGTGCGGCCGGAGCTGGAGCTGCGCCTCCCCAAGGGCATGCAGGCCCAGGTGCTGCGCCGCTTCCGGGCTGCCCTGCAGGTGTGCCGCCAGGCGCTCGAGCACGTGCAGCCCTACCGCAAGGAACTGGCCGGCCAGGAGATGCGCCAGCTTCAGCTGATCGAATCGGTGGTCAACCGCTACGAGCAGACCCGCCAGCCCCTGCCCAGCATCAGCCGCTCCCCCGAGGTGCTGCCCCGCAGCCTGCTGGGGGTGGTGGACCAGGTGCGGCGCCAGCTGGACCCGGAAGCCGAAGCCAGCGTGGTGGCGGGCTTCCGCCGGCGCCGCGATTCCACCCTGGTGTCGCTGCGCATCCTGCTGCTGCTGATCCTGGTGCCGATCCTGGTGCAGCAGGTCAGCCGCAGCTACCTGGTGGGGCCGCTGGTCGACCGCTTCTCCCCCCATGCGCCGATCCTTGCCTACCCCAAACCGCAGCTCGAGGAGCGGGCGATCCAGAAGCTGCGCGCCTATCAGGCGGAGATCGAATTCGATGCCCTGCTCAAGGACGAAGCCCTGCCCACCCGCGAGGAACTGCACGCCCGTCTCACCGAGCGGGCCCGCGAACTGAAGGAGGAAGCGGATCAGGAGAGCACCGAGGCGATCAAGAACGTTCTCGCCGATCTCTGCGGCCTGATCGGCTTCGCCCTCGTGTGTGTGTTCGGGCAGCGGGATCTGCAGGTGCTGCGCGGCTTCATCGATGAGCTTGTCTACGGGCTGAGCGACAGCGCCAAGGCCTTCGCCATCATTCTCTTCACCGACATCTTCGTGGGCTTTCACAGTCCCGAAGGCTGGACTGTTCTTCTCGACGGCGTGGCCCACCACCTGGGTCTGCCGGCCCGGGAGAACTTCATCATGCTGTTCATCGCCACCTTCCCGGTGGTGCTGGCCACGATCTTCAAGTACTGGATCTTCCGGTATCTCAACCGCGTGTCGCCCTCCTCGGTGGCCACGCTGCGCAACATGAACGGTGGTGGCTGAGGGTGGCGGCTGAGGGCAACGGCGATGCCGTTCCCAGGCTGAGCCTGGTGAGCGGGCCGGCCCGCAGCGGCAAGAGCCGCTGGGCCGAACATCTGGCCTTGCGCTCGGCACGCCCCGTGGTGTATCTGGCCACGGGTCCCCTGCTGCCGAACGATGCGGCCTGGCAGCGTCGGCTGGAACGCCATCGGCGACGTCGGCCGGCCAGCTGGGACTGCCGCGAGGTGGAGGGCGCCCTGGCGGAGGCCCTCGACCGGCTGCCTCCCCACACCCTGGGGCTGGTCGATTCCCTCGGCACCTGGGTGGCGGCCCATCTGGAGCTGGAGGGGGAGGCGTGGAGCCGGGAGCGGGAGAACCTGCTGGAGGCCCTGGCCTGCTGCCGCGCGCCGTTGGTGGTGGTGAGCGAGGAGACGGGCTGGGGGGTGGTGCCCGCCACCGCGGCCGGCGGACGGTTCCGCGATCGCCTCGGCCGGCTGCAGCAGCAGCTCACCGCCCGCTGTGACCGGGCCTGGCTGGTGGTGCAGGGCCGGGTGATCGATCTGCTGGCCATCAGCCAGCCCCTGCCGGCGGAGCCCTGAGCGGCGATGCCCAGGATCGTGCTCTACCAGCCGGAGATTCCGCCGAACACCGGCAACGTGGCCCGAAGCTGCGCGGCCACCGGTAGTGAGCTGCACCTGATCGAACCCCTGGGCTTCGAGATCAGCGATCGCCAGCTGCGGCGGGCCGGCCTCGACTACTGGCCCTGGGTGCGGCTGCACCGTCACGCCGATGTGGACGCCTTCCTGCAGGCACGCCAGCAGCGGGGCGGACGGCTGGTGGCCCTCAGCAGCCGGGCGAACCGCAGCTACACCAGTTTCAGCTTCGACGACGACGACTGGCTGCTGTTCGGGCGGGAGAGTGACGGGCTGCCGTCGGAGGTGCTGGCGGCCGCCGAAGAGCGGCTCACGATCCCGCTGCCCTGCTCGCTGGCCTCGGGCCGGGGGGGCGTGCGCAGCCTCAATCTCTCGGTCTCGGTGGGCGTGGTGCTGTTCGAGGCGCTGCGCCAGCTGGAACACAGGCGTCTGTAGCCCCGGTCACACAAGAAACCGTCACAGCAGCAATGGCGGAGGGAAGGGGACGACTTAAGGGATGGCACCCCTCGCCTTGCTCCTCCCGGATTCGGGCGCTACCGTCTGCCGAACCCGCGGATGTGCGGCTTCTCCGCCGGGTCTGTTCTTTGCTTGTTTTGCATGAAGCCTTGCCACTGGATCCTGCCCGCACTGCTCACCGCTCCCGCCGCCGCCCTTCCTCTGGTGGCCGCCCTTGCCGATGACGATGCAGGCGCTTCCGGGACGGGCACGCTCATCGCCTCCCTGCCCACCGGTTCGCGAAGCGTCTGGGTGCAGGTCAAGCAGCCGGTGAGCCTGGAGGAACTGTCCTCCGGCCTCCAGGTCGATGAGACCCGTCTGGCCCGCCTCAACGACGTCGACGAGGACCATCAGTTCGTCAGCGGCGACTGGCTCAGCGTCCCCGGGGAGCGCTCCGAGAAGCTTCGCGGCGTCGATGCCCTCGACGCCAGGGCCCTGCGTCCCGACCCCCCCGTTCAGATCGCCTCCGCCTCCGGTGCCTCCGGCGTCGTGCGCCTCGGCGACACCCTGCTCAAGATCGCCGAGCGCTACGGCCTCACCCTGGCCGAACTGCTGCGCCTCAATCCGGGCCTGGAAACGGCCCGGCTGGTGGTGGGCAGCCAGGTGCGTCTCGCCCAGTCGTCTCCGCTGCGCTCGCGCAGCGTGATCGCCGCCCGTCCCACCGGCAGCGGTGGGCTCAGCTGGCCGGAACTGCCCAACTTCCGCCAGCAGCCCGAGGGTTCCCGCTTCGGCGGCCGCACCTCCACGGCCTGGGTGTGGCCGGCCCAGGGAGTCTTCACCTCCGGCTACGGCTGGCGCTGGGGTCGCATGCACAGGGGCATCGACATCGCCAACAGCGTCGGCACCCCCATCGTCGCCGCCCAGAGCGGACGGGTCACCTTCTCCGGATGGCATGACGGCGGGTTCGGCTACCTGGTGGAGATCACCCACGACGACGGCAGCCTCACCCGGTACGCTCACAACAGCGCCCTGCTGGTGCGCACCGGTGACGAGGTGGCCCAGGGGCAGACCATCAGCCGGATGGGCAGCACCGGCCGCAGCACCGGTCCCCACCTGCACTTCGAGATCCTGCCGCCTGGTCGCGGTGCGGTGAATCCCCTGCAGTTCCTGCCCCCTCGGGCCTGACGCCGCTGCCGGGCCGGATTCGGTGATCGTTTACACTGCGATCACCGCGGCTCGGTAGCTCAGCTGGTTAGAGCGTGGGATTCATAACCCCAAGGTCGGGAGTTCAAGTCTCCCCCGAGCCATCGCATGCGGCCCCTGAAAACAGGGGCTTTTTTATTGCCATGACTGGGCTCTCGGGCTGTCGTGTTGCCATCTCAGCTCACGCCACTTGTCGCCGGTTGGGGCCGCGTGGAGCATCAGCAAGTGAACGGGTTCACCTGTAAGTGCTGGTCAGCTGGGGGGGGCTGGCAGAGCTTCCGTGAAGCCTTACCGTCACGGGAGCGACACCATGGGGCGCTGATCCATGATCGCTGCCTGCAGGCCTTGGTGACCCTCTGCCGCCGGGACATCGAGGCCCACATCGCCAGGAAGGGTCACGTGGGCGGAGCGTCAGAAGCGGACGCCCATGGCGATCAGCGATCAACCTTCAGGCCGCCGCAGTCCTGCCAGCTGTCCAGCAGCCGTGCAAGCTCATCCTTCATGGTGGCGAGCTCGGAGATGCGCAGGCTGATTGATTCGATCTTTGCTGCAATACTGTCCTTGAGGACAGAGCAGTTGCAGACACCGGCTCGTCGCACCTCAAGGATTCTCGACAACTCAGGAATCGACACATCCATCGCACGGAGGGCGCGAACGATCGCCAGTTCCGCAAGGGTGTCCTGCTCAAACAATCTGTATCCAGCAGCGGAGCGAGCCTGGGGCTTAATCAGTCCCTGGTCGCAGTAGAAGCGAATCGTCTTGACCGAGAGCCCTGAACGCCTTGCCATCTCACCGATGCGCAGGCCTGGAGTGCTCGGTGATGGCAGCGAGGACCGGCGGGCCACGACCAAACCCTCCATCTGATGGAATCTTTGCAACTCTGGCATCCAGGGGCGACACACGCCCCAGCCAGGACCTTCCAGTAATGGAGGCTTACTGGAGACTCCTGTTAGGCTGCAGGCCTTCTCTGCGCTTCCTCCCTCCCGATGCCCAAGCGTTTCAGCCCGTGGGTAGCCGCGCTTGGCGCCAACCTCCTGCTCTCCGTCCCTGGCCTGGCCGCTCCAGCCACCGGGACAGGCGGCGTACCAGCTCTCTACCCGACTCAGGCCGAAGCCGAGAAGGCCGCCAAGCAGCACTTCAACTGCACGGGCACCCACAGGATGGGCAACCAGTGGATGCCCTGTGCCAAGCACGGTGAGGCCCACGGCTCCGGGCCTTCCCACTGACGCTGGACGTTCATGCACGGCTGCGGCGACAAGCCCAAGCGGATCGCCTTTGGCGTGGCGCCCCTGGGCATCATCTCGATCGGCATCGTGCCGATGGGCGTGGTGAGTGTCGGCGTGGTGCCGATGGGAGTGATCAGCCTCGGCGTTGTGGGGATGGGTGTCCTCAACGCCTGTGTGGTGGGCATGGGCGTGCTGGTGGCAGGCGTGAATGTGATGGGGGTCTGGTGGGCGGGTCTGGATGGCATGGGCCCGCGGCGCCTTGGGGCTCCTCCCCCTGCCCTGCATCAGCACCACCACAGCTCAGCGGGCCACACGCCGCCGCACCTGATGGCTTACCCCACCCGTGAGGAGGCTCTTGAGCAAGCCAGGAGAGTGGGCTGTAGTGGGGCCCATGCCATGGGTTCCCGCTGGATGCCCTGCTCCGAGCATCCCCGCTAGGGGCAGGCCTTGGTCCCAGGCGGCAGATCCAGGACTATCGGCAGCGGCCTTCAACCGCTGGAGCCAATCCACGGACGATGGGCCTGGCTGGCTTCTGTCACCCTGGCCCTGCTGCCGTCGGCGGGCTGGGCCCATGCCGATGCCCATGCCGATGCCCATGCCGGCGGCGGTGTCGTGGCCGGCTTCCTGCATCCGTTCAGCGGCCTCGATCACGTGGTGGCGATGGTGCTGGGGGCCTCTGGGGGGCGGTGCTCGGGCCGCCGGCCCTGTGGGTGCTGCGGGAGTGGGGGTGATGCCCCATGCCTCCGATTCAGCCTCCCTTCAGCACCGAGGCAAGCAACGAGGTTTTGAGCAGGAGGATCAGACCGGCGCAGGTCCAACCCGCCATCTGCAGCCAGATCGGGGTTCTCAGATCGCCCATGAGGTCCCGTTTCCCGCAGAACCACATCAGCGGGATC
Source organism: Cyanobium sp. FGCU52 (assembly GCA_024958715.1). Classification (GTDB taxonomy): domain Bacteria; phylum Cyanobacteriota; class Cyanobacteriia; order PCC-6307; family Cyanobiaceae; genus Cyanobium. The sequence goes on along the minus strand of JANWUS010000024.1, from coordinate 9,171 downwards.
ACGGCAAAGGGCAGTTGCAGGCTGAGGACCACCTGGCTGAGAATCAGCAGGCCGGTCGTGGCCTGATCGCCCAGAAGAATCACGGTGACCAGCGCCGGCAGCAGGGCCAGGCTTCGGGTCAGCAGTCGCCGTTGCCACTCGCTCAGGCGCAGATCGAGGAAACCCTCCATCACCACCTGACCGGCCAAGGTGCCGGTGAGCGTGGAGCTTTGGCCGGCGGCGAGAAGCCCGATTCCGAACAACACCCCGGCCAGGGACGTGCCCAGCAATGGGGTGAGCAGGCGGTAGGCCTGGGCGAGATCGGTGACCGGCTCGGCCAGGCGGCCGTGGAAACTGCCACCGGCCACCACGAGGATCGAGGCATTCACCAGGAAGGCAAAGCTCAGGGCGAGCATCGTGTCGAGGTTGGCGTAGCGGAGGGCACGGTGACGGGCGTCCTGTCGATCGCTCCATCTCCGGCTCTGCATCAGCGCGGTGTGCAGATACAGGTTGTGGGGCATCACGGTGGCGCCGAGGATACCGGCCGCCAGATACAGCTGCTGACCATCCCTGAGGCTGCTGGGATGGGGCAGGAAACCGACCAACACGGCGCGCCAGTCCGGCTGAACCAGGAGCAACTCAACCGTGAAGCAAGTCCCCACCAGCGCCACCAGGGCGATCACGAGGGCTTCCAGGCGCCGCACGCCGTAACGCTCCAGCATCAGCAGCAACAGGGTGTCACCGGCCGTGAGAGCCACCCCCCAGGCCAAGGGCAGCCCGAACAGCAGCTTGAGGGCGATGGCGCTGCCAAGCAATTCAGCGAGATCGCAGGCCACGATCGCCACCTCGGCCATCAGCCACAGGGGGATGCGGAGGCGTCGATCGAGCAGTCGGCTGCAGGCCTGGGCCAGGTCGAGACCGGTGGCGATCCCGAAACGGCAGCAGAGCGACTGAATCAGCACCGCCATCAGGCTGGAAAGCCCCACCACCCAGAGCAGGGCATACCCGTAGCGGGACCCGGCAGCCAGATCAGTGGCCCAGTTGCCCGGATCCATGTAGCCCACGGCCACGAGGTAGGCCGGGCCCAGCATGCGGAGGAAGATCTGGGCGCGTCCGGCACCCGAGGGCACGGTGACCTGATGGCGACTGGTGTTGGAAGCCATCGGTGCCGCGGTCCAGCGCCGGAGACACGCACGCTAGTGGTGGTGCTCAGGTGACTCCAGGACGCGAAAGGGATCACCTCAGGACGTGCAGGAGTGCAAAGGCCTGATGGGCCACCAACGCGAGCAGGCGGGATGTTTGATCAGCGCCTTCGAGGTTGCTCAGAAACGGCCCCCGGACCCGGCATCTGCCCCTTGCTGGCCGTGGCCTTCAAGGGTCTCAGCGTCCAAACCTTCTGGGTTTGGTGGGATGAGCCACTGGGAGCATCAGCCACCCCGGCGGCGCCTTGGGTGCGTTGAGCGGGCTACGCAGGCAAAAGACTCAGGATCCGCAGCTGCAGCCACAGGTGCCCCGATCTTCGCCATGGCAGGGCTCATGGTTCGGATGGCCGTTCGCACAGGCCACACAGCAATAGGAGAGGTTGTTGCGGATCACGGCCTTGTCAGGGGCGACCACACAACTGCAACGGGGGCAGGCACAGGGGGTTGGAGCCATGGTGGGTGCATCACAACTGTCTGTGCAGTAACACCGTTGAACCCCGCTCTGCCAGTGCCGCCCAAGCCAGGCGGTGTTTTGCGTAGGCCGTGCAGGGGCTCCACTGCCTCCCAAGAACGCCATGCATGGCCTGTGCAGGGGAAATGGGCCCCCCATCAGAGGGATGCCCTCGAACCGGAGGACAGACAGCCTGCAGGTCCCCAAGCATGGACTCCCCCTCGATCCAGCCGTACGCCCAGCGTCGCGCCGAGCTGGTCGCCGAGCTTCATCGGATCGGGCGCCCACTGGATGATCCCGGCCTGACCCCGCGGCGAAGGGAGCAGGTCATCACCGCCTAGGAGCAGGCGCTGCGGCGGGTGTTCGCTCTCGATGAGGAGGCGGGGGCGGAGTGATCCCGCCGCAGTGCCAAAGCCCATGGAAGCGACCGATCAGCCCGCCTGCCTGCCTCAACGCGTCACTTCTGGAGCCCTTACATCGTCCCCCCGGAGGCCTGCCCCGACCAACAGGACACCAGGGCGGGCCCCTCGACCCGCCGAAACGTGTGGCCTGAGCAGAACAGCCGCATGCTTCGGGCTGTGCTGCTCAGGCCCTCGGGAAGGACCCGGTCACGCCCGAAAAGGCGTCAACAGATGAACCAGAAAGTGAACGTTCTGAAGACGGGCCAGCCGCAGCAACGCTTTTGGGTGTTTTTCCGGGGAGCCATCACCCCGAGGTCGGGAGTTCAGGTCTCCCCCGAGCCATCGGCATGCCCCGCTTCGGCGGCTTTCTGCTGTTGGGGCAGCGCTCGGCCCGGAGGCAGGCTGAGCGCCTCGCGCACCCTGTCCTCCGAGCTCAGATCGCCCACGATCAGGCGACGGGGAGCCGGCCGGCGCTTCACCAGGCTCGGAACCGCCAGGATGCCATCGGCCTCGAGCGCCTCGGGATGCTGGTGGATGTCCACGATGTGCAGATCGGAGCGGCCGGCGAGTTCGTTGCTGCACAGTCGTCGGATGGTGGCGATGGCATTGCTGGAGAGGATCGAACCCCGGATCACATAGAGGGTCAGATCCCAGCGCTCGTCCTCACCTGGCGGATCCCGATCCGGCATCGGTGAGGGCATGGGGCAGCGCCTGGTGGGGACTTCGGAATTCTGGGCCTGCCGCCGGCCTTCCGGCCATACGAAAGGCCTGTCGTCACCTCAGCCAGCCATCGCGTCCGCAGCCGCAGGGTGTGATGGAGGTCGCAACCAGGCGTCGGATCGGGTCTGTTGACGCAGCCCTCGCGCTGCGAGTACGAGGGGCCGACCGCTATCCCGGGTGGTTCCGCCGCCCCGCCCCCGTGCCCCCCCGCTTCTCCCTGTTGCACAACTCCCCGGGAGGAGCCGCACCCCTCGTCGTCCTGGCCATGACCGCGGCGATGGGTCTCGGCCTGCCCCCAGCGCCGGCAGGGGCCGCGGAGCGAGAGCCGCTGGGGCCCCTCAGCGGCTTCAGCGATCTCCAACCCCAGGACTGGGCCTACCAGGCGTTGATCGATCTCAGCCAGCGCTACGTCTGCGTGGCCGGTGTCCCGGGTGGGGCTTTCGCGGGGCAGCGTTCGATCAGCCGCTTTGAGGCCGCCGCCCTGCTGCTGGCCTGTCTGGATCGGATCGATGCCTTCACCGACGAGGCTCAGAGACTTCTGAGCGAACTGGAGCCGGAGCTGGCACGCCTGCGGGCCCGGGTGGACGGGCTCGAGGCCCGCACGCTCAGCCTGGAGGCCAGGGGCTTCTCCACCACCACCCGCCTGGGCGGCCAGGTGACCTTCGTAGTGGGGGGCAACGCCTTTGGCGGCAGCAACACCGGCCTGCGGCAGGCCTTCCAGTCGCTGGAGGGGGGCACCACCTTCACCTACGACATTCACCTCGACTTCGACACCAGCTTCAGCGGCAAGGATCTGCTGCGCACCCGGCTGCGGGCGGGCAACTTCGCCACCTCCGCCTTCGGCAACGGGGTGCTGCCCAACGAGATGGAGATCGCCTTCGAGCAGGACTGCGGGCTGCCGAGCGACTGCGGCGGCGTGGTGGCGATCGATCGCCTCTTCTACCAGTTCCCGCTCGGCTCCTCCCTCACCGCCACGGTGGGAGGCAGGGTCCGACAGGACGACATGCTCGGGATCATTCCCAGCCTGTATCCGGCCGAGACCATCCTCGACGTGCTCACCTATGCGGGCGCTCCCGGCACCTACAACTCCAACCTGGGCGCCGGCGGCGGCCTCACCTTCAAGAGCGGCAACATCAGCCTCACGGCCCAGTACATCTCCGCCAATGCCGATGCGGCGGTGACTTCCCTGCAGCCCGGCTGCAACCTCGCCTCCGACATCAGCCCCGAATGCGGCGGCGGCATCGGCAACCCCACCTCCGCCCAGACGGCCACGCTGCAGCTCGGCTATGCCGAGGACCAGTTCGGCCTGGCCCTTGCCTACACCACCACCTCCCGCTTCTTCGGCAATGTCTACGGCGGCGATGCCACCGAACTGGCCGCCCTGCTGGCCTTGCTCGAGAACACCAATTCGTTCGCCCTCAGCGGCTACTGGCAGCCGGCCTCCAGCGGCTGGATCCCCTCGATCAGCGCCGGCTGGGGGATCAACACCGGCACCGGCAACGCGCTGCTCCCCGGTCTGTCCGGCGTGCAGACCCAGTCGTGGTTCGTGGGCCTCCAATGGGACGACATGCTGATCAGGGGCAACACCCTGGGGATGGCGGTGGGCCAGCCCACCTTCGTGACCCGCCTGCCCGGCCGGCTCACCCTTCCCGACGGCCTGCGCGTGGGACCCGGCGCCAACGACGGCAGCTACGTATGGGAGGCCTGGTACCGCCTGCAGATCAGCGATCAGATCAGCGTCACCCCGGCGGTCTTCTATCTCAGCGCCCCCCTGGGCCAGCTGCAGAAAGGGGAGGGGCGCAGCTTCACCAACCTCGGCGCCCTGATCAAGACGAGCTTCCGCTTCTGATCCGCCCCGTCTAGTTGGGCAGGGTCACGAACTCCTCCGCCAGGGTGGGGTGCAGGGCCATGGTGCGATCGAAATCGGCCTTGGTGGCCCCCATGCCGATGGCGATCGCGGCCATCTGAATGATCTCGGCCGCGTGCTCCCCCACCATGTGGCAGCCGAGCACGCGCCCCCCCTGCTTCTCCACGATCAGCTTCAGCAGCACCCGGGGCCCCCGGGCGGGCAGGGCCCTGCTCATCGGCCGGAAGCGGGCGCGGTGCACGCGGATGGCCTCGCTGCCGTGGCGCTCGATCGCCTGCTCCTCGGTGAGGCCCACCCCCGCCAGCTCGGGCTGGGAGAACACCGCCGAGGCCACCAGATCGTGGTTCACCCGCCGGGGCTTGCCGCCATACACCGTGTCGGCGAAGGCCCGCCCCTCATCGACCGCCACGGGGGTGAGGCAGATCCGATCGGTCACATCGCCCACCGCAAAGATGGTGGGCACGTTGGTGGTCTGGTCGGCATCCACCGGAATGCGGCCGTCCTCAACGGCGACGCCCGCGGCCTCGAGGGCGAGGCCCTCCAGAAAGGGGCGGCGACCTGTGGCCAGCAGCACGCCGCCGCAGTCGATCGTGTCGCCGTCGTCGAGGGCCACCACCAGGTCTCCCGGGGTGCTGCCGGTGATCGAACGCGGCCGGCAACCGAAGCGGATCCCGATGCCGTCGGCCGCCATCGCCTCCCGCACGGCTTCGGCCGCTTCACCATCGAATTCCCGCAGCAGCCGATCGCGCCGCACCAGCTGGGTCACCTTGACCCCCAGACCGTGGAGGATGCCGGCGAACTCGCAGGCGATGAAGCCGGCCCCCACCACCACCACGTGCTCGGGCAGCCGCTCCAGCAGGAACATGTCATCGCTCACCCAGGCCAGCTCGGCGCCGTGGATGTCCGGACGCTGGGGACGGCCGCCCACCGCGATCAGGATGCGCTCGGCCGTGAGCTGACGCTGCTGGCCATCGGCCGCGGTCACCGCCACGGCATCGGGGCCGCTGAAGCGGCCCCAGCCCCGCACCAGCTCCACGCCCGCCTTCTCCAGCAGGTTGATGTGCAGGCGGTTGAGGCGATCCACCTCGGCGCGCACCGCCGCCAGCAGGAGTGCCGGATCGTGATGGACCGGCCCGATCTGCCAGCCGTAGCTGGCGGCATCGGCCAGCAGGTCACGATAGGCCGAGCCGTACACCAGCAGCTTCTTGGGCACGCAGCCCCGGATCACGCAGGTGCCCCCCACCCGATCCCCCTCCACGATCGCCACGCGGGCGCCATGGGAGGCGGCGCGCTTGGCGGCGGCCAGGCCGCCGGAGCCGGCCCCCAGCACGATGAGATCGAAGCGATCGGCCATGGGTGATGGGCAGGGGAGGAAGCGCCGTCAGCGACGGATCAGCGCATGTCGATCGCGTTCAGGCGATCGCGGAACGTGTTGGCACCGTTGTCGAAGCCGCTGTCCGCGCCGTTGCTGAACCCGGCATCGGAGGACGCGGCGCTGGGCAGGGGCGGCAGCGACGGGGGCGGCGGCGGTGTGGCGGCGGCGAGGGAAGCGGCGGTGGTGACCACGACCGAGGGGGCCGCCCGGCGGGAGCGGGCTCCGGCTCCGGCGGACGCGCGCACCTCGAGGGCCCGGATCAGGCTGCGGCTGCGGTTGGCGGCACCCACGGTCTCGCCAGCCTTGGGGCGGATGAGGGGATTGCCCCGCAGTTCGGATCGCACCTGGTTGAGCAGTCGGAAATGGCCCGTGGTGCTGTATTTGCGCAGGACGACCGGGTCCCAGCCCATGGATGCCTTCAAGCTGTGGAGTTTGGAAGCAGCCTATGGCCCCGGCGACCCACGCTCCGTTGCAATCCGTGATAGGTTGTCATGGTGCAACTAGAAGTCGGTACGACTTCGCTCAAGGCTGATTCGCTCAAGGCCGGTCGGCCCTTCCCGTTGCCACCGCATCCGTCGTTCCTTTCTCCACGATGTCCAGGCTCGTTGGTCTGCCTGCCCCCGACTTCACCGCCACGGCCGTGGTGGACCAGGAATTCAAGGAGATCACCCTCTCCCACTACAGCGGCAAGTACGTGGTGCTGTTCTTCTACCCGCTGGACTTCACCTTCGTCTGCCCCACCGAGATCACGGCCTTCAGTGATCGCTACGCCGATTTCACCAGCCGCAACACCGAGGTGCTGGGCGTGTCGGTCGACAGCCAGTTCAGCCACCTCGCCTGGGTGCAGACCGACCGCAAGAGCGGCGGCCTCGGCGACATCGCCTATCCCCTCGTGGCCGACCTCAAGAAGGAGATTGCCCGCGCCTATGAGGTGCTCGACGAGGAGGCTGGTGTGGCGCTGCGCGGCCTGTTCATCATCGATCCCGATGGTGTGATCATGCACAGCACGATCAACAACCTGCCCGTGGGCCGCAGCGTCGACGAGACCCTGCGCGTGCTCCAGGCCTTCCAGTACGTGCAGTCCCACCCCGACGAGGTCTGCCCCGCCAACTGGCAGCCCGGTGAGAAGACCATGAACCCCGACCCCGTAAAGAGCAAGGAGTTCTTCGCGGCCGTCAACTGATCACCGCCGCAGGATCGCCGAGGGGGCCCACGGGCCCCCTTTTTTCATGCCCCTCGCTCCTTCCTCTGGGACAAGCTCAGGCGAAGGCCGTCAGGGCCGCCGCCAGCAGGCGCTGGCCGTCGGTGCCACCGGTGGCCGGATCACAGGCCCGCTCCGGATGGGGCATCAGCCCGAGCACGTTGCCGCGCTCGTTGCACAGCCCCGCCACGTCACCCACCGAACCGTTGGGGTTGCGGGCGTAGCGAAGAACCACCTGCCCCCGCTCCTCCAGGCGCTGCAGTTCATCCGCTTCGATCTGGTAGCGCCCCTCGCCATGGGCGATCGGCAGGATGATGCGCTCGCCCTCCCCATAGGCCCCCAGCCAGCCGCAGCGGCCGGGACGAACCTCGAGGGCGGTGGGTTCACAGAGGAAATGGAGATCGCGGTTGCGGGTGAGGGCTCCCGGCAGCAGTCCCATCTCCGTGAGCACCTGGAAGCCGTTGCAGATACCGAGCACCGGCCCACCGCGCTGGGCGAAGTCGCGCACCTCCTCGAGCACCGGGGCGAAGCGGGCGATGGCGCCGCAGCGCAGGTAGTCCCCGTAGCTGAAGCCCCCGGGGAGCACCACGGCGTCCAGCCCGCCGAGGTCGTGCTCCTCGTGCCAGAGGAAGCGGGTGGGGCGTCCGAGGCGGCCCTCGAGGGCCCAGCGCACGTCCCGGTCGCAGTTGGAGCCGGGGAAGACGACGATGCCGATGGTCATGGGTGTCCTCAGCCGGCCTCGTTGATCTCGAGCGACCAGTTCTCGATCACCGGATTGGCCAGCAGCCGATCGCTGAGCAGGTGGAGCTGGGCTTCGGCCGTGGCCCGGTCCGGGGCCTCCAGATCCACCTCGATCGCCTTGCCGATCCGCAGCCGCTTGACGCCATGCACCCCCAGGCGCCCGGCGGCGGCCCGGGTGGCCTCTCCGGCGGGATCGAGGACGGAGGGGCGCAGGGACACCTGCACACGGGCGTGGAAGACGGGCACCGGACGGAGTGGCGTTTGTTAAATCTTGGCAGTCCACCTCCCCAGCCCCGAGGCGGATCGCCAGCGTGAAGGGGCATCCACCTCCGGCGGGCATGGCCCGGTTCCAGGTGTGCCGCCCGCTGGTGCGCCTGGGGGCGGCGCTGCTGCTGGCGGGAAGCGGTGGGCCCCTGTGGGCGGCACCGGCCTCCATTCCCCTGCAATGCCGGCGGGAGAACGGACCCTGGCGCGCCTGCACGATGCTGGTGGAGGAGGTGGGCCAGCACTGGTGGCTGGTGATCGAAGGCGAGCGCTTCGAGTTCGTGCACGACGGCACCGGCCGCATGCGCCTGCGCCGGGAGGGCGGCGACTGGCGGGATGTGGAGAGCCGCTGGGCCGCCGACACCAGCCTCTGCTGGAACGGGATCTGCGCCAAGGGGCCGATCCCGCTCGATTGAGCGTTTGTGCAACAACCACCTGACCATTCACATTTTTCTCTCTCTCGAGTTGATCGCACACCAGGGCTGCCTAAAAGTGAGATCAGGGTGCGCTCCCGGCGCGTATCACGCCTCCCAGCGCCAGCATTTCCTGGATGTCGTACGCCTGCTCCCGCAGGGCCTGGCGGATGGAGCGGAAGCGGCCCAGCCGCAGCAGATTGATCACGATCGTTCGGAGGACAGCAAACACCGGCGCCCCGATGCGGTTGGCGAAGCGATGGGCATCATCACCGAGCTCGGCATCGCGGGCCCAGTGCCACTTATTTTCGATGCTCCAGCGCTGCCGGACCAGGCGCAGGAGAGCTTCTGGGGTGGTGCTGATGCTGGTGAGGAAGAGGTCTCGCCTGACGTTTCGCGTGAACCCATGGCCGATGGTGAACACCCGATGGCGGTTCAGCCAGGTGCGCGATCCGTTCGGTAGGGCACTGCTTTCAAGCTCACGGACCGCGATCAGTACCTGTCGGCTGCTGCTCGACCATGCCGCCGAGAACGGCTACGGCATCCCTGCCTTCAAC
>JANWUS010000023.1 GCA_024958715.1 Cyanobium sp. FGCU52 | reverse complement strand
GCTTTCAGGCATGGAGTCCTGCGACGGAGCGTCCTGCCCCCTGAACGCATACTGCCAGAGAGAAGCTTGCCGGGCAGCCAGGCAATGTTGCGATGGTGGAACTTGTGATTCGCCTCGCCCAGCGCACGGGCTTCTTCAGCATCTGGATGGAGGTCTTTCGAGCTGAGCCAGAGATACGTCATCAGCTCATCGATGCCTTCCCCGGCGCTCGCGAGAGTGGCTGCTTCGATCCCCAGACTTCCGAGCCGATTCAACCTGCCCCGAATCCAGACCAGCTGCCCCACGGCGGCAAGACATGAGCCATCTTGTAGTTGCTATGGTCGACGAATTGATGGCCCTCTGCGATCCGCTGGAGCAGCAGCTCAGCCAGGCCGAGCAGAGCCGCCGGGGGCTGCTGGTGGCGTTGTTGCGGGAAGCGTTGGCGAGCCAGTCAATGCAGGCTGAATCACGTCCATAGTACGCCTATACTGATTTTCAACCTGCGACCCTCGCTATCGTGGCCGGACTGGATCGTCAGGGATGGATCACGGTCATCGCCGGTCTGTTGATTGCGCTGATCACGCTGTTCACCTCCTATACCCATGTCCACCTCCCCGTCTTCGGCGCCCTACCAATCGATCAGCAGATCGGAATTCCTCTCCTCCTTGCCTCGCTGGCGACGCTGGTTGTCGATGCTCAACTGGCGACCCGTCGTCGATCTCGAGATCAGAGCGATCGAGCGCGAGAAGCAGATCGCCGAGCTGAGGAGCGATTCCGAGCGGATCGAGAGCGAAATCGTTCAGCTGAAGAAAGAGAACGCGCGCTTCGCCGAGCTCAACGCCAAACTCGCTGCACTGTCGTCCAGCTCCGATACCTCCTCTCCCCCACCCCCGCCAACGCCCGGCCCATCGCCGACCTGATCGCCCTGCTCGAGGAGTACGGCGATCTGGCCTGACCAACGCCTCGCCACGCTCACCACGCCGTATTCCCCTCCACCCAGCCCCCCACACCGCCGCTCCACTCCCGTTTCCAGAACGGCGCCTCGTGCTTGAGGGCCTCCAGCAGCTCCTGGCCACAGCGCTGCGCCGGTCCGCGGCGGTCGGCGGCCACCGCCACCAGCACGATCGCCTCACCCGGCAGGATGCGGCCCACCCGGTGCACCACCAGCGCTGCCGCCACTCCATGGCGCTGCAGGCAGCCCTCGGCCAGCTGAACGAGCTGCCTCTCGGTCATGCCGGGGTAGTGCTCCAGCTCCAGGGCCTCAAGCGGCGCGCCCGAGGCCGTCGTGGCGCGCACCCGGCCGATGAAGTGAGCTTCGGCCGGCGGCAGGCAGGCCTGCTCCACTCGTGATGCATCACCCCTGTCCGTCCCTGGTCCTTCGCAGCCGCAGCGCAGCTGCCGCTGCCAGGCGGCCAGGGCCTGCAGGGGCTCGAACGGCTGCGCCAGCAGCTCAATGGTGCAGGGGGTGGTCATCGGGGTGACAACAGGCTGCGGCGAGGGGGGAGGGCACAGGTCTGGGGGACGGATGCGCCGGGGGCTGGGCGGAAGCCCCTGGCGCGCCGCATCGGCTCAGCCGCCGCTGATCGGCGGCAGGAAGGCCAGCTCGTCGCCGTCGACCAGGGGCGTGTCGGGCGCGGCGAAGGCCTGATTGATCGCCACGCGGATCCCCTGGGGGAGGGCGTCGGCCTGGCCGGCACGGCCGGTCCCTGCCTCGGCGCCATCGGACAGGTGCAGCTGGCGCCAGAGCGAGCGGGGTGTCGCGGGCAGCCCATCGACTGCCACCAGCCGCTCACTCCAGCCAGCCCGCTCGCGCAACGAGGCGAACAGTCTCACCTGAATGGCCATGACTCCTGCGGGCTGGGCGGCCCCGTGGCGGTGCTGCACGCAGCTTGGCGCCACCCCCCCCCCAGCACGACCCCAGCGCCACCCCTCGCGAGCGGCTGCGGACCTTCCTGCGCCTGGTGACCCTGTGCTCACTCAGCGCGGAGGGGTGATGCCAGGGCAGGGGTTGGCGCCGAACATCCCGGTCAGTTTCTGCAGGCCCATCGCATAGGTCTGCTGGGCCGCCGCAGCGCCACCGCTGGCCGCCGCCGACTGCAGCTTGCCGGCGAACTGCTGGCAGGCCTGCTGTTGCTGGGCGCTGGCCGCCGGCGACGTCGCGGCCGGCGTCGGGGTCGCTGGAGTTGCCGTCGTGGAGGCGGGAGCGGCGGTGGCAGCCGGGGTCCCTGCCGGGGCTCCCGGGGCTGGGGTGGAGGTGGCCGGGGCGGAGGCCGGAGCTCCGGGCGTGCCGCTGGCGGTTGGGGCCGGGATGTCGCCGCAGGGGTTTTCGCCGAAGCGCTGCACCAGCTGCAGCACGCCCTGCTGATACACCTGCTGGGCCATGGCTGGATTGCCGCTGGCCTGCTGCAGCTTGCCGGCGAACTCCTGGCAGGCCCGCCGTTCCTGGGCGCGGCGCACCAGGGGCCCGGCGCTGGCGGGGCCGGGAAGCGCGCTGCTCAGCAGCCCGCTGAGCAGCAGCAGGGGCAAGGGACAGAGCAGCCGTGGGGACGCCATCAACGCAGCTGTGGAGGGTGGGTGCGGGGCACGCTACGGCGCTCATCGCGGCGGAGGCGTCCTGCAGGGCGACGGCAGCCAGGCGGCCCCCGGCCTCCCCGAAAATGGGCGCAGCCTTCCTGATCCGCAGCGTGAGCCTCGCCATCGCCCTGCTCACGGTGTCGGACACGCGCACCCTGGCGGACGACCCGAGCGGCGACGCGCTGCAGCAGCGCCTGCAGGCCGCCGGCCACCGCCTGGTGGAGCGAGCCCTGGTGCCCGACAACCGGTACGCCATCCGCGCCGTGATCAGCCGCTGGATCGCCGAGGAGGAGGTGCAGGTGGTGATCAGCAGCGGTGGCACCGGGCTCACCGGCCGGGATGGCACCCCGGAGGCGGTGGCGCCCCTGCTCGACAAGACCATCGACGGCTTCGGTGAACTGTTCCGCGTGCTCTCCTTCGAAACGATCGGCACCAGCAGCCTGCAGAGCCGCTGCCTGGCGGGCGTGGCCAACGGCACGGTGATCTTCGTGCTGCCCGGCTCGCTCGATGCGGTGCAGACCGCCTGGGACCGGCTGATCGCCGCCCAGCTCGACGCCGCCACCCGCCCCTGCAACCTGGTGCAGCTGCTGCCGCGGCTGCGGGAGCCACCCGCCTGAGCGTGATCCTCACGGCCGCGCTGGCCCTGGTGGCCTTCCTCTATGCCTCGGTGGGGCATGCCGGCGCTTCGGGCTACATCGCCGTGCTGGCCCTGGCCGGCTGGCCGGTGGTGGCGATCAAGCCCCTGGCCCTGATGCTCAACACCCTGGTGGCCGCCGTGGGCTGCTGGAACTTCCTGCGGGCCGGCCACTGGCCGGGGCGGCGGTTCTGGCCCGTGTATGTGCTGGCGGTGCCGGCCGCCTTCCTCGGTGGGGCCTGGGCGGTGCCGGGACCCTGGCTGCAGCGGCTCGTAGGCCTGGTGCTGCTCGCCTCCGCCTGGCGGCTGGGGCGCAGGACCCAGGATCCGACCACCCTTCGCGCCCCCAGCACCGTGGTGCTGGCGACCGCCGGTGCCGGCCTCGGTCTGCTGGCGGGGCTCACCGCCACCGGCGGCGGCGTGTTCCTCACCCCGCTGCTGCTGCTCTGCCGCTGGTGCACCACCCGTCAGGCGGCGGCGGTGTCCGTGCTGTTCATCCTGCTGAATTCGGTGGCGGGCCTGGCCGGGCTGCTGCTGACCCGCCCGGACCAGGTGGTGGCCGTGCTGCAGCCCGATCTGCTGGTGTGGCTGGCGGTGGTGCTGCCTGCCGGGGCCCTCGGCTCACGGCTGGGCAGTCGCCACTGGCCGGTGACCTGGATCCGGCGCTGCCTGGCCGGCGTGCTTGTGCTCGCGGGCCTGAAGCTGCTGGGCCTGAAGCTGGGCTGATCCCACCGCTCACCCCCCCAGACGGGCCATCTCCACATGGGGAGTGGAACTCGGTGGGCTCGCCTCGCCCCGCTCCTCGCTGGCGCGGTCAGCGCGCTGCCGCCAGAGGGAGGCGATCCCCTCGCACAGGGCCGCGGGCGGCTGGCCGGGCGCCAGCCAGGGCCGCAGGTCGAGGCCGCTGCCGGGGGCGGCGAACAGACAGGTGTAGGCGAGGCCATCGGCGGTGACGCGCAGACGGTTGCAGTCACCGCAGAAGGGGGCGCTGATCGAGGCCACCGTGGCCAGCACGCCGCCGCCGTCGCGGTAGCGCCAGCGGCTGGCGGTGCCATGGCGGCTGCGGCCCAGGGGCTCCAGCAGCCAGCGTTCGCCGATCCGGGCCACCATCTCGACGGCCGGCAGCACGGCCTCGGGCCGCCAGCCGTTGCGGTTGCCCACATCCATGAATTCGATCAGGCGCAGTTCCACGCCCCGCTCGCGGGCCAGGGCTGCCAGGGGCAGCAGTTCGCCGTCGTTGGCGCCGCGCTGGATCACGGCATTGAGCTTCAGGGCCCCCTGCGATGGATCGAAACCGGCGGAGCGGGCATGCTCGATCGCCGCCAGCACCCGCTCCAGCGCCCGGCTGCCGGCGGCGGCATCCGCCAGGCCGGACATGCGCGCCACGCTGGCGCCGGTCGTGCCGTCGAGGCTGAGGGTGAGGCGGTCGAGCCCGGCCTGCCGCAGGGCCCGGGCCCGCTCCGCCGTGAGCAGCAGACCGTTGCTGGTGAGGGCAACCTCCCGCAGGCCGTGCCGGCGCAGGAGCTGGACCGCCTCGATCAGCGCCTCCAGCTGGGGATGCAGCAGCGGTTCGCCGCCGGTGAGGCGCAGGCTCCCCGCCCCCAGCGCCACCGCCGCCGCCACAACGGCAAACCGCTGCTCCAGCGTGAGCAGCCCTGGGGGCTCCTGGCCATCGGGGAGGCAGTACGGGCAGGCCAGGTTGCAGCGGGCCGTGAGCGAAAGGCGGAGCACCCCCAGGGGGCGGCCGAGCCGGTCGCTGGGATGGGGGGCGGGCATGGGGCGCAGGCTAGAAACGGGCCAACCTCCTTAGGCTTGACACCCTTCGCGCCAGCGGCGATCGAGGCGGCCATGGCTGATCCCGACCTGCCTTCCTCCGGCGGCGGCTGGCCGCTGATCGACGGCTGGGCCCGCGCCACCCTCTCCCCCGGCGGCCCCCGGCTGTGGCAGACCCTCAACCACAAGAGCGCCTGCCTCTCCTGCGCCTGGGGCACCGGCGGCCAGAACGGCGGCTTCCGCGATGAACTGGGCGAACCGCTGCAGCGCTGCCTCAAGAGCGTGGAGGTGATCGCCGCCGAACTGCAACCCGCCGTGGATCCGGAGGTGTTCGCCGGCCGTTGTCTGAACCAGTTGCGGCAGCTCAGCTCCGCCGCCTGCGATCGCCTGGGGCGGCTGGATCGGCCCCTGATCCGGCGCGAGGGCAAGGATCACTACGAACCGATCGCTTGGGAGGAGGTGTTCAGCCTGCTGGAGGCGGCGTTCCGCTGCCCGCCGGAGCGCCTGGCCTCCTACAGCTCCGGCCGCTCCTCCAACGAGGCCGCCTACCTGCTGCAGCTGATGCTGCGGGCCCTGGGCTCGGGCAACCTGGCCGACTGCTCCGACCTCTGCCACGCCCCCTCCTCGATCGGCCTGCGCCAGGCCCTTGGCAGCGGCACCTCAAACGTGAACCTGGAGGGGCTGCAGCAGGCCGACTGCGTGGTGCTGGTGGGCTCCAACGCCCCGGCCAACCATCCGCGGCTGATGAACGAGCTGATCCGTCTGCGCGAGCGCGGCGGCACGGTGATCGTGATCAACCCGGTGCTGGAGGTGGGGCTGCAGCGCTTCGGCTCGCCCGCCTTCCCGATCCGCTCGCTGCTGCGGGGCTCGGAGATCGCCTCCCTGTTCCTGCAGCCGATCCCCGGCTCGGATGCGGCGGTGTTCCTGGGGATCCAGAAGGCCCTGCTGGAGCAGGGCGGCATCGCCTGGGAGCTGGTGAAGGGCTGCAGCGAGGGCTGGGAGGCGCTGATCGCCCAGCTGAAGACCACCAGCTGGGAGGCGATCACCGCCTGCTGCGGCCTGAGCCGCGAGGAGCTGGAGCTCACGGCGGCCCGCCTGCGCGCCAGCCGCGCCGCCGTGTTCGCCTGGGCGATGGGCATCACCCACCACGCCAACGGCGTCGACAACGTGCAGGCGATCGTCAACACCGCCGTGCTCAGCGGCCACATCGGCCGTCCGGGCGCCGGCACGATGCCGATCCGGGGCCACTCCAACGTGCAGGGCTTCGGGTCGATGGGGGTGACGGTGCACCTCTGCGGGGAGCTGCGCCAGGCCCTCGAACAGCTGCTCGGCCATCCCCTGAGCCCACGCCAGGGCTACGACACCCGCGCCCTGATCGAGGCCGCCGATGCCGGCAGCGTCGACACCCTCTTCTGCCTGGGCGGCAACCTGTTCGGCGCCAACCCCGACAGCACCGAGGCGGCCCGCGCCCTGAGCCGCATCGACACCGTGGTGTACCTGGCCACCAAGCCCAACACCGGCCATTTCCATGGTCTTGGCGCGCGCCAGACGCTGCTGCTGCCGGTGTTCAACCGCTTCGAGACTCCCCACCGCACCACGGTGGAGTCGGGCAACAACTGGGTGCGCCTCAACGAACCCGGCCGCAGCCACCTGCGCAGCGACCAGCTCCGCAGCGAGGTGCACATCCTGGTGGAGCTGGCCCACCGGCTGCTGGGCGAGTCGCCGATCGCCTGGCAGCGGCTGCACGACAGCGCCTACGTGCGCGAGCTGATCGCCCGCACCGTGCCGGGCTACGGCCCGATGGCCGGCATCGACCGCAGCCGCCGCGAGTTCGAGGTGCAGGGCCGGGTGCTGAGCGAGCCACGGTTTCCCACGCCCAGCGGCCGGGCCCAGCTGGCGGCCACGCCACTGCCGGAGCTGGCGCTGCCCCCGCAGGAGCATTTCGGCGGGCTGGCCGCTGGCGAGCGTGGCCTGGTGCTGAGCCTGATCACCGCGCGCAGCTACGGCCAGCACAACACGGTTGTCTACAAGGAGGGCGACCAGTACCGCGGCATGCCGCACCGCCACACGATCCTGATGAACCGAGGCGACCTGGTCCGGGCCGGCTGGCGCGCCCATCAGCGGGTGGACGTGCAGGGGGAGGCGGGCTGCCTCGAAGGGGTGGAGATCATCCCCGGCGAGATCCGCTCCGGAGCGGCGTTGATGTTCTATCCCGAGGCCAACGTGCTGATGCGGGCGGTCTGCGATCCCCGCAGCGGCACGCCGGCCTTCAAGAGGGTGCCGGTGCTGGTGCGGGGCTAAGCCGGCGCTCCGGGCTCGCGCCTGGGCTCAGGCCGGCCCGTCGAGCACGAAGCGGTAGCGCACGTCGCCGCGGTGCAGGCGCTCGATCGCCTCGTTGATCCGCGCCATCGGCAGGTGCTCCACCATCGGCCGGATGGCGTGGCGGGAGCAGAACTCCACCATCTTCAGCAGGCTGGCGGGCGAGGAGGTGGGGCTGCCGGTGATCATCCGGCGGCTGACGATCAGGTCGAAGGCATTCACGGTCATCGGTTCGAGCACCGCCCCCAGCTGGTGCAGCCGGCCCAGGGGGGCCAGGGCGGCGATCACCGCGGCCCAGTCGAGCGGCTGATTGGCGGTGTTGATGATCAGATCGAAGCGGCCGGCCTCGCCGGCGAGCTCCGCCAGCGGCACCACGCGGTGGGCGCCAAGCGCCCTGGCCTCGTCTGCCTTGGCGAGGTTGGTGGTGAGCGCCGTCACCTCGCAGCCCCAGGCGCGACAGAACTGCAGGGCCAGGTGGCCCAGCCCGCCGACGCCGATCACCGCCACGCGGGAGGTGGGCGACACCGCCTCGTCCATCAGCGGCGCGAACACCGTGATGCCGCCACAGAACAGCGGGCCGGCATCGGCGACAGGCAGATCCTCCGGCAGCGGGATCGCCCAGTCCTGGCGGGCCTTCACCTCGCTGGCGAAGGCCCCCGCGCGGCCGACGATCGTGGCCTCGGTGCTGCGGCAGAGGTTGGCGCGGCCCGCCAGGCACTGGAAGCAGTGGCCGCAGCTGCCGGCGAACCAGCCCAGACCCCGCAGCTGGCCGATATGGGCCGGATCGACCCCGTCGCCCACCGCCGCCACCCGCCCGACGGCCTCATGGCCCGCCACCAGCGGGTAGCTGCTCATACCCCAGGCGTTGTCGAGCATCGAGAGATCGCTGTGGCAGAGGCCGCTGTGCAGCACCTCCAGCACCAGCTCGCCCGGGCCGGGCGTCAGCGGTTCCACCTCCTGGCGCTGCAGGGGCTCTCCGGGGCCGGCGGTCTGCCACACGTAGGGCATGGATTCGGGGATCGGTGGGATGAGGGAAGGTTGTAGCCAGCGGAAGCCGTGCACCGGTGTCAGGTCGGGGCCGGCTGAGCGGCTTCGGGATGGTTCACGTTGCGAAGGGCGCGCGGATCCAGCATCACCGCCTCGAACGCCTGGGTTGCCAGCCAGCCCTGCAGGCGCCGTTCGCCGCGCTGAACCGCCGCGCTCAGATCGGCGCGCAGCGGTGCCGTGCTCGGATAAACCCCCAGCAGGGGTTGCAGGCGCTGGCCGTCGTGGGCCAGGTGGAGCTGGACGGCCCCCCCGGCCGCCGTCGCATGGTCGGCCGCGGCCAGGAGGCTGCGCAGGGCCGCGAGGCTCAGATCGGGCATGTCCACCGGGCAGAGCAGCAGGCGCTCGTCGGGGTGGTGCTGCATCAGCCGGTGCAGGGCCAGCAGCGGCCCCTCCCAGGGCGGCGGTTCCACCAGGGCGGTGATCGGCCCGCCGTTCAGGGCCCGGGCGATCTGCAGGTGACGCTCATCGCGGCTGAACAGCGTCAAGGGGATCTGCAGCTCGAGCAGCACCCGCAGGGTGCGCTCCAGCCAGCTGCCACCTTCCGGGTGGGGCAGCAGGGCCTTGTCGCGACCCATGCGCCGGCTGGCGCCGCCGCTCAGCAGGCAGGCCCGCACGCGCATCGCCGCCATCGCTGCGGCGCCATCGGGCGGAAGCATCGTCACCACCGGGCTCGGCCTCCTCGCGATTGTGCCGGTGCCGTTACAGCCGCAGGCGACCTGCCGGCGGATCAGCGCTCAGCCGACGGCTCCAGAAGCCCGAACTCCGCCAGGGCCCGCGGCAGGTTGCGGTGCTCGTGGCCAGGGTGGCTGAGCTTCACCAGGGCGAAGCGCTGCAGTTCGTCGAGGCGGGCCCAGTCCTCGGCCCGCACCGCCACACCCAGCTGGCTGCAGGAACTGAGCAGCACGTCGGGCAGCACATCGCCCTGCTGCCACGGCTCCTGGCAGGCCGGCGGCAGCTCGCCGGCGCGGCCGGGACCGAGGCCGGCGGTGCGCTCCAGCAGGTGAGCGCGCAGTACCGCGATCGCCGCCGGGTCATCGGGCCAGGCCAGCAGATCGGCCCGCTCGTTCTCGGCGAGTTCACTCCAGTGCTGCAGCTTGAGCTTCACGCCGGCCAGATCGAGCTTGCGGCGCACCGCCATCGGGATGCAGCGCAGATCGCCGGCGAAGTCGGCCTCGAAGGCGTAGCAGGTGCTGGCGAGGGAGGAGGCCAGGGGTGCCGTGGCAGGTGGACCCATTCCAGCGCGGCGAGGGCGGAACCGTAGCGGTGCTCACACAGACGGCCCCGGTGCGGATGCTGAAATCCGGCAGCGGTCTGCGTTGGCGCCGCTCGCAGCCCAACCCCGGTGTGCTTGTTCGGACGCCCTGGGTTTCGTCGCCTGTTCCCCAGGAGCCGATCCCCTTGTCGATGCCCGAGACCACCGGAGCGAACCCGCGCAGCCAGTGCCCCTACTGCGGGGTGGGCTGCGGCCTGGAACTGCTGCCCCCCTCCCCGTCCGGCGCGGCGGGGCGCTGCGATCTGGAGGGGAACCCCATCTGGACCGCCCGCGGGGATCGCCACCACCCCTCCAGCCTCGGCCAGGTCTGCATCAAGGGGGCCACGGTGGGGGAGACCCTCGGCCGCGGCCGCCTGCGCCAGCCGCTCCACCGCAGCAGCCTGCACGAGGAGTTCAGGCCGATCAGCTGGGAGGGGGCGTTCGATCTGCTGGTGGAGCGCATCCGCACCAGCCGGCAGGCCCGCCGGGGATCCGGCGGCATCGCCCTGTACGGCTCGGGCCAGTTCCACACCGAGGACTACTACGTCGCTCAGAAGCTGCTCAAGGGGGCCCTGGGCACCAACAACTTCGACGCCAACTCCCGGCTGTGCATGAGCTCGGCGGTGGCAGGGTACGCGCGCAGCCTCGGCTCCGACGGCCCCCCCTGCTGCTACGACGACCTCGACCACTGCCGCCTCGCCGTCCTGATCGGCACCAACACCGCCGAATGCCACCCGGTGCTGTTCCAGCGGCTGCTGAAGCGCAAGCGCCGCCACCCCGACAGCGTCACGATCGTGGTGGTGGATCCCCGCGCCACCGACACCAGCAAGGCGGCGGATCACCATCTGGCCATCGCGCCGGGCACCGATCTGGCGCTGCTGCACGGCCTGGGCCACCTGCTGCTCCGCCAGGGCACCACCGACCCCGCCTTCCTCGATGCGAGCACCGAAGGGCTGGAGGCCTACGCCGAGCTGGTGGCCGCCTGGACCCCGGAGCGCGTGGCCCGCTTCTGCGGCCTTCCCGAGGAGCAACTGCGGGACGTCGCCACCCTCTGGGGCCGGAGCGCGAGCGTGCTGAGCCTGTGGTCGATGGGGGTGAACCAGCGGCGCGAGGGCACGGCGGTGGTAGGCGGCCTGATCAATCTGCATCTGCTCACCGGTCAGATCGGCCGCCCCGGCGCCGGACCCTTCTCGCTCACCGGCCAGCCCAACGCCATGGGGGGTCGGGAGGCCGGCGGGCTCTCCCATCTGCTGCCGGGCTACCGGAACGTGAGCGATGCCGGCCATCGCGCCGAGGTGGAAACCGCCTGGGGCTTCCCGCCCGGCTCGATCGCCCCCGTGCCCGGCCTGACGGCCTGGCAGCAGATCGAGGCGATAGAAGCCGGCGAACTGGATCTGTGGTGGGTGGCGGCCACCAATCCGCTGGTGAGCCTGCCCAACCTCGAGCGTGTGAAGCGGGCCCTGGCCCGCTGCCCGCTGGTGGTGGTGAGCGAGTCCGCCGCCGACAGCGAGACCTGCCACTACGCCCATCTGCTGCTGCCGTCCGCCCCCTGGAGCGAAAAGGCCGGCGTGATGACCAATTCCGAACGGCGCATCACCTACTGCCCGGCCTACCGGCCGCGCACCGGCGAGAGCCGACCCGACTGGGAGGTGTTCGCCGAGCTGGGCCGCCGCCTGGGGTTCGTGGAGCAGTTCCGGTACCGCTCCTCGGCGGAGGTGTTCGCCGAATTCGCGGCGCTCACTGCCGGCCGGGTGTGCGATCTCTCCGGCCTGAGCCACGAGCTGCTGGAGCGGGAGGGCCCTCAGCAGTGGCCGTTCCCAGCGAGCAGCACGCCGAGCAAGGGCTCGGGGCGGCTCTACACCGATGGGCGCTTCCCCAGCCCCACAGGGCGGGCCCGCTTCGTGGCCGACCAGCCTCTCGGGCTGGCCGAGCCCCCCTGCGACGCCTACCCGCTGGTGCTCACCGTGGGCCGCTACCTCGGCCACTGGCACACCATGACCCGCACCGGTCATGTGGAGCGCCTGCGCACGCTGCATCCGGAGCCGCTGCTGGAGATCCACCCCAGGGATGCGCAGCGCTTCGGGCTGACGGAGGGGGAGCTGGCCACGATCCGCTCGCGCCGCCACGCCGTCACGGCCCGGGTGCAGGTGACCGATCGGATCCGAGTGGGCTCGGTGTTCCTGCCGATGCACTGGGGCTTCCGCCAGGAACCGGCCTGCGAGGCCAATGCCCTGATGCACGAGCAGGCCTGCCCGATTTCGCAGCAGCCGGAACTCAAGGCCAGCGCCGTCGCCGTAGCTCCGGCCGCTGCGGCGATCGTGCCGGTGGAGGCAGCGCCTCAGCCGTCGTCATGGGCATAACGGCGGAAGAGGAAATCGAGCGCCTGGTTGCGCAGCCGGCCGTAACGGGGATCGGACTGGATGGCCTCGTAGTTGCGGGGCCGCTCGAACGGCACCTCGAGAATCTCGCCGACCGTGGCGGAGGGTCCGTTGGTCATCATCACGACCCGGTCGGCGAGAAAGAGCGCCTCGTCGATGTCGTGGGTGATCATCAGCACCGTGGGCTGCTGCTCGCGCCAGATCGCCAGCAGCTCCTCCTGCAGTTCCTCGCGGGTGATGGCGTCGAGAGCGCCGAAGGGCTCATCGAGCACCAGCACCTCAGGCCGCACCGCCAGGGCGCGGGCGATCGCCACCCGCTGGCGCATGCCGCCGGAGATCTGCCCCGGCAACCGATCATGGACATCGGAGAGATGCACCATGTCGAGGTGGTGCTCCACCACCTCACGCCGCTGGGCCACGGAAAGCTCCGGCCGGGCCGCCTTCACCGCCAGCTCCACGTTCTTCCACACCGTGTGCCAAGGCAGCAGCGAGTAGTTCTGGAACACCACCATCCGGTCGGGCCCAGGGCGATCGATCGGCACCCCCTGAAGGGTGACGCTGCCGCTGGTGGGCTGGAGAAAGCCCGACACCATGTTCAGCAGCGTGGATTTGCCGCAGCCGGAGTGGCCGATCACGCACAGGAACTCGCCCTGGCGCACCTGCAGGTTGATGTCGCGGAGAGCCTCGAACGGCCCGCGGCGCGTGGCGAACACCTGCCCCACCGAGCGGAACTCGAGGAAGGCATCGCCGGAACCAGGGGAGCCGGCGGAGGCGCTGACACCGGCAGAGAGGGAGGGTTCGAGCATGGTGGTCATCTCTCAGCGGTTCGCGAGGGGTCGGGGGGCGGCGGCGTTCGCGGCCGGCAGGTTCACGGGGACGACGGGCGGCACGCAGGCGCCCGGAAGGCTGCGCAGGTAACCGAGCGGATCGTCCTGGTCGAAGGCGATGCCGTCGGCCAGGGCGATGGCGTCCCGTTCCGGATGCAGCACGGGGTAGCCGGCCCGCTCCAGGGCCCGGTCGCAGATGTCGTGGCGGTACACCTGACCGAGCAGCTCCAGGCGGTTGCTGGGGAACGGGCACCAGCCCCAGCGGCTGTACTGGGTGAGCAGCCAGGTGCCCTCGCCCCGGTTGGGCACATGGGCTCTGTCGGCGTGGAACTGGTTGAAGCGCAGCAGCACGGCCGGCTCCTGGCCGGTGCCGTAGTCGAACTGGCGCTGCAGGGCCAGGGAGGAGCCCGAGCCCAGCCATTGCGGTCGGCTCAGCAGGCCGATCAGGTATTCGCGCTGGGCGCCGTCGTCGCAGCGTGCACCCGCCTGCATCAGGCCGCTGCAGAGGGCCTCCAACGCCTCGCCATGGAGCTCGGCCCAGGCTTCGGAGCAGGTCAGCACCTTCTCCGGATGGCCGCTCCAGATGTCCAGGTCGGTGGCGAGCACGTAGGCCAGGGAGGATTCCACCGCCCGGGCCACCCGGTAGCGGCCGGCGATGAAGCCGTCGATCGCGCCGGCCGTGAGCGCCGCTTCCATCCCCATCGGCGAGAGCTCGCTGAACCGCACCTGCCGTTCGGCGTCGATGCCGCCGGCCGCCAGCCAGTGGCGCAGGAGGATCTCGGCGATGCCCCGGCTCTGGGGCACGGCGATCCGCAGGACGCCCTCGCCACGGGCCAGCTCACCCGCCAGACCCTGGCGATCGTTCACCCCGCGATCGAGGAAGCGCCGGGCCAGGCAGAGGGCATTGCCGTTGCGGCTCACGGTCATCGGCGTGATCGCAGGCCAGGGATCGGCACCCCCCAGCCCGAGGCACAGGGCCAGGGGGGTGGAGGCCGCCGTGATCGCCGCGTGAATGGCCCCAGCGCGCAGCTCGTGCTCCAGATCCTGCCAATCATCGAAGGGAACCGGCTCCACGTTCAGCAGGGCCGGATCGAAGAGCCCCTCCTCCAGGGCCACCGCCAGCGGGGCGATGTCGAGCCCAGGCATGTAGCCCAGACGCACCTTCAGCGGCTCCCGGGCGGCCGGGGCGGCAGCCGGCAACGGCGCCACGACCGCCCGCCGCTGGCGCAGGCGACGCTGCTGCTGCAGGAAGCCGATGAGTTCGCTGCGCAGCCGGTAGTAGTCGGGGTGCTCCATCACCGCCAGCCGCTCCCGCGGCCTGGGCAGGGGCACCTTGAGGATCTGGCCGATGCCGGCCTCGGGTCCGTTGGTCATCATCACCACCCGGTCCGAGAGCAGCAGGGCCTCGTCCACGTCGTGGGTCACCATCACCGCGGTGAGGCCCTCCTCCTGGCAGATCTTCATGAGCTGCTGCTGGAGGTTGCCGCGGGTGAGGGCATCGAGGGCGCCGAAGGGCTCATCGAGCAGCAGCAGCTTGGGGCGCAGGGCCAGGGCGCGCGCGATCGCCACCCTCTGCTTCATCCCGCCGGAAAGCTCGGCGGGGTACTTGTCGGCCGCCGCGGCCAGACCCACCATCGCGATCTTCTCCTCCACCAGGGCACGGCGCTTGGGTGCCGACCAGTCGCGCATCACCGCGTTCACGCCCAGGGCGATGTTCTGACGCACCGTCTTCCAGGGCAGCAGCGAGTAGTTCTGGAACACCACCATCCGATCGGGGCCAGGCTCAGTGACCTGGCGGCCGTTCATCAGGATGCCGCCGCTGCTGGCCTGGAGCAGGCCGGCCATCAGGTTGAGCAGTGTGGACTTGCCGCAGCCGGAATGGCCGATCAGCGACACGAATTCGCCTTCGGCGATCTCCAGATCGATGTCCCGCAGGGCCACATAGCGTCCGCCCCCCTGCAGGGGAAACACCTGGGTGACGTCATCGACGGTGAGGAAACCGGCGGCCATCTCAGCGGCCCCCCCGGGAGACGCGACGGCCGGCCCAGGCCACCAGCCGGTCGAGGGCCAGACCCACCACACCGACGTAGAGGATGGCCAGGATGATCTGGCTGGAACTGGTGTCGCCGCCGGCGTTGTAGGCATCCCAGATGAAGTAGCCGATGCCGCCGTCGGCCTTGAGCATCTCGGCCGCCACGATCGCCAGCCAGGCCAGGCCCACCGAAATGCGCAGGCCGGTGAACACGTAGGGAACGGTGGCAGGGATCACCACCTCACGGATGTAGTCGCTCTTTCGCAGCCGCAGCACCCGGGCCACGTTGGTGTAGTCGGTGGGGATCTCGCGGATGCCCACGGCGGTGTTGATGATGATCGGCCAGATGGCGGTGATGAAGATCACGAAGATCGCCGAGGTGTTGGCGTCCTGGAACACCATCAGTGAGATCGGGAACCAGGCCAGGGGCGGCACGGTGCGCAGCACCTGGATCACCGGATCGAGACCCTTGCCCACGAAGCGGCTGAGGCCCAGCAGGCCGCCGATGGCGATCCCCACCACCGCCGCCAGGCCGTAGCCGGCCGCCACCCGCTGCAGCGAGATCAGGATCTGCAGCCCCAGGCCCTTGCTGGTGCCGCCGTCATCGAAGAACGGCTGGCTGATGTAGGGATCCCAGGTGTCGGCCACCACGTTGATCGGCCCGGGCAGGCGGCCGGTGCCGAGCAGCAGCGAGAGCAGCTGCCACATCAGCAGGAAACCGCCGATGCAGACCAGGTAGGGCAGGAAGGCGCGCAGGCCGGGGTTCAACCCGCGGCGACGGGAGGGGGAGCGGCCCGGAGGCCGGCCCGCGGAGGCGGTGAGGGTCATGGAATGGACGAAGGTGGGGACCCGCGGAAAGGTCCGGAAAGGGAACGCGGACTCAGGCCAGGGCCTTGATCTTCAGGGCGTCGAGGTAGGCCTTGGGGTTTTCGGGGTCGAACACCACCCCATCGAAGAAGGTCTCCTTGCCGCGGGAATCGCTGGCGGGGATCGCCTTCTCCTGGCCGATGGCGCGGGCGGCCTCCTTCCAGAGATCAGCTCGGTTCACCTGCTTCACCAGGGCCGCCACGTCGGTGCTGGCGGGCAGGTAGCCCCAGCGGGTGTCCTCGGTGGCGAACCAGGTGTCGTGGCTGGTGAAGGGGAAGGAGGCGGCTTCGCTCCAGAACCGCATGCGGAAGGGGCTGTCCTTCACGCTGCGACCGTCGCCGTAGTCGACGTTGCCGGCCAGGCGGGGCTTGATGTCCTCGACCTTGGCCTTGATGTACTTGTCCTTGGCGAGGATCTCGCACATCTCATCGAGATTGGCCGGGTCGTCGCACCACTGCTGGGCCTCGAGCACCGCCTTGAGCAGAGCCTGGGTGGCCTTGGGGTTCTTCTCCGCCCAGTCGGCCCGCAGCGAGAACGACTTCTCCGGGTGGGCCTTCCAGAGCTCGCCGGTCTGGGCGACGGTGTAGCCCAGTTGCTTGTTCACGAGCCGCTGGTTCCAGGGCTCACCCACGCAGAACACGTCCATCGTGCCGGTCTGCATGTTGGCCACCATCTGCGGCGGCGGAACCACCACCAGGTCGGCATCTTTGTTGGGGTCGACGCCGTTGGCGGCCAGCCAGTAACGCATCCACAGATCGTGGGTGCCGCCGGGGAAGGTGACGGCCGCCTTGAACTTGCGCGGGCCGGCATTCTTCGCCGCCACGGCCTTGGCGAGCCCCTCACGGTTGTCGATCGTGAGCTTGTCGGCCAGCAGATCCTTGGCTGCCGAGATGCCCTGGCCCTGCACGTTCAACCGTGCCACGGTGATCATCGGCAGCGGCTGCTTGCTCTTGGTGATCGTGCCGGCCGTCATCAGCAGCGGCATGGGCGTGAGGATGTGGGCGCCGTCGATGCCACCACTGCCGCTGCCCAGCTCGAGGTTGTCGCGGGTGACGGCCCAGGAGGTCTGCTTCACCACCTTCACATCGGGCATGCCGTGCTTGGCAAACAAGCCCTTCTCTTTGGCGATGATCAGCGGCGCCGAATCGGTGAGGGCGATGAAGCCGAGGGTGGCGGCCTTCACCTCGGGCGCATCGGCACCCGTGGCCGGAGAGGCCGTGGAAGGATCCGTGGTGGAAGTGGTGCGGCCACCGCAGGCCGACAGCCAGACCGCGCCTGCTGCGGATCCGGCAGCGGTGAGCAGGAACTTGCGGCGCGACAGACTCGACATGGAGGGAAGAACAGAGGGCTTGGGGTTGCCGGCAGGCCCGCCCTGGGGACAACCAGCACTCCAGACGGGCCTCAGAACGAAGCGCCTCTGTCCGGCCATGGTGTTGAGGTCGGCGCGCAAGCTGACCGACGGGCCTAGAACATCACGCCGGGTCGCCCGCAAGGCGTGGCGATTGTTACCAGATGGTCAATCAGGCACGCGCAGCGGCCGAGAAGGCACGCGCCATTTCCTGCCGGTGAGTCTCGCCACTGCGGGCCGTGAGCAGGGCGCGGGCCTGGCCGAGCGCATCCTCCAGGCAGGGGAAACCATCGGCCAGCCGGAGGTAGGCCGCCAGGTTCCAGAGCAGCGCATCGGCCAGCGGCCCTTCACCTCGCAGGGCCGCCAGGGCCTGATCCCGCCAGGTGGGCAGATCGCCCCAGGCCACCTCCTCGGCACGGATGCCGTGATCGCGCGGGTGCAGCAGGATCCGCTCCGGCCCGCTCCCCTCCCGCAGGCGCGCGGTGATCCCGGCCCGGGTGGTGGGCAGGTCGACGGAACCCTCCAGCCCCTTCACCGTGAGCACGTCGGCTTCCCCGGCCGCCGCCAGGGCTTCCCAGGCGCGTTTCTCGGTGGGCGGGTGCACGAAGCCGCTCACCAGCAGGTGATCCCCGCGGTGGGGCGTCCAGAGGAGTTCCAGGCTCGCCACCGGCGGCCGCTTGCCGATGTCGTCACGCACCGGCAGCAGCCGCTCCGCCAGCGGGAAATGGTCGGGCTGATGGGTGAGCACCAGGTTGTGGCTGTTCAGGCAGTCCTGCAGCGCCGGCAGGGACAGACCCCGCCACTCGATCTCCAGGGCGGCGAACAGCTCCGCCAGGGTGACCCCGAACTTCACCGGCATCGGATCGCCGCCGTGCAGCACCACCGGCAGGCCGGTGCTGGCCAGCATCAGGGCGACGAGGGGCAGCACCGGCGCCGTGCGGCTGCGTCCGTCGTAGGGCACCCCGAAGCAAAGGGCCCTGCGCCCCGGCGTCTCCAGGGTGGGCCCGTGGTGGCGATAGCTGTCGAGCATGCCCGTCAGCTCGATCGGCAGGGGCCGGCGGATGCGGTGGGCGATCAGGAAGGCTCCCATCTGGGCGTCACTCACCTGGCCCTGGAGCATCAGGTCCATGGCCTCGCGCGCCTCCTCACGACTGAGGCCGGTGCTGGTGTGTTCGCCGCTGCCCACCTTGCCGATCAGTTCGCGGAAGCGGGCGCGCCCCGGGCCGAGGGCTTCGAGGCGGCGATCACGACGGCCCTCGAGGGCTTCATGGGCGTCGCGCTCCGCGGCCGGCTGGTTCAGTAGCGGATGCAACACGAAGAAAGCGCGCTCTGACAGACACTCGTCATTCTCCACACCCGATTTTCGCGGTTGTGGCCGGTGCCGCTTCCACAGGTGCCGAAATCCCAGTCATTTCTTCCAGCGACGTAGCTCTCATCGGCGTCTGCTCGGTCCCTTCCATCCCTCCTGTCCCCGAAGCGCAACTTCGCGGGCAGCGGGATCTCGTCCGCGACCCCGACCGTGCCGCCGCATGTCCGACCCGACGTCGTTCACCGCCATCCATCCGAGGCTGAGCAAGATCGAGCAGGCCAAGGCGGAGGGCTGCGGCCTGGATCTGGAACCGCGCCTGCAGGAGCTGGCCGATCAGGGCTGGGAGTCCCTCGATGAGGCCACGCTCACCATCCGCCTGAAGTGGCTGGGGATCTTCTTCCGGCCCGTGACGCCGGGGCGGTTCATGGTGCGCCTGCGCCTCCCCAACGGCGTGATCACAGCGGAGCAGCTGGAGGTGCTGGCCGAGGCCGTAGATCGCTGCGGCGAGGAGGGCAGCGCCGACATCACCACCCGTCAGAACCTCCAGCTGCGGGGCCTGCTGCTGGAGGACATGCCTCGGCTGCTGGTCGAGATGGCCGCCGTGGGGCTCACCAGCCGCCAGTCGGGTCACGACAATCCGCGCAATATCACCGGCAACCCGCTGGCCGGCATCGATCCCGAGGAGATCGTCGACACGCGCCCCCTGGTGGCCGCGATCCAGGACCGTCTGCTGGCGCCGGACGGGCCCCGCAACCTGCCGCGCAAGTTCAACGTGGCCGTGGGCGGCGCACCCGACAGCTTCCTGCTGCACAACGACCTGGCCTTCCTGCCGGCGCACCGGGAGGGGGAACTGGGCTTCACCGTGATGGTGGGCGGCTTCTTCTCGGCCCAGCGCAACGAACTGGCGATCCCGCTGGGGCTCTGGCTGAGGGGGGAGCAACTGCCGGCGTTCACCCTGGCGGTGCTGCGCCACTTCGAGCTCCAGGGCAACCGGGAGGCCCGCAACAGGAGCAGGGTGATGTATCTGGTGGAAGCCCTGGGACTGGAGGCCTACCGCCAGGCGGTGCTCGACACCCTCGCCGGCCTGCTGGGCCCGGAGGATTGCCGCCGGATCGGTGAGCTGGTGCTGCCTCACGACGGCTCCCACCTGGTGAACCGCCCTCCCCGCTCCGGGCTGGGCGTGCAGGAGCAGCGTCAGGCGGGCCTGCACTGGGTGGGGCTGCACGTGCCGATGGGCCGGCTGGACGCCGCCGCCATGGCCGAGCTGGCGGCCGTGGCCCGACGCCACGGCACCGGCGAACTGCGCCTCACCGAAGCCCAGAACGTGCTGATCCCCCATGTGTCCGCCGAACGGCTGGAGGCGCTGCTGGCCGAACCCCTTCTGGGCCATTTCCGCCCGGAACCCGGTCCGCTGCAGGCCGAAGCGGTCAGCTGCACCGGCAACCGCTACTGCAGCTTCGCCCTGATCCCCACCAAGACCACGGCCCAGGCGGTGGTGGAGGAGCTGGAACGCCGGCTGGAGCTGCCCCATGCCGTGCGCAGCCACTGGACCGGTTGCCCCAACGCCTGCGGTCAGCCCTACATGGGCGAGATCGGCCTGATGGGGGCCAAGGCCCGCCACGAGGGCGCGATGGTGGAGGCGGTGAAGATCTTCCTGGGAGGCTCGCTGGGCAGCGAGCCACGGCTGGCCGAACTGCACCACAAGGGGGTGCCCCTGAGTGAACTCACCGATGTGCTCGAGGCGCTGCTGGTGGAGCGGTTCGGTGCCCGGCGGCGGCCGGCCTGAACCATGGCGGCCCGGTGGCAGGGTGGAGCAGTCCTCCGGCTGGACTCCTTGACCCCTGGCCTCGCCCCACCCCTGCCCCCTCCGGGGGAGCCGGAACGCTGGTCGCTGCTGCAGCAGCTGCGCCGCAGCCAGGCCGACCCCACCCTCTGGATCGACGCCCTGGAGGCGGGGGTGGAACCGGTGGAGCCCGACCTGCTGGCGGCGCTGGCCCGGCGGGTGGAGCCGGCGGGGGCCCGGCGGCTGCTGGCGTTGGCCGGGGCCGCGATGCTGACCGCCCTCGAGCGGGAGCTGGCGGTGTGGGACGACGGCGCACGGTCGGCCTGGCTGGAGCCCCTGCTGGAAATGGCGCATTCCGGAAGCGCCCTGGCCGACGATCCAACCTTGCTTCGCCTGCTGGGTCGGTGCCCCGACCCGCGGGTGGCCGCACAGCTACGCCAGGCTCTGGAGCCTGGAGCGGACATCGGCGTGAGCCTGGGTCAGAGCCTGCTGCCCCTGCTGGGACACCAGCGTCAGCCCGGCGATCTGCCGCTGCTGCTGCGCCATGCCCAGGGCCCCGGGCCGATCGCCCTGCGCCGGGCCGCCCTCGAGGGGGTGGCCCTGGGGCTGGGGGCCTGGCCGCAGGCGCCCCTGCGCGAGGCGCTGCTCACGCTGGCCCTGGATCTGGATCCGGTGCTGGCGGCCCGGGCGGTGGATCTGCTGGCCCGCCTGCCGCAGGGCGTCACCAATCTGCAGCGCCTCAGCCGCCGCAGCCTCGATCCCGGCGTGCGCCAGCGGCTGGAGCGGCGCCTGCAGGCTTCGCTGCGGCCGCTGGTGCTGGTGGTTCATGGCCGCAGCGGCGGCGAGATTCCCGCCGAGCTGCAGGGCTTGGCGAGCGAACTGGCGGAGCGGCGCCGGACCCCGGTGCAGCTGGTGGCCCTCAGCGGCGGCAGGCAGGAGCCCACCAAGGAGGTGGAGGCTGCCCTGCGGGCTCGGGGCGGCGTGCGGCTGGTGCCGCTGCTGCTGCTGCCGGGCGGTCATGTCCGTCACGACCTGCCGGGGATCGCCGCCCACTGGCGTGGGTTCGGGCCCGTGGTGCGGAGCCCCTTTCTCGGCGCCTGGCCCGGCTGGCAGCAGCTGCTGGCCTCGCAGGTGGCAGCGGAGGCGGTGAGGGGCCGGGCGCTGCTTTGGCTGAACCATCCGCTGAGCGGCCCGCTGGGCGAGCGCTACCTGGCCCATCTGATCCACCGCACCGGCGCCGCGGCGGTGGCCACGGCCTACAGCGCCGACGCCCCCGGCCAGGAGATCCCCGCTGGCGACGATGTGGTGTGGCAGCCGCTGGCGCTGGCGGCCAACCGCCTCACCGAGGCCCTGGCCGATCGGCCCGGCCGGCCGCCGCTGCGCCCGCCGCTCCTGCAGCAGGAGGCGGTGCGCCGGTTCCTGCTGGAGCAGCTGGCGGCCCTGCCCTGAACCACCGCCCCGCTCAACCGTCGCCATTGCCACCAAGGGGGGGTGCGGCCAGAGCGGAAAATGGCGATCTGCCCGTGCCGTGCTGCCAGGAATGACCGCCGCCCCCCTCTCCCCCGCCGAGCTGTTGCCGGCCTACCGCGCCGCCGCCGCCGAACGGGAGGCCCTGGGGGTGCCGCCCCTGCCGCTCACCGCGCCCCAGGCCCAGGCCCTCACCGAGCTGCTGCAGGCCCCGCCCGCCGGCGAGGAGGCGTTCCTGCTGGAGCTGCTGAGCGAACGGATCCCCCCGGGGGTGGATGAGGCCGCCTATGTGAAAGCCAGCTGGCTGGCGGCGGTGGCCCGGGATGAGGCCACCAGCCCGCTGGTGAGCCCGGTGGAGGCGGTGCGGCTGCTGGCCACCATGATCGGCGGCTACAACGTCGGCGCCCTGATCGAGCTGCTCGGCAGCGCCGATGCGGCGGTGGCCGAGGCCGCTGCCGAAGGTCTGAGCCGCACCCTGCTCGTCTACGACGCCTTCCACGACGTGCTGGAACTGGCGGAGAGCAATCCCCTGGCACAGCGGGTGGTGCAGTCGTGGGCCGACGCCGAATGGTTCACCGCCCGGCCCGAGCTGCCGGCGGAGATCACCGTCACCGTGTTCAAGGTGGAGGGCGAAACCAACACCGACGACCTCTCCCCCGCCACCCACGCCACCACCCGCCCCGACATCCCCCTGCACGCCAACGCGATGCTGGAGACGCGGATGCCCGGCGGCCTGGAGCTGATCGCCGAGCTCAAAACGAAAGGTCATCCCGTGGCCTACGTGGGCGATGTGGTGGGCACCGGCAGTTCGCGCAAATCGGCCATCAATTCGGTGCTCTGGCACACCGGAACCGACATCCCCCACGTGCCCAACAAGCGCAGCGGCGGCGTGATCCTGGGGGGCAAGATCGCACCGATCTTCTTCAACACCGCCGAGGATTCCGGCGCCCTGCCGATCGAGTGCGACGTCACGGCCCTGGGCAGCGGCGACGTGATCACCATCCGCCCCTACGCCGGCACGATCGAGCGCGCCGCCGGGGAGCCGGGAGCCGGCGAGATCGTGGCCCGCTTCGAGCTCAAGCCCAGCACGATCACCGATGAGGTGCGCGCCGGCGGACGCATCCCTCTGCTGATCGGCCGCTCGCTCACCGACAAGGTGCGCGCCCAGCTGGGCCTGCCCCCGAGCGAGCTGTTCATCCGCCCGGTGGCCCCGGCCGACACCGGCAAGGGCTTCACCCTGGCCCAGAAGATGGTGGGCAAGGCCTGCGGCCTGCCGGGCGTACGCCCCGGCACCAGCTGCGAGCCGCTGATGACAACGGTGGGCAGCCAGGACACCACCGGGCCCATGACCCGCGATGAGATGAAGGAGCTGGCCTGCCTGGGCTTCTCGGCGGATCTGGTGATGCAGAGCTTCTGCCACACCGCCGCCTATCCCAAGCCGGTGGATCTCAGGACGCACGCCGAGCTGCCGGAGTTCATCAGCTCCCGCGGCGGCGTGGCCCTGCGCCCCGGCGACGGCATCATCCACAGCTGGCTCAACCGCATGCTGCTACCCGACACCGTGGGCACCGGCGGCGACAGCCACACCCGCTTCCCCCTGGGCATCTCCTTCCCGGCCGGCTCGGGTCTGGTGGCCTTCGCCGCCGCCATCGGCGCCATGCCGCTCGACATGCCGGAATCGGTGCTGGTGAAGTTCACCGGCTCCCTGCAGCCGGGCGTGACCCTGCGCGACGTGGTCAACGCC
The DNA here is from genome assembly GCA_024958715.1 of Cyanobium sp. FGCU52. Classification (GTDB taxonomy): domain Bacteria; phylum Cyanobacteriota; class Cyanobacteriia; order PCC-6307; family Cyanobiaceae; genus Cyanobium. The sequence continues at coordinate 4,729 of JANWUS010000023.1, read as the reverse complement.
ATTCCCTACGTGGCGATCCAGCAGGGTCTGCTCACGGTGGCCAAGGAGGGCAAGAAGAACGTGTTCAACGGCCGGATCATGGAGATCGAAGGGCTCCCCGATCTGAGGCTGGAGCAGGCGTTCGAGCTCACGGACGCCACGGCCGAGCGCTCCTGTGCCGGCAGCACGATCAAGCTCTCGGTGGAAACGGTGAGCGAATACCTGCGCAGCAACGTGGCGCTGCTGAAGAACATGATCGCCCGCGGTTACGGCGATGCCCGCACGCTGGCGCGGCGGATCAAGGCGATGGAGGCCTGGCTGGCGGATCCCCAGCTGCTGGAGGCGGATGCCGACGCCGAGTACGCCGCCGTGATCGAGATCGACCTGGATGCGATCACCGAACCGATCCTGGCCTGCCCCAACGACCCCGACAACGTGAAGCTGCTCTCCCAAGAGGCGGGCAAGCCGATCGATGAGGTGTTCATCGGCTCCTGCATGACCAACATCGGCCACTACCGCGCCGCTGCCAACGTGCTCAAGGACCAGGGGCAGAACGCCGCCCGCCTGTGGGTCTGCCCGCCCACCCGCATGGATGAGGAGAAGCTCAAGGAGGAGGGCTACTACGCCATCTTCGAGGCGGCGGGCTCGCGCATGGAGATGCCGGGCTGCTCGCTGTGCATGGGCAACCAGGCCCGCGTGGAGGACAACACCACCGTGTTCTCCACCAGCACCCGCAACTTCAACAACCGCCTCGGCAACGGCGCCCAGGTGTACCTGGGCAGCGCCGAACTGGCGGCGGTGTGCGCCCAGCTCGGCCGCATCCCGAGCAAGGAGGAGTATCTGGCCATCGCCGCCGAGAAGATCGATCCCTTTGGTGCCGAGCTCTACCGCTACCTCAACTTCGATCAGATCGAGGGCTTCGAGGACCAGGGCCGGGTGGTGAGCGCCGAGGAGGAGGCGAAGGTGCTGGCGGAGGTGTGATCTCGGCCTAGGCTTCCGCACTGTTGGCATCGGGACTGGCCATTGTGACAGTCGAAATCAGGGAAAGGCAAGCCAACGATCGCAGATTTCACCTGGCAACCTGACTTGCCCTGGCCCTGCTTGCGGCCTGCCTGATCTATCTTTCTTATGGGATCTTCGCCTACGCGATAGCAGGTTCGCGAGCCGGATCAGGGGCCTTCGCCCTGTTGCACACATGGCGCATTCCAGCTTTTTACGATCTGCACTGGAACCTGACAGTCACCGAGTGCAAGATTCCCTTTCATGTACTCGCCACAAAAAAACCTCGAGTGCAACGGATTTCCATGGGTAGGCTATCCCCAGCTCTCCCTGCTGATCGGCAAATGGCTGGGATTTGGTGTCAAGGATCGCAGCTGGATCGCCGTTGTCTGCAGCCTTGCCCTGATCACCACCCTTTGCCATCAAACGTGGCTGGCAACGAATACCACCAGGTCCTGGGCCGTAGTCACAGCCATAGCGCTTCTCTCTTTTTCAGTTCAGCTGTTGATTGAGCGCAATAATCTTGACGCCTTGGTCTATGCTCTACTTGCTTTATTCTGTGTTACCACCTGGCTGCCTCGACCTTCAGAATCACTTGCGTCCGGCGCTGTTGGGATCATGCTTACAGCGTTCAAGATCTATCCATTCTTTGGGGTCACGGCGTGGGCGCTGACCTGCCTATGGAATCGAGATCTCCGGGGCAGGAAGCGTTGGCTTGCACTGCTTCTGCTGATTTCACAGGCTGCCATTCTCATTGCTGTTCTCGCCACATTGCAATCCAAGATGTTGATCAAGGCCGGCCAGCTCGGCAGCCATGGCCTGCTCGCCCTTGGCTATGTCAATCTTCCACTGATGGACGCATTCGGAGTCGCAAAGGCGCGCATTCTGATCAAGGCTTTATTTGCAATAAAGGCCCTCTCTCTTCTTGCCGGACTATGCCTCAACCTGCTCCTGATCAAGCCAGCAGATCTTTCCATTGCCACCACGCACCAGCACTCGGCCCTGGCCCATCGATACAGCTACTCAACCTTGATCGTGATGACCGCAACCGCCATAGGCTGCTATGTCACGACAATCAATTGCGATTACCGCCTGGTTTTTCTCGTGCCCTTTCTGGTCGCGGTCGCGACCATCTGCATCGGCGGGTCCCAGCTGAGAAGAGGCAAAAGGATTCTCCTGGCCTCTCTGCTGATCGGCGGCCTCTACATGAGCTACCTCCCCCTCCTGTTCAATTCAGCCGAGTCTCCCCTGGCTTTCAGTCTTGAGCTTCTGGATGAAATGGTCGTTGCGGTTTTGTCTTTGCGGGCAGCACCGCCCTGCTCCTGCTGCTCGCAAGCAAACATGTCATCCAGCACCATCACCACGATCTCCCCCGAACGGCCCAGGCAGGGGTCCTGGGCGGCGGCGCAGGGTGATGGCCGGCGATGTGGCAGTCATCACCGGATCAGCACCACCGCTTGAGAGGCCCCGGCCACAGATCCCCACAAGGCGCGCGACCAGCCCGGTTTATGGTATCAAGCATTACAACAATCCGAAGAAACCCGCATCACTACTGGCCTGAATGAACAAGGCCCCTACCTTGCGTCGGCAGATTGCACGCTTCTCCCCATGCATGCCCGCAGATTGCTCGGCGTCGGCACGGCCCTGATCGCCGCCACCGCCCTCACCCTCACGGGATGCTCCTCCGGCACCAAGGAAGCGGCCCAGCAGACCGGCGAAGCCATGGGTCAGGCGGCCAAGGACGCCGCCACGGCCACCGGCCAGGCAGCCCTTGCTCCGGCGGTGAGCCCCGTGCTGGATCTGCTCAACAAGGGTGAATCCGACATCAAGGCCGGCAACCTCGCCGCGGCCATCACCGCCATGGGTGGCTTCCAGGCCCTCTGGGACAAGGCAGCCCCGGTGATCCAACCCCTGGCCGGTGATAAGTGGCCCGTGATCGACACCGCCGCCAAGCTGGTGATCAGCACCTTCGCCAGCGGCGCCAAGCCCGATGCCGCCGCCGCCGGCTCGGCGATCACCGGCCTGATCGGACCCCTGACCACCCTGATCGGCAAGTGAGCCCAGCCCCGGCCTCCCACCCGCGCACGCCCCCGGCGTCGCAGGGTGGCAGGCCGGTCCCCACGGGGCGTTGGTCTCCCCGGGTGAGTGGGCCGCACAGGAAAGCCAGAAAACGCCTACCAAGCCCGAATGCCTTGTCGAAGAAGACAAGCGATGCGGGGACATCGGGGACGCAAGGGTTGGTGCAGCCGAGGCTCATCACCCTGTCCTGCTCTTCAGCACATCCAGTCGATCGACCAGCACGCGCTAGCCATCCCGATCAGCCGGAGGCTCGAAGACACGCTTCAGCCTGATGGTCATCCGGCAGCTCCTGAAGCACCCGGTGTGGGGATCTCAGCCAACCGCAACCGCCGTTCGGCGACAACGCCAAGGGCGCCCCTGTCGTGACCTCATCGACCGCCTGATGGGGGGCCACCAGCAGCCTGGCGCCCACTGGACGGCCCGAGGGCGCCTTGTCCAACACCCTCACCACCGGCTCTCGGTCGGTGATGAAGCGCGCCTCCCCATCAAACCCTGTCGTCCTCACACTCGAACGTCAGGGCTTGGGGTAAGCAAACGTGACACGCTCCAGCAGCCATTTCGCGGTGAAGAGCCAAGCCACCCGCACCATAGCGCACTCACAACAGAACTCCTCACAAGAGGTATCATGAGTTGGCCCCTATCCCCTTGACGCGGCCAACGATGCCAGGGACAAGATTTGCCGCCTAAGCACCATCCACCCACTGCCGCAAACCTCCAGCACGGATACAGGGCAACTTCTTCACCTCTGTGCTGCTGCCGCTGGCGCTGGCCATTGTCATGCTGGGAATGGGTCTGAGCTTGGTTCCAGAAGACTTTGGGCGAATCATGCGCTTCCCCAAGGCTGTTGCCGTGGGCTCGGCCTGTCAGGTCTTGCTGCTGCCGCTGATTGGAGCCCTGATCACCCTGGTCGTTCCCATGCAGCCAGAGCTCGCCGTGGGCCTGATTGTTTTAGCGGCTTGCCCCGGCGGTCCGTCGTCTAATTTGATCACCTATCTGGCAAAGGGCGACGTTGCCCTGTCGGTGACGCTCACGGCAGTGAGCAGCAGCATCATCGTGTTCACCATACCCCTGTGCGCCAATCTGGCGCTCCGGCATTTCCTGGGAGAAAGCGCTGCGATTGCCCTTCCGGTTGGTTCCACCATCCTGCAGATCTTCGTGATCACCCTGCTGCCCACGGCGATCGGGATGGGAATTCGTCACCGGTTTCCCACCGGAGCACGCCGCCTTGAAAAGCAGATGAGCCGCCTAGCCGCAAGTCTGTTGGCGCTGATCATCCTGCTGTTGGCGATCAGGGAGGGCAGCAAGCTTCCGGAGTTCCTTGTGCAGGTGGGAATCGGCGTCGTGCTGCTCAACCTCCTGGCCATGCTGACAGGATTCCTGGCTGCAAAGGTGTTTCAGCTGCCACTGGCACAGCAGATCTGTGTCGCCATCGAAGTCGGCATCCAGAATGGAACACTGGCGATCGCCATCACGGCCGGCCTGCTCAACAATCCCGACATGGCCGTGCCCGCTGCCGTCTACAGCTTGCTGATGTATGTGACTGGCTTCGGGGCCATCCTCTATGGCAGACAATCGCTCGGCAGCGCCTCTGGAGTGAAGGGCTGAAAGGCTTTCCCAGTCCTGATCAGCAATAAAGCTCCGCAGACCTGAGCAGCCGCTCTGGCTGAGGTTC
>JANWUS010000022.1 GCA_024958715.1 Cyanobium sp. FGCU52 | reverse complement strand
TTCCTGCTGGAATCAACTGTGGTGCAGTGGGTCTGGGATTCTCAGCAAGCCCTAATTACCTTGTTGGCGTTTCTGTTGCGCTCAGGGCCCTGTTCATGCTGCCGAGGATGAGCGGCCCCGAGAGAATCAAGCCGATGGCCGTCATCCTGTTCTCTGCCCAAGCCTATGTCGTTATTGCCCTCGCCGTTCTCACGAACGCCACACTTTACAATGGAATTAGGCATCTTTTGTTTGCATTGCCCGCCACAGCCTTCCTTGGCAGCACCCTTGCCGACAACCTGACCACCTCCAGAATCAGGATTCCCTTCCCCTTCGGAGGCATTAGCGCAGCAAAGACTTACCTGGTCGCTACATTCATTAGCTTGGCAATTGTATTTGTTGACATGGCGGCTCTTGCCCCCTATCAATACAGCTATGTCAACGAACTAAACAGGGACGTAGTGACGGCAGGGACTACCGAAATCGAGGTATGGGACATGAGCCTTGGCGAGTTGCACTCAAAAACAGCTAAAGTGAGCTCTTTGTTCCCAGAAGATCCCGATAAAAGCCTGATTCTCACCCGGGAATCGATGGGCATTACCGCCCCGGCCTCTGATGCCACGAAGACTCTGCGAATCATCCCTGCTCCGATTCGCAGCCCAATCACCGATCTCCCCCCGGACTGCAGGATCGTTTCGGAAGTGAGTCGAAACTATGCCCTCTCTCGTCAGCGAGTGATTTTCTCCGCCGTCACCGAATGCCCAAGGGCAACTGACTCCGCCCAACCAGCTTCAGAGAAGAAGATGACAAAGTAATGACATGTCGCGCTGGCGAATTGGCCTGCGGGCGCGGATAGAATTATTCGCCTGTGAAGACCTTGGTTTCTGCGGGAAGAGGGTGGATCTCTCCACTCAAGAGCGCTGTGGACAAATGAAGAGCAGACTAGGCCATTGCAATCCAAGTGAATGAAGTTAATCTATGTTGTGACTCAGCACTCCTGCGCTCCTCGGCCCATGCAAAGCCTGCCGATGAAGAGCCCGAAGCCGTCGAGCTCAGCTCTGGAAGCCTCACTGAAGAGAGGATCCCTACGGCGAGCGTCTTGACCTCAGCCGCGGCTGGCAGGCCCTGCTGACCCTCTGATCCTCCAACGGCTGGCTCAGCAAGGGGGGTGCGCATCGCCCTCCGCCTTTCTGATCACCACCCGGGCCTGGATCCGTTGGTGGCGATGCTCGCCGCCAGCGAATTCAGGAAACTTCCCCGGATTCTTGCCCTCGACCGGGAGGAGCACGAGGGTAGTGCCTGCGCCTATGCGCCAGAGCAGGGCCTGATCCTGATTAGCCGTCACGGGTCGGACCCGGACCCGCCTGGCCATACCGTCAAAAGTACCGTCATCCGCAGCGGCTGTAGCCGGTTTTCCCCGTGCCTGCCCGGACAACCCAAAAGCTCAGACCGCCTGCCCCGCAGGGGTTTTGGGATTTCTGCGGATCGCTTGGGATCCTGTCAAAACGGAGAGGGTGGGATTCGAACCCACGGAAGGTTGCCCTTCAAACGATTTCGAGTCGTTCGCTTTCGACCACTCAGCCACCTCTCCACGCGCCTGTGCAACGGCACGGCCGCTGCCCTCGTCACGGACCCCACGGGATCGGGCCTACTTTACGCTCAGCCCCCCCGGGCCATCAGGAAACCGCTGGCGCCGCTGGCCTGCCAGCCCCTGGGCAGGGCCAGGCCGTGGGCCTCGCCGCTGAGCCACACCCGCGCCGGCGCCTGCCGCTGCAGCAGGGCCCGATCGCGGCGGCTGGGCCGGAAGCCGAGCCAGAGGCCATCGGCGGCGCGGCCGGCGAAGGCCCGGGCCGCGCCGGCTGCATCCAGGGAACGGCGGGCGGCCCACCAGGCGGGCCGATCCGGCAGCAGCAGCCAGCGGTGCCCACCGAAGGTGAGGGCCAGGGCATGGCTGTCCATGCTGAGGGCCTCCACCGCCAGTCCCTCACTCACCAGCCGCTGGCCGGCTGCCAGCGGCGGCGCGTCCTGGCCGTAGGCCAGCACCCGACCGGCCAGGGCGTTCCAGCAGTCGGGGGCGTCGGAGGCGACCGGATCGAGCAGCAGCAGCCAGTCGAAGCGGCCGATGCCGAGGCCGGTGGCCAGGCGCCGCACCTGGCGGCACACGCTCCCGTCGGCGGCGGTGCCGATCAGGGCGGCCCGGCCCTGATGGCGGGCGATCAACAGCGTGCGGCCGCCAGCGCCGGCCTGATGCACCAGCAGCAGCTGATCGGCGCGGAGCTGGCCCAGGTGCGCACAGGTCGCCAGCACCACCAGGGCCAGGGCCAGCCCCCGCCGCCGCGGCCCTGGATCCGGCAGCACGATCGCCAGCAGCGCCACGGCGAGCAGCAGCACCAGCCAGGGTTCGGGCCGACCGGTCTGCCACTGGGCCATCGGCAGGGCTGCGACTGCGCGGGCCAGGGCCAGCAGCAGTCCTGCCAGCAGGGCCACGGGCGGCAGCAGCAGCGGCAGCAGGCCCGGCAGAGCCAGGCCCACCAGCGCCAACGCCATGGCGCCGAGGGTGAGAGGAGCCAGCAGCGGGGCCGCCAGCAGGTTGGCCGGGATGGCGTAGGCAGGCACTGCCCCGAAGTGCAGGAGCTGCAGGGGCAGGGTCCAGAGGGTAGCCGCCAGCACCACCGCAAGTTCCGAAGCCCAGCGCCGCGGCACCAGGCAGTTGGGCAGCCGGGCGAGCAGGGCCCGCTCCAGCGGCTCGGCACTCACGATCAGCCCGGCGGTGGAGGCCACCGAGAGCTGGAAGCCCACATCGAACAGCCAGTCGGGCCGCAGGGCCAGCATCAGCACCACCGCCAGGGCCAGCAGGCCGAGGGGGCGGCCGCGCCGGCCGGTTTCCATGGCCAGCAGGGCGAAGGAGCTGGTGAGCACGGCCCGCACCACCGAGGGCTGGGGCCCGGCCAGCAGCAGGAACAGCAGCATCGCCCCCCCGGCCAGCAGCAGCCGGCCCGGCCGCCCCAGGGGGCGGGCCAGCACCATCACCGCCCCGAGCAGCACGGTGAGGTGGAAACCGCTGGCCGCCAGGGCATGGGACAACCCCGAAGCCCGGAACGCCTCGCGCAGCTCCGCCGGCAGGGGCACCACCGCGCTGCCGAGCACCAGGGCGGCGAGCAGCCCGCCCCGCTCCGGCCCGGCGGCGTCGATCAGCCGGCCCGCCAGCCGGCGCCGCAGATCGGCGATCGGCGTCGGCGGGCGGGCCAGCACCCGCAAGGCCCGCACCTCAAGACGGGTCCAGCTGCCCTGGCGCGCCAGCCGCTCCGCGGGCCCCGCCAACAGGGGATGGGGGGCCGGGCGAGGACGGCGCAGCTCCCCCTCCACCTGCAGTCGCCAGCCGTGGCGCAGGGCCTCACAGCGGGGGAAGTGCAGATCGGTGCGGCCGCCGGCCGCCTGCAGCAGCGCCCGGCAGGGCCCGTTGCCACCGGTTCCGGCACCGTGCGCCACAGGATCCTCCCGCAGGGTCCCCTCCAGGCGCACCGGCAGGGGCCCGTCACCCCCCTGCAGCTGGTGCAGGGGGTCGGCGGGTCCGGGCTGGGGGGCGCAGCCCGTGAGCAGAAGCAGCAGCAGGGCCAGCAGGGCAAGGGCGCGGGCCACGGGCAGGAAGCGCTGCTGGGCCAGGGTTCCCCGGGCCCGCCCGTGGGGCGAGCGGCTCAGAGCGAGGGGATGCGCAGCAGCCAGTCGCAGAGGGCGCGGCCGGGCAGCGGCTGCCCCAGCAGCGGCGCCAGCACGCCGGCAACCGAATGGAAGCGGCAGGGCCACTGGGCGCGCTCGGTAAGGCGCCCCAGCTGGAAGCTCCCGGCCACCAGCAGCAGCACCAGCAGGGCCTTGGCCATCGGCGCCCCTGCTCAGACCGCCGCCGGCGAGGCCGGCTCGGCCACAGCAGGGGCGTCCTCGGGATGGGCGGCGTACCAGGCGGCCCGCTTTTCCTCACTCATCAGCGGGAACCCCAGGGCCCGGCGCTCCGCCAGCCAGGCCTCGGCCACCTGCCTCGCCAGATGGCGGATGCGGGCGATCGTGGCGGTGCGCTCGGTCACCGAGATCACCCCGCGGGCCTCCAGCAGGTTGAAGGTGTGGCTGCACTTGAGCACGAAGTCGAGGGCCGGGGCCGGAAGGCCCGCCGCCACAAGCTCGGTGGCCTCGGCCTCGTAGAGGCTGAACAGCTGCTTGAGCCGCTCCGGATTGGAGGCCTGGAAGTTGTAGGTGCACTGCCCCTTCTCGAACGGCAGCCAGATGTCGCCGTAGGAGCGGTTGGCGTCCCAGCTGAGATCCCAGATGCTCTCCACGTCCTGGAGGTACATCGCCAGGCGCTCGAGGCCGTAGGTGATCTCGATCGACACCGGCCGGCAGTCGATGCCGCCGCACTGCTGGAAGTAGGTGAACTGGGTCACCTCCATGCCGTCGAGCCACACCTCCCAGCCCACCCCCCAGGCGCCGAGGGTGGGGGATTCCCAGTTGTCCTCCACGAAGCGGATGTCGTGGTCGGCCTGGCGGATGCCGAGGGCCTCGAGCGAGGCCAGATAGGTTTCCTGGATGCCCTCGGGCGACGGCTTGATCAGCACCTGGTACTGGAAGTAGTGCTGAGCCCGGTTGGGGTTGTCGCCGTAGCGGCCGTCGGTGGGGCGCCGGCAGGGTTCGGCGTAGGCCACGGCCCACGGCTCCGGCCCGAGGGCCCGCAGCACGGTGTGGGGGCTCATGGTGCCAGCGCCCTTCTCGGTGTCGTAGGGCTGGAGGATCAGGCAGCCCTGCTCGGCCCAGAAGCGGTGGAGGGTGCTGACGATGTCCTGGAAGTGCATGGCCCTGGCGCGGCGCGGGGCAGCGACCCGCTCCGGGCGACAGTAGGGGAGCGGATGGCGGCGCCCCCCTGCGGCAGCAACGGCTTCAGCCCTTGGGAATGCGCAGCTTCTGACCCGGGAAGATGAGGTCGGGGTCCTCGATCACCTCGCGGTTGGCCTCGAAGATCTCGGTGTAGCGGGCGCCGTTGCCGTAGGCGCGCTCGGCGATGCCCCAGAGGGTGTCGCCCTCCTCCACCAGCACGAACTCGGAGTTGCCGGCGGCACCGGTCAGTTCACCGGCCACCACCTTGCCCACACCCTCCACGTTACCGGCGATCAGCACCGCCTTCTCGAACGCCGCCGAATCGCTGGCGGTGCCGCTGAGGGTGGCCACCTCGTTGTCGACCGTGACCTGGAGGCCTGAGACGCCGGGGTTGTTCTTCTCGATGTGCTGCTTCAGATCAGCGCCGGCCTTGGCCGGATCCTCGCCGCGGCGGAACACCTTCTTGCCGATGTTGGCGGCGAAATCGAACAGGGGAACGCCCATGGTTGCTGCGGGGTTGCCTTCCCACTCTGGTGCGGGCTCCAGGGGGCAGGGTTAAGAGAATCACCAGAACCGGGAGCTCAGGCCACCAGCTGCAACAGGCCCATCAGCCCGCCGGCGAGGGTGCGGTGGCGGGTGTGCTGGAAACCGGCGCGCCGGGCGAGGGCTTCCTGCTCCTCGCCGCTGGCGAAGCGCTCCAGGCTGGCCTCCAGATAGGCGTAGTGCTCGCTGAGGCCGAAGCGGCTGGCCGCGGGCACCACCAGGCGCCGCAGATAGGCCCGTTGCACATCGGCGACGGAGCCGGTGGGACGGTTGAAATCGAGCACCGCCGCCCGGCCGCCCGGCCGCAGCACCCGCCGCAGCTCCTCCAGTCCGGCGGCGGGATCGGCAAGGTTGCGCAGGCCGTAGGCCATCACCGCACCGTCGGCGGACCCGTCGGGCAGGCCGGTGGCCAGGGCATCCCCCTGGCGCCAGTCGATCGACAGCCAGGGGCTTCGGGCCGCCCGCCGGTGGGCCTGCTCCAGAGGCGCGGCGGCGGCATCGATCGCCACCACACGGCCGCCGGGCCGCACTCGCTCGGCGAGCAGCAGGGCGAGATCACCGGTGCCGCAGCAGAGATCCAGCACGGTGTCGCCGGGGCGTGCCTGCAGCCAGAGCACGGCCCGGCGCTTCCAGAGGCGATGGAGGCCGAGGCTCAGCAGGTCGTTGAGCTGGTCGTAGCGGGGGGCGATGGCGTCGAAGAGCTCGCGCACCGCCTCCGGATCGCCCGGTTTCACGCCGTGGTTCAGGGTCGGTGGAGGGGAGGGAGCGGGGCCTCGGCCTCGTCCCAGGGGAGCACGATCGCATCGAGCCGGATGCCGCTCTCGGTGTCGGGGAGGGGAGCGATCAGGCCGCGGGCTTCCAGGCGGCCGGGACCGGTGAGGGTGAGCACCATCACGGTGGCCAGACCCACCGCAGCGCAGCAGACCATGCAGCCGGCGAGCATCAGCGAGAACTCGCGCCGTTCGCTGGCGGCCTGCATCAGCTGCAGCGCCCAGGCCACCAGGCCCACCACCGCGGCCACCATCAGCAGACCGATGCCGGTGAACAGGGGCGCAGGAAGGGCGAGGAGGGCATTCAACGCCGGGTGCGCGGATCAGCGGTCCCCTTCAATGTAACGACCTATGACATGCCCACGTGCCCGGCGGCCGCCAGGGCGGGCTCCAGTGGGCGCAGCGGCAGGCCCCGGGCCAGCAGATCGGTCTTGATCGCCTCCACCGTCAGCACGCCGTCGTGGAGCAGCGAAGCCAGCAGGGCCGCCGAAGCCCGCCCCTCGGTGAGGGCCTCGGCGATGTGGTCGATGCAGCCGGCGCCGCCGGAGGCGATCACCGGCACCTCCACGGCCTCGGCCACCGCCCGGGTGAGAGCCAGGTCGTAGCCGGCCTGGGTGCCATCGCCGTCCATCGAGGTGAGCAGGATCTCGCCGGCGCCGAGGCCCACCACGCGCCGCGCCCAGTCCACCGCGTCGAGGCCGGTGTTCTCGCGGCCCCCCTTCACGTACACGTCCCAGCCGTCGCCCCTGGCCTCGGCCTCACCTGTGGTGCGGCGGCGGGCGTCGATCGCCACCACGATGCACTGACTGCCGAAGCGCTCGGCACCCCGGGCCACCAGATCGGGATCGCGCACGGCGGAGGAGTTGAGGCTCACCTTGTCGGCGCCGGCCCGCAGCAGCTCGGTGATCCCCTCCACGCTGGCGATGCCGCCACCCACGGTGAAGGGGATCGTCACGGCCTCGGCGGTGCGGCGCACCAGGTCCACCAGGGTGGTGCGCCCCTGGTGACTGGCGGCGATGTCGAGGAACACCAGCTCATCGGCGCCGGAGGCGCTGTAGCGACAGGCCAGTTCCACCGGATCGCCGGCATCGCGCAGGCCCACGAAGTTGACGCCCTTCACCACGCGACCGTCGGCCACATCCAGACAGGGAATGATGCGCTTGGCGACCATGGGCTCACTGGTAAGGTTGCGCCACCGTTTCGATCGCGCCATGTCCCAGGCTGCCATCACCATCGGCTCGAAGGTGCGGGTCACCCGGGTGCGCGACCGCATCCCCGCCGACCTGGTGGCCTCCCTCAAGGCCGACGCCACTGGCACCGTGAAGGATTTTCGTCTCACCGACGGCAAGGGCATCGGTGTGGTGGTCGAGCTGGCCGGTGGTGACACCATCTGGTTCTTCGACGACGAGATCGTTCCCGCCTGAGCGGACCCTGCCCGTGAGCGACAGCCCCCCACCGGCCCCCAGCGAAGATCCAGCGGCCTCGTCGGCTGCAACAACGCCGGCGGCCGGTGCGGCCGCCCGCCAGCTGCTCGGCATGAAGGGAGCTGGTGAAACCAGCAGCATCTGGAAGATCCGGCTGCAGCTGATGAAGCCGGTCACCTGGATTCCCCTGATCTGGGGCGTGGTGTGCGGCGCGGCTGCCTCCGGCCATTTCCATTGGCGCCCCGACCATGTGCTGGCCTCGATCGCCTGCATGGTCATGAGCGGCCCCCTGCTGGCGGGCTTCACGCAAACCATCAACGACTACTACGACCGCGAGATCGACGCGATCAACGAGCCCTACCGGCCCATCCCCTCCGGCGCCATCCCGCTGGGGCAGGTGAAGGTGCAGATCTGGGTGCTGCTGCTGGCGGGTCTGGCGGTGGCCTGGGGGCTCGACCGCTGGGCCGGTCACACCACCCCTGTGCTGCTGCTGCTGGCCCTGGGCGGCTCGTTCGTGAGCTACATCTACTCCGCTCCGCCGCTGAAGCTCAAGCAGAACGGCTGGCTGGGCAACTACGCGCTGGGCGCCAGCTACATCGCCCTGCCCTGGTGGGCGGGCCAGGCCCTGTTCGGCCAGCTCACCTGGACCACCGCCCTGCTCACCTTGGCCTATTCGCTGGCGGGCCTGGGCATCGCCGTGGTCAACGACTTCAAGAGCGTCGAGGGTGATCGGGCCCTTGGCCTGCGCTCGCTGCCGGTGGTGTTCGGGATCAAGAAAGCCAGTTGGATCAGCGCCGGCATGATCGATCTGTTCCAGCTGGCGATGGTGGGCGTGCTGATCGCCATCGGCCAGCACTTCGCCGCCGTGCTGCTGGTGCTGCTGATCGTGCCCCAGATCACCTTCCAGGACATCTGGCTGCTGCGGGATCCGGTGGCCTACGACGTGAAGTACCAGGCCAGCGCCCAGCCGTTCCTGGTGCTCGGCATGCTGGTCACCGCGCTGGCGATCGGCCACAGTGGTCTCACCCAGCTGGCCCCGGCTCCCCTCGCGCTTTGACCGGCACCCGTCTGCCACGCACGGCGGATGCACCGCCCCCGCCGCGCCAGCGCAGCGAGCAACGGCCCAGCACACACTTCACGCGCAAGCTGATCCTTCCGGCCCTGCTCGCGGCAGGGCTGGGGGGGGGCCTGGCCCTGGGGCAGGCGGCGGTGGTGTCGGGCATCGATGCGCTGCTGCCCGACACCCGCCGCATCAGCAGCTACAACCGCCCCGGCACCCTCACGGTGCTGTCGGCCGATGGCCAGGTGGTCTACAAGCAGGGCCCGGCCACCCGCGACAAGCTGCCCACCGGCAAGATGCCGCTGCTGCTGCAGAAGGCGTTCGTGGCGGCGGAGGATCGCCGCTACTACCTGCATGACGGCGTCGACACGGTGGGGATCGGCCGGGCGCTGCTGCGCAACCTGCAGCAGGGCTCGGTGGAGGAGGGGGCCAGCACGATCACCCAGCAGCTGGCGCGCACGGTGTTCCTCAGCCAGGACCGCACCCTCTGGCGCAAGATCAAGGAAGCGGCCCTCGCGGGCAAGATCGAGCGCCAGCTCACCAAGGAGCAGATCCTCGAGCAGTACCTGAACTTCGTGTATCTGGGCTCGAGCGCCTACGGCGTCTCGGATGCGGCCTGGGTGTACTTCTCCAAGAGCCCCGACCAGCTCACCCTGCCGGAGGCGGCCCTGATCGCCGGCCTGCCGCCGGCGCCTTCGGTGTACTCGCCGCTGATCAACCCGGATCTGGCCCTGGAGCGGCGCAACATCGTGCTCACGCGGATGCGCGAGGCGGGCTTCATCGACGACGCCCAGCTGGCGCGGGCCGATGCGGCGCCGCTGGGGCTGAAGCCGGCGGAACCCAAGTACTTCGCCAATCCGGCCCCCTGGTACATCAGCTGGATGGAGCAGGAGCTGCCCAAGGTGCTCACCAAGGAGCAGCTCGAGGTGGGGGGCCTGACCGTGCGCACGGGCCTGAAGGAGAAGTGGCAGCAGCAGGCCCAGACCGTGATCAACGGCTACACCGGCGGCGGCGGGCTGCAGGGGGCCCTGGTGGCGATGGAGCCCGGCACCGGGCTGGTGCGGGCGATGGTGGGCGGCACCAACTGGGAGAAGAGCCAGTTCAACCGGGCCACCCAGGCGGTGCGCTCGCCGGGTTCCACCTTCAAGCTGTTCCCCTACACCGCTGCCATCGCCTATGGCTTGCGGCCCGAGGACAGCATCAGCAACCGCCGCCGCTGTTACCAGGACGGCTACAAGGAGTTCTGCATCCCCGGCGATGGCGGCAGCGTGAGTCTGCTCACGGCGATCACCCGCTCGCTGAACGCCGCGGCCGTGGCCACCGCCGAGAAGGTGGGCTACCCCCGGGTGATCGGCATCGCCCGCAAGCTCGGAATCACCGGAGAGCTGGGGGAGTACCCCTCGATGGTGCTGGGGGCGAACGAGAAGACGGTGATCGAGATGACCGCCGCCTACGCCGCGATCAACAACCGGGGCGTATTCGTGCAGCCCACGCCGTTCGAGGAGATCTACGGCCCCGATGGCGAACTGCTGTGGAGCCGGCGGGTGGATGCCAAGAAGCCGGTGCGGGCGGTGAGCAGCGATGTGGCCGACGCCGTGATGTACATGCTGCAGAACGTGGTGCGGGCCGGCACCGGCGCGCCGGCGAGCCTGGCCGACCGGGAGGTGGCGGGCAAGACGGGCACCGCCGAGGGCGCCCGCGACCTGTGGTTCATCGGATCGATCCCCCAGCTCACCACCGCCATCTGGTTCGGCTACGACGAGAACTACAAGACGGGCAGCACCAGCGCCACCGCCGCCTCGGCCTGGTACAGCTTCATGTCCAAGATCGTGAAGGACATCCCGGCCCAGCCGTTCCCGCCGAAGCCGGAACTCACGGGCGAGTTCATCCCCTACGTGCCGCCGAAGAAGAAGAAAAAGGACGACACCAGATCCGCTCCCGTGGGCCGCGAATCCAGCTGGGAAGCGCCGCCTGAGCCTGACGCCAGCGAACGCCGGCGCTGGGACGAGCTGGAGCGCGACCGGGGAGTGGATGCCCGTGGCACCCCCGCCCCCTCCCTGCCGCGGATCAACACCTGGGAACCCAGCGAACCGGCCGCGCCGGAGCCGCGTTCGATCCCGGCCGAAGAACCCGCCCCCCGCCGCGAGGCGGCCACTCCGGCGCCCGCGGCACCGGCACCGGCGCCCGAGCCTGCTGCGCCGCCGCCGCCAGCCCCGAGCCTGCCCCCCCCACCACCGCCGATCGCCCCACCGCCACCGCCCTGAGCCAACCGCCCTACGGGGCCTGGAGCATGGCGGCGTAGAAGCCGTCACCGCCCTCGGGATCGCCTGGCCAGCACTGCTGCTCGGCCCGCAGCGACCAGGCGGGATGGGCGGCGTGGAAAGCCGCGATCCGCTCCTGGTTTTCGAGCGGATGCACGGTGCAGGTGGCGTACACGAGCCGCCCGCCGGGGGCCAGCAGGGGCACCATCGCCTCCAGCAGCCGGCTCTGCAGGGAAGCCAGTTCGCTCACGGCAGCGGGATCGATGCGCCAGCGGGCATCCGCATGGCGGGCCAGGGTGCCGAGTCCGGAGCAGGGGGCATCGAGCAGGATCGCCTGGAACCGCCCCTGCCAGTCGGGCCGCTCGGCGGCCAGCTCCACGGCATCGGCCGCCAGGGGATGGAGGGCGTGGAGACCGAGCCGCTGGGCATTGGCCTCCACGCGCCGGAGCCGGGCGGCGGAGCGGTCCACGGCCCACACCTCACCCTGGTCGCCGATCAGTTCGGCCAGCTGGGTGGCCTTGCCGCCGGGGGCGGCGCAGGCATCGAGGATCCGCTCGCCGGGCCGGGGGGAGAGCAGGGGAGCGATCGCCTGGGCGCTGCGGTCCTGCACACACCACAGGCCCTCGCTGAAGCCGGGCAGCTGGCGCAGGTCGCCGGGCCGATCCAGCAGGGTGAGGGCCTCAGGGCCCTGGGGCAGGGCAGCGGCCGCCACACCGGCGGCGGCGAAGGCCTCCAGCACCTCCTCCCGGCTGGCGCGGCAGCGGTTCACGCGCAGATCGAGGGCCGGGGGGCTGTTGGCGGCCCGGGCGAAGGCCTCGGCCCGCTCCGGCGGCAGCCAGGAGAACAGGCAGGACGCCAGCCAGTCGGGGAGGGAATGACGCAGGGCGAAGGCCTGCAGCGAATCGGTGGGCAGCGTCAGGCCCTGCCAGGGCTCGGCCCCGGCGGGCAGGTCGTCGCGGCGGCGCAGCAGCGCCCGCAGCAGGCCGTTCACCACCGGCCCCAGCCGGCCGAGGCCGCCCTGGCGGGCCAGCTCCACGGTGGTGTTCACGGCGGCGGCGGGCGGCACCCGCTGGCTGAACAGCAGCTGGTAGATCCCCACGTGCAGCAGCCAGCGCAGCTTCGGGGGCTGGCGTTCGGCGCTGACGCGGCCGAGGGCATCGATCCAGGCGTCCAGCACCCGGCGCTGACGGATGGCGCCATAGGCCAGTTCCGTGGCCAGGGCCCGGTCGGCGGGCGGGAGGGGATGGCGTGCCAGCTCCCGCTCGAGGGCGGCATCGGCCCAGGCGCCGGCGGCCACGGCCTGCAGCACCCGCCAGGCCGCGGCGCGTGAAGCCAGACCCTGGCCATCGGAGCTGGACATCGCGGCGCTCAGCCCCGGAAACCACGATCCTGCCGGATTGCCCTAGCAGCAGCCCGCCCACCCCTCGGCTGCCGCGGCCTCGAGCTCCTCTTGGGACGTCGTGCGACGCGTCCTACCGGCGAGAAACCCGAGGAAGGTGTCGATCGTTCCCTGGGTACGTGCGGCGCGGATCTGGATCCTGCCGCCGGGGAGCACGTCCACCTGTTGACCAGGCTGCAGGCCGGGATGGGCGAGAAGTTCCTTACCGAGGGTGATCTGTCCCTTGCGGGTCACAGTGAGGGAGGTCAACGGGCGCCTCGGGCCACTCCGCCAGGGTATGGCCCATTTGACTTACCGGCAGCCCGCCAACCCAGGGCACGACATCCGGCCGCCAGCGGTGGCGGGCCAGCGGCAGGCGTCCGTCGGGGCCCACGGCGATGCCCTCGGCCAGCAACAGCTCGCGCTGCATCCAGTCGGATCCCTCGCGGCCGGGGCTCATGGCGATGCAGCCGCGGGCATTCACCACCCGCTGCCAGGGGATGGGCGAAGGCAGCGGCAGCCGGCGCAGGGCCCAGCCCACCTGGCGGGCGCAGCCCCAGGCGCCGATCAGTTCGGCCACCTGGCCATAGGTGGCGAGCTGGCCGCGGGGGATCAGCGCCACCACGGCGTACACCTGCTGATCGAAGCCCTCCCGGGCCATGGCCTGCTCGGCAGCGCGGCCCCAGTCTCGGATCGGCCGAAGGGCCGTGGGGGCTCCAGGCAGACTCGACCTCAGCCACCAGCGTCCATGCCCCTGCTGCCCCGCCGCTTCGAGCGCCTGAAGGCCGTGCTGGATCGCCGCATGGGGGATCTGACTGTGCTGCTGGAGAACGTGGAGAAGCCGCACAACCTCTCGGCGATCCTGCGCAGCTGCGATGCCGTGGGCGTGCTGGAGGCCCATGCGGTGAGCTTGGCGAACCGCCTGCCCACCTTCAACGACACGGCCCTGGGGAGCCAGAAATGGGTGGCGCTGCAACGCCATGCCGACAGCCCCACGATGATCGAGGCGCTGCAGCAGCGCGGCTTCCGCGTGTACGGCACCCATCTGGGGGTGGAAGCGGTGGACTATCGCCGCTGCGATTTCACCGGGCCCACCGCCTTCCTGCTCGGCGCCGAGAAGTGGGGGCTGAGCGCGGCGGCGGCGGCGGCGGTGGACCAGGCGATCTTCATCCCGATGCGGGGGATGGTGCAGTCGCTGAATGTGTCGGTGGCGGCGGCCACGCTGCTGTTCGAGGCCCTTCGCCAACGGGAGGCGGCCGGCCTGGTGCCGGAGCGGGGCGAAGGCCTGGCAGCGGATCAGTACCAGCGGCTGCTGTTCGAGTGGGCCTACCCCCAGGTGGCCGACTGGTGCCGCGGCGAGGGTCGCCCCTATCCGACGCTGGGGGAGCAGGGGGAGATCCTTGAGGACCTGCCCCGGAACGTGAAACTGCGATGCTGAAGACCACCCCCTTGCCCCGGCAAAGCTGGAGGGCGTGCGATGGAGGCCGGGCAACGGATCAATAATGAGGGCAGTGGCCCCGTGCTGGTAGCCGAGGGAGTTCTTCCATGACCAGCGGCTTTCCAAGCCATCGCGATGACCCCGACCTCAGCCCGGTCACCGCTGCCCTGACGCGCGCCGGCGAGGAGCCAAACCGGGAACGAGCTGTCACCCAGGAGCATGCCGATGCCGGCTGAGCCGCAACACGTGCGGGGCGCCCTCCAAGCCCCCAAGCTGCCCCTGCCGCTGCGTGCAGAGCTGCTGCCGGCCCTGGAGAACCTGGTGCAGCTGCACCAGCCCGAGGGCCTCTGGTTGTTCGGCAGCTGGGCAAGGGGTTCGGCCAGCCGCCGTTCGGACGTGGATCTGCTGGTGATGGGTCTGAGCGACAAGCGCCTGCTGGATGCGTACGACGCGGTGCTGGAGGCTCTGCAGGGCTGCCGCCTGCCCGTCCAGCCGCTGGTGGCTGGAAAGGCCCTGCTGGCGAAGCATGGCGATTCGCCCTTCTGGCGCTCGGTGAAGGCAGAGGCGATCCCGCTGCTCGAGGGGTGTCGCTTCCCATGAGCCAGGAGGCAGCGCGTCAGCGGGCAGGCTTGTGGCTACGGCAGGCGAAGGACGATCTGCGGGCGGCACGCATTCTGCAGGGCGCGGCGCAGGCTGCCCAGGCCTGCTTTCTGGCGCAGCAGACGGGAGAAAAGGCGCTCAAGGCTCTGCTGGCAGCCGAGGATCGAGACCTCCGCAGTCACTCGCTCGGAGCCCTGCTGCGGGAACTCGGTGAGGAGCCGGCCCAGCGCTGGCAGCGGCAAGCCCGGGTGTTGGACAAGCTCTACGCCCCCACCCGCTATCCCGATGCCCTGGGGGATGAACTGCCCTCGGAGGTGTTCGGACCGGAAGATGCCGAGCGTGCTCTTGAGGCGGCTTCGGCGTTGCTGGTCTGGGCGCAGGGGGTGCTGGGATGACGTGGAGCCATTCGCCTGCGGAATGGCCCCTCCTGCCGCCGGCGCTGTTGGAACACCAGTCGTCATCCGGCGGCGCCTGATGGCGTGGAATCAGCCCGAATCGCGGCTCTCGCACCGGCGGGCGCTGGGCAGCCAGAGCGCCAGCGCGAGGGCCGCCACCTCCAGCGGGATCTGCCGGCCGCCCAGCAGCACCACCATCACCGCCACGAAGGCCAGGAAGCGCTGAAACACGCGCCACACGTCGTCGGCCTGATCACTGCCGGCAACCCACAGGGCGACTCCGGCCCCAAGAAGCAGCAGGTCAAGCCACCAGGGCATTGGTGCCAAGGCATCTGTCGCGTCAACGCTAAGTCGGGAGCGTTGGGGTTGGCAGCCTCCCGATCAGGGGCATGACCCCAGAATGCATGTCAATGCATGAATTGGTTGTGTCGAGAACGTCCGATGGCAACCCTGCAGATCCGCGATCTTTCCGATCCCCTCCATCAGCTGTTGCAACTGCGGGGACGCCGCCAGGCACTCGCGGAGCTGCAGACCATGGCCGAGGAGCGGGGCGGGCGGCCCTTTGATCCCTCCCCAGAAGAACTGATCCGGCAGGACCGTTCCCGCTGAGTTGGCCAGGCGGCACCCGGCATCACGACCGACCCGATCACACCCGGGCAAAATGGCGCCAGAAACTCCTTTTTGGCTGCGGAAATGGCGGTTGTCCAGCGATTTCTGCAGGCTCCAGCCCAGAGTTTTTTTCTCTTCGGTCCGCGCGGCACCGGAAAGTCCACCTGGTTGGGCCAGGTGTTTCCGGATGCCCTGCGCATCGATCTGCTTGCTCCTGAGGTCGTGCGGGCCTACCAGGCCAGGCCGGAACGGTTGCGGGAGCGCATCGCCGCTGTTCCGGCCGCCCACACCGTGGTGATCGATGCAATCCAGAAGGCTCCCCAGCTGCTGGATGTGGTGCATTCCCTGCTGGAGGAGCGGCCGGGCGTTCGCTTCGTGCTCACCGGCTCCAGTGCTCGCAAGCTGCGCCATGGCGCTGCCAACCTGCTCGGCGGGCGCCTGGTGTCAGCCTCGATGCCACCGTTCATGGCCTCCGAACTCGGCTCGGCCTTTGATTTCTCGCGGGCCCTGGCCATTGGCCTGGTGCCCCTGATCTGGCAGGCCGCCGAACCCCAAGCCAATCTTGCCGCCTACGCCTCGCTCTATCTGCAGGAGGAGGTGCAGGCGGAAGCGCTGGTGCGCCAGATCGGCGACTTCAGCCGCTTCCTGGAAGTGATCAGCTTTTCACAGGCCAGTCAGCTGAATCTGGCTTCCCTGGCCCGTGAGGCGGAGATTCCGCGCAAACGTGCCGAGAGCTACCTCTCTATCCTCGAGGATCTGTTGCTCGCCTTTCGGCTGCCGGTGTTTCAGAAGCGCGCCCAGCGGCAGTTGGTGCAGCACCAGAAGTTCTTTTACTTCGACGTGGGCGTGTACCGCACGCTGCGGCCCACCGGCCTGCTCGACGCACCACAGGAGATCGAAGGGCTGGCACTCGAAACACTGGTGGCCCAGCACCTCCGGGCTTTCTGCCAGCTGCGTCGCCAGGGCGCCAGTCTCAGCTTCTGGCGCACCCGCTCAGGCCTTGAGGTGGATTTTGTTGTGTACGGCCCTGATCTCTTCTGGGCGATCGAGGTGAAGCGCAGTGCCCGGATCGACAGGCGGGATCTGACCGGCCTCAAGACCTTCGGAACCGACTATCCCCAGGCCGAACGCCTGCTGCTCTCGTTGGCCCCTGAACCCATGCTGATCGATGGCATCCGCTGCGAGCCGCTCGAACCATGGCTGCGCAGGCTCTCGCCCAGCAACGCTGCGCCATGAGCTGCACAGATAGACTTGAACAGCCGCGCGGGCGTGGGACGTGATGACCATCTCCAGCTGTCGAGCCACATCCCCGGGAGAAGCTGCAGCGCCGTTCGATGCCCTGGCACCGCTGCGGTTTCCTGCTGATCTGCGACTGACGCCCGAGCAGTTCGCCCTGGTGTGCGCTGAAAACCGTGAGGCGGTGCTGGAACTGGCCGCCGATGGACGCCTGATTGCCATGACGCCCACAGGAAGTGAAACCGGAGCCCGCAATTCACGCCTGATCATGCGGTTGGCGCTATGGGCCGATCAGCAAGGCGGCTGGAAGGTGTTCGACAGCTCGGCGGGGTTCCGCCTGCCGGATGGCTCGGTGCTCAGTCCGGATGCGTCGTTGGTGCGGCTGGATCGCTGGGAGGCGCTGAGCACCGAAGAGCGCCGCGGCTTTGCCCCCCTGTGCCCCGATCTGGTGGTGGAGCTGGCGAGCCCCGGCGACGAAGGGCCGAGGGGGGTGTCGGCCCTGCGCCACAAGATGGCTGCTTACCAGGCGAATGGGGCCCGCCTCGGCTGGCTGCTGCTGCCGGAGGAGCGAGCTGTGGAGACGTGGGCCGCGGGCAGCGAAGGGCGGCGCCAGGAGCCGATGGAGCGCCTCGAAGCGGGCGACGAATTCCCGGGATTGTCCCTCAACCTGGTGGAGATCTGGGAGGCATAAGGAGATCACGCTGTTCAGCTCTCTGCTGGAGGCGAGCATCACCCAACGCCTGCCGTCATCCGTGGCATGGATCAGCCCGATCGCTGCTGAGTCCCCGCCAACCAGCTTTCCAGCCCCTCCCCGAGGAACGAAAGGCCCAGCACCAGCACAAACATCGCCAGCCCCGGGAACAGGGCCGTCCACCAGATGCCGGTGGGCACTGCGGTGAGGGCCTGCTGAAGATCGCCGCCCCATTCCGGCACCGTTTCCGGCAGCCCCAGGCCGAGGAAGCCGAGCCCGCCCAGCACCAGCACCGCATCGGCGGCATTGAGGGTGAGCAGCACCGGCACCGAGGTAATCACGTTGCGCAGCAGGTAGCGACGCAGGATCCAGAGCGGGCCGGCGCCGAGCGAACGGGCGGCCTCCACGAACAGCTCGGCCTTCACCTGGGCGGTCTGGTTGCGCACCACCCGGAAGTACTGGGGCACGTACACCACGCACAGGGCTGCCGCCGCATTGGGCAGGCCCCGCCCCAGCAGGAAGGCCAGCACCACCGAGAGCAGAAGCACCGGCAGGGTGTAGAGGGTATCCATCAACAGCACAAGCACGCGGTCGACCTCGCCGCCCAGGTAGCCGCTGACCATGCCGAGCGGCACGCCGATCACCAGGGCCAGCACGAGGGCGATCGCCACCACCTGCAGCGCCACGCCGCTGCCGGCCAGGGTGCGGGTGCACACATCACGGCCGAGCCGGTCGGTGCCGCACCAGTGGCCGGGGGAAGGAGCAGCGTAGATCGGGTTGTCGAGGCCGGCGTTCGGATCGGGCAGCACCCCCAGGTGCAGCAGCAGCGGCGTGAGCAGGGCCACCAGCGCGTACACCGCCACGATCGTGAGCCCCCAGCGCGCCAACCGGCCGGAGAGCGTGGTGGGCAGAGCTGCCGAAAGCATGGCGGCGGGGGCGGCAACAGGAGCGCCCCATCCTGATCCCTGCCGGCGGTGGGGGGGCCACCGGCGGGCCGCGATGATCACCCCGCTTCCACGGCATCCGGCAGCTGGGCCATCGCAAACTCGGCTGTGGCCTGCCGGGGCGCTTGATCTTGCGGCGCCGACGATCGGAACGCCTGGGTGCACCGCTCCGCCCAGAATGCGCCCACCCTGAGCGGCCGAGCGGGTGCTCTCCGACAAGCTTTTTTACTGGCTGTTTCAGAGCCGACCCGATCGCGTTCTCAGCCTGGTTGATGCCCTGCCGGCCGATGCCGGTGGCTACCGGTTTTCAGCACCTGCACTGAAGGAACGGGTCCCGGCTGGATGGGTTGTTCCTGCCGCCGTCGGAGCGGCCCGATCTGCCGGCCCTCATTCTGGAAGCGCAGATGGGTCCGGATCCTGGCTTTCTGCCCCGCCTCTATGCCGAATCAGCGCGGCTCCTGCAGCAGAAGCCCAGCATCCACGCCTGGAAGGTGGTGGTGATCACGCCGTCGCGGCTGCTGAATTTCGGTGCCACCGAGCCGGTGGCTGAATTCCTCTCCTGCCGCGTTCAGTGGGTTGAGCTGCTGCCGGAACGCTGGGGGGAGATGGCAGGAGCGTTCCAGCGGTTGCTGGCGCTGCTGGTGCGGCCGGAGGCTGAAATCCAGGAGGCGGTGCGAGAGCTGGGCGAAGGAATCCCTGGGGCCGTACCAGCTGAGCTCAGCTCCCCGGCAGACAGCTCCACAGCAGAAAGTGCAGAGCTGCTGACGCTCATCCCCACTATCCTGTGTTGGCACGCTTCAACGATCGGCCCTTGCAGGAGATCTGCGCTATGGCCGGCCTCACCGTTGACGACTTCACCCAGAGCGTGGCCTACCAGGAGATCTTTGGCCAGGGCCGGCAGGAAGGGGAAGCCGAGGGCCGCCGTGTTGAGGCGGTCGCGATGACCCTGCGCAAGCTCAACCACCGCTGCGGCCCGCTGACGGGCACCACCACCACCCGCATCCAGGCCCTGCCGCTGGAGCAGCTGGAGGCCCTGGGGCTGGCCCTGCTCGACTTCAGCACCGCCGCTGATCTGACCGCCTGGCTGGGCGCCAACGCCTGAGTGCCGAGCGGGTGCTCTCCGACAAGCTTTGCTACTGACTGTTTCAGAGCCAACCCGACCGCATTCTTTCCCTGTTGGCTCTCTCGGAGCGACTGGAGGGGAAGGCGATCCTCAGCCTGGTTGGCGACTTTGACGTGTACCGGCGCTTCAGGTGGGAGCCTTTTGGGCGGATCATGAACAGGTGAAGCGTGTCTGCGCCGGCTCTCACCCAGCAAGGCCGATCGCTGGTGTGGGCAAGATCAAACGGAAACCCTGGTTAGGCTTCAAAAGTCCTGCGGGCATGGGACGCGATGACGATCTCCAGCCGTCCGGCCACGCCCTCAGGGGAAGCTGCAGCTCCGTTCGATGCCCTGGCACCGCTGCGGTTTCCGGCGGATCTGCGGCTGACACCGGAGCAGTTCGCGCTGGTGTGCGCCGAAAACCGCGAGGCGGTGCTGGAGCTGGCCGCCGATGGACGCCTGATTGCCATGACGCCCACAGGCAGTTAAACTGGTGCCCGCAATTCACGCCTGATCATGCGGTTGGCGCTATGGGCCGATCAGCAAGGCGGCTGGAAGGTGTTCGACAGCTCGGCGGGGTTCCGCCTGCCGGATGGCTCGGTGCTCAGTCCGGATGCGTCGTTGGTGCGGCTGGATCGCTGGGAGGCGCTGAGCACCGAAGAGCGCCGCGGCTTTGCCCCCCTGTGCCCCGATCTGGTGGTGGAGCTGGCGAGCCCCGGCGACGAAGGACCGCGGGGGGTGACGGCCTTGCGGCAGAAGATGGCCGCTTACCAGGCGAATGGCGCCCACCTCGGCTGGCTGCTGCTGCCGGAGGAGCGGGCTGTGGAGGTATGGGCCGCGGGCAGCGACGGTCGGCGCCTGGAGCCGATGGAGCACCTGGAAGCGGGCGGGGATTTTCCGGGTTTGTCTCTCAACCTGGTGGAGATCTGGGAGGCCTGATCACCCACGCCCGTCGATCGGGATGGTGCAGCAGCAGCGGCGTGAGCAGGGCCACCAGCGCGTACACCGCCACGATCGTGAACCCCAAGCGCGCCAGCCTGCCGGAGAGCGTGGTGGTGGGGGGGGGCGGCCGAACGCATCGCGGCGGGGCCGGCAACAGGAGCGCGCCATCCCGATCCCTGCCGGCGGTGGGTCGCAGCCGCCGAGGTTGGCTAGGTTCCAACAGCAAGCGCTTGCCAGCCCCGGCCTGATGAGCAAGTCAAGGCTGCTGATCGTGGATGACGATCCTGAGTTGCGCAGCTTCCTGGCCATGGAGCTGGGGGTGGAGGGCTATGGCTGCGAGCAGGCGGGCACGGGCCAGGAGGCGCTGAAGCTGATCCGGGGCGCGAGCTGGGATCTGGTGCTGCTCGACTGGGGCCTGCCCGATTTCAGCGGCGTGGAGGTGTGCCGGCGGATGCGCAGCGGCGGCATCGCCACCCCGGTGCTGATGCTCACCGGCCACGATGAGGTGCGCGAACGGGTGGAGGCGCTCGATTCGGGCGCCGACGACTACCTCACCAAGCCCTTCTCGATCGAGGAGCTGCTGGCGCGGATCCGGGCCCGGCTGCGCCGCACCTCTCTGGCGGATCCGAACGACGGCTGGCTGCGGCTGGCGGATCTGGCGCTGCATCCCGGCAGCCATGTGGTAACGCGCGCCGGCGAGCCGATCCACCTCACCGCC
Organism: Cyanobium sp. FGCU52; assembly: GCA_024958715.1. Classification (GTDB taxonomy): domain Bacteria; phylum Cyanobacteriota; class Cyanobacteriia; order PCC-6307; family Cyanobiaceae; genus Cyanobium. Next base: position 7,452 of record JANWUS010000022.1, on the reverse strand, counting down.
CGGGAGTTCGAGCTGCTGCTGCACCTGTTCCGGCAGCCCGGGGTGGTGCAGGAGCGCCACAGCATCCTCGATGCCCTCTGGGGCGAAGACTGGATGGGCGACGACAACCTGCTGGATGTGTACGTGCGCTACCTGCGCCGCAAGCTCGAGCCGCCCGGCCGGCCCACCCTGATCCAGACGGTGCGCGGCGTGGGCTTCCTGCTCAAGGAAGGCCCCCCCCGTGGCTGAATCCCCGGCAACGGCCCGCCTGCTGGTGGTCGACGACGATGTGCGCCTGCGCAGCTTCCTGGCGGGTGAACTGCGCTGTGAGGGCTACGAGGTGCGCGAGGCCGAAGACGGCCAGAGCGCCCTGATGCAATTGCGCGAGGAACCGGGCGATCTGGTGCTGCTCGACTGGACCCTGCCGGATTTCAGCGGTGTGGAGATCTGCCGCAGGCTGAGGGCCAGTGGCGTGATCACGCCGGTGCTGATGCTCACCAGCCACGACGACGTGCGCGACCAGGTGGAGGCCCTGGATTCCGGCGCCGACGACTACATGCTCAAGCCGTTCTCGATCGAGGAGCTGCTTGCGCGGGTGCGCGCCCACCTGCGCCGCACGGCCTACTGGCGTGGAGTCGCCAACTCCGATGTGCTGAGTTATGCCGATCTGAGCGTGAACACCGGCACGCGGGAGGTGATGCGCGGCGATCAGCTGATTGGCCTGTCGGTGCGCGAATACGAGCTGCTGCTCTGCCTGCTGCGAGGGGCGGGGAAGGTGGTGGAAAGGGAAACGATCCTGCGCGAGGTGTGGGGCGAGAACCACTTCGGCGATGAAAACCTGCTGGGGGTGTACATCCGCTATCTGCGCCGCAAGCTCGAACCCGAAGGCCTGCCCACCCTGATTCAGACGGTGCGCGGTGTGGGCTTCATGCTCCGGGAAGGCGAGGTGCGCGCCGCAGGCTGAGGCGGAAATCGGCGCCGCCGCCCGGGGGATCCGCTACCGACACCTCACCGCCCATGGCCTGCATCAGCGTGCGCACCACCGCCAGGCCGATGCCGCTTCCGGGGATCGAGGCGGTGCGCCGGCCCCGCCGGAACCGCTCGAAGATGCCATGCCTTTCGTCCGGCGGCACGCCCGGACCGGCGTCGATCACATGGGTGATCAGGCTGTCGCCGCAGGCTTCGAGGCGGAGGCGGATCGGCGCAGAGCCAGGGGCGTACTTGAGTGCATTCTCGATCAGGTTGGCCACGCACTGCTCGTAGCGCTGCCCATCGCCTAGCACGATGGCGGCCACCGGCAGCGGCTCGATCTGCAGGCGGCCGCCGCTGGCCTCCGCGAGCCGGCAGGCCACACGTGCCAGAGCCTCTCCGGCATCGAAGGGTTCGGCCGAGAGCACCAGGGGCCGGGCGTCGGCCCGGGCCAGTTCGAGCAGATCGCTCACCAGGCGCCGCATGCGCTCGGCCTCCTCCTCGATCAGGAGAAGCTGTTTGCGCTCTTCGGCGCCAAGACCAGGGGCCCGGCGGCGCAGACGCCCCGCATAGCTGCCGATCAAGGTGATCGGGGTGCGCAGTTCGTGGCTGACGCCGTTCACAAAGTCCTTCTGCCGCTCCCAGGAAGCGGACAGGCGCTCCAGCAGGCCGTTGAACTCGACCGCGATGGGCGTGAGCTCCAAGGGCAGACCCTGCACCGGCAGCCGCTCCCGCTCCAGGCTCTCGCTGCCGATGGCCTGCATATGGCTGCCGAGATCCCGCAGGGGGGCAAGACCGCGGGAGAGCACGGGCCGCAGCAGCAAGCCGGTGAACAGGGTGGAGATGCCAGCCGCGAGGGCCAGCAGCAGGCTGATGGTGCGCTCGCGTTCCACCTTGTCGGTCACGTCCTCCAGCAGGCGCAGGCGCAGACTGCGGCCCCGCACCTGCAGCGGCGTGGCACTGATCAGATAGGTACGGTTGGCTGCCCTCACCGGGGCGATCCCTGCCTCTGCCCCGTGCTGGAGGCTGGTGCGCACCAGCAGGCGCGGCAGGTTGTAGGCCTGCGGCATCACGAAGGACCCCGCATGGCGCGGAGGTCGAAACGGGACGCCCTGGTCGTTTTCCACCCACATCATGAGGTTGGGGCTGACCAGCCTGGTGAGCCGATCGCTGAGCACCGGCAGCGGCGTGGGAGACGCAGCGGCGGGCAGGACCTCCTGGCGCACGGCGGCCACCAGGGCCCGGTGGGAAACGCGCCGCTCCTGGCTGGAGAACAGGGAATGCGCCAGCAGCAGGAGGGCATAGCCGCCGAGCACGGCCAGCAGGCTCGAACTGAGCAGGCGCTGCCGGATCGAATGGAGCCGAGAAGCCACGGGAAAAGCCAACCCAGAAAGGATCCCTCGCTGGAGCCTGCTCCATGCGAAGGCACTTCAGCAAGCTTTGTAAAGATCACATTAGAGTTTCTTGGGCATTCCCTTAGCGAGCAGCAAAAAATGTTTTGGCAACTCATGCCTGCAAGGGACTGAAACACTGGAACAATCACCACCACTGGAGCTCAGAACCGTGTTGCAGCAATGGTTCTTGCCCATGAGCCCGGTGGGTGTCGCCCCCATCGCCGTCAGGCTTGAATGAGGTTGTGGACGGCGCCAACCAGCGCCTCTAGCTTTCCCTCAGTGCCTGTCTCAGCCATGAACACTTGGTCTCGCAACCTCAACACCAAAACGAAGCTCGCGCTTCTGAACAACCTGCGTAAGCAAAAGGGGCTCGCCCGAGGCTTCACCCTAGTAGAGCTGATGATCACGGTGGCCATTGTCGGCATTCTGTCGGCTGTAGCGCTGCCTCAGTTCCTAAATGCACGTAATTCCGCAGCAGCGGGTGCTGCTGTGGGTGAACTTCTAGGCCTGGCCAAAGAATGTGCGGTTGGACAAGCATCCAAAATTACTGCTGCTCTGTCATCTCCAGCGGGCACATCTGTTACTTGTGATGGTACAGCTAGTGCTACCATGACTAGTGATGCATGGACAGCAGGTCCAGTTGGCGTAACCTGCCTAGACGGCAGGTCCACAGCCACATCCGTAAAGGCGATAGTCACGGTTGAGGCAGCAGGCTCTATGTCTTGCACCTTTGCTTGACTTAGATCTTTCGTAATCTCTTGTTTTTGCGATATTTTACCAATCCCAAGGGCCTCTCGTTTGGCCCTTTTTTGGTTTGATTTTTCAATTTCCCTCCTTAAATGCTTTCTGAACGCTCTTCGAGGCTAATTGGTTACTACAAATCAATGTCCGAGGCGGGCGCGCAGAACCCCGGAGGCAAGAAGTTTGATCTAATGAATATCAAGAAGTTTCGCTATGTTATTCGTCCGCTTATTTTGGCTCATCGAATTAATTCGATTCTTGATTACGGCAGTGGCAGCTGCTCTTGGTCCGCCTCAGGCTTCCATGGTAGTCAGTCTGCGTTAGATTACTTTAGCGTTGAAAAGATATGCGAATACGAGCCATCTTTGAGCAAGAATCATCTTGAGGCTAGCGACTGTGTCACTTGCTTCGATGTTCTCGAGCATATTCCAATTGAAGATGTGTATTCTGTCGTTAATGAATTGTTTTTGAATTCTAAAAAGCTTTTGATCGTCAATATTGCTAATTATCCAGCGAGAGCTGTTCTTCCTAATGGAGAGAACTGTCATATCACGCTGAGGCCTTTCGATTGGTGGAAAGGCGTTTTTGATGCTGTCGGCTCCAGACATCCTGAAGTGAACTGCTTTCTAAGTGTCTCTGAAAGCTTCTGGCAGGCTAAATGTTCAGAAGTTTTTTCTTTTAATTCAACCAAGGCACGTTGGCACGACTCTTCCCTGCTTGGGGAGTCTTATAACATTAACCTACAGTTTTCGGACGATACAGTTTATTCCGGAACTACCGATTATGTTGACGCACTATTGGCTTCTGGCCGTCATTCAGATGCATTGTCGGCATGTCGGATTATTGGAATCTTTGCTGATTGCGACCAAAGTGACCTTCTTTTTAGAGCTGGAGTTGCTTGCTACCATCTAAAGGACTATAGCCAAGCATCCGAGATGTTTCAACTCTCGTACTTGCTCAAAGCAAGTGCTAGTGCCGGGAAGCATCTGCTGGAGTCGATCAGGCTTGATGGCAGAGCTAAAGATGCTATTTCGCTAGGATCTAGCATTAAAGATTCATGGCACGGAAAGGATAAATCGGCCATTCTTGACCAAATAGCCCTTTCTTGCATAATGGTTGCAGATATAGATACAGCAGAGCATTTTGCTGGCAACTCGCTTCAAGCTAATCCGTCGGGCTCTATGGCCTATTACATAATGGGAGTGGTTATGAGCGCAAGGGGTGATCACTCGCGAGCCATCGATTGCTATCAGAAATCATTAAGTATCGACCCCAACAATATCTTAGCAAGCACAAGAATGGCAAATGAATTCCTTGCCTCCGGTAAAATTGCTAAGGCTCTTTCCTCTGGATATAGCTCTCGTGTTGAGATAAGCTCTGTCGGTCGTTTTGATCAATTCAAGAGTCTTTCGAGCTGGAGGAATCCAGAAGTTGTAGGTGGCAGAATCTGTATCATCTGCGAGCAAGGATTGGGCGATCAGATTTATTACTCCCGCTTTCTAAGCTGGTACACAAAGCAATGTGAACAGATTACCTGCACAGTGGATCCTAGACTAGAAAAGCTTTTTTCGCGATCTTTCCCTGGCATCTTATTTAATCCAAGTAATTTTGCGGAAATAGCACAGATCAGTGATTCGTGCTTCCCGATGGGTGACATGTTAGCGCTGGCGGCCGATCACAACTCTACCGATTCGTGTTTCTCAGATAAATATCTCTATACCTCAGCTGCCTTTTGCGGATCGCGGGAGCCCAGCACGAGTGCGCAACGTAAGACTAAGCGGGTAGGTTTATCCTGGAAAAGCAATCGGCAGTATATTGGCGATTGCAAATCCATTCATCTTCATGCCCTCTTAGAGGGTTTAAGCTTTCTAGAACCTGAAAATACTTGTTTGGTTTGCCTCCAACACCATGCATCGGAGGAAGAGCTTTCCGTTTTGAATAGCACTCACTTTGAAGTCGAGTTTGGGACCTACGACGAATTTAATGACCTTGACTCGCATGCTAGTGCTATTGCTTCGTGTGATATGGTTGTGACTATATCCAATCTAAATGCTCATCTTGCAGGGGCTTTGGGCGTCAGAACATACGTTCTTGTGCCTCCTGGTATTGGTTTGACTTGGTACTGGGGCAGAAGTGGCTCTGCATCTGAGTGGTACAATAGCCTGACAATAGTTCGTTCAGTAACCCCTGGTGAATGGGCGGGCGCCTTGGCAGATCTGCGTGAACTTGTAAAACAAGAATTGGGCATGTAAATGAATCTTATATCCCAATGCACCTGCATCCCCCCGCTCTCAAGAAAGATGACAATCCTCTGATCTGTACACCTGGGGGCTTGATGGAGAGGATTAATCCTCCGTTACAGCGAAGCCGTAAAGGCTGATGTCAGGAGACGGCTGAGCCAGCCACACAGCCAGAGCGTGGGTCGGATTGCCGAGGAGTTGGGCATCCCATGGAGCCACCCTCTACAACTGAAGGAAGGCTTAGCGTCTGCAGGGAGAGGTGGTACCCGCATCTGGGAAGGAACCTGAGGGCTGGAGCACTGCCGGATAAGTTCACGGTGGTACTGGAGACCGCCGGCCTCAACGTCACCGAGCTCGGCGCCCACTGCAGCGAGCGGGGTCTGTTTCCTGAGCACGTCGCCCGTTGGCGTCAGGCAGAGGTGGTGTGGTTCAACAAGACGCCAGAGGTGCCGATGGCAGCTCCGGCGGTACCATTGCCCCAGACCGCTTGAAGAGCGGCTCAGGAGTCACAACTTTACTGAAAGTCATCGCTGCGGCATTACACCCCTGGTCGCACCTGCCATGAAGGAAAATCGCTAACTTTTCATTGAGTAGACAATCTCGCCATTAGGAACCTCTGATCAGCATGGGGATTTATCTTCAGGCATGTTCACCCTGCGACTCACAAACCCAGTGACTCGACGACTGCACATCGGTGGCACAGTGGTGCGTGAAGGCTGGGAGATCCTGAACGTGGTCCCCGAGACCTGGGTCGACCATATTGGCAAAGCTGAAGACCTTTCAGGTTTTGAAGACAATACATTTGCTGAGGTTTATGCCTCCCATGTCTTAGAGCATCTTGACTACCAATCGACCTTGCCTGCTGCTTTGAAAGAGTGGCATCGCGTGCTTGCTCCAGAAGGGCGCCTAATGGTGAGCGTGCCCGACCTCGGCACACTCTGCAAGTTGTATTCGCAACAACATTCTCTAACTCCTGAGGATAGATATAATATCATGCGCATGATGTTTTGGTGGCCAGGTTGATCAGCATGACTTCCATTGTGTCGGTTTGAATGAGGAGCTTCTCTCATCTTTTCTTTCGGCCGCGGGTTTCGCAGACATCAGGCGGGTGGATGACTTTGGCCTGTTCGCCGACCGCAGCACCATGGTCTTTGCCGGTCGGCCCATCAGTCTGAACCCCGAAGCACGCAAAAGGAACTCAGACTCAGCCGTTTCACCCCCGCAACTCACAACTACGACGGCAACCTCCGCAGGCGCGCCCGATCCGAACCCACCCGCCAGCCCCAGTACTAAGGGCAGCAACGCCTGTGCCGTTGCTGGCGATCGGCTCCAGGCCTCTGCCGGTTGGGGCGGTGGGTACTACACAGGTCTCACCTACGGCTGCTATAGCTTCCGCGAGCTGGCCCCCAACTGGCTCGACTTCGTTCTGCTCAGCCAGCGCCAGCGACCACCCCGTAGTGCTGGCGAGGGGAGCCCCTTTCGCTACCTGGAGCTGGGCAGCGGCATGGGGCTGGGGCTGTGCCTGCTGGCCGCCACCTATCCGGAAGGCACCTTCATCGGCATCGACTTTCACCCCAGCCATATCGCCCACAGCCAGTGGCTGGCGACGGAGCTGGGGCTGGGCAATGTGAGCTTCCACGAGGCCGATTTCCTGGAGCTGGCGGCGGCCGATACCCGCCTGCCCTTCGATCCTGGCCCAGGTTTCCACTACGCCGTGGCCCACGGCATCGTCAGCTGGATCGGCCCCGAAGTGCGTGCCGCCCTGCTGGAGCTCGCCGGTCGGCTTCTGCAACCTGGCGGAGCCTTTTATTGTTCTTACAATACTTTTCCCGGCTGGCTGGACCGCAGCGCCTTCAAGGCCCTGGCCGATCTGGAGCGGCAGCGGCAGGGTTCCGCAAACCTTCTCGGCGTTCTCGACAAGACTCACCAAACGCTGGAGAGATTGCTCCAGACTTCCGTGCCGCTGGCCCAGTCTTTGCCAAAACTCTCCAGCAACCTCAAGACCATTTGCTCCATCAATCAGAGCGACTACCTCTTTGGCGAGTATGGCGCTGAATACTGGCAGCCCTTCTATGTAGGGCTTGCTGAATTACGTTTGCGGGCTTTTCCGGCGCGCCCAAGGCGGATCT